>NZ_SKFH01000001.1 GCF_004343705.1 Flaviaesturariibacter aridisoli
CGTGCCGTTGCGACCAAGGGCGCCTGCGCCCGCCCGCAGCGAGGACCTGCGGTCCTCTTTTTTTCGCCTGCGGCGGATCGCGGCGGCACGACGACATGGCGGCACAACGGGCCCAGTTGAATGCAAAACGTAGGTAGCAGCGCTTTCCAAAAACGTCGCGTCGTTGCGCCGCCGTGCCGTTGCGACCAAGGGCGCCTGCGCCCGCCCGCAGCGAGGACCTGCGGTCCTCTTTTTTTCGCCTGCGGCGGATCGCGGCGGCACGACGACATGGCGGCACAACGGGCCCAGTTGAATGCAAAACGTAGGTAGCAGCGCTTTCCAAAAACGTCGCGTCGTTGCGCCGCCGTGCCGTTGCGACCAAGGGCGCCTGCGCCCGCCCGCAGCGAGGACCTGCGGTCCTCTTTTTTTCGCCTGCGGCGGATCGCGGCGGCACGACGACATGGCGGCACAACGGGCCCAGTTGAATGCAAAACGTAGGTAGCAGCGCTTTCCAAAAACGTCGCGTCGTTGCGCCGCCGTGCCGTTGCGACCAAGGGCGCCTGCGCCCGCCCGCAGCGAGGACCTGCGGTCCTCTTTTTTTCGCCTGCGGCGGATCGCGGCGGCACGACGACATGGCGGCACAACGGGCCCAGTTGAATGCAAAACGTAGGTAGCAGCGCTTTCCAAAAACGTCGCGTCGTTGCGCCGCCGTGCCGTTGCGACCAAGGGCGCCTGCGCCCGCCCGCAGCGAGGACCTGCGGTCCTCTTTTTTTCGCCTGCGGCGGATCGCGGCGGCACGACGACATGGCGGCACAACGGGCCCAGTTGAATGCAAAACGTAGGTAGCAGCGCTTTCCAAAAACGTCGCGTCGTTGCGCCGCCGTGCCGTTGCGACCAAGGGCGCCTGCGCCCGCCCGCAGCGAGGACCTGCGGTCCTCTTTTTTTCGCCTGCGGCGGATCGCGGCGGCACGACGACATGGCGGCACAACGGGCCCAGTTGAATGCAAAACGTAGGTAGCAGCGCTTTCCAAAAACGTCGCGTCGTTGCGCCGCCGTGCCGTTGCGACCAAGGGCGCCTGCGCCCGCCCGCAGCGAGGACCTGCGGTCCTCTTTTTTTCGCCTGCGGCGGATCGCGGCGGCACGACGACATGGCGGCACAACGGGCCCAGTTGAATGCAAAACGTAGGTAGCAGCGCTTTCCAAAAACGTCGCGTCGTTGCGCCGCCGTGCCGTTGCGACCAAGGGCGCCTGCGCCCGCCCGCAGCGAGGACCTGCGGTCCTCTTTTTTTCGCCTGCGGCGGATCGCGGCGGCACGACGACATGGCGGCACAACGGGCCCAGTTGAATGCAAAACGTAGGTAGCAGCGCTTTCCAAAAACGTCGCGTCGTTGCGCCGTCGTGCCGTTGCGACCAAGGGCGCCTGCGCCCGCCCCCGCCCGCCAGTTGCTATCTTCGCAGCCATGGACACGAGTCTCAACAAATACATCTCCGACACGGGCTTCTGCAGTCGCCGCGAAGCAGACCAGTACATCGAGCAGGCCCGCGTGACGGTCAATGGCGAGCTCGGGTGGAAAGGCAGCCGCGTAAAACCCGGCGACAAGGTGCTGGTGGACGGCGAGCCCCTGCCAAAGAAAAAGGCGCCCGTGTACCTGATGCTCAACAAGCCCAAGGGCATCACCTGCACCACCGACCGCCAGGACAAGACCAACATCATCGACTTCGTCAACTACAAGCAGCGGATCTTCCCGATCGGGCGCCTCGACAAACTGTCGGAAGGCCTCATCTTCCTCACCTCCGATGGCGACATCGTCAACAAGATCCTGCGCTCGGGCAACGGTCACGAAAAGGAATACATGGTGACCACCGACCGCCCCTTCGACCTCGACTTCCTGAAACAAATGCGCGCCGGCGTCCGCATTCCCGACGGAATGACCAAACCCTGCTTCGTGAAGCAGGAGGCGCCGAACCGCTTCCGCATCATCCTCACCCAGGGCATGAACCGCCAGATCCGCCGGATGTGCGAAGCCCTCGGCTACCGCGTGACGGCGCTGAAGCGCGTGCGGATCATGAACATCACCCTCACCGGCCTTCCGCCGGGAAAGTGGCGCTTTTTTACGCCCGCCGAGCTCGCGTCGCTGCAGGCGCTGGTGGAAGGAAGCAGCAAGACCGCCGACGGCGATGGGATGGGCGAATGATCCCACCCCACCCCCGGCCCCTCCCCGGGAGGGGGGGACGGCTACTGTGCCAGCGTGACACCCAGTTGGGCGGCTATTCTCGCCAGCACGGAGGGCATGTCGGTCAGTACTTCTTCATTGGTGAAATCCAGTACCGTGAAGCCACTGTCCCGCAGGTCTGATGAGCGCTCCGCATCGCGCTGCGGCTGATCCCCTTCCAAATGATAACCACCGTTGACTTCCAGGACCAGCTTTTGCTCCAGGCACACAAAGTCGACAATGTACCGGCCAATGATATGTTGGCGCCTGAACTTGTGCCCACCAAGCTGGCGTTTACGCACCCTTTGCCAAAGCGCGCTTTCGGCCGGAGTCATCGCTCGCCGGTTGGACCGGGCAAAATTGATTTTTCTCCAATACTGCTCCTCGCTCGCGTGGAAGCAAAGACGTCTCCGGGTTTCATCTTTCATTGAACGAAGGAACGATTGCCTTCAAAGGAGACCCGGTGAGAAACACCAGACTTTAATGGGATTTTTCTGGCCAGATAATGCTGTTTAACACACCCTCTCCGTCCCGGAAGGGCCGGGGGTAAGATGGAGGGCGAGGCATTCCCCTTCCCTCCCGGGGAAGGGGTTAGGGGATGGGGTTTGTCCGGGAAAAAGCCCCTTTCGTACAACGTTTTTCCCTTCCTTTCCCCGGTTTTCTAGGTTTGTGCCCGTTCCGCCAAGGAGCATTAACCAGAAAATCAGTTGTTATGAGAAGCGTACTCCTTTCTTCCCTCTTCACACTCGGCGCCTTTGCCGCCAACGCACAGGTGGCAGGCCGCGTACAGGACGAGTCCGGCAAAGCCATCGCCGGCGTCACCGTATCGCTGCTGCGCGATTCGGCTACCGTCAAGCTGGCCGTCAGCAGCGCCGATGGCTCCTTTGCCTTCCCGGCGCCGCCCTCGGGCCGCTACCGCGTGCAGGCCTCCCACGTCGGCTTCGCGCCGGCCGCTTCCGCCCCCTTTGAAATCGCCCAGTCGCCGGTGCAGCTGCCGGCCTTCCGTCTTTCCGCCGCTTCCGCCGAGCTGAAGGGCGTCACCGTCGCCGCGCGCAAGCCCGTGGTGGAGGTGCGTGCCGACAAGATGGTGGTCAACGTGGAAGGCACCATCAACGCCACCGGCAACGACGCCCTCGAGCTGCTCCGCAAGAGCCCCGGCGTGCAGGTGGACAAAGACGACAACCTCGCCCTCGCCGGCAAGAACGGCGTGCAGGTATATATCGACGGCCGTCCCACGCCGCTCACCGGCACCGACCTGTCCAACTACCTGAAGACGCTGCAGTCGAACCAGATCGAAAGCATCGAGATCATCACCAACCCCTCGGCCCGCTACGAAGCCGCCGGCAACGCAGGCATCATCAACATCCGCCTGAAGAAGAACAAGAACTTCGGCACCAACGGCTCGGTGAACGCCGGCTACAGCGTGGCCTATTACTCGAAGTACAACGGCGGCCTGTCGCTCAACTACCGCAACAAGGCCGTGAACCTGTACGGCAACTATAACTACAACTACAGCCGCAACCACAACACGCTGTCGCTGTACCGCAGCATCCCCGACACGATCTTCGACCAGCAGGGCCGCACGCAGTTCAGCAACCAGAGCCACGGCTTCAAGGCCGGCGCCGACCTCACCCTCAGCAAGCGCCACTCCGTAGGCCTGATGGTGAACGGCAACCTCGCCGCCCCGTCTATCGACATGAACGGCAGCACCCCCATCATCGTCAGCAACAGCGGCGTCGTGAACCGCATCCTCGCGTCGGAAAGCCACAACGAGATGAAGCGCAACAACATCAACGCCAACGGCAACTACACCTACACCGGCACCAAAGGCCGCAGCCTCGTGGTGAATGCCGACTATGGTTACTACGACATCAGCACCGACCAGCGCCAGCCCAACTGGACTTATGCGCCCGACGGCAAGACGCTGCGTAGCTACTCGGCCATCCACTCCATCTCGCCCACGCGCATCGACATCTCCTCGCTGAAGGCCGACTGGGAACAGGACCTGTACAAGGGTAAACTGGGTGTGGGCGGCAAAACGGCCTTCACCACCTCGGACAACGACTTCCGCCGCTACGACGCCAGCACCGCCACCGAGCAATACGACTACAACCGCAGCAACCGCTTCCGCTACGAGGAGCAGATCCACGCGGGTTATGTGACCTACAACCGCCAGCTGAAAGGCGTTATGGTACAGGGCGGACTGCGTGTGGAGCATACCGCCGGCACCGGCCGCTCGGAAGGCCGCACGCCTGCCAGCGGTGGCTACCTGCCCACGCACTCGGAGTTCTCGCGTAACTACACCGACTTCTTCCCGAGCGCTGCCGTTACCTTCAACAAGAACCCGATGAAGGTGTGGAACGTGACCTACAGCCGCCGCATCGACCGCCCGGCCTACCAGGACCTGAACCCCTTCGAATTCCAGCTCGACTCGTTCAGCTACTCGAAAGGCAACATCAACCTGCGCCCGCAATACACCAACAGCGTCGGCATCAGCCATACGTATCATTACAAGCTGACCGCCGCCCTCAACTACAGCCACGTTACCGACATGCTGGCCCAGCAGATCGACCGGAAAGGATCGGCTTCCTACATGACGAAGCAGAACCTCGCCACGCAGGACGTCGTGTCGCTCAACGTCAGCTATCCCTTCATGTATAAGAGCTTCATGTCGTTCGTGAACGTGAGCTCCAACTACTCGAAGTACCACAGCCCCGCCACGGCTAGCGGCCCCGCCGTTTCGCTCGACGCCTTCGGCCTCACGGCCTTTGCGCAGAACAGCCTCAAATTCGGCAAGAAGAAAGACTGGACCGGCGAGGTGACTGCCTTCTACAATGCCCCGACCGTGTACCAGGGTCTCTTCCGCGCCCGCGCCATGGGTTCCGCCGACATCGGTGTGCAGAAGACGATCCTGAAAGGCCAGGGCACGGTAAAAGCTTCCGTGAGCGACGTGTTCCGCACCCTGCAGTTCCGCGGCTACAGCGATTATAACGGCCAGCGTACCGACGTGGCCGCCCGCTGGGAAAGCCGTCAGTTCAAGCTGAACCTGACCTGGCGCTTCGGCAACAACCAGGTGAAAGCTGCCAAGCAGCGCGCCGGTGGTGCCGAAGAAGAACTGAAGCGCACGCAGAGCGGCAACGGAGGCATGGGTATCGGCGGCTAATCGGTCGTGCAGTATGAATCGTCCCTGAAGAATGCGCCTTCGGTAGCTCCCCCAGCCCGAAGGCGCATTTATTCCATCGATGGCCCCGGCCAGCGCTCTTTTGTTTTTCCTCCCTAATTTCCGTCACTTATGAAATCTGAAAAGCGGTTCCAGTTCTGGAAGGTGTTTTGGGTCGTGCTCGCGCTTTACCTGGTCATGATGATCCTGGGGTTGCTGGCGATCTACATGTCGCCGCAGGCCAAGCCGATCAACTGGAGCAAGAAGCTTACCTTTCCCTACATCCTGGAACATGTGTATTCGCTGGCCTTCGGCGTATTGTATTACTACGTAACGCTCAACGGCTTTTACCAGCGTTACCTGCAGCGCAAGTCTTTTTTCAGCTTCCTGAAATACTGCGTGCTGATCGTGCTGGCGCTCATCGCCAACTTCGTGCTGGGCTATTACATTTCCACCGAGCGGATGGAGCGCGACAAGATGGGAACGGGCATGCTCGTCTTTTCCTACGCGTTCGTCACCTTTTTCTACCTGGCCATCTCGCTCGTTTTTGCCTACTTCGTGTACCTGCGCGACGAGCGCAAGCAGCGCAAGATCCTCGAAGAGCAGAAGATGCAGCTGGAATACGAAAAGTCGCAGGCCAACTTCAACTTCCTGAAGGCGCAGATCAACCCGCACTTCCTGCACAACACGCTCAACTTTCTCTATGCAAAGGCACTGCCCCTGTCGGAGGAGCTCTCCGAGGGCATCCTCACGCTCAGCGACATCATGCGCTACGCCCTCAGCCAGGGCAATACCCGCGACGGGAAGGCCTTGCTGAAAGATGAAGTGGAACACGTGCGCAACGTGATCAAGATCAACCAGCTGCGCTACAGCAACAAGCTCAACGTGCGCTTCGACGTGGAGGGCATCATGAACGGCGCGGAGATCATTCCCTTCGTGCTCATCACCATCGTGGAGAATGCCTTCAAGCACGGCGACTTCAAAAGCGAGGAGCATCCCATCACCATCCTGCTGCGCGTGGGCCGCAACGGCATCTTCTTTTCCTGCTCCAACCGCAAGAAGTCGGGACCAAAGGAACTCAGCACCGGCATCGGTCTCGAAAACATCCGAAAGCGCCTCGAGCTGGCCTACGACGATAAATTTCGCTTCGATGTGAAGGAAGACGCCGTAACTTATACCACCGAACTAACCATCTACCAATTATGATCCGTTGTATGATCATCGACGATGAGCAGCATGCCATCGACATCCTGGAGCATTACGTGAAGCAGGCACCTTACCTGGAGCTGGTGGGCACGAGCACGCATCCCATCGAGGCGCTGCAGGAAGTGGCGTCGGGCAAGGTCGACCTCGTGTTCCTCGACATCCAGATGCCCGAGCTTTCCGGTCTCGACTTCATCAAGGCCATCAACGGCAAGGCCAAGGTGATTCTCACTACCGCCTACCCCGAGTTTGCCCTCGAAGGTTACGAGCTCGACGTGGTGGATTACCTGCTGAAGCCCGTGCGCCTGCCCCGCTTCCTGCAGGCCGTGCAAAAGGCGATGACCGCCGTGCAGCCCGCACCCGCAGCGGCCGCGACCGACGTAGAAGACGACTACCTGTTTGTCAAGACCGAGTCGAAGGGCAAGCTGCTCAAGATCAACCTGGACGATATCGATTACATCGAGGGCATGAAGAACTACGTGGCCATTCACCGCGGAGCGCAGAAGACGCTGGTGTATACCAGCATGAAAGAGCTCGAGGAGCGCCTGCCGCAGCGCCGCTTCCTGCGCGTGCACAAATCCTTCATCATCCCGCTGGGCCGCATCACCGGCATCGAAGGCAACCTCGTGCGGCTGCAGGGCGTGCAGGCGGAGATCCTTATCGGCGACAACTACAAGGCCGAGCTCATGGAACTGATCCGGAACAAGATGATCCGGTGATCGTTTGCGGAACGACTACTGCCATACGAAAGCCCCTGCACTGTGCGGGGGCTTTCCTGTTGTGAGTCAGCACTGCGACAGAATAACAAATTTGTCAGTACCCCCCGGAGCTGTTGTCCATCGGGCGTGCCGGTTTGCTGCGGTCTTTGTTGTGCTTGATCTTCGACTTGCCTGCCTTTTCCTTCACCTTTACTTCCTTATCGCCCGGATTGATGTTGCGGTTCATTACCGGCGCCATTGTGCTGTCGCTCCGCGCCTGGTTGTTGCCGCTGCTGTTCATGTTCGTCGGCATGTTGTTCATGCCGCTGCTGTCAGACTTTATTCCCGAACGGTCCATGGTGTCGGTCACGGGCATGTTGTCCCAATTGCCGCGGGCCGTATCGGTCATGGGCATGTTGTTGTCGCGGTTCATCTTGGCGCTGTCGGGCATAGCCATATTGCTCTGATTGCTCTGCATGTTGCCACTCATCGCCGTGTCGGCCATATTCCTGTTGTTGGTGGCGGCCGAATCCATCCTGTTGATGCGCTGCGTGCGCGGGTGCTGCTCCGTTTTCGTTTTCGTCTTGTTCGTCGTCGACTTCGTCTTGGTGTCCTGTGCATCGGCACAGACCACGGCCAACAGGGCCGCCAGGACTAAAAGATGTTTTTTCATGATGTGTTTTTTGTGGTTCCTTTTCTTGCCGCAAATACAGCGCCCCGTCCTGCCACGGCACACCTTCAGGAGGGATAAAATTTTGCCACACAAAAAAGCCCCGCACGAAGCGGGGCCTTACAAAGGGAAAGGTTTCCTTACTGGTGAAAAAAGCGTTGCTGCAGCCGCAGCCCGGGGGCGCATACGACGGCGATATAGGAGCCGGAGCGCAGCCCGGAGATGTCGATCGACTGGCTGGAGCTGCCCTTGACGAGCTGGATGATACGGCGCTGCATTACGCGGCCCTGCAGGTCGAGGATGTGGAGCTCGGCTTCACCGTCTTCGGTGCCTTCCACCATCAGGGGCAGGCTGCTGCGCACGACGTTGGGCTGGATGGACAGTTGGGCCTCACCGCTTTCATCGAAGCGCAGCAGGAAGGTCTTGCTGTACAGCATGCGGCCGTTATTGATGGCGATGGCGAGCCGGTAGTAAACAACACGTCCGTGCAATCCAGCGTTGCGGTCGGTGAAGCTGTATTGGTAGCGGTCCTGGGCCGTATCGTGGCTGGCCTCCAGGCTGCCGACGGTTTCGAAGTCGATGCCGTTGCGGCTTTGCTGTACGTTGAAGTGGGTGATGGAGAGTTCCTGGATTGTTTCCCAGCTGATGATTGCGTTCTGGCGGCTGGCGCGGCCGTTGAGGCTCAGGAAGCCATAGGAGCTTTGCTGTTGCTGGGCGCCGGCGGGCAGGCAACAGGCGGCTGCCAGCAGGCATAGAAGCAGGGTCGGTACGGAGAGGCGCATACGGATTCGTTTAAAGCGTTGATGAATGCTTCACGGGAATTGGAGGCCTCAAGAGGATACAGGGACGGAAACGGGTTTCAGGGGATAGTGGGTGCGGATTCCAGGAGGATAGGGGATGGGAATTCCAGGGGGATAGTGGGGCGGAGCCGGCGCTAAAGTACACCTATTTTCGAAAAAGAGAAAGGCCGCCGGCACTTTTTTCCGGCATGGAATTTACCGGATTTCGGTATGCGAAGCAGAGACCATAACGAGCGGAACGAGGCGGCAAGGCCGCAGCGTCCGCAGGAAGAACGGGGCCGGCGCAGCGGCGCGGCCGATTTCTGGGACCGGATCGCCGACGACGCCGCCTCGGGCTACGGCGCGCAGCGGGGTCGCGACCGCAACATCCTCAACCCCGACCAGGAACCCGACGACGCCCGCCGGGGCGATGAGTAGCAAGTGCTTACATACGAAGTCGGAAGTGGAAAATAGTTGGCGGTACTTCCCACTTCCGACTTCCCACTTGTTTCCAACGGTGTTGTACCAGCGAAAAGACTCGTCGACGCCGGGCCGGTATTGGACGGTCAAAAAAATCTTTCCGCCTATTTGGTGTTCTAAAAAGATTTTTCTTTCTTTATGTTCATCCTGCCAAAACAATTTGTTCAGGATGAATCCAAAATCCAAAAACTACGTTCCTATGAACCTGCAAAATGGTCAACTCCATTCCGAGTTCGAGCTTTCTTATTATGAGCATCAGCCCGAGCCCGATGTACGCCGCGATCCCAACTACGTATTATTGTTGTTCCTCGTCCTGATCGGCCTCTTCGTGCTGGCGATGGGCGCTATCTTCCTGACCAACGGTCAGCTGCCCTTCGTGAATTAAGCCGAAATGCCGCGGGGAATGCCGCCCGGCCGCTCAAACGGCCGGGCGGAACCCTATTTTTGCAGCAATTCGGAAAAACATGAAATACAGCATCCGCATCGCCTGCCTCTCGGCAGCCGCTTTCCTGTGCGCTCCCCGGGTGGAGGCACAAGTAAAGCCCTTCTCCTTTGGCGTTTATGCCGAAGCCGGGTTCCCTACCGGTAGTATGTCGAACAGCAATACGACCGGCTATGGCGCCGGTATCAACGCCGAGGTAAAGCTGCCCGCCAGTTTATCGGCCACGGCATCTTTCGGCCTTATGCATTTCGGAGGTAGCGACGTGGTGATCAACGGCGTCAATGCGCAGTATCCTGCCCTCAACGCCTTCCCGCTCCGTGTGGGTGCCAAGTACCGCCTCAAAGTTTTCTACGTTGCACTCGAAACAGGTGCTGTTTTTTCCAGCCTCCCCGATAAGAACGACTTTTCCAAGGACCGCACGACCGGGCTGCTCGCGCCCGCTATCGGCGTGCGTTTCGCCAATATCGACATCCGGGGCAAATACGAGTCATGGCTGGACGCCAACGGCCAGTTCTGGGGCCTCCAGGCTTCACTCAAGTTTTAACCCGCCTGCTGATCTGTTGGCTTACCAATAGACCCATAAATTATTTCCATATGAACGACAAATTCGTAGCGCGCCTTCGCGCCGAAATCGAAGAGATCAAAACCTCGGGGCTTTATAAGAACGAGCGCATCATCAGCTCGCCGCAGGGACCGGAGATCGAGGTCAACGGCCAGCGTGTGCTGAACTTCTGCGCCAATAATTACCTGGGCCTTTCCTCGCATCCCAAAACCCTGGAGGCGGCGCACCGCTACCTCGATTCGCACGGGTACGGCATGTCGTCCGTGCGCTTTATCTGCGGTACGCAGGACATCCACAAAGAGCTGGAGCAGAAGCTCGCCCAATTTCTCGGCACTGAAGACACGATCCTTTACGTGGCTGCCTTCGACGCCAACGGCGGCGTGTTCGAGCCCCTGTTCAACGAGCAGGACGCGATCATTTCCGACTCGCTCAACCACGCATCCATTATCGACGGTGTGCGTCTTTGCAAAGCCCAGCGCTTCCGCTACGAGAACAACAACATGGAAGACCTCGAGGCGAAGCTGAAGGAAGCCGCCGGCGCCCGCAGCCGCATCATCGTCACCGACGGCGTATTCTCCATGGATGGCACCGTGGCCCAGCTCGATAAGATCTGCGACCTCGCCGACCAGTACGACGCCATCGTTATGGTGGACGAAAGCCACGCGTCGGGCTTCATGGGCAAGACGGGCCGCGGCACCCACGAGCTGAAAGGCGTGCTGGGCCGCATCGACATCATCACAGGTACCCTGGGCAAGGCCCTCGGCGGCGCATCGGGCGGCTTTACTTCCGGCCGCAAGGAGATCATCGAACTGCTGCGTCAGCGCAGCCGCCCCTACCTCTTTTCCAACACCTTGGCGCCCTCTATCGTGGGCGCCTCCATCGCCGTGCTCGACCTCCTGAGCGAGACGACCGAGCTGCGCGACAAGCTGGAAGACAGTACGAAGTATTTCCGCGCAAAGATGACCGAAGCCGGCTTCGACATCAAGCCGGGCGAGCACCCTATTGTACCGATCATGCTCTACGACTCGGTACTGGCATCGAAGTTTGCCGACGCACTGCTTGCCGAAGGCGTATATGTCATCGGCTTCTTCTTCCCCGTGGTGCCGAAGGGCCTCGCGCGCATCCGCGTGCAGCTTTCCGCCGGCCACGAGCGGGAGCACCTCGACCGCGCCATTGCTGCTTTCACGAAAGTGGGCAAGGAATTAGGTGTGCTCAAATAACGGACGTATCGATTGCTTGTATAAGACAGAACCCCGCGAATGCGGGGTTCTGTCATTGTGAACGCAGCGTCCCGAGGCCTCGGGAAAAACTCCTCCGTTACGCGGGTACTCCTGCCTTATAAGAGTTTCGATAGGAAGCGCTTGAAAAGCAGGCACAGCCTTCGGCTTATTCGATTCGTGATGATCTTATTTCTTCTTCCGCTCCATAGCCTTTTCAGCGGCCGCAACAATATGCTCGGGTGTCAGTCCGTATTTCTTCAGCAGCTGGTCGGGGGTGCCACTTTCGCCGAAGGTATCGTTGGTGCCTACAAACTCGATGGGTATGGGAAAGTGGCGGGAAGCTACCTGCGCTACGGCGTCGCCCATGCCGCCCAGCACGTTGTGCTCTTCGGCGGTAACGGCGCAACCGGTTTTGCGGATCGACCTCAGGATCGCCTCTTCGTCGAGGGGCTTGATGGTGTGGAGGTTGATCACTTCCACCGAGAGGCCGCGCTCTTCGAGCTGCACGCCCGCCTGGATGGCCTGCCATACCATGTGGCCGCAGGCGAAGATGGATACGTCGGTACCTTCGGAGAACTGCTGCGCCTTGCCCAGCACGAAGTCTTCCTCTTTCGTGAAAATGGGCCAGGCGGGTCGGCCGAACCGTAGATATACGGGGCCTTCATAATCCGCGATGGCCATCGTGGCGGCTTTGGTCTGCGCATAGTCGCAGGGCACCACGACGGTCATTCCCGGGAGCATCTTCATCATGCCGATGTCTTCGAGGATCTGGTGGGTAGCGCCGTCCTCGCCGAGCGTAACGCCGGCGTGCGAGGCGCAGATCTTCACGTTCTTGTTGCTGTAGGCCACGCTCTGGCGGATCTGGTCGTACACCCGGCCCGTAGAGAAGTTGGCGAACGTGGTGGTGTAGGGGATCTTGCCACCAATGGTGAGGCCGGCCGCAATGCCGATCATGTTGGCCTCCGCGATACCTACCTGCACGAAGCGCTCGGGAAATTCCTTGATGAATTGCTGGAGCTTGAGCGAGCCGGCGAGGTCGGCGGTAAGGGCCACCACGTTTTCGTTGCTGCGGGCCACTTCCACGATGCCGTCACCGAAGCCGCTGCGGGTATCTTTCTTGCCGGTAGGTTGTATGTCTTTAAGCATGATGCTGGGGTTATTTTCGGGGGCGAAGGTACGGAATCGGGCCCACCCCTTACCCCTCCCGAAGGGAGGGGAATTTCAATCTTGAGTGAAGTCTTGATGGTGTTTACGCTCCCTTCCTTTCGGGAAGGTCCGGTGATGGGCTAGTTCAGTGCGGCATCCGGCTTCGTAAACAGTTCTTTATCGTCGCGGAGGCGCTGCTCCCATGCCCAGGCGGTACGCATCATGTCGTCGATGCCATATTGCGGGTTCCAGCCAAGCTCGTTGCGGGCTTTGTCGTTGTTGGCGTAGATAGCCACCACATCGCCGGGGCGGCGCGGGCCGAGCTCGTAATTCAGTTTTTGGCCCGAAACCTTCTCGAAAGCGTTGATCGCTTCCAGCACCGTCACGCCATTTCCGGTACCGAGGTTGAAGATCTCGGTACCCGCCTTTTGGCGGCCGTCCTGCAGGTACTTAATGGCCAGGGTATGGGCGTGTGCGATGTCGGACACGTGGATGAAGTCGCGGATGCAGGAGCCGTCGCGCGTGGGGTAGTCGGTGCCGAACACGGTCATTTTGGGCAGCTTCCCGATGGCGGTCTGCGTGATGGCCGGCACGAGGTTCTGCGGGCGGCCGATAGGCAGCTCGCCGATCTGGTTGGAGGGATGTGCACCCACCGGGTTGAAATAGCGCAGCAGGATGCATTGTGCCTTACTGCTCTTCTGGAAGTCGGTGAGCACGCGTTCGCCCATTTGTTTCGTGGCGCCGTAGGGGCTCTCGGCGGGCTTCTGCGGTGTTTCTTCGGTCACCAGCTGCTCATCGGGATTGCCATACACGGTGCAGCTCGAGGAGAACACGAACCAGGGAACGTTGAACTCCTGCACGCATTTGAGCAGGTTGATCAGCGAGGTCATGTTGTTCTCGTAATACATCAGCGGCTTCTCCACCGATTCGCCTACGGCCTTGAAGGCGGCGAAGTGGATGATGCCCTGGATATCGCGGTTCTCCTGGAAGATCGCGCAGGTATCGTCGTAAGAGCAGAGGTCTACCTTGTAATTCTTGACCGGCTTGCCGGTGATGCGTTCCACTCCTTCGAGGATGGCGGGATTGGAGCGCACGTTGTTGTCGACGCACAGCACGTCGTATCCGTTCTCGATCAGGTCTACTACCGTGTGGGAGCCGATGTAGCCGCAGCCGCCGGTAACCAGGATTTTTGCCATAAGAAGCAAAAGTAAGGCGGAAGCGTGAGCCGTGAGCCGTCCGCCGTGAGCACGCAATACGCGGCAAAAAAAAACGAATGCCAGAGGCATCCGTTCTACTATGGTACGATGTCAGCGCGCACGCTTCACGGCGGACGGCTCACGTTCTTATACAAACAGGTGCACGATGAAATACACCAGCGCGGCCAGCAGGGCGCTCACGGGGATGGTGAGGATCCAGGCCCAGAGCAGGTTGATGGTCACACCCCAGCGAACCGCCGAGAGGCGCTTCGTGGCACCTACGCCGATAATGGCGCCGGTGATGGTGTGCGTGGTACTTACCGGGATCTTCAGCGATTCGGTCACAAAGAGGGTGATGGCGCCGGCGGTTTCCGCAGCCACACCTTCAAAGGGGGTTACTTTAGTGATGCGGGTGCCCATCGTCTTGATGATCTTCCAGCCACCCGAGATGGTGCCGAGCGCAATGGCGCTGTAGCACGCCAGCGGCACCCAGAATTCCATGTGATCGAGGTGAAAGCGGGTGGGATCGTAGGCCACCAGCGCGGCCATGATGATACCCATCACCTTCTGGGCGTCGTTGCCGCCGTGGCCGATCGAAAAGGCTGCCGAAGACACCAGCTGCAGGCGCTTGAACCAGATCGTTCCTTTGTTGGCGTTGAGCGATTGCAGAAAGAAGGTGAAGCAGGCCATGATGGTCAGGATGAATGCCAGCAGCACCCACTTGAAGTTCTTCGAATAAAAGATCACCTGTGCGGCATACGAGTCGTAGTGCGTGCCTTTGGCCAGCACGGCGCGGTCGGTAACCAGGTTGGATTTGAGGAACCAGGCCACCAGCACCAGCACCAGGATGGAGATAAGGCGGGGCAGTAGTCCTTTGCGGAAAGAATAAAGGAACCAGAGCGAAATCGTGAAGGCCATCAGGAAGCCAACCAGCGGCGCAATAAAGATGAAGCCGGCGGTGGTAAGGATGTTGGGCGAGTTGCTCATGTTGATGGCGCCGAAGCCGGCCGCCGCAATGCCCGCGCCGGCAAAGCCGCCGATGAGCGTGTGCGACGAAGAAGAGGGAATGCCGAACCACCAGGTGAGCAGGTTCCACATGATGGCGGCGACGAGCCCGGAGAACACTACCCGCAGCATGTTGATGCCTTCGAGCGCGTCGGGCTTGACGGTCTTGGCCACCGTATTGGCCACGCCGTGGTCCTTGAAAATGAAGTAGGCGGCGAAGTTGAACACCGCGGCCCAGACCACCGCCTGGAACGGGGTGAGTACTTTGGTGGAAACTACGGTGGCGATGGAGTTGGCAGCATCGTGGAAGCCGTTGATGTAGTCGAAGATGATCGCCAGGGCTATGATGACAATGAGAAAGGTCATAAGCAAATAAGTAGTGAAGCAAAAGAGGCTTCGGGAAAGAAGTGGTTAAGTTTGAAGTGGGAAGTCGGAAGCAGCGCAACCATGCGTTTCACTTCCCACTTCCCACTTCCGACTTGCTTACTTTTAGGCATACTTGACAATGATGGACTCAATCACATTTGCGGCGTCTTCGCATTTGTCGGTCACGTCTTCCATCACCTGGTACACTTCGCGCTTCTTGATGATCTCGCGGGCGTCGGGCTCCATGCTGAAAAGGCGCTCGATGAACATGTCGGCGATGTCGTCGGCCTGGTTTTCGAGCGAGTTGATCCGCACAAGCGAGTCCGTGATCTTGCGGATGTTCTTCATGTCGCGCAGCTCCATTACGGCGGTCTTTACTTCGCTGGTCGATTGCACGATGATCTCGGAAAGGCGCTGGATACCTTCGTCGGTGGGGTTAACGTGGTAGAGCTTGATCTTTTTGGCCGAGGCGAAAATATAGTCGGCGATGTCGTCGAGCGCAGAGGCCATAAAGTGAATGTCTTCGCGGTCGAAGGGCGTGATGAAGTTGCGGCCCAGCTCGGTGAAGATCTTGTGGGTGAGCTCATCCGAAGCATGCTCGAGGTCCTCGATGGGCTTGACCATGTTCTGACGCTTGGAAATATCGGTCTCCGCTACGATGGCAGCCAGCTTCTGTGCCATGATGTGCCCGTTATTCGCCACTTCTTCAAATAATCCGTAAAACACTTTATCCTTGGGACTGAACAGCTTCATGAAAGAGGTGAGTGCCATAATCTGTTTGGGGTATTGGGGAGCAAAAATACTACCATGGGCGCGCCGGCCTTGCCGTAACGCAGATTTAATACTAAGTTAATATAGTCGATCTTTGTGGCGCAACCCGCAATCATGAGGCATATCCACAACCACCGACCGTATTTCTACCGGCACTTTCGCCTGGCGCTCGCCGCTTTGTTGCTGTTGGGGTGTTCGGTCCAGGCTTCCGCGCAGCGCTTCCTATCCGATTATGATTCAACGCTTTTTGTACGCGATACGCTGCGCCCGCTCGTAAACCGCTTCGAGAACCTCCACTTCAGCGGCTACATACAACCGCAGTTTCAATGGGCGGAAACGGAAGGAGCCTTCGGCTTCGAGGGCGGCGGTTTTTCGGAGCACAGCGACAGCCGGTTCCAGCTGCGCCGCGCGCGGGTGCGGGTCGACTACCAGATGCCGCTACGCGACCTGCCGCTGCCGCTGGCGCTGTTTACGTTCCAGGTAGACGTTACCGAGCGCGGCTCCATCGTGCGCGACATGTTCGCCAAGGTATACCTGCCGGTCAACCAGGCGCTCTCCGGCACCTTTGGGCTTTTTGCACGGCCGTTTGGTTATGAAGTCAACCTGTCCTCGGCGTACCGTGAAAGCCCCGAGCGGGCGCGGGCCTCGCAGGTGCTGATGCCCGGCGAGCGCGACCTCGGCCTCATGTTTTCCTACGAGCCACTACACACTACGAACGGTCCCGCGCTGAAGTTTGATGCGGGCCTCTTCAACGGGCCGGGCGTTAACGCCAGCACCGATTTCGACTCCTATAAAGACCTCGCCGGCCGCCTGGCCCTCAAGCCCTGGAAAGTTTCCAAGACACTGACGCTGTCGGCGGGCTTGTCGGCACTCCGTGGCGGCTGGCGGCAAGACACCCGCTACCGCTGGGAAATGGATCTTTCGAAAGGTGCCTTCACCGTCGATTCCACGGCCTCTAACGAAGGTGCCAAGGCGCCGCGCCACTACTACGGCGGCGACGCGCAACTGGCCTGGCAGGGCGGCCTTGGCAAGACCGAGCTGCGCGGCGAATTCTGGCAGGGCACGCAACCCGGCACTGCCGGCAGCACGCTCAACCCGAGCACACAGCCGCAGGGCCCCACCTACCTGCGGCCTTTCAACGCCGGTATCTTTTATTTCCTGCAGCAACTCGGTAGCGAACGCTGGGAGCTGGGTCTCAAATACGACTGGTACGATCCGAACCGCAGGACCGCAGGCACTGCCATCGGCGCTGCCGGCAACAACCTTACGGTCGCCGATATCCGCTACGACACCTGGAGCGCGGGCCTCACCTGGTACGTGTCGAAAAACCTCAAGGTGCTGGGCTGGTACACGCATCCCGTGAACGAGCGGACCGCGCTGGCCGGCTTTACCCAGGACGTGCCCGACGACGTGCTGACGCTGCGCACACAGCTGCGGTTTTAGGGTGCCGCGGCTTTGCCGTAATTTGTCGGCACATCCCTGCACCATGAGAAAGATCCTGCTTGCCCTGTTCGCGGCGACCGTATTTCTACAAGCGCCCGCACAAAGCCTTCCCTCACCCAAGGAACACTTCGGCTTCGACATCGGCGACGACTATATGCTCGCCAACTATACGCAGACCGAAGCGTACTTCAAAAAGCTGGCGGCCGTATCCAGGCGCGTCCGGCTTGTCGAGATCGGGCTCACCGAAGAAGGCCGGCACCAATACATGCTCCTCGTGTCGGCACCGGAAAACCTTGCCCATTACACCGATTTCAAGGAAATTTCGCAGCAGCTGGCCCGCGCCGAAGACCGCAACGGGCGGCTGCTGTCCGACTCCGCGGCCCGCCTGCTCGCACAGGAAGGAAAAGCCGTAGTATGGATCGACGGCGGCCTCCACGCTACCGAGACCGTTGGTGCGCACCAGCTCATCGAAACGATCTGGCAGTTCGTAAGCCGCAACGATGCCGAAACGCAGCGGATCCTGAAAGAAGCCATCATCCTGTTTGTGCACGCCAACCCCGACGGGCAGGAACTGGTGGCGAACTGGTACATGCGCAACGCCGACCCGAAGGCACGCTCGTACCGGGCTTTGCCGCGGCCTTACCAGAAGTATGTGGGCCACGACAACAACCGCGACTTCTACATGATGAACATGAAAGAGTCGCAGAACATGAGCAGCCAGCTGTACGTGGACTGGCTGCCGCAGATCGTGTACAACCACCACCAGGCGGGCCCCGCCGGATCGGTGCTTGCCGGGCCACCCTATCGCGACCCCTTCAACTATGTGTACGACCCGCTGCTCGTGACCAGTCTCGACGCCATCGGCGCCGCCATGAATAACCGGCTCAACACCGAAGGCAAGCCGGGGTATACGCAACGCGCCGGGTCGGTGTTCTCCACCTGGTGGAACGGCGGCCTTCGGACAACGCCCTACTTTCACCACGCCATCGGCATCCTCACCGAGATCATCGGCGACCCGACGCCGTCGAAAGTGCCGCTGGTGCCGTCGCGCCTGCTGCCCAACGGCGCCACACCCAACCCCATAACGCCGCAGGAGTGGCACTTTCGCCGCTCGATCGACTACTCGGTATCGCTTAACTATGCGGTGCTTGATTACGCCGTGCGGCACAAAGACGAGCTGCTCTACAACCGCTATGTAATGGCCCGGCGCAGCATCGAGGCCGGCAGCGGCGATCACTGGACGCTGTCGCCGCGGCTGATCGATTCCGTATCGAACGCTTACCGTAAAGACAAAGGGTTGGCCCGCAGCGCGCCGCTGCAGGCAGACACGTTGCCGGCGCTCTACTTCGACAAGGTGTTCCGCGACCTTTCGCTCCGCGACACGAGGGTGTACCTCCTTCCGTACGACCAGCCCGACATCGCCTCGGTATACCGCCTGGTCAATGCCTTGCAATGGAGTGGCGTGCAGGTGCTGCGGGCCACGGCTCCTTTTGAAGCGGGTGGTACATCCTACCCGGCCGGGTCCTTCGTATTGCGCACGGCACAGGCCTTCCGTCCGCACCTCATGGACCTCTTCGAGCCGCAGGATCATCCCAACGACTTTCAGTACCCGGGCGGGCCGCCGGTGCCGCCCTATGATGCCGCCGGCTGGACGCCGGCCTATACCATGGGTATCCGATTCGACCGCCTGCAGGAAGACGTGCAGGGCCGCTTCACGCCGATACCCTACGGCACGATCGAGGGCGCGCCCTCCCTGCTGGGCACCGGCGGGTCGGCGGGCTTCGTGCTTCATCCCGCCAACAACGAGCATTACCGCGTAGTGAACGACCTCCTGCAAAGCGGCGCCGAGGTATACCGCGCGGGTGCTGATGGTACCTTCTTTATTCCGAAGAAAGAATACCGGCGCCTGAAAACGCTGAAGCTGGAGGGTGTGCGTGCCGAAGCGGCCGCGCAGCGTCCCGCCGGCCTTCAGCGCGTAAAGCGCCTGCGCATCGGGCTCTTCGAGCCTTATGGAGGCGTGGAGCCCGCCGGATGGGCGCGCTGGATCCTGGAAGAATTTCATTACCCGGCCGAGCCGGTGTACGTGGCCGATATCAACAAGGGTAATCTTGGTGAGCGCTTCGATGTGCTGCTCTTTGCCTCGGGCACCGTGCCGCCAACAGGCGCACGACGCCCCAGCGGGCCGGCGCCGGAAAGTATCCCCGCCGAATTCCGGAACCGCCTCGGCCGTATTTCTACGGATACAACGCTGCCGGCGCTGCGGCGCTTTCTCGAAGCAGGCGGACGGATCGTGGCCATCGGCTCGGCCAACGAGCTGGCCTATGCCCTGAAGCTTCCGGTGCGCAATGCGCTGACCGAAGTGGTAAACGGGGAGGAACGGCCGCTGCCTGCCGAAAAGTTTTACATCCCCGGCTCCGTGCTGCGGATGCAGGTGGCCCCCGGCACGCCCGCCACCTGGGGGCTGGCCGATACGCTGGATGTGGTGTTTGCGCGGAGCCCGGCCTTCAGCGCCGACCCGGCTGCGCTGGCCGCGGGCCGGCTCCGGGCGCTGGCCTGGTACCCGGGCGGACCGCTGCTGCGCAGCGGCTGGGCCTGGGGGCCGAAATACCTCGAGGGCGCGCTGGCGGCCTACGAGGCGCCGGTGGGCGCGGGTAGCTTTTACGGCTTCGGACCGGAGATCCTTTTTCGCGGCCAGGCGCAGGGTTCCTTCCGCCTTCTGTTCAACCAATTGTACCGCATGCGGCCGGCACCTTAATTTTAGGCGATGAAACCGAAAAGCACCCTGGCCCTTCTGCTCCTGCTGCTGTTGCTGGGCGCCTGTGTAAAAAGCGAATACTACCGCACTACTTCGTGGCTGATCAACCGCTCGACGCACCGGATCTTCATCACCCCGTATCAACGCGATTCGGCCTACCGCTTCCAGCTGGTGACCATCGACCCGGGCGATACCGCGGTGGTGTACGAGGGCAGCGGTGCCGGCAAGGACGGCGCTACCACCTGGGGCTTCCAGGTGCGCAACTTCGATTCGCTGCACATCGTGTATGCCGATACGAACGCGTTGCAGCCGCACGATACGGCGCATATCGGGCACATCCGCGCGGGGCTTGCCGTTTCCTATACACACCACATTCCCTACAGCAGTCCCCGTTCGCTTTACAACCCGGCCAACTGGGAGAGCGCCCCCGATGAAGAAACGAGGTACATGCGGCGCAACCACTTCTGGTACACCTTCACGGAGCAGGATTACCTCGACGCGCGCTAGGAATTTTTTTCCGCCACCTTTTCGGCCAGCCGTTCGTTGTCGATACCGACCGGGATGAAGAAGATAACCGGCGGTATGAGGCAAAGGCAGTACGACAGGTGCAGGTTGACCCAGGCCAGCGGCACGGCGCCGGCATAACAGCACATCCCGATCAGTGATTTGTGCCGCGCTTTTTTCGACACCAGTGTGATCGTGCGCGTCAGCTCGGGATCACGGTCTTTATGGAGCAGTTTTTTCTTCAGCGTATAATGCCGCATCAGGAAAAACGAAGCGCTCGTAAGGAGCAGCAAACCGCCGTAGAGCGCTGCCGACAGCGGTAGCCAGGGATTGGCGCCGACAAGGACCGTGGTGAGCGGGATAAGGCTCAACAGGAACAGGAACAGGAAGTTTTGCCACACCAGCTGCGTGTCGGTATGCTCCAGCAGGTGAAACAGGTGGTGGTGGTTGGTCCAGTAGATGCCGATCATCATGAAGCTGAACGCGTAGGTGATAAAGTAGGGGAGCAGCTTGTGCAGGTGGTGGATGATCTGCGCGGCGGTATGGTGGCCGTCTACTTCGGGGAGGCGCATCTGCAGCACCATCACGGTGATCAGGATGGCCACGACCCCGTCGGTAAAGGTCTCCAGCCGCGTGGTAGTGATCTTCATAATTTACTTATCTTGGCAAGGCCTGCAAAAGCAGCGCCACGCCCATCCCTTATGCAGCCAACAGGTCCCAAAACCATCCGTGTGCTCGCCATCATCCTCGCCTCCCTCGGCGGGTTATTGTTCCTGACCAACTCGCTGCTGGCGATGGCCTTCGGGGCTTTCGACATCCCGGGCAAGATCGAGCGGGCGATCCAACGCGACGGGACGCCGCACCCACCGCCGCACGCCTTCTTCCAGATGATGAAGCTGATGGTGCCCGTGGCCGCCATCACCGCCCTGCTCAGCCTGCTGCTTTGCCTGGGGTCCATCTTCATGGTGTCTTTCCGGCAATGGGCGCGGGTGCTGGTGTGTATTGTTCTGGCCCTGATGCTGCTGGGTGTATGGACCCTGCCTTTCGTGATGCAGCCCTACCTGCAGGAAGCGATGCAACAGATGGATGCCGAACGCATAGCGCGGCACTTTCCCATCGGCCGCCTGATGCTGGCCGGCCAGGTAGCCAAAGCATTCGTTTATTCGCTGCCGCTGGCAACGGTGCTGTTCCTGTTCGCGCGCAAAAGCACCGGCGCGCTCTTTCACCCACCAGGGCGTCAGCCTTCGTAATCGATCTCCAGCCCGGTAAAGAAATCCGTTTCGGAAAGTTCGCGGACGCCGCCCGGCGGCAGGTCGCCGAGCTCGAGGCCGCTGATGCTCGTGCGCAGCAGGCGCACGCAGGGATGCCCCACGAGCCGCACCATCTTGCGCACCTGGTGAAACTTGCCTTCGGTGAGCGACATCCGGAGCCAGCTGTAGGTGAGGTAGGGATTGTGGGTATACGGGGAGGGAAACGGGTGCGGCGGGCCGGCCACGCGCTCCACGTCGCAGGGCGCCGAGGTATAGTCGCGACCGCCGTGAACGAGGAAGGAGACACCGGCGCGCAGGCGCTCCGCTTCTTCGGCCGACACGATACCTTTCACCTCCACGTAGTACGTGCGCGGGTGCGGCTTCAGCCCCTGGAACAACAGGCGCGTTACTTTGGAATTTGTCGTGAGCAGCAGCAGTCCTTCCGAATGCAGGTCGAGGCGGCCGATGGCGTGCGTGCCCTCGGGGAAGTCGAAGCCCAGGTCGCCGAGCAGGCGCTGCGGGTAGGGACTGACGAACTGCGACAGCACATCGTAGGGCTTGTGGAGCAGGAAATAGCGGTGCGGCACGCCGCGAAGGTAGTCCGGCCGACCCCGTATCTTTAGCACATGCGTCAAATTTGGCTTTTCCCTTTTTGCATCCTCCTCGCCTGTTCCTGCACGGCGCCGGAAGCCTCCGACGAGCGGCGCGACCCTGCCGCCGACAGCAGCACCCTGGCGGGTATGGTGCGGGAACGCGAAGCCGCGATGAAAGCCCGTAACCTTGACGCCGTGATGGCGCCCTTCGACAGCGCGGCCACCTTCATCAACGGCGGCGGCTATTACTACAAGGGCGCCGCCGCCATCCGCGCGTTCCACGAAGCCATGTTCCGCAATGACAGCCTGCAATACACCTACAAGGCGGGCCATGTAACAGTCGATGCCGTGCGCCCGCGTGTGGCGCTGGTATATTACCCGTGGCAGCAGGACTGGACGCTGAAGACGCCGGGCTCCGACACGCTCCACGAAACGGGCCTGATGACGATCGTGGCCGTGAAGACCGGCGGCAAGTGGCATTGGCGGTCCATTACCAACCAACGCACGAAAGAATTCTTTGAAGACCTGCCGGGACATACGGCGCCGGCGGTACGATAAAAAAAGACCCTTCTGCAAGGAAGGGTCTTTTCATTTCCGGGAAAAGCCAGGATCAGGCGCTGGTTGCGGGTGCTTCGCTGCGCGCTTCTTTTTCGGTCATTTCATCCACCAGCTCGTTCATGCGGGCGGCGAGCTTGGCGAAGGGGCCGGTGCCGCGGGCCATTTTGCCGGCGCCGTCGAGCATGTCGATGAGGTCGTCGTAGCATTCCTTTCCTTCCTTCCGCTTCGCCAGCATTTTGAAGGGGAGTTTCGCATCGGCCGTATTGCGGGTACGCTGCTGGTGCACCGTTTCAAATTCTTCGTTGGCCGCAGCGATCGCATCGATCCAGGCGGTAAGTCCGAGCGCTTCCAGCGCTGCCCGCAGCGCGGGCTTTTCGCGGCAATCGGTGATGAAGTTTTCCAGCTTGGTCGTTTCGGTATCGTAATCACAGCGGATCAGGTCCCTCACGCCGCCATAGACGGTAAAGTGCCGCAGCAGCGCATTTGCGAACGGGTATTTGCTTTCCTCCGGGCCACGGCTATAACCGGTGCACATGTCGTGCAGGCTGCTGGCGAGGCGGTCGCGGCGGCTGTCGGCGAATTCGAGCACATCGGTGAGCCCGGAAGCCGGGTCGTTGAGAAACAGGGTTTCCATCGCTTCTGCAATGGAAAGCAGGTGCCCGGTTTCATCCACGATGGCAGCCGGGAGTTCGTCCGTTTCGTTGATCAGGATTGCCGTGCGTTTGAAAAAGCGGATGGCCACCGCATTGGTGAGCCGGGAGAGAACGATACGTTGATACATATGCAAATTGATTTGACAGTAAGGTCGGCATTGTGAGCGATCCCTGCAATAGGCCGGGGCCGGTTGTGGATATTGTGTGCGGAGTGAAAAAAGGGCTGCCCAAGCCGTTTTCTAAGTCATTGAAAATCTTGTTTTTATCGTAGCCGTCAGTGGCGGCAGCGGAAAAAACGCGTTTGCGGGGGTGCCGTCAGTGACAGCAGGCTAAAAAACACGTTTGCAGGGGCGCCGGCACCGGCGGCAGGGGAAAAAACGGATTTGAAAGGGCGCCGTCACCGGCGCCGGGGCGAAAAACGCGTTTGCGGGGATGCCGCGCCGTGCGCGCAGGCATGGCTGGCGTTCGCGACGGGCGCATGCCTGGATCATCCAACCGGGCGCATTCAACCTGGGATTGCATCCCGGGCTACCAAGCTTGCATCCCTACGGGATGCGGACGTGCCATCACCCCATCCTTCGGCTACGCTCAGGAGGACAAAGCGGCCCTGTCGCGCTGAGCGGAGTCGAAGCGCCATTATCCCCACCGTCGCGCTGGTTAACAATGCGGTAATAATGCCTTCACGCACCGGTAATGGCGGCGTAACACCGGCATAACACGGGGGGCGGAGCTTTGCGGCAAATGCGGAAACAAATGAAATCGCGGTCTGCTTTTCTTCTGCTCTTCTTCCTTGGCTTCACCCTCCTTACCTACGGTCAAAGCACCCGCATTGCCGGGCGCGTGGTCAACGACAAGAACGAGCCCCTGCCCGGGATCAGCATCCAGGCCAACGGGGCCGGCGGCACCAGCACGGGCGTAGACGGCACCTTTATCCTCAACCTCACGGCCGGCAAGACCTACACCCTGACGATCTCGGGCGTGGGTTATGCGCCGCGCAGCATCGCCAACTTCGACCCGGCGAAAGAGCCCGAGCTGACGGTGTCGCTCGAAACCGCCGCCCGCGCCCTCGAAGGCGTGGTGGTAACCGGCACGAGCAACCGCCGCCGCGAAACGATCTCCTCGATGATCGCCTACCAGAAGAACAGCAGCACCGTGGCCCAGGTGGTGTCGGCCGAAGCGATCCGCCGCTCGCCCGACAAGAACACGGGTGAAGTGCTGCGCCGCGTGCCCGGCACCTCCATCCTCGAAGGCAAGTACCTCGTGGTGCGCGGCCTCGCCGACCGCTACAACCAGACGATGCTCAACGGGCAGCTGCTTTCCTCCACCGAACCCGATCGCAAAACGTTTTCGTACGACATCTTTCCCGCCAACCTGCTCGACAACATGGTCATCAACAAGGCCTTCGTGCCCGAGCTCCCGGGCGAGTGGGCCGGCGGCCTCGTGCAGATCAACACCAAAGACATTCCCGCCAACAACTTCCTCAACGTGCAGGTCGGCACGGGCTTCAACACCCAGACCGCCGGCAAGCCGTTTTACTCCTACAAGGGCGGTGGCCTCGATGCCCTCGGCATCGACAACGGCTTCCGCGCCATCCCCACGGCCATCGGCACCAAGACCGACTTCGCCGGTGGCAGCCAGGTGCAGCAGGCCGCCCTCGGCCGCCAGTTCCGCAACATCTGGACGCCCGACCAAACGGCCCTGCTGCCCAACCACAGCGTGCAGCTGAGCGGCGGCTTCAATACGCGCCTCTTCGGCAAGCGTCTCGGCAGCGTGCTGGCCCTGACCTACAACCGCGCCTTCCGCCGCATCGATTACACGAACACGTTCATCTCGAACATACAGGGCGACAAAGATTTCATCTATGAGAACCAGAAGTACAACCAGGACGTGCTCGCCGGCGCCATGGCCAACTTCACGCTGCAGCTGAACGGCAATAACAAGATCTCGGTGCGCAACCTGATCAACGTCAACGCCCAGAAGTATGTGCTCGACCGCAGCGCCGGCTCCGACTACATCCTCGGCGGCGGTAATGCCCAGCCGATCCGCGGCACCGAGCTCGGGCTGCGCCAGAACGTGTTCTTCAACACGCAGGTGCAGGGCGACCACAGCCTGTTTGGCCACAACGGCGTAAAGCTCCAGTGGCGCGGCGGCTTCAACATCCTCGACCAGTACATCCCCGACCAGCGCCGCCTGCTGTACACCGAAGACACGACCGGCGGCAGCAAGCAATGGGTGGCCCTCGTTGGCGGCGGCAACTCGCAAAAGAGCGGCTCGCGCTTCTTCTCAATGCTGAGCGACTATATCTACAACGCGGGTGCAGATGTTTCGAAATCCTTCCGCTGGATGGGTCAGAACCAGACCGTCAAAGCCGGCTACCTGCTGCAGGTGAAAGACCGCCTCTTCGACAGCCGCCCCTTCTTCTACGGCATCCAGCGCGACCCGTCGGGACGCCTCGTGCACCTGCCGGCTGACCAGATCTTCGCACCCGAAAACATCACGGGGCAGGACGGCGGCATCGTGTTCGGCGAGCTCGAAGGCGGGCAGTACCGCTACATGGCCAACACCATCCTCAACGCCGGCTACATTCAATTCGACAATGCTTTTAGTGAAAAGCTCCGCGCCGTGTGGGGGCTGCGCTACGAAGACTTCGACCAGCTGATCGGCTCGGTGCATACCAGCGACCCGCGCCACCTGCGCACCGTGCAGGGCGACTGGCTGCCGGGAGTGAACATCACGTACAAACTGAACCCGCGCACCAACATCCGCCTGTCGGGCTCGCAAACGGTGGTGCGTCCGGAATTCCGCGAGCTGAGCGACTTCGCCTTCTACGACTTCGAGCTGGGCGCCACTATCGTGGGCAACCGCCGCCTCGTGCGCACCAAGGTGACGAACCTCGACCTCCGCTGGGAGCTGTACCCGCGCTCCGGCGAGCTGTTCACGTTCGGCGTGTTTTACAAGTATTTCAAGAACCCCATCGAGCTGTACTTCAATACCTCGGGCGCCGGGTCTTCGAACACCTTCAACTTCGCCAACATCGAGCAGGCGCAGAACTACGGCGTGGAATTCGAAGCCCGCAAGAAGCTCGATTTCGCGCCCGCCCTGCGCAACTTCACCCTGACGGGCAACCTGTCGTACATCTTCAGCCAGGTGAGCGGATCGGACATCACGGCCCGCACCAACGCCGCCTCGCTCGACCGTGCCATGCAGGGCCAGAGCCCCTACCTGCTCAACTTTGGCCTGCAGTACGACCTGGAGAAATACGGGTTGACGAGCACGCTGCTGTTCAACCGCATCGGCCGCCGCATCCTCTTCGTGGGCAACCTCCAGCAAAGCACCGGTGTCGGTGTGCCCGAGATCTGGGAGAACCCCCGCTCGCTGCTCGACTTCCAGGTAACGAAGAAAGTGCTGCGCAACAAGGGCGAGCTGCGCTTCTCGATCTCCGACCTGCTCAACCAGCCCGTGCTCTTCTACCACGACCTCGACAACAACGGCCGCCGCAGCAACGGCGACGTGGATGCCATCCGCCGCAACTATGGTTCGGCGGTAGGACTGACGTTCGCGTATTCGATTAAATGACGCTACGGCTGCGTCTCCACAGCACAAAAATTGGCATCGATCAAGGAGACGCATAGGATGCGTCTCTACGGGCCCACCCAATAAAACAATTGTACAGACGCACCATGTGCGTCTCCGGATAAACCCATTCAAAACCCATAACATGAAACGCATCCTTCTTTTCGCCATGGCCTCGACACTGGTCTTTGCATCCTGCCGTAAGATCCAGGTGGACGGCGACGGCAGCAGCAACAACAGCGGCGGCGGCACGGTGGTGACGCCCGGCTCCACGATCCTGTCGGGCACCATCGGCACCGATATGACCCTCCGCAGCGGCACGACGTATACGCTGCGCGGCATTGTGTATGTGGCCAACGGCGCCCAGCTCACGATCGAGCCCGGTGTGACGATCCTCGGCGACAAGGGCTCGCGCGGAACGCTCGTGATCACGCGCGGCTGCCGCATCAACGCCTCCGGCACCGCCGCCAGCCCGATCGTATTCACGTCGAGCGAAGGCGCCAACGCCCGCTCCGGCGACTGGGGCGGCATCGTGATCCTGGGCCGCGCCAAAACCAACGCCACCTACAACGGCCAGGCCGGCCTCGGTGAAGCCGAAGGCGGCATCAACAACGGCGACGGCTACGGCCTCTTCGGCGGCACCGACGACAACGACAACAGCGGCACCCTGAAATACGTGCGCATCGAATACGCTGGCTACGCCTTCCTGCCCGACAAGGAGCTGAACGGCATCGGCCTCTATGCCGTGGGCAAAGGCACCACGATCTCTTATGTGCAGGTGGCCTGGGCGGCCGACGACTCCTTCGAGTGGTTCGGCGGCTCGGTGAACGCCGATCACCTCATTGCCTACAAAGGCCTCGACGACGACTTCGACACCGACAACGGCTTCGCCGGCAAGGTGCAGTTCGCCATCGCCATCCGCGACTCCTCGGTGGCCGACGTGTCGGGCTCCAACGGCTTTGAAAGCGACAACGACGCCGCCGGCTCTATGCTGACGCCGCAAACGAGCGCCGTATTCGCCAACGTGACCTCGGTAGGTCCGAAGGAGACCGTCACCAGCATCGGTAACACCTATTACCGCAACGCGGCACAGATCCGCCGCAATTCCTCGCTGTCGGTGATCAACTCGGTATTTCTCGGCTGGAACAACGGCCTGCTGATCGATGCCTCCACCGGCCGCCCGACCGACCTCAACATCGCCGGGGCAACGCCCACACTGTGGTGGCGCGGCAACATCATCGCGGGTGTGCCCTCGGTATCCAACCAGGTGAAGTATTCGGCCAGCACCGCGCAGCCTACCGGCTGGACCGCCGCCGACGCACTGGCCTGGCACAATACGCCTTCCTTCAACAACCTGTTGCTGGCTACCAACAGCGCGGTAGGCTATGCCGCTGCCTTCAACTACAGCAATCCCGACCTGGCGCCCGCCGCCACCTCGCCGCTGCTCACCGGCGCTTATACCTCCGCCGATGCGCGCCTTAGCGGCCTGCAGGCCGTGACCTACCGCGGCGCTGTTGGTCCGAACGATAACTGGTACAAAGGGTGGACGCGCTACGGCAATTAAGCCCTGCCAGCCCATCCCCTAACCCCTTCCCGGGGGGAAGGGGAACAAAAGCCCGGATCATAGGAGGATCCGGGCTTTTTTATTGGGGTCTGTTTTACGGGTAAAGCTGGGATGGCTGCTACCTGCCTCCGGCGGCGGGCGGCGCGCTGGGGCCGGAGCTTTTCTGCCGCGCCATCATCAGCAGCACGCCGGCGATCGCTTCGAGGGAAGCTTCGGGCGCCAGGGGCCAGTCGGACGCGAGCGGGCCATCGGGGCCGGAGAGTACCAGTTGGTCGCCTTCCTGCCGGAAGCGGAACTTCCGGTCTTCCCAGCGCAGCGATCCGCGCAGCGGGCGGGTATCGTCGAAGCTGCAGGAGCCGCAGCGGAGGCCATACTCGTTGAAGAGGGCCACTTTGCGGGTATGCGCGGGGGAGGATTCGAGCAGGTACACGCGGCGTTCGTCGCCGGTCTGCACCCGCATAGAGTGCAGCAGCTCGTTGTAGCGGAGCGATACGGGCGGGAGGCCCGGGTGCTGCCATTCGAAGTGCCCGGCCTGCGTGGGGTCGGGGCTGATCCGGTTTGCCATGACTTTAAGGTCGCACAAATCCGGCCCGAATGCTACGCGTAAGGCCTTTGGCCAATATTAAATTTAGGTTATCCAGCCCGGCCGTAGGCTAGGGCGCCACGCTGAAACGGTGGGGCAGGGGCGCGGAGCGCTGGCCCAGCAGGCGGCCTACCTGGTGGCGTACCGAAGGATCTTCGGTGCCTTCCACGAGCCATCCGTTTCCGGCGGCACGGGCGGTCAATTCGGGGTAAGCGGGGCGTCCGAAGCCGGCCGGGTGGGGCGCGGGGCGGAAGCGGACACGGTCTCCGTCTTCGGAAACCGCATAGCCACAAGGGCTTTCATCAAAGAAAAGGACGACGGCGTAGTTCATAGTACCTCTGCTTATCCAAGGCGCGTGCCACTTTCAAGGGAAGGCTCCGATTGCTAACATTTCCGTAGCATCCCGTTCATGTTGCGGTCACAGCCGTGCCCGACTTTTGGGTCTCTCCTCAAGCAGACTATTTCCCCGCCCTTGTTTCTACAGGGGCGTTTTTTCGTGAGGCGTGAGGCGTGAAGCGTGAGGCGTGAGAGGCAATGCGCGGTCGGTTAAATCCTGCCAGGGGTTCGCCTCACGCTTCACGCCTGACGCTTCACGATTTGTTTTCCGGTCGGCGCAGGTGCTGGTGGAGCACTGAGGTCGTGAGCCGTCAGGGCGATTCGTTACGAAGAAGAGCGCGGCGTTTTAATAGAACCATTCCCGTGCTTTTGTTCACGGTTGACACCTCACGCCTCCCGCCTCCCGCCTCACGACTTCCGGCCATCCAGCGTAAACCCGATGGTGGTGCCTACGTTCTCGGTGCTACGCACGTGGATGGTATGGCCGTGGGCTTCGATGATGTGCTTGCAGATGGAGAGGCCGAGACCCGATCCGGTAACGTCGCGGCCGCGGCCGCCGGGCGTTCGGTAAAAGCGTTCGAACACGCGGGCCAGTGCGTCTTGGGGAATGCCCATGCCGTCGTCGGAGATCTCCACCAGGATGTTGCGGCCATCGGTATTGTAAATAGACGCAGTGATGGAGCCCTGCTGGCGGCCGTATTTGATCGCGTTTTCCACCAGGTTGGTGAGCACCTGGCGGATCTTTTCTTCATCGGCCCACACCGTGAGCGGCGCCTCGCAGCCTTTCTTGATGTAGAGGCCGATCTGCGGCGGCTCGGCGAGCAGCGACAGGCTTTCGTATACCTCGCGCACGAGGTCCTGGATCACGAAGTTGCGGCGATGCAACTTCAGCTCGCCGCGCTCGAGGCGGGAGATCTCGTCGAGGTCCTGGATGAGGTGGGAGAGGCGCTCCACGTTCTTCTGCGCTTTTTGCAGGAAGCGTTCGCTGAGCTCGCGTTCTTCCATGGCGCCGCCGAGCAGCGTTTCGATATAGCCCTGGATGGCAAACACGGGCGTCTTGAATTCGTGCGACAGGTTTTGCAGGAATTCCTTGCGGAAGGTTTCGTTGCGCTTCAGCAGCTCGATCTCGCGGCGCTTCTGCTCGCCCCAGGCTTCCACGTCCTCGCGCACCTCGTCGATGCTCTTCTGCGGCAGGATGTATTTGTAATAGGTCTCCTGCTTCTTGGACGCTTTCGTTTGGTAGATGAACTTGTAAATGAGCTTCAGCTTGCGGTAGATGAAGCGCTGGAAGATGTAGGAAATGAGCGCGTAGGACCCGCCGAGGATGAGCACAAAGGAGGTCACCGCTTCTTTCCAGCTATGGCCGCCATAGGCGAAGAAGCCGATGCCGATGGGCACCGACAGCACGATGGCGGTGAACAGGGCCAGTTGGCGGGGGGAAAGGTTTTTTTCTTTGAACATCTGGATTCGTGAAGCGTGAGGCGTCAGCCGTGAGCAAAAGCAACAACCGCTAAGCCGCTCACGGTTCACGGCTCACGGGTCACGGGTCACGGTCAAAGATCAAACTTATACCCGACGCCCTTTACCGTCGTGATACAATCGATCCCGAGCTTCTGGCGGATCTTGCGGATGTGGACGTCGATGGTGCGGTCGCCGACAATGACGTCGTTGCCCCACACCTGGCTCAGGATCTCGTTGCGCAGGAATACCTTGCCGGGGCGGGAGGCGAGCAGGTGGAGGAGCTCGAATTCCTTTTTGGCGAGCACGAAGGAGGTGCCTTCGTATTGCACCTCAAAGCGCTCGGGATCAATGCGGAGGCCGCCGGCGTTGAGGGCCTTGTCGTCGGTGCGGGGGGTGGCGCGGCGCAGGAGGGCCTGTACCTTACTCACGAACACCTTCGGGGAGATGGGCTTGCTGATGTAGTCGTCGGCACCGGTGCCGAGCCCTTTGATCTGGGTGGCTTCGTCGCTGAGGGCGGTGAGGAAAATGATGAGCGTGTCTTTGAGCGCCGGCTGCGCCCGGAGGATCTCGCACACCTCTACGCCGGTCTTGCCGGGCATCATGATGTCGAGCACCACGAGGTCGGGGTGCAGCTGCTGCGCCTTCACGAGGGCTTCGTTGCCGTCCTGCGCCGTGACTACCTGGTAGCCGGCGCGTACCAGGTGAAACTCGAGCAGTTCGCGGATATCCGGCTCGTCGTCGGCGATCAGCACTTTCCAGGATCGATTCTCCATGCAGCAATGATTGCCGCAAACCTAGGGCAAAGCGGGGTGGCGGCAAACAGTTTATAATTACTTAACGAGCCGGAAGACTTGAAAGGTTTTGCCCCGGCTTTACCGGGAGACAGGTTTTGTCGGGTTTCGAAAAGAGGGGCAGCAGCATGGGATCCGGCGATGGCAATGCTGCGCTACGGGTATTAAGGAAACTTTCTCAAAACCTTCAGAACCCGAAAAACCTTCAAAACCTCTTTCTTACGGTTGGGTATTAAATTTGTGCTATGCGGCCTATGACTGTGCTTTTACGTGTTTTGCTGGGAAGCGCCCTGACTGTGGCGCTGTGCGGGCCGGCGGCTGCCCAGAAGAGCGGCCCCGGCTGTAAGGTGCCCCAGAATCACCTGCTTTTTCACGATTACGTAGACCGCGAGCAGCGCAATGCGCTGAAGGCCGACGGCAAGGCCGACGCCGAATTCACCGGCGCGGCCAACGAGGAGGTCAACTACCACGTAACCCAGAACCTGACGCGCCGCGTGGACAACCTCCAGTGCGCCATCGAGTCCGATACCCTCGCCCGCGACCAGAAAAAAGTGGCCTACCTGCGCGGCCTGGAGCGCGTGCTGCGCAACTTCGGCACCGCCTACCGCGGCCGCCGCATCCTGGCCGGCCACCTGCCCGGCATCCTCGACGGCTACGAAGCCGCCATGGACCTCGACCGCCGCGGCGAGTCGATCGTGCCGCTGGTGCAGCGCTCGTCGTACGAAACGGGAGCCTACCTCGTGGCCTCCGAGGCATTCGACAACAACGCCGGCCGCGCCGAAGCGAAGAACATCGTGCTCAGCAAGTACCTCGCCCTTCACCCCGAGCGCATCTTCGCCACCCTCAAAGACAATCCCAACCTGCCCAACCGCGACTCGCTCATCCTGCTTGCCTCCTATAAATACCCCAAGCAGCTGTACGATTACGCTTCCGCCTCCAACACGCTCGCGTATGCTATCCGGAAGATGGAAGACCCGCTTGTGTCTACGGTGTCGAAGATGGCCACGAGCGGTGGCTCCGGGCAGATGCTCTTTCCCTTTCTTGACAACCTCCTGAAGGGCCGCACAACGATCGAGCAGATCAATGCCGTGAAGGACGACCCGGTGAAATACTACAAGCTGCTGGTAAAGACCCGCATCGACTACGTCAACCGCAGCATCGACGGCAAAGACACCGTGCTCGGCATGGACGCGCTCTGGGCGCAGCTCCAGCGCAAGGCCCGCGATCCTTTTATCAATACCGTCAACGCGCTCCACGAATCGCCCGACCCGAAGCGCTTCCGCATCCTCCAGGACCTGTCGGCGCAGGAGCTCTATTACCTCGCCGTGGCCGACGACCAGGAGCTTTATACCTCGAGCTATGTGCGCGGCATCTTCCCGCTGCTGATGCAGAAGGCCGGCAACCGCGGCGACTCGGTGCTGATGCTCGTGTCGTTCGACCGTTTCAAGAAATTCATCAAGCTGGCGGCGGGCTACAACACGCTGTCGGCCTTCCTCGGCTCCTTTCCCAACAAGGGCGACGCCGAGAAGCTCATGACCGCCTTCGTGAATGGCCTGGAGAAAACCACTACTCTTGAAGACGGCGTGGACGTGGCCGACTCCTATGCCTCCATCGTGGAGAACAACAAGGACCTCGCGGCCAAGATGCTTGAGAACGTGCAAAGCGGCTTGCAGCGCAACAGCAACCAGGGCAACGCCCGCGGTGCCCTGCTCTACCGCCTGCTCGACAAGCTCTTCCGCTCTGCCTCCGATTCCAGCATCGACCTTTCCAAGGAATTCGGTATCCCGCCGGTGTACAGCGTAAGCTACGAATCGCTGCTCGGTGACACGAACCGCGTGGTGGTGCAGAGTTTCATCTATGGCGACAAAGACGGTGTCAACAACTACAACATCCAGGTAGCCCAGCTGGGCAAAGGCTGGAAGAAGATCGAAGACACGAAGCAGTGGGTGGCCTATGCCACGACCACCGGCAAGCCCGTACTCCACTATTTCAACAAGCCCCTCGACGAGGAAAGCGGCGAGCTCGAAAAGGCCCAGGCTGCCCTGGTGGACCACCTCAACGAGAAGGGTCTTCCACCCACCGTGGTGCTGCACCGCGGCCACAGCTATTACGCCGGCTCCACCATCGAGCAGCTCCAGCCTTCGGCCCGGATCGTATTTCTCGGTTCCTGCGGCGGCTATCATTTAATTCATGACGTGCTGGAGCATACCCCCGATGCACACATCGTGGCTTCGAAGCAAACCGGCTTCAACAAGATCAACCAGAAGTTCATCGACCTGCTGTTGGAGAAACTGCGCGGCGGTAAGAACATCGAGTGGATCCCGTTCTGGCGCGACTTCAAAGCCGTGTCGGGCAAGGCCGATGGCTTCGACGACTACATCCCCCCGCACCGCAACCTCGGCGCGCTGTTCATCAAGGCCTACAACAGCCAGATGGGCGCACAGGAATAAAAGAAAGAACCCCGCACCACTGCGGGGTTCTTTTTTCGTCCTCCGGGATGATCAGTCACCCTGGATCATCTTGCCGCTCACCATCAGGCTGCCGATGCGGAGGCGGTACAGCTGCAGCGAGCGCAGCTTCTGGCGCGGTGTGTATTGCAGCACGCGCCTGGTGCCCGCGGTCACTTCACCGTAGCTGACGGCGGCGATCTGCCGGCCGGTGTTGTCGAATATTTCCAGGCTCACTTTGCCCGAAACGGGCGCTGTAAACAAGAAGTTCACCGTATTGCGGAACGGGTTGGGAAATACCTGCACCGACAGTTCGTCGGGTACCGGCACCAGCACCGGTAAGGAACGTGCTTCTTCCCGGGTTGCTGAAACGGCATTGCGCGTGGTGGTGGCGCAGGGCGAAGCCTGGCTGCAGCTGGTGCCGGTTGCCGCAACGCAGCCGGTGCTGCTGTCGCGCACGAGGATGCTCGGGTTGGAGGCCGGCGCTATGTTGGTGAAGCTGGCTTCCTTTTGCCAGTGCTGGCCGTTGTCGATGCTGTATTGATACGGTCCGCCGCTGGGGCTTGTTACGGTCAGCGTGCCGGTTGCGGGGCCGCACATGCTCGGCTCCACGGCGCAAAGCGCGGGTGCATTGGGCCTGTTGCTCACCGTAACGGTAACGGGTTCCACATCGGCGCAGGTGGGGTTGCTGCCCAGGGCGGCTTTGATGTAATACGTGCCCGATGTTGCCGCGCCCGGTGTCGACAATGTGTTGGTGGCGGCGGCGTCGGTCCAATAAGATAGGGTCGTTCCCGCAGGCAGCGTACTGCCCGCTGTGACAGTCGAAGCTGTCAGGTTTACTTTGGAAGGTGCGCAGACGGCGCCCGGGGCCGTGATCAAGAGCACGGGTGTGGGCCGCACCGTTGCTATGACCGACCTGATGTCGGAGCAAGCAGGCGTGGTGTTGGTCTGCGCCCGGATGTAATAGGTGCCGTCAACTGCGGCGGCCGGCGTGGTGTAGGACGACGAAGTCGCTGCCGCGTCCGTCCAATAAGTGAGCGTGGTGCCGGAGGGGAGGGTGCTGCCCGTGGTTACCGCGGCGTTGTTAAGCGCCACCGTGGATGGTGCGCAGACGGCCGACGGGTTCGTGATCGAAAGTGTCGGCTTCGCATGTACGGTTACTGTCACCCCCCGGATATCCTCGCAACTGGGATCTGAGCTGCTGTTTGCCTTGATGTAATAGGTGCCCGTGCCCAGGGCGCCGGGAGAGGTAAGCGATGTGCTGGTGTCGGCGCTGGTCCAGTACGATAGCCTCGTGCCAGCCGGCAGCGTGCTGCCCGTGGTTACCGCGCTTGCCGTAATGCTCACTGTGGCCGGTGCACACACAGGTGTGGGGTTGCTGATCGACAGCACCGGGCCGGCGAGCACCGTCAGTGTTACGGTGGCCGTGCTGTACACGGTGGAGTCGCCGCTGTTGGCCACCTTCGCGTACACCGTGGTGCTGACGGTGTTATAGGCGCCGGGCGTGCCGATGGAGCTGCTGAGGGCGCTGTTGCTGAACCAGCTGACGGTTGCGTTGGGTGCGTTGTTCGACACTTCGCCATTCAGTGCGGTCAGGTTGAAGGTAGCCCGGTTGCCGCCCACGGCGTCGGGGCAGCGGGAGCGGGAGGTGTTTTTGGCCATCGGTATTTCAATGGTGATGTATTGGCCGTCGGGTTGTGAATAGCATTTAGAAGGCGTGCCCGGGCAGCGGAAAGCGGCGTTGCTCTGGCAGAAATCGGTATTACCCGTGCCCCAGCCCAGGAATACGTTGGTAAGCACGATGGGCATACCACAGGGCCAGCTGAAGGCGCCCGAAAACACCACCCTGTTGGTGGGTTGGTTGAGGGTTGTGCTGAAACATTCTTTCTTGGTGACCAGCGTGCTGCCGATGACGCCACCCGTAAAGTTTTTGACGTTGGCATATACCACCACGCCCACCCGGGGCGTATTGGTAGTCAGCTCCAGTGCCAGCTTAACCTTCACCGAACCGCTGCAGGCAACATTGCCGGTGAGGGGCTGCTGGGTGGCTGAATCGACCAGGTAAGCCCGCCTGATCTGTACGTCGTTGGAGGTGCAGCCCGTCTTGCAATCGGCAGGCGTCTGCGGCGTTTGTGCGAAGCCGCTATTCATTGCTGCGGCGCCCAGTATAAATACGGGACACAGGAACAGGATTTTGAGTAAGGAGCGTTTCTTCATGGTCAGTTTTTTTGTGTATGGGAATAGGTATGCCGGACGGCAGCGCGGGCGCCGTGCACAGGAAGGAGTAAAGGGGTGGGGAGTTGCGGGGGAGAGGAGTCTGCGCAGCGAAGGCAGACCCCGGAGCACACGGAAGTGCCGCCTGTGGGACGCAACTGCATAGAACGGTTTTATAGGTTAGCAACGCCGGGACATACGGGAAGGCCCGTACGATTCCGGGAAAGGACCCATCGGTCCCCGCCCGGCAGGGAAAAGAAGCGCAGAGGCGACTCTTCCCGTTAAGGGTAAAGGTTTCGGAACAGGTACAATTGCATAAGGTGTTTTTAGGTTGGTCGGTTAGCTGAAAAATGTCGTGACGGTGAGGAAACAAGTGCCGGGCGGCACACAAATTCTAATACAATTTTTACACCGATACAAGGGTATTGTATTAATACGGTAGAGCCGCCGGAAATAGTGCCCGAACTGCAGCGTGGCTAAATACCTGTTCTTAAATCAATTGCCGCTCCGGACGCGCCCAAAGTTTTTCCCGGATTTTTTTCCATCGGCGCGATACGGTCCAGGCTGATCCGCGGCTCGTGCGGGACGCCTTCCCCAAAAAAAAGGAGCAGCGCGGGTGCCGGCGGGGAGCGTGGGCCAGGTTCAAATCAGCAGGATCTGTGGAAGCGGCGTTCGTTCTGGCTACCCCGGGGCTACTTTTGCATCCCGATGGCTTCTCCGGACAAGAAAAGATCCTTTGACCTCGCCGTACTCCGCCGCGTGCTGGCCTTTGCCCGGCCGTACCGCGAGCGCCTCTACCTGTCGATCGCCCTGGCCATCGTGCTGGCGGTATTCACGCCGGTGCGCCCCTGGCTCATCGAGTACACCCTCCGCAACCCGGTGGCCAACAAGCTGCCCGACCTGCTCATCCGCATCACCGTGTACCAGATCCTTTTCCTGCTGCTGGAAACGGGCCTGCGCTTTTATTTTTCCTTTCTCACCTCCTGGCTGGGGCAGGCGGTGGTAAAAGACCTGCGTACCACCACCTACAAAAAGGTGCTGGGCCTCAACCTGCGCCAGTTCGACCGTACGCCTATCGGCACGCTCACCACCCGCACCGTGGACGACATCGAGCGGATCAACGACATCTTCTCCGACGGCCTAATTCCCATTCTCGCCGACCTGCTGTCGATCGTTTGTGTGCTGGCATACATGTTTTCCGCCAACCCGACGCTGACCCTCGTGTGCCTCATCCCGTTCCCGGTGCTCATCGTGGCCACTTATTATTTCAAGGAAAGCGTCAACAAGTCGTTTCACCGCGTGCGCAACGCCGTGTCGGAGCTGAACGCCTTCGTGCAGGAGCATCTGACCGGTATGTATATCGTGCAGGCATTTGCCGCCGAAGAGCGCGAGATGGACAAATTCAAGAAGATCAACAAGGAACACCGCGACGCCAACATCCACTCCATTTTCGCCTACTCGGTGTTTTTCCCGGTGGTGGAAATCATCCTGGCCACGTCCACCGGCCTCATCGTGTGGTTCGTGGCGCACCCCAACGTGGACGCGGGCATCATCACCTCCTTCATCCTTTGCCTCAACCTGCTGTTTCGTCCGCTGCGCGTCATCGCCGACAAATTCAATGTGCTGCAGATGGGGCTCATCTCCTCAGAGCGCGTGTTCCGGGTGCTCGACAATGACGACTACACCCGGGATACCGGAACCTTTGCGCCCACGGAAGTGCGGGGCGAGCTGGAGTTTGACCATGTTTCCTTCGGCTACGACGCGGAGCACCCGGTGCTGAAAGACGTGTCGTTCCGCGTGCCGCCGGGCCAGACCCTGGCGATCGTGGGGCACACGGGTTCGGGCAAGACGACCATCATTTCGTTACTCAACAGGCTCTACGAAGCCGGCTCGGGCGCCATCCGCGTAGATGGCGTGCCGGTGGACGAGTGGCAGCTGGACACCCTGCGGGCCAATGTGGGCGTGGTGCTGCAGGACGTGTTCCTCTTCTCCGGCTCCGTGCGCGACAACCTCACCCTCCGCAACCCGGCGATAACGCAGGAGCGGGTGGAGGAGGCGGCGCGCCTCATCGGGATGCACGAGTTCATTCTCCGCCTGCCGGGCGGCTACGATTATAACGTGATGGAGCGGGGCGCCACGCTTTCGCTCGGGCAGCGGCAGCTCCTGAGCTTTATCCGGGCCTTGCTCTACAACCCGGCCATCCTGGTACTCGACGAGGCCACCTCGTCCATCGATACCGAGAGCGAAGGGCTCATCGAGCACGCCATCCAGACGCTGGTGGCGGGCCGCACGAGCATCATCATCGCCCACCGCCTGTCTACCATCCAGCGGGCCGACCAGATCCTCGTGCTCGACAAGGGCGAAGTGAAGGAAACAGGCACCCACGGAGAGCTGCTCCGTCACAGCGGATTCTATGCCCGCCTGTACGAAATGCAGTTCGAGCGGAAAATAAATTCGACAGCCGGGCGTTAAACTATTCGTAATATTACGGGTCCTAGTGGCGTCCCGGCAGGGACCGCCTCACTAACCCATGAACCTGAACACTTTAGACCTCACTATATGAAGCTGAAGCTCCGTCCGTCACTGGCCTTGCCGGTTGTTATTTTCCTGCTCCTGTTATCGGCCTGCCGGCGTGAAGAGAGCCTTGAAACCGGCTACACCTCCGCTTATTCGCTGCAAGACACCTTCGGCATCTGTTATACCAGCAACGTGGTTGGTGCGTACCGTGCGGGGCAGGTGCTGGGCGACAGCAGCTACCTGGAGCTGAGCCTTTTCGTGAATGTACCCGGCCGCTATTCTATCAATACCGACCTGCAGAACGGCTTTTCCTTCACCGGCACCGGCACTTTCAACGATACCGGGATGACCACGATCCGTATTCCCGCCCGCGGCACCCCGGTGCAGGAAGGCGTCACGACGCTGCGCCTCGTGCAGGACAGCAGCTATTGCGAGATCAACGTGACTGTGCTGGGCGCGGGGCCAATCAACGGCGGCGGCACCTGCAACGCCACGGTGGCCGGCAACTTCAAAAAAGACACGGCCCTCACGGCCGCCAACACTGTGACCCTGCAGCACAACTTCGCGGCTGCCGGCACCTATTCGGTGACCACCGACACAGTGAACGGCTACTATTTCAATAAGACCGTGACCGTAACCACGGCGGGCAACCAGACCATTACCCTCGACGGCTTCGGTACGCCGGCCGCCACGGGCGCCAACAACTTCAGCGTCCGCTTCGGCGACGGCACCTCCTGCGGCTTCCCGATCACGGTGGTGGCCGGCAGCACCGGTGGTGGTGGCGGCTGCGGTACGGTGAACGGTACCTTCACGGCAGGAACGGCTACCACGTCGGCCAATACATTTACGAGCACCGTTCATACGTACGCGACTTCCGGTACCTATAATGTCGTAGTCACTCCCACGGCCCCGGGCCTCAGTGCTTCCACGGTTTCCGTAACGGCCACCAGCGCCGGCTCAGCGCCCGCCATCACGGTTCCGCTGTCGGGCACACCAACGACGGCCGGCACTTATACTGCAAATGTTGACTTTGGCGACGGCACTACCTGCTCGCTGTCGCTGACGGTTCTGCCCGCCGGAACGACGCCTCCTCCCGGCGGCGACTACTTCCCGCTGGGCGCCAACAGTTACTGGACCTACGACGATGGAACGAGCGGCGACACCGTGAAACGTGTCAACGAGGCCTCGGCTACGCTGGGGACCACCACCTACCGCCTGTTCCGTCAATACAACAACATCGGCAACCAGGAAGATTCCTTCTATTTCCGCAAGGACGCCGGCACGACCTACATGGCGCAGTCGCTGGAAGACCTGGGCTTCGCGCTCAATGTGACCTTCCCGGCGGGCTCCTACGGCGAGCTGCCGATCGTTAAGGACGCCCTGACCACCGGGGCCACCTGGCTTTCGGCCGCTTATACCGGCTCCGGATCAAGCAGCAGCACGCAGCTGCGCGTGCAATTCACCTGTGTGAGCAACAATGCCACGCTGACGCTGAACGGCCACACCTTTACGAACGTGTACCAGGTAAGCGCGCAGATGCAATTTAATATGATGAACACGGGCTGGCAGAACATGCCCTTCGGCGGAGACCTCGGCACGTCCTGGTATGCCCCGGGCGTAGGCCTGATCCAGGCACAGGCCCCCGGAAGCTCCACCAGCTCGATCCGCTACTGGAGCATCCAGTAAGGCAGGCTAACCTGCAAGAAAAGACGCCCCCCGGGGGCGTCTTTTCTATTTCGATTTCTTCCCGGTTATTTGGCACCCCACCCTTATCTTTGCGCCAAATTTCGGGTACTGTTATGACGATCAAACGTGTCAAATCCTTGTTGGTAGCGGTTTTCAGCCTGTTTTCGGTGCTGTCCTTCGCCCAGCCGCAGCAAGAGCATACGCCTGACGGCCATCCGCATTCGGAGGAGCCCACAACGGAAGCAACAGAGCATGGCGGCGGTAAGAAAAAAAGCTTCGACGCCAACGAGGTGATCTTCGGACACGTACTCGACGCCCACCAGTTTCACTTCTTTTCCATTGGCGACCACCACTACGGCCTCAGCCTGCCCGTGATCCTTTACGACAAAGAAGCCGGCGGCCTGAAGGTTTTCAGCTCGGGCAAGTTCGAGCACGGCCATGCCATCGCCGAAGGTCGCTACCAGCTGGTAACGGAGCACTACCGCGAGGAGCTGAAGCACAAGGGTTACGACGAACCCTACCTCAAGACCCTCCGCAACGAGAACATTATCGCCGTCAACCCCGACGGTACGCCGATCCGCGACGCGCATGTATATGACTTTTCCCTCACCCGCAACGTGGTACAAATGATGCTGGCGCTGATCGTGCTGTGCTGGATCATGCTCGGCGTGGCCAAGCGCTACAAGAACGGCGAAGGCGTGACCACCGCCCCCAAGGGTATGCAGAATGCCATCGAGCCGGTGATCACCTTTGTGCGCGACGAAGTAGCCAAGCCGAACCTCGGCCACAACTACAAGAAGTACCTGCCCCTGCTGCTGACGATCTTCTTCTTTATCCTGATCAACAACCTGTTCGGCCTCATCCCGGGTTCGGCCAACGTTACGGGCAACATCGCCTTTACCGCCGTGCTGGGCATCGTGTCGGCCCTCGTGATCAACTTCTCCGGCAACAAGCACTATTGGGGTCACATCTTCAACCCCCCGGTTCCCTTCGGTATCAAGTTTATCATGGTGCCGGTGGAGATCCTCTCGATCCTGACGAAGCCCTTCGCCCTGATCATCCGTCTGTTTGCCAACATGCTGGCAGGCCACATCATCATCATCTGTCTCATCTCCCTCATCTTTATTTTCGGATCGCTGAGCAAGGGTGCCGGCTGGGGCTTCATGCCCGTGTCGATCGCCTTCTCGGTATTCATTTTCGTGATCGAAGTGCTGGTTGCCTTTATCCAGGCCTTCATCTTCACCAACCTGACCGCGGTATTCCTCGGCCAGTCGACGGAAGAACACCATCACCACGAAGAAGAGGCGAAGATTGTGGGGCACAACGGCCACCCGGCCACTGAACCTGTGATCATCTGATGATTTCAGATTCCGGATTTCAGATTGAAAGCCGGGTCTGGGTCAAAACAAACCGATTTTAGCTTTCAGGCAGGTATCGATAAATCTGAAATCTGCGATCTGAAATCTGAAATAAAAACTGTGATTTTTTAATCTCTATAAAACAACAACCATGAGCTTGTTAAGCATTCTGATGAGCGACGTAATGTGGGCTAACGCAGGTGGCGCTATCGGTGCCGGCCTCGCTGCCATCGGTGCCGGTATCGGTATCGGTCAGATCGGTCGCGGCGCGGTAGAATCCATCGCCCGCCAGCCCGAAGCCTCGAACGACATCCGCGCCAACATGATCCTGACCGCCGCCTTTATCGAGGGTGTAGCCCTCTTCGCGGTGATCGCCGGTATCCTGGCCATGTTCGTTTAAGACGAACCGCTCGCAAAAGAAGTTTCCGCGCCCGACGCACAGGGCCGAGGGCGCGGTTTCTTAATTTCAGATTTCAGATTTAGGAGCTCAGATTCTAAATCGCGAAGTCTGGAATCTCAAATCCGAAATCAAAAATCTGAAATCTCTATATGGATCTCTTATTACCTGGACCCGGCCTATTCTTCTGGACCCTGCTGGCCTTCCTGATCGTATTCTTCCTGCTGCGCAAGTTTGCGTGGGGACCCATCCTGTCTTCGCTGAACGCCCGCGAGCAGGGTATTGCCGAATCGCTCGAAAGCGCCCAGCGCGTGAAGGCCGAGATGGCCGAGCTGAAGAATGAGAACGAGTCGCTGCTGGCCAAGGCCCGCGAAGAGCGTGCCCAGCTCCTGAAGGAAGCCCGCGAAACGCGCGACAAGATGGTGAACGAAGCCAAGGACCAAGCCAAGGTGGAAGCCAACAAGATCATCGCTGAAGCCCAGGCCGCGATCAACGCCCAGAAGATGGCCGCCCTCACCGAGGTGAAAAACCAGGTGGGCAAGCTGGTCATCGAAGTGACCGAGAAAGTGCTGCGTAAGGAGCTCTCCGGCCAGCAGGCGCAGGAAGCCCACATCAACGGCCTCGTGAACGAAATCAAACTTAATTAATCCTTCGACTTCGCTCAGGATGACAAAGCCTTTTGTCACGCTGAGCGCAGCCGAAGCGCTATTACCCCATTAGAATATGCCTAATCCCCGTTTAGCCGGCCGCTACGCCAAATCCCTGCTGGACCTCGCCGTGGAGCGCGGGCAGCTGGAGGCGGTTTATGCCGACATGCAATACCTGCGCGAGCTGCTGCGCCAGAGCCGCGACCTTGCCGTGATGCTGAAAAGCCCGGTGGTTTCGGCCGACAAAAAGCAGACGGTGCTCAACGCTGTGGTCGGCAACAACGTCAGCGAGCTGACGATGGCTTTTGCCCGCCTGCTGGTGGGTAAGCACCGCGAGGGCGAGCTGGTGGAGATCATCCCCGCCTTCCTGCAGCAGTACCGCCAGCACAAAGGCATTCACACGGTAAAGCTCACCACGGCCGCTCCCATCTCCGAGGAAACGAAGAACCGCATCATGGCCCAGGTGAAAAGCAGCGGCCACCTCGACCTCATCGAGCTCGAAACCAGCGTGAACCCCGACCTCATCGGCGGCTTCGTGCTGCAAACGGGCGACAAGCTGGTGGACGCCTCCGTTGCCTATGAGCTGCAGGAGATCGGCCGGCAGTTCGAAAAGAATGACTATCTCTACAAAATCGTATAACAACTACAATCATCTAAATCAGCAAATATGCCTGAAATAAAGCCCGATGAGATTAGTGCCATCCTTCGCCAGCAACTGAGCGGTGCGCAAACCACTGCCGAACTGGAAGAAGTGGGAACCGTTCTTCAGATCGGTGATGGTATCGCCCGCGTTTACGGCCTCGGCAACGTCCGCGCCGGTGAACTCGTGGAATTTGAAAACGGTGTGCAGGGTATCGCCCTCAACCTCGAAGAAGACAACGTAGGTGTGGTTCTGATGGGTGAAACCGGAACGCTCAACGAAGGCGCCAAGGTGCGCCGCACCGGCCAGATCGCCTCCATCAAAGTGGGCGAAGGCATGGTGGGCCGCGTGGTGAACACCCTCGGCGAACCCATCGACGGCAAAGGCCCCATCGCCGGCGAGCGCTACGAAATGCCCCTGGAGCGTAAAGCCCCCGGTGTGATCTACCGCCAGCCCGTAACCGAGCCGCTGCAAACCGGTATCAAGGCCATCGACGCCATGATCCCCATCGGCCGCGGCCAGCGCGAGCTCGTGATCGGTGACCGCCAGACCGGCAAGACCGCCATCTGCATCGACACCATCATCAACCAGAAAGAATTCTTTGCAGCCGGCAAGCCCGTGTACTGCATCTACGTAGCCATCGGCCAGAAGGCTTCCACCATCGCAGGTGTGATGAAAACCCTGCAGGAAGCCGGCGCCATGGAATACACCGTGATCGTAGCCGCCTCGGCTTCGGAGCCCGCGCCGCTGCAGTTCTACGCTCCCTTCGCGGGTGCCGCCATCGGTGAGTTCTTCCGCGACACCGGACGTGCCGCCCTCATCATCTACGATGACCTCTCGAAGCAGGCCGTGGCCTACCGCGAGGTATCGCTGCTGCTGCGCCGTCCCCCGGGCCGCGAAGCCTACCCCGGTGACGTATTCTACCTCCACAGCCGCCTGCTGGAGCGCGCCGCCAAAGTGATCAACAACGACGCCATCGCCCGCCAGATGAACGACCTGCCCGACAGCATCAAGCACCTCGCCAAAGGCGGCGGCTCGCTGACGGCCCTCCCGATCATCGAAACCCAGGCCGGCGACGTATCCGCTTACATCCCCACCAACGTGATCTCGATCACCGACGGCCAGATCTTCCTCGAATCCAACCTGTTCAACGCCGGTATCCGTCCCGCCATCAACGTGGGTATCTCGGTTAGCCGCGTGGGTGGTTCGGCCCAGATCAAGTCGATGAAGAAGGTTGCCGGTACCCTCAAGCTCGACCAGGCCCTCTACCGCGAGATGGAAGCCTTCTCGAAGTTCGGTGGCGACCTCGATGCCGCTACCAAGCTCGTAATCGACAAAGGTGCCCGTAACGTGGAGATCCTGAAGCAGCCCCAGTACTCGCCGGTTCCGGTGGAGAAGCAGGTGGCCATCATCTACCTCGGTACCCAGGGCCTCATCCGCGACGTACCCGTGCGCCGCGTGAAGGAATTCGAAGAGCAACTGCTGCTCGAACTCGAAAACAAGCACCCCGAAGTGCTGGCCGAGTTCAAGAAAGGCGGTCTCTCCGACGAGGCGATCAAGAAGCTGACGGACCTGTCCAACAGCCTCATCCCCCAGTTCAAGTAAGCGCAACGCTTCCCGATACAAAGGCCCCCGTAGAAATACGGGGGCTTTTTATTTTAACGTGCAACCGGTTTTCGCGGGCGCACTCCGTATTAATACTGCGGCGGATCTCCGAAATATTAATAGTGACAAAAGGCTGAATTGGTATATTAGCTTAAGGTTGAGCTTCCTGTACCGCGAACTCATTTCCCCGTAACACGCTAAAACGAAACCATGACACTGCTTATTTCCCGTGCCGGACTCCGGCTGCGCGCCCGTTTTCTGCGGGTGGTTGTGCTCCACTCTATGTCCCTCCTGCTTTTTGCCAATGCTGCCTGCGCACAGGCCGGCACCCTCGACCTGGCCTTCAATACCGGCGACGTCGGCAACGGCGATGGCGCTAACAATACAGTAACCTCTGTGCTGGCCCTGCCGGGTGGTAAAACGATGGTCGCCGGCTCATTTCTTCAGTTTAACGGAATTTCCCGGCGTGGCCTGGTGCGGTTACTTGCTGACGGCACGGTCGATAATACATTCGCAACGGCGACCCAAGCTACGGGTATCAGCGTGATGGCAGCGCAAAGTGACGGCCGGCTGCTCATCGCCGGTTCCTTCAGCAACTATAACGGAACTACGATCCGTTTTCTTGCCCGGCTGAATACCGATGGCACCCTGGACAACAGCTTCCTTTCCGGCACCGGTCCGAACAACTCCGTGACCGGTATGGTGGTAGGCAGCAACGATAAGATCTACCTGGTGGGCAACTTTACGCAATACAATGGCGTGCCGCGCAACCGGATAGCGGTGTTAAACAACGACGGCACCCTGGACCTTTCCTTTGACCCCTTAGGAGGCTTGAACAACCTGGTGAGCGCTGTAGCCCTGCAGGGCGATGGCAAGATCCTGGCTGCCGGCAACTTCACCACTTACAATGGCGCTTCAGCTACCCGCATCGTGCGGGTCAACGCCGATGGAACCATGGATGGCACCTTCAGCGCGGGTACGGGTTTCAACCTGTCGGCAGGCACGATTGCGTGGCGCCCCGACGGCAGCATCATCGTGGGGGGCAGCTTCAGCAGCTATAAGGGCGCAACCGCCAATCGCCTGGTCAAGCTGGATGCATCGGGAAACCTCGACGCAACCTTTGCCACCAATATCGGTTCGGGCCCCATCAGTGCCGTCAACAGCATCGGACTGAGGGCTGACGGTGCTCTGTATGTATCCGGAGGCTTTACCGCGTTCAACGGCGTCACCTCCGGGCGTATCGTATGCCTTGCACCGGATGGCCAGCTTCAGCCAGGCTTCGCCAGCGGTACGGGGTTTCAGAATACGGTCAACTCCATTTCCGTACAGGCAGACGGCAAATTGGTAGCCGGCGGTATGTTCTTCAGCTATCAAAACCGTTTCGCCTCCCGTGTAGCCCGGGTGAACGGCGACGGAAGCATCGATGCCCAATTCAATGCGACCACGGGCGCCAGCAGCACGGTCAATGCAGTTGCGCAGCAAAGCGACGGCAAGTACCTTATCGCCGGTCTTTTTTCGTATTACAACGGTCAGGAATTTGAGCGGATCGTGCGTACCGATGCCAGTGGCGCTGCAGACCCAAGCTTTGCAACCGGTGCCGGATTCAACAATACAGTGCGTACGGTGTTGCAGCAGCCAGACGGAAAGATCCTGGTGGGTGGTGACTTTACCACCTATAACGGCATCCCGGCCAACCGCATCATACGGCTCAACAGCGACGGCAGCGCCGATGCGGCCTTCCTGCTGCCGGGCGGCACGGACCATAACGTACACAGCATCCGGTTGTGTGCCGACGGGAAGATCATCGTTGCCGGTAACTTCAGCAACTATGGGGGCGTAGCTACCAGCCGCCTCATCCGACTGAACAGCGACGGTACGCTCGACAATACCTTCCAGGCGCCCGCGATCGACAATGTTGTCCAGGTTGTTGCGATTCAAAGTGACGGAAAGGTGCTCGCCGGCGGCGACTTCACCAGCCCGGCAACCCGCCTGTTTCGGGTGAACAGCGACGGGAGCTTCGACAACAGCCTGAATACTGGCTTCGGTTTCGACTTTACGGTGGACGCCCTGGCGCAGCAAGCGGATGGCAAACTGCTGGTCGGAGGCGGGTTTTCGAGCTACGATGTGGAGTCGATCGGCTTCCTGGTGCGGCTGAACGCCAATGGCACCCGTGATCAAACGTTCAACCCCGGCCTGGATTCCTGGGTGTATGCCATCGCCGTGCAGCCGGATACCAAGATCCTGCTGGGCGGTGTTTTCGGCAATGCCGGTGGAGCGGCCAGCAAAGGCATCGCGCGCCTCGAAGCCAGCGGTGTTGCCGACGCCTCCTTTACAATAGGTAGCGGGATCACGGGGGACGTGCGTTCGCTGCAACTGCTTTCCGACAATAAGATCCTGGCAGGTGGCGGGTTTGTTGGCTACAACGGCGTGCGCCGCAACCGTGTATTGCGCTTGCTGGGCGACCCGGGCGGGCAGACCATTGTACCCGGAACGATGCCCGCCCAGATCTGTGGCGGTGCCGCGCTTTCCATACCGTTTACCGTCTCCGGCACGTTCACCACGGGTAATGTGTTCACCGCGCAGTTGAGTGATGCTTCCGGTTCTTTCGCCAGCCCGGTATCCATCGGAACGCTGAGCGGCACCGGCGCCGGCACCATCACAACGAGCATTCCTGCGGGCACGGGGGCCGGAAGCGGCTACCTCGTGCGCATCGTAGCCAGTATTCCTGCCGTGACCGGTACGCCGGGCAGCGCCTTCACGATCAACGCCGCCCCGTTGGCCACCAGCTTTTCGTACACGGGGTCGCCCTACTGTACTTCTACGGGGACCGGCAACGTATTTTTCTCGGGTAGCACCGGCGGCAGCTTCAGCGCTGCTCCTGCCGGCCTGGTACTTAACGCGGGCACGGGTTCGGTCAACATCGGCAGCAGCGCTGCGGGCAGCTACGTGGTCACCTATTCGGTCACGGCCGGTGCCTGCCCGGTGAGCACTACAGCCCCGGTGGTCATTCGTCCCGACCTGGGTACTGTAACGGGCAACCGCCTCGTATGCGGCGGCAGCACCACCAGCCCGATCGGATTCAACCCCGCCCCGGGCCTCACCTTCAACTGGACCAACGACAACCCGGCGATCGGGCTTGCTTCCAACGGCAGTGGCGACCTGCCCCCGTTTGCCGCAGTCAATAACGGCAGCACGAATGCACTTGCCAACATCCGCGCGGTGCCGAGCGGAGGCACCGGCTGCTCTGCATCAGTCAACGTATTCCGCATTACCGTAAAGCCCGAACCGCGCGTGGATGCCGTGCCTAACCAGGCGTTTTGTGTCGGCGGCACCAGCGCTGCGATCAACTTTACCGGCTTCGCGGCCGTCTACTCCTGGACGAACAACAACACCAGTGTCGGACTAATCGGTGCGGGCAGCGGCAACATTGCGGCTTTTCAACCCACCCAGGCCGGTGTGGCTTCGATTACGGTGACACCTGTTGCCGCGGGCTGCAGTGGCCTGTCCCGGACCTTTACCATTACATCGTCGCCGTCGGCGGGCACGCTCCGTTACCCGCAACCCAGCTACTGCCGCATTCCCGGAACCGCCGTGCCCATTTCTACCGGGAGCACCGGGGGACTCTACCTGTCTAGCCCCAGTGGGCTGAGCATCCACCCGGTCACGGGCGTCATCGATATTGGCGGCTCGCAGGCCGGCTTTTACCTGGTGCGGTACGTAGTATCCGGCCTGGCCAGCTGTAGCGCCGAAGCCTGGGCGCCGGTTGAAATAAAGGCATTGGAAGTGATAACGCCCCTGGGCAACCAGAATTATTGCAGTGGAATCGTGACGTCGGCAATACCCTTTACCGGGTCGAGCGGCATTTATACATGGACCAACGACAACCCTTCCATCGGGCTGGCTGCTTCGGGCACGGGCAATAGCCTGCCGTCATTTACCACGGTGAATGCGGGCCCCGGTGTAGCCTATGCGTATGTGCACGTTACGGCTTTGGGCACGCTCAATACCTGTGAAAGCAAAGCGATGTGCTTCCGCATCGCGGTCAATCCCTGCGGCCCGGTAACCCAAAGCGGCGGTACGCAAAGCGACCCCGCCACGATGCGGGCGGCCCTCGCGGCGCAGTTCGAGGCGGGGCCCAACCCGGCCCGCAGCAACGTGCTGCTGCGCTACACAGGTGCCGAACAAAGTCCCTTTACAGTGCAGTTGCTGTCGCAATACGGTCAGCCCGTCGGACGGGTGTTCTCCTTCACCGGCACCACCTATACCCTCGACCTCTCCAACGTGACGCCCGGTGCTTACTCGCTCCAGGTAACGCATGTGAAGAGTGGCGTGGTGTTCAACAAGCAGGTGATCAAGCTCTAAACCACCCCATCCCCTGACCCCTTCCCCGGGAGGGAAGGGGAACGAAAAAGCCCCGACGCAGGCGTCGGGGCTTTTTATTGAGCCTTCTCTATTCCCCTTCCCTTCGGGAAGGGGTCAGGGGTTGGGCCGGGGATGGGTCGGCGCCGGCAGCAGTAGGTGGATGTTCGCGAACTCCTTACAACGTTCCACGTCGCCGGGATACTCTATGGCCACGCCGTGGCCCGCCACGTGGCAGGCCCGGTCTACGGCGATGCGGGCATCGCTGGCGTCGTTGCGGTCCTCTTTCGTGTCTTTGCGGAAAATAATTGGCATGGAAGAACAGGAGTTTAGTAAATTTCCCATGCCGGCTAGTAAATTTACGCGGCCTACCCCTATTTACCCGTATTATGAACCCTTTTGAACGCACACCCCTGTCCCCCTATGTCCAATTACAGGAGTTGGAGGACGCCTATGCGGAATGCCTCATCGAAGAGGATGTTCGCCTGCTGGGCCAGCTTTGGAAAGAGATTCGCGAGTTGCGCACGCAGCTTTCACTGCCCATTTACGATTTCGTGACGCCGGCCGAACAGCGGATGTAAAACTGCTCCAAACAAACATTTTTTTCCCGCCAGCAGGGTTTGCAGCGATCATGATTTCCCCCCAGGCCTAAATTAGTACCCTAATATAACACCCGTATCCATGCACAAGCCCAACGTAATCCTATATGCCGACGACGACGCCGATGACCGGGAAATGCTTCATGACGTTTTCCTGGAGTGTTCGAATTATTCCATCGTCGCCTTTGCCACCGGCGATGAGCTGATTGATTTCCTGGGTAAGCACCGGGACGAAATCTGCGCCGTCATCCTGGACATCAACATGCCGCCCAAGAGCGGCATCCAGGTGCTTAAAGAGATCCGTCAGGACGAAAGTCTGGACAAGCTCCCGGTGGTCATTTATACCACCGCCAGCAACCCCCTGGAGCGCAAGGTGATCGAACAGCTCGATGCGCTCATCCTGAAAAAGCCGACCAGCTGTCCGGCCATGAAAGAGATCGTTCAGCGCGTGCTGGAATATTGCGCCGCATTCCAGGCGCAGCATCCCTTGTCCTCTTTGTAACAGCGAACGCAAAAGGCCGGACCCTGCGGTCCGGCCTTCGCGGTATCCGTGTGTGTCGCAGCTATGCGTTGGCGGCGGCCGTAGTGGCCGGCACGGCACCGGCGGGCACATCGGCCTCCGCCTTTTTGCGGCCCTTCGGCAGCAGGAGGCGCGGCTTAAAGAATCCCTCCCCTTTCTTCGGTTCTTTCTTGTACTTCTTGCCTACTTCGTGGAGGGCGTCGATGAGCACCCATTCGAGCTCCAGGCGCGCTTCGTCGCGCTCGTTGCGGTTGCCATCGAGGTTTTCGAGGGTGGTCTTCTGCCCGGCCCGCAGGGCCGTCCAGCCAGTCTCGATAGAGGCCAGGGCTGTCCGTATATCGGCGGAAAGGCCGGCCCCGTAGGTGGCCAGGCTGTCGGTTACGCGCTTGTACACGAGCGGTGCCTTTTCGCGCGACAGCTCGCCGAACCCATAGCCGCTGAGGCCGTCGGGGTAAAAGGCGCGGAAGCCCTCCGAATCTTCACCGCCGGTGGCTACGGCGATATGTGCCCTGTGTTTTTTCATCATTGAATGGGCCTTCTTGATGTATGCGTCCACCGCGTCGGTGTCACTACTGCCCTTGGTTCTGCCGGTAGCTACCCGGGTGAGGGTCACCAGCACGAGCTCTACGCGATCGTTGATCAGCACGGCGAGCTCCGCGAATTCGCCTTTGAGGGCTTCGGAGGCGTCCTGCGCGAACTGCACGAGGCGGAGGTTGGTGATGCGGGCATCGTTGAAGGGATTGCCGAGGAAAAGCCTGATCTTTTTCATTGTTGTTCCGGTTTTTGGGGTTATACAAATAAAAAATACACGCAATCAAGGGGTGCGTCATAGGCAGTTCCGCGGCCCCTAAGTCATTGACGGAGGGGTACTTGCGGGCGGTGGGCGATGCGTTTCGCAGGCAGCGGTCGCATAGGCGATTCCTACAAGCCACTGTACACTTTAGGAGTACCTGCAGGAAGTTCCTATAAGGCCTTGTTGCTTTTGACATAAGCCTGTAGGAAGGTCCTATAAGCCGATGTACGGTTTAAGGCTGTTTGTAGGAGGTTCCTATAACCGTCTGTACGATTTACGGGGTCTTGTAGGAGGTTCCTATAACGGCGTACAGGAAGGAAAAGAGGTTGTAGGAATCCCGGGGCTGCGGAGTTGTTTGAAAGAGCAGTGAAAGGGGTGCTTTGGGAGGTTGCAATGGTTTAGGAAGGATGCGGTGGATTCGGTAAGACTAATTTAAGCCGGCACCTTGAATAAAGAAAAAAATGTTTCCAGTTTTATGGACTTAGTGGCAACAATTGCAGTGGCAATGCGCTCTGCGTGAAAAAAGAGATCCTGATTCAGCCCAGGCCCATCTATTTCCGAAACCTTGGTTGCAGAAATGCAAACGGGATTTAAAAATAGAAGGAGTACGTCCTGTTCGCTGTTTTGCCTCCACGGGCCGTGCTGATGGTCCGTTTCCTGGCCCTGTCCGTGCTTACTGTCCTTGCAGGCAGGGCGGTACCTTTGTATATGGAAAAAAAGGAACTGCTTGAGCTCCTGCATCAGCGAATGATTGAAGAGGTGCAGGACTATGCCATTATTTTAATGGATATCGACGGAACCATTCTCACCTGGAATAAGGGGGCAGAACTCATTAAGGGGTACCGGGCAGAACAAATCATTGGTCAGAATTTCCGGCTTTTTTACCTGCCCCAACACCGCGAGCAGCAACTCCCGGAGCAACTGCTGCAACAGGCCGTCCGCGAAGGCCGCCTGCGGCATATCGGCCAGCGGGTGCGCAAAAACGGCACCACGTTCTGGGGCAGCGTGCTGATCACGGCTTTGCACGACGACGAGAACAGGGTTGTGGGATTCACGAAGCTGACCAGAGAGCTACGCGACAACGAAATCGCCTGAGAGGCGACAGCGCGACCGTTGATTTCGATTGGTCAATGGGTGGGTTATCACTAATCCCAACCCCGTTTTTATCTGGTACGATCATTGAAACTGTTTCTGGAAAACACAGATATGAAAACAGCCGTAACAATCCTGCTGACCGGTGCTGCCGTTGCCGGCCTCGTTTATTATTTCCGCGATAAAGAACCTGTGCGTAAGGTGCTCGACCGCAGCAACGACCTGCTGGCGAATGCTTCCGACCTCGTGAAGGAGCAATACGGAAAGCTGGCCAAGAAAGGCCAGGACAACGTAGCCGAAATGGCGTAAGGCCGTCACCGACCAATGCATGAGGCCACCCGGAAGGGTGGCTTTTTTATTAAGCATCCGCTTCGATTTTTACTCCACGATCTCGTCTACGGTCAGGCTGCGGAGCAGTGATGCTTTATCGGGCTCGAGAAAGCTGCCGATGCTGTTGTTGGTAAGGATAGCGCGTATGTGTTCCTGCACCTGACTGAAGTGCGGATGCAGCGGGCAGGGCTGTTTGCTGTCGCAGGAGCGCAGGCGGAGCACGCAGGTATGAAAGATCGCGAGCCCGTCGGTGGCCGCCAGCAGCTCAATGAGCGGCCTCTCCAGCACGGAGGGCGGCACCGAAAAGCCGCCGCGCTGCCCTTTGGAGGAATGAAGAAAGCCTTGCCGGCTCAGGGTTTTAAGCACTTTGCCCAAAAAATGTCGCGGTACGCCCAGCTCCGCCGCGAGGCTGTCGGTCTGTACGAACGCCTGCTGCTCCCTGCAGGCGGCGATGTACAAAATTCCCCGCAACGCATACCCGAACGACTTCGAAAAAAACATAGGGTGGCTTTCTTTTTCCCTGCAAAAATAGCCCCCGTATTAAAGAGACAAGGCTGTCTGATTTCAATCATCTTTCGCTTTGACGCCGCTCAACCGCCGCCGCGGGCGGCACAGATAGCTTTGTTGCGAAACAAACCAAAACGTCTGAAAAGACAGCCTCTCCGGTCTTTCTCACCATCAAACAACACGTTATGTTTTCCCGATCTATTTTAACCCAAGTTGGCGTCGCCGCCGTAGCGGTGGCCACGCTGGTTGGCTGCAAGCCCAAAGGCACGGCGGCTGCCGTAACGGGCGACGCGGCCTCCAAAGTGTACGTGGCGCCCGGCAAATACGATGAGTTTTACAGCATCGTATCGGGCGGCTTCAACGGCCAGATGTCGGTATACGGCATCCCTTCCGGTCGCCTCTTCCGCATCATCCCGGTATTCTCGCAATTTCCCGAAAACGGCTGGGGCTTCAGCGAAGAGACGAAGCCGATGCTCACTACCTCGCACGGCTTTGTGCCCTGGGACGACCTGCACCACATCGCCCTGTCTACCACGGCCGGCGTGCACGACGGCCGCTGGGCCTTCGGCAATGCCAACAATACGCCGCGCATCGCCCGCATCAACCTTTCCACCTTCCGCACCGAGGAGATCCTCGAGATCCCCAACAGCGCCGGCAACCACTCCTCGCCGTTCATCACCGAGAACACCGAGTACGTGATCGCGGGTACCCGCTTTTCGGTGCCCCTCGACAACCAGAACGGCGACGTGCCGATCAGCACCTACAAACAGAATTTCAAGGGCACCGTCTCCTTTATTAAAGTGGATACAAGCGGGCATATGAACATCGCCTTCCAGCTGCGCCTGCCGGGCATCAACTTCGACCTGGCCCGCGCCGGTAAAGGCAAGTCGCACGGCTGGTTCTTCTTCTCCTGCTACAATTCCGAGAAGGCCAACACGCTGCTGGAAGTGAACGCGTCGGCCAAAGACAAAGACTTCATCATGGCCGTGAACTGGAAAAAGGCCGAAGAGTATGCCCGCAGCGGCAAAGGCGTGAAAGAAGCCGTTCGCTACGCGCACAATACCTATAGCGACAAAACGCACAACGCCACTTCCACCATGGAAAACTCCGTGCTGGTGCTCGATCCGAAAGATTGCCCCGACATGGTGTATTTCATCCCCTGCCCGAAATCGCCGCACGGCTGCGATGTAAGCCCCGACGGCGAAAGCATCGTAGGCTCGGGCAAGCTGGCCGCGGTGATCCCGGTTTTTTCGTTCGACAAGATCCAGAACGCGATCGCGCAAAAGCAGTTTGACGGCAACTACGACGGCATCCCCGTGATCAAGTATGAAGCTGCCCTTCGCGGCGAGGTGCAGAAGCCGGGCCTCGGACCCCTGCACACCGAGTTCGACGACAAGGGCAATGCCTACACTTCGTTCTTCGTATCGTCGGAGATCGTGAAGTGGAGCGTGAAAGACCTGAAGGTGCTCGACCGCGTGCCGACCTACTATTCGATCGGTCACCTGTCGGTGCCCGGCGGCCCGACGGCGAAGCCCTGGGGTAAGTATGTGATCGCGTACAACAAGATCACCAAGGACCGCTACCTGCCCACGGGTCCCGAGCTGACCCAGAGCGCGCAGTTGTATTCCATCGAGGGCGACAAGATGAAGCTGCTGCTCGACTTCCCCACCGTGGGTGAGCCGCACTACGCCGAAGCGATCCCGGCCGAGCTCCTCAACAAGAAAAGCCAGAAGATCTTCCGCATCGAAGAAAACGGCAGCCCCTACGCGGCTAAAGGCGACGCCAATGCCAAGGTGGAACGTAAGGGCAACGAAGTGCACGTGTATATGACCGCCATCCGCTCGCACTTTACACCCGACAACATCGAAGGCGTGAAGATGGGCGATGTGGTGTACTTCCACGTTACCAACCTGGAGCAGGATTGGGACGTTCCGCACGGCTTCGCGGTGAAGGGCGCCAACAACGCCGAGATCCTTGTGATGCCTGGTGAAACCCAAACCCTGAAGTGGACCCCCGAGCGGGTAGGCATCTTCCCGATCTACTGCACCGACTTCTGCTCGGCACTGCACCAGGAAATGCAAGGCTACGTAAGGGTATCGCCAACCGGGTCTAACGTGCCGATCTCGTTCAGCACCGGTAAAACAAGCCCCGAGCCGGCACCTGTGGCCAGCCTCGAAAAATGAATCAACCGGATGGGCCGGCCCGCGCTGGCGGTGCCGGCCCTTTCTCTAAAACCCACTGATATGAAAAAACGTTTCTTCTTTGCCACGGCCACCGTACTGGCCCTTGGCATGATCTCCTGCCAGAGCGCCGAAGCACCCAAAGTGGCCGATGCCACCGAAGCGACCGCAACCGCCGGCCAGTCGGCGGTACAGGATGATGATTCGCAGAAAGACGTGGTGAAAGTAGCCGCCAGCTCGAAAGACCACAGCACGCTCGTTGCCGCCGTCAAAGCGGGCGAGCTGGTGGATGCGCTTTCGAATGCCGGACCGTTTACTGTGTTCGCGCCCACCAATGCCGCCTTCGACAAGCTGCCGAAGGGCACGGTGGAAGACCTGCTGAGGCCCGAGAACAAGGCGAAGCTGCAGGACATCCTGCAATACCACGTGTATGTGGGCAGCCTCAAAACCGACCTGATGCAGGACGGGCAAACGCTCAACCAGGTGAACGGCGGCAATATCAGCATCACGAAGAAAGACGGCAAGGTGCTGATCAACAACAGCGCGGTGATCATCGCATCGATACCGGCCTCCAACGGCATCATCCACGTCATCGACGCGGTACTGCTGCCGCCTTCTAAATAAAGAAAAGCTGCGCTTGCTCAGGCCGGGAACGCCGAAAGATCAGTTCGCGCCCGCAGCGTGCTCAGTCCATTTGCAGCTCTTTTTGGTTCTTTTTGCTTATGTGGTTCCGAAGCGGCCCGCGTTCGTGCGGGCCGCCCCCCGGGATCGAAAATTCAAGTTATGCAACCCAAGATGCGCCCCCTTTCCCGGATCCTGATCGCGCTGGCAGCGCTTTCCCTCGGCCTGACCTTCGTGCTGCCGGTATGGTTCATTTTCCTGATGGCGCCGCAATACCCCGAAGGACTTACGATGTACATCTGGCTCGACCGCCTGAGCGGGCAGGTAGACATCATCAACGGACTCAACCACTACATCGGGATGAAGCACATCAATGAAAAGATGTTTCCCGAATTTCATTACCTCGGCACCATCGTGGGCGTGTTCATCGCGCTCGGCCTACTGGTAGCCGCGAGCGGGCGCCGCAAGCACCTGTTTGCCTACCTGCTGCTGCTGCTCGCCGCCGCCGGTACCGCGATGTACGACTTCTACCAGTGGGGCTACGACTACGGGCACCACCTCGATCCGCACGCCGCCATCCAGGTGCCGGGGCTGTTTTACCAGCCGCCGCTCCTGGGCCACAAGCAACTGCTCAACTTCGATGCCTATTCCTACCCCGATACCGGTGGCTGGATCGTTATTGGCGCTGGTCTCCTGTGCTTCGCCGTATGGGGCTGGGAGCGCTTCCTGCGCCGGGGGGTGCGGCCGCAGGCAGCGGTACGGTTGCCACAGCCGGGGGCACTGGCCGCCTGCGTACTTGTAGCTGCCGCGCTGAGCGCCTGCAGCAGCGGACCGAAGCCGTTTGTGGCCGGCCGAGATGCCTGCGACGATTGCCGGATGACGATCGTGGATACGCACTATGGTGCGGAGCTCATCACCCGCAAGGGCCGCCTCTACAAGTTCGACGACCTGCACTGCCTCGCCCGCTTCCGTAAATCGAACCCCGATGCCGCAAAGGACGCGCAGCTCTATTTCGCCGATTATACCAGCGGCAACCTGCTGCCGGCGGCCGCGGCCTGGAGCCTGACCGACTCTTTTTATAAAACACCCATGAACAGCCACAGCGTTTCCTTCGCCAGCCGCGCCGCTGCCCTCGCCGAAGGAAAAGGCACACCGACACAAGGCGCGGAGCTGCTCGGCAAACTGTAAGTTATGCGTCTCCTGACCCTGCTTGTATTTCTACTGTCGGCCGCCATCGCGCGCGCCCGCACTATCGAGGTGGGTCCGGGCCTCCCTGTGCGCACACTGCGCGAAGGCATCGCCCTTGCCCGCAACGGCGACACGGTGCGCCTGCACGCCGGCACCTACCGCGAAGGGAATATCGTGCTGCGCAAATCCATTACCCTGCTGGGTGTGGGCGGGCCGCTGCTGGACGGCGAAGGCCGCTTCGAGCAACTGACACTGTCGGGCGCTTTTATCCGCGTGCAGGGCCTTCGCTTTACCGGCACCGGCTTTTCGAGCCTGAACGACAATGCGGCGATCAGCGTCATCGACGCCCACGACGTGGTGCTGGCCGGCAACGAGATCCGCAATGCCTTCTTCGCCATCCACGTGGCCAACGCACGCAACTGCATTATCGCCGGCAACCGCATCGCTGGCATCGCCCGCACGGAGCAAACATCCGGCAACGGCATCCACCTCTGGAAGTGCGACCGCATGCAGGTGTTGAGCAATGATGTGCAGGGCCATCGCGACGGGATATACTTCGAGTTCGTAACCAATTCGGCTATCCGCAGCAACGTCAGCCACCACAACATCCGCTACGGGCTGCACTTCATGTTTTCCAACAACGACAGCTACGTGGGCAACACCTTCTCCGCCAACGGCGCGGGCGTGGCGGTGATGTATTCGCACCACGTGCGTATGGAGCGGAACGTATTCCAGCGCAACTGGGGCGCCAATGCCTACGGACTGCTGCTGAAGGAGATCTCCGACGCGCAGATCGGCGGAAACCGCTTCGAAGCGAACACGGCCGGCATCCTGATGGAAAGCACCAACCGCATCGATGTGGTGGCCAACATCTTCCGGGCCAACGGCTGGGGCCTGCGCATCTCGGCATCGTGCAACGACAATACCGTGCGGCAGAACAACTTTCTGGGCAACACGTTCGATGTGGCCACCAACGGCGAACTGATGCTGAACCGCTTTTACAACAACTACTGGGACAAATACGACGGCTATGACCTCAACCGCGACGGCACCGGCGACGTGCCCTACCACCCGGTGAGCCTTTACTCGATGATCATCGAACGCAACCCGCAGTCGGTGATCCTGCTCCGCAGCTTCATGGTGACGCTGCTCGACAAAGCGGAGAAAGCCATGCCCAGTCTCACGCCGAACGGGATGGCCGACAGCACCCCGCTCATGAAACCGTACCACAATGATCCACATTAACAACATCAGCAAGCGCTTTCGCAAGCTTGTTGCTCTCGACGCCATCAGCACCGCCTTTGCCGCCGGCCGGGTGGTAGCGCTCGTGGGCCCCAACGGCTCGGGCAAGACTACCCTGATCAAAACGATTCTCGGGCTCGTGCGCCCGGACAGCGGCGTGGTGACGTTCGACGGGCAACCGGTGGCCGGCGACAGCGCCTACCGGAGCCGCATCGGCTACATGCCGCAGATCGGCCGCTACCCCGACAACATGACCATCGGCCAGCTGTTTCGCATGATCCGCGACCTGCGCGGAAGCGAAGCGCGCATCGACGAAGAGCTGTATTACCAGTATAAGCTCGACACCCTGTGCGACAAGCCGATGCGCGGACTTTCGGGTGGCACGCGCCAGAAGGTGAGCGCGGCGCTCGCCTTTCTCTTCGATCCACCGGTGCTCATCCTCGACGAGCCCACCGCCGGCCTCGACCCGCTGGCGAGTGAAGTGCTGAAGAAAAAGATCCTGCGCGAAAAAGCGAAGGGCAAACTGATCCTGATCACGTCGCACGTGCTCTCCGACCTGGAGGAAGTAACTACCGACGTGCTCTTTCTGCAGGACGGCCGCATCCTGTTCCAGGAAACCGTGGGTGCCCTGCAGCGCCTGACCGGCGAGCTGCGCCTGGGCAAAGCCGTGGCCCACCTGATGCAGCACGGACTGCAGGGGGCCAGCCACGAATTTCTTTACGTCAAAATTTCGAACGGATCATGATGAAGATATCCCGCTATGTGTTGTACGACATCCTGCGCAACAAGGTGGTGCTGGCCTATACGGCCTTCCTGCTACTGGTGTCGCTTAGCCTGTTCCAGCTCGAGGAAGATTCCTCCAAAGCGGTGCTCAGCCTGCTGAACATCATCCTGATCGTGGTGCCGCTGGTGAGCATGGTCTTCGCTACCATACACTGGTACAACTCCTACGAGTTTCTCGAGTTGCTGCTGACGCAGCCCCTGAGTCGCGGCAAAGTGTTTCTGTCGGAATGGGCGGGGATCTCGTCGTCGCTGCTGGTAGCTTTCCTCGTAGGCGTGGGCATCCCGGTACTTATTTACAACGGCAACGCCACGGGGCTGTCGCTGCTGCTGGTCGGCAGCCTGCTCACACTGGTGTTTACCTCGCTGGCCTTTCTCGCCTCGGCGCGCAGCCGCGACAAGGCCCGTGGCATCGGCGCTGCGTTGCTCATCTGGTTTTATTGTGCGCTGATCTACGACGGCCTGTTGCTGCTGTTGCTTTTCGCCTTCGCCGACTACCCGATGGAGACGCCGACGCTCGTGCTTTCCTGCCTCAATCCCGTGGACCTGGGGCGGATCTATATCATGCTCCACCTCGACGTGAGCGCTCTTATGGGCTATACCGGCGCGCTGTACAAAGACTTTCTCGGAACCGCCGCCGGCACGGTGCTCACACTCGGTGTGCTGGTGCTTTGGGTGCTGCTCCCGCTGTACTGGGCGTTGCGCATCTTCAGGAAAAAAGACCTCTGACGCAGACAAAACACATCACATGTTGAATCGGGATTTATGGTACGGGTACTGATCGCTTTATGCCTGCTGGCAGCTTATGCGGGCTACAGTGCGCTGGTCTATACCCGCGGCACTGACGCGCCGGCGGCGCCACCGGTGTGGACGGCGGAGGCCGCCGCGGGGAAGCGGCTTTTCCAAAAACACAACTGCACCGCTTGTCACCAGCTCTTTGGCCTGGGCGGCTACCTCGGTCCCGACCTGACCACGGCCTGGAGCGACTCCACGCGCGGCCCTGCTTACCTGCGGGCCCTGCTCCAATCGGGGGGCAGCCGCATGCCGAATTTTCATTTCACACCCGGAGAGGTAGAAAGCCTGCTGGCCTACCTGCGCTCCATAGATGCTTTCGCACATGAGCAACCCTGACGCTCTTTATCGACGCTCCGACCGCATCGCGCTGGCCTTTGTGGCCCTGGCACTCTGTTACCTGCTGCTCGGCCTCAGCTTCGGCTTGCTCGGCGGATTGCAGTACGTGCTGCCTGCCTTCCTGCGCACGCAGCTGGCCTTTCAGAAAACGCGGCCGCTGCATGTATACCTTGCGACTTCCTGGATCTTCACGGCGGCGCAGGCGGGACTGTATTTCTACGTGCCCCGCGTGGCGGGCCGGCCGCTACGCTGGCCAAAAGGGGGCTGGCTCCACTTCGCACTGCAGGTAGTGAGCTCGCTTCTCATCATCGGCTGCTTCTTCGCCGGCCGCTTCGGCGGGCGCGAGTACCTGGAATTTCCACCGGCCCTTGGGATGCTCATCGCCCTTTCGTGGCTGCCACTCGCTGTCAACTTCTTCGCTACGCTGCGTCCTCGCTTCCGCAGGGCGCCGGTTTATTATTTCAGCTGGACAGCCGGGCTCCTGTTCTTCTTCATCACCCTATCGGAAAGCTACCTGTGGGTGTCCGACTACTTTTTCGGCAACCCGGTGCGCGACGTGACGGTGCAGTGGAAGGCCCTCGGCTCGATGGTCGGCAGCTGGAACATGCTGATCTATGGTTGCAGCCTGTACGTGATGCAACAATTGAACGGCGACAAGAAACTGGCGCAGGGACGGACCGCTTTCTTCTTTTTCTTCCTTGGGTTTACCAACCTGCTGTTCAACTGGGGGCACCATACCTACGTGGTGCCGGCTGCGCCGTGGGTGCGCAGCGTGTCGTATGCCATCAGCATGACTGAGCTACTCCTGCTGGCGCAATTGCTGTTCAAATTCCGGCGCACAATGAGCGAAGCGCGGCGCCGCTTTCACAGCCTCACGTTCCGGTTGCTGTCGCTGGCCGACGGCTGGATCCTGCTGAACCTCGTGCTCGCGATCGCGCTGTCGGTGCCCGCCATCAACCGCTATACGCACGGTACGCACATCACCGTTGCCCATGCCATGGGCGCCACCATCGGCATCAACTCGATGCTGCTACTCGCTTCTATCAGTTACATGCTTACGCGCGCCCGGCCGCAGGGTTTCGCCCGTGAAGAAACGCGTATCAAGCTGGGCGTGTGGATCAGCAACGGGTCGCTGCTGCTGTTCTGGATCTCGCTGCTGGGGAGCGGACTGGTGAAGATCGCCGGGACCTCGTCGGGGCAGTCGTTCGCTACCATCATGCAACGCGCGGCGCCCCTGTTTCGCCTGTTTGCCGGCAGTGGTGCTTTTCTCTTTGCCGGCCTCGCGCTGATTGTGGTGTCCCTGTTGCGCGTGTTGTGGTGCCGCGAGCCGAAGACCGTGCAGGATCCGGTGGTTCGGAGCGTTGTGGTCGCAGAGCCCGCCGCAGGCATCCTGCGCTAGGCACGTGACCATTGTCATCCCGGGCGTTGAGGGGCGTTAGCCAAAGCCCCGCCTTGTTAATAAGACCTTTGTGTCTCAATAAAGAACTGCTCATGAAACCGCTTTCCGTCCTGTTTTTACTGCTGGCCCTTTCAACCGCGCCGGCGCGCGCCTGCGACATATGCGGCTGCGGCGTGAGTTACTATAATCCCAACCTGTTTCCGCACCTGTCGAAGAATTTCGTTGGCCTCAGTTACCTGCATCGTCTTTACCACACGGCGGGGCACGGGGGCAACGTGGGCACGGAACGATACAACAGCTTATTGCTTACCGTGCAGTATGCAGCCGGCAAGCGTCTTAAGCTCGTGGCTTTGCTTCCCTGGCAATTCAATACGCTGCGCAATGACGCGGGGGCACGCACGCTGAGCGGCGCCGGCGACGCAACGCTGCTGGCGCAATACCGCTTGTGGGATCGCAGCAGCGATAAGGGGGTGCGCCAGGTGTTCGTGGCCGGTGCGGGTGTGAAGCTTCCGTCGGGAAGCTATACCGCGGCCGCGGCGTCCAAGATCGAGGAACAAAACTTTCAGCTGGGTACGGGCAGTACCGATGTGCTGCTCAACGGCGTATACCGCCTCAGCGTGCGGCACTGGTCGCTGAGCGCCACCGGGTCGTATAAATACAATACGGTGAACCGGGACGGCTTTCGCTACGGCGACGTACTCAACACGGGCGTACAGGCGGCCTTCCGCCGCGAGCGGCGCAACTGGTCGCTCACGCCTTACCTGCAGGCCAGCGGCGAATGGCAGCTGACCGACGCCAGCAACCACGTACTTCAGCCCGACTCGGGCGGCGAGGTAGTGTATGCCGGCGGCGGCGTCGACTTCAATACCCGCAAAGTGTCGCTGGGTGTCAACTACCAGGCGCCCATCGCCCAGCACCTGGCCGGTGGCCTCGTGCAGGTGAAGCCGGGCTTTTCGGTACGGACCACTTTTCTTTTCTGAACCAACCTACTTTTATGAACTACAGAATGATCCTGCCTTCCGCGTTGCCCCTGCTGGCGCTGCTGGCCTGCACCCGTCACCAGGGCGATGTGCCTGCGCCGGCCACTACTGCTGGAACTGCTGTGCTGACAATTTTTGAGCCGGGTATCCAGGCGCAGTACCGATACGGCGACACGCTGCACCTCCGGGCAACAGCCACGGCTCCGGCCACGATTCACGGTTATGAATGGTCGGTGTGCCCGGTCAACGACACGACAAGTCTTTACTCCGAGCACGTACACGATCACAACGATACGCTGCACATCGACCGGTACTGGGTGAACGACCGGCCCACCCCGGTGGCCCTGGAGCTGCGTATCAAGCTCACGCTCGATCACGATGGGCATACGCTCCTGCGCACTGTTCCTTTCGAGGCGCGCTAGCCGGAGCTTGCGTCTTTCCACGTCCCTTTTTTATTTTTAACAATAAACCCATCATTATGAGAAATGCGTTTCTGACCATGGCGCTGGGCGCCTGTAGTTTGCTCGCGGTTTCCTGCGGTTCGGACTCCGGCAATTCTGCGCCGGAAAGCTCGCCCCCCGCAACCACTACCACCGACGCGGGCAGCACGGGAAGCACTGAGGCCGCCGCCAGCAATCCCCACGGCATCGGGCCGGTAACCGAGGTTAAGCTGAACAATCCCCTCGACTCAAAACTCGTTGCCGGCGGCAAGAGCATTTATGAAGTGAAGTGCGGCTCCTGCCACAAACTCTCCGGCGAAAAGCTGGTGGGCCCGGGCTGGAAAGGCGTCACCGACCGCCGCAAGCCGGAGTGGGTGATGAACTTCGTGATGAACACGGAGGAAATGCTTAACAAAGACACGGCCGCCCAGAAAATGGTGGAAGAGTGTATGGTTAAGATGCCCAACCAAAACCTGACCGAGACCGACGCGCGCGCCGTACTTGAATTCATGTTCGCCAACGACGGCAAGAAGTAATGCTTCCTGTGTTTCCACAAAGCCGTTGCAATATTGCAGCGGCTTTGTTATGCCCCTGTGGGTCGTCGCCAGGCGGAAAGCGCCATCAGCAGCGCGCCGCTCAGCAACAGGCCGGCGGCACCCAACAAGGCCCAGCTGAACAGGCTGCTGTTGGTGCCGAGCAGCACACCCAGCCCCTGCAGCATCAGCAACCCTTCGTTAGCGAAGATGCCGGCGGCAAATACATAAACCGGGATGGATCCACCCCGCGTCTTCGTAAAATAGCCTTCCTCGGCCAGGTGCGCCAGGAGGTAAAAGCTCACAAACCCCAGGAACACGAGGTGCAGAAACCCGATGATCACCGGCCGGTCGCCAAAGACGGCGTTGCCCAGCCCGGGGATGATGGTTCCGGCCTGGAGCAGCAGCTTCAGCCCAAGCGACAGAAAGGACAAGCGCAGCAGGCGGCGCCCGAGCAACGTCCGGTGTGAGGACAGGTGCCCCGATTGCTGCCACATCCGCACGAAGGCATACAGCGCCGCCAGCAGCAGCAACACGCCCGCGGCGCCCAGCACGTAGAAGAACGGCCGGTTCAGCCAGAGCAAGGACAGGAATAACGAGGGGAGAAGCGCCGCGCAAAGAAGCCGGCTGAAGCGGCCTGTCCAGGGACTAACGGCAGGGGCGCCGGCCAGGCTCGAGCGGTAATGCGCAAAGATGCCCAGCGTGAAAAAGCCGTTGTATTGAAAATGCAGAAACCAGTAGATCGCGCTGCGGTGCAGGTAGGGGTTAGCCGAGGCACCGGACATCATCCAAGCCAGTAGGCCGGGCCCGACTGTCGACAAGATCATCGCTAGTAGCGCCCAATAGATCAGCATCCGCGTAGTTTTTTCTATAGTACGCAGGCTGGTCCGTAAAAAGGCGATGGCATAGACAGTGGTCAGCAGGATGAAGGCGGAGGAAAAGAACAGCGAGGCGGCGCCGTAACCTTCCCAGGGAAAAGTCAGTGCCATACCCAGCGCCGAACCGTTTATCAAGAGCAGCAGGTAGCCAAACCAGCGCCGGTTTTCGGCGGGCAGCAAGTACACCGTGAAGAAGGACAGCAGCATAAAGCCGACCCATCCCCCGAACGCAAAATGCGAATGGGCGCTGAGCAGGTTCCGGTAGTCGATCATGGGTAATTCGAACACGATCTTGAGGCGCATCAGGAAACCAAAAAGTGCAACCAGTACCAGGTTCAGCAGCCCGAGCCGGAAATAAAGATGCTTGCTATGCATAAACGAAATTAAGCGCTGCCGCATCGCGGCGGTATCCAATGACCGGATCCGGCCAGCGGAAAGTGAACAAAGTGCCTGCCGTTCTATCGTTCCCCGGCCATCGTGTTGGCCGTTACTGCTTGCAATAATGGCCGCGGCTCCTGGTTTCACAACCCTGACCAGAATCAGCGCGCCATTGCTGCGGCGTCACCCTGCCCTGAAGCGGGCCCGCAGACCTTTGCGCAAACCTCCCTTTATGTCAGTGCCCGAAGTGATCGAGCGGCTCCGCACCGTTTATGACCCCGAGATCCCGGTGAACATCTACGACCTTGGTCTCATTTACGACCTCCAGGTGATCGGGTCCGAAGTCTATGTGCTGATGACGCTCACCACGGCTTCCTGCCCCGCAGCGGCCTTTCTCCCCGAGGAGGTGCGGGCCGCGATCGAAGGAGCACCGGGTATTACAACGGCGCATGTAGACGTTACCTACGAGCCCCGCTGGACGCAGGCGCGCATGAGCCCCGAAGCCCGCGCGCAGCTAGGCTTTTCCTGAGCGCAACTGCGCCGCCGTATGCACACCCACAAAGGCGAGAAACAGTACGATCGCCACAGCATTGCCCAGGCCGGCCCAGCGCCGCAGCGCCGGTGCGCCCGCCACATCGGCACAGATACGCAGCAGCAGCGACAGCTGCAACAAGCCAAACGGAACATACAACAGCGGGTGATATACGCGGAGCCGTCTTTTGAGCAACGCCGGCAGGATCACCGGGGCGTGGGCAAAAATCATCGAAAATACAAAGCCGATGAAAAAGCTGTGCAGCACCGCGTCGTAGCCAAGCGGCAGCCGCGCCTGTACCAGCAGCAGCACGCTTGCGACCAGCAGCCACCCGTAGCCCGTGAGCAGCAGCCACCCGGAGTAGCGATGGCTCCCGCCGGCGCGAAGCGCATGCCGCGCCATATCGTAGCGCAGCAGCCAGAGCGCCGTAACACCCAGCGACAGCGACAGCAGGTAGGACCCGTCTGCGGGCAGCAGCAGGGCCGGCAGCACCAGTGCAAGCGCGGTCAGCAGGATGGCCTGGCGGCCGGGTGGGCGCGGCAGGAACTTGGTGAGCTCAAGCCGCTCGGCAACGATGGTGAGCAGCAGGAAAGCCATCCACCAGCCCGACGCCGCGGCGTAGCTGTTCGTCCGTAGAAATACAAGTTGCCCGCAGAGGGCGGAGCCGGCACCCGCGGCAAAAACATAGTAATGAAGCTCGCGATGGCGGTATACAAACCAGGCGCACAGCAACAGGAAGCCCGTGGCCGAGGCCAGCAGCAGGCCTTCGGCCAGCAGCGGGGCGCCGCAGAGGAAGGCGGGCACGCTGGCCGCGCTCAGTGCGGGGAGCAGGCGCACCCACCAGCCGCGGAAGAGGACAGATCGTTCCAGGATGATCAGTGAGGCCAGGAACCCGTTGACCATAAAATTGCCGTGGTTGGCGGCGGCCAGCGGCAAGGGCAGCGCCCAGCCGGTGCGGAGCAGGCCGCTCCAGAGGGCTGCCAGCAGGGCCAGCAGAACCAGGGGCAGGGCTGCCAGTGTCAGTTTCATCGATTTCGTTTGAGGAAGGTCTTCCCGAGCTCCAGGTCGTCGGCAAGGCCCTGTACGGTGTGGGTGCAAAACTCCTGGTGCAGTTGTCCGCGCGCCGCCTGGTAGGAAAAATGGATGGGGCAGGGTTTCTTGTCGGAGCACTTTTGCAGGCCCAGCCCGCATTCGGTGAACAGGCCGGTGCCGTCCACCACGCGCACGATATCAATCAGGAAAAGTTCCTTGCCGCCGGGCGGAATGCTGAAGCCCCCGTTGGGTCCTTTGGCCGATTCGATCAGGCCTTCGCGCGCCAGCAACTGCAGGATCTTGGCCGTAGTGTGTTCGTTGGCGCCGATCGCTTCCGACACGGCACGGATTCCGGCGCGCGCTCCCTGCCGGGAGTGCGCAGCCAGGAATACGGCCGCCCGCAAGGCATATTTACAGGAGGTGGAAAGCATAGGCAAAGATGGCCCGGGAACCTTATCCGCGGAGCTCCTTCTCGAGTTGGAGGGCTTTCGGGAACAGGATGTTGTTTTCGAGGTGTATGTGGCGGTGAAGGTCCGCTTCCAGCCCTTCCAGCTTCGTATACAGCAGGTTGACGCTGTTGCAGGCACCTTCGGGGCGCCGGTAGCCAAAGGTGCAGCTCCGCATGCCGGCCAGCAGCTCGCCGGCGGCTTCGTGGTCGGCTTCCATCATCTGCAGGGGCTCGCGCAGGGAAAACTGGCGGCGCAGGGCTTCGTGGTCGCCGCTGTCGCGGGCCTGCACCAGGGCCTTGATAAAGGGAAAGACCACTTTCTCTTCTTTTGCGAAGTGCGTCTGAAGCTCGTTGCTGAGAATGGTCCAGGCGGCACGCAGGTCGAGGAGCTCGGGGAGGGCGTGGCCGTGGTGGCCGGCTACTTTTTCAAGCAGGTCGCCGATCGCGGGCGCTTCGTCATAGTAGTAGCGGTGGTGCTTGTTGTAAATGTAATCTGCCAGGAATCCGAGGTCCCAGCCGTCGTAGTTCTCGGCGGGTGCGGCGCTGCCGGCGCTGGCCTCGAGTTCGGCTTCCACAGCGGCGAGGTCAAGGCCTTTTTCGGCGCAGGTCTGCTTCAGCGATTTGCGACCGCCGCAGCAGAAGTCGATGCCGTATTTGCGAAACACTTCGGCCTTGCGGAGATCCTTCGCGGCGATCTCGCCCACGGTGGGGCCGTCGGCGGTGGCGAGCTTCCGTATTTCTACAAGCCAGTTGTCCGGCCCCTGCTCCAGGTAGGTCCAGGCGAATACGTTGCCACGCTCGGCGATCAGCTGGTAATACAGGGGCTTCGGGTCGTGGTCGTTCAGAATGCGGAAGGCGTCACCCGGCGCCAGCTCGTCGAAGTAGCGGAAGATGGTGGGGTGTTTCAGGCGGGGTTCAATAATCGAAACGTGGAGCGTGTATACGCTGCCCGGGACGGTGGTATCGGTAGCCATCATGAGGAGTTGTTTTAATCCGGAGTAAAAGTAGATGGATACTTTTACTCGGAAACTGATCCTCGTCAGTCGCCGTCAGGATAGTGCCCCGTCGTCGGTGAGAAATTCCCGGATGGTTTCTTTCAGTTGCTGGTAGGTGCGCGGCTTCACATAAAGGGGCACGCCGAATTTTTCGCAGGTGAGCCGGTCGAGCGGGTTTTCGGAAGTGGTGAACACGATGGTCCGCAGCGCGGCGAAGTGTTCGTGCTGGCGCAGGGCCACCAGGGTTTCGCGGCCGCTCATCTGGGGCATATTCATGTCGAGGATCACGAGGCAGGGGAGGGCGTCGCGGGTGGCGCCGTCTTCGAGCAGCTCGAGGGCTTCGCGCCCGTTGCGCGCATAAAGCACGCTGATGCCCAGTTGCAATTCAGCCACCGCTTCCGAAAACATTTCGAGGTCGTCGGTATCATCGTCTACCCACAGGATGCATTTTTCCGCCATAAGCCGATCATTTGTCCCGCGGCAGCTGCCAAAAACCGAGCCTGTTTGACCGCTGCACCGGCGCGGTGCTAATATACGGTGCTTTAATGCAGCTCAAGCTTGGTGGCGAGCATCCACCCGACCAATTCTTCCCAATCGCGGATGCTGGCGGGTTTCGTCAGCATGTCGATGCCGTGGCGGGCGCAGAAAGCCTCGTCTTCGGCGCTCGCCGAGGAGGTGAATACGACGGCGGTGAGTCCCTGCGGTCCTTCGCGGTGCAGGGCTTCGATGAATTCGTAGCCCGACATCCCCGGCAGGTTTAGGTCCACCACGAGCAGGTCGGGGTAGGCCACGGGCGGCAGGCTGCGCAGGTGGGCCAGCGCGTCGTCGGCGCGCGTGAAGCGCTCCAGGCTGATGGCATGGGTGTGTGCGCGGAGGGCGAGCTCCAACAGGCGTTGATAGTCCTCGTCGTCTTCGAGGTGCAGCAGGCGAATAGAAGGGGTCATAGCAGTTGGTTACTTACGGAGTAGCGGCAGCCCCGGATTTTAAAAAACCGGTCGTTCGGGCGGCTAATCTACGACGCAACAACTTCGTTTGTGCATTCAGCCACAATGACTTAGGCAGAAAAAAATAAATCGTATAAATACGTTAGGGTAAATGCTCGGAAAAATATAGGTTATCACCCCTATGCTGAATTTGGCCCGTGACTGAATAATGGCGCTTACGATCACACTTTATTGACAGAAGATGATAGCTTTAAGATCAATACGGGTCCACCCGTGTGGACTCTTCGGACGGTGGCGGCTACGGTAATGCCAACGGCAGCTATTTCTTTACCCAGATCAGCGACAGTACCGCAATGGCGGCACTATTTCAATGGCCGAATGCGGCATCGATCGTATCCATAAGGCTATACGGGGTTGGCCCGCCGTTACGACGCTTTGGCGGGGAGGTGAAACGCAACCTGGTGCGCCGCGATCGGTATTGCTTCAAAACGATAGCCCAATGCTGTGAAATGCTGGAGTAAGCGTGGCAGAACTACACGGATATGGCCCGCAGAGCTTAAAATGTCGTGACAAAGTATGATTGATCCTGGGCCGGCTTTACTGGCTACGTTTTGGAAGCACTGTTCGGGTGTGATGCCTTTGTCGTAATCCTTGCTGTCGACCGACCACAGGACGAGCTGGAGGGGATGCCCTTTGCATTGCAGGTACTGCATCCGGGAGCGGTTGATATGCCCGTAAGGCGGTCGAAAAAGCGGTGAGTCGATGAGACGGGCTGCCTCGTTTACGTCGGCAATGTAGGTATCGGATGGGGTTTTCCAGCTATCAAGGTGTGAGTGGGTATGGTTGCCAACAGCATGGCCTTCAAAGCGGATGCGCGCATAGATCTCCGGGTATTGTGCAACAGCGGAGCCGAGGCAAAAGAAGGTGGCCCGGGCATCATACAGCTGCAATTGCTCCAGCACGAACGGCGTTCCGACGGGGTCGGGGCCATCGTCGAAGGTGAGGTAAATCAATCGCTTTTCAGTTTCAATCTGGCGGGTAGCCTCCACCAGCAGTCCATACCGGAAAGCGAGGCGTGTTGCCAGGGAATGAGGATATCGCGAGGCCCGTTCCGACAGGGTGTGCAGCAGATTGTTGGCAATCTGGCCGGGACGCATAAATCCAGAATGCGCATCCGGATCCTGCTGCTGGCTCAGGTAAAGCAGATAGCCGGCGAACTGGAGCACTTCGGCGATAGCAAAGGCAACGGCAACGCCATTGCCGTGCCACAGTTTTGCAAACAACAGGAGGAGGGAAAAATTCACGATGAACCCAAAGCCTAAAAAGCGCATGCAGATCCGCTTTTCGTCGCCTATAAGCAATAGTTGTGTGCCCAGAAGGGTATTGGTCAGGTGAAAGAAGAGCACCGGCGACATCATCGACACAATGGTAGTGGAGGCGGCAAAGTGAATTCCCAGGTAATGTGTGACGATCTTTTCGGCAAGGAAAAAGGCTGATAGCGCAGCCGCGAGGCTTAGGAATATGATATAGGGCAGGATGCGCTGCAGCCGTTCCAGTCCATCCCGGCGACTCCGGCTAAACGCAACTTGTATAAAAGGCAGCAGGATGGCAATTATCGGGAAAAGAAAAAGGGCCTGCTCCAGCAGGAACACGTTGATGGCCCCGGCAAAAAGCCAGGCATCTTCCTTCACCAGCAAATATGCGGCGACCAGCAGAATACTTACCGACAATTGATTGGCGATCCAGTATTTTACCGGGGAGGAGGCGCCGTTTTTCAGAAACTGGCTGAGCAAGGCAGCCCACGAATGAGTTTGGTCCGGCCGGGCTTTGCGAAGCCCTTTCCCCAGCCGCCATAGGGTAAGCAGTGCATAGGCTACGGCAAGCGGTGGCAGCAGCCACCGCGCGGCACGGAGGTGTGTCAGTACAATAGCTGCTGCACAAAACGAAAGATGGAGCAGCAGCAAGCGTGTTCCCGCCGCCAGTCGCCCGGAGCCCTCATCCAGCCAAGCCGGGAGCAACAGGCTGGCCGACAGTAGGGAGAACATCGTGAGTGTGACCAGGTTGTAGATAGGCGAATCGGCATACCGGACGCAGCAGGCAATGCCGCCTGCCAAAGCTGGCAGCCAAAGACATGCTTTGACCAGCAGGATCGGACTGGCGATGCGGGCCCGCTCCCTGTCCGGATCGGCACTGAAAAGCAGCCGGGCTACGGCATACATTTCAAGCCCTGTATTGATAAACACAATTGAATAGAGATAAAGGACATAGGTTGTTTCCGTTTCCAATGCTATTTCGTGTCCCGCGAGGTGGAAAACGGCCCGGAGCAATACCAAGGGCAGTACACATTGTGCAACTGGAAGGAGAAGGAGGTTCTTTTGCGCGTTCAGAAGAACGGATTTTCCTAATGATGGTGACGTCATAACATTAGTCGGTTAGGTTGGATAGGTGTGGAAGCAAGCGATTGGTCAGTCAATTTCCCAGTTCGCGATGAATACGCATGCTTTTAATCAGGCAGAAAACATAGTGCCAATCGGGGCTGTAGGATTTTGACGGAAGAGGTGCTCCTGGAAAAGGAAGTTGAAAAATAGTTTGGTTTATATCGTAAACCAGTTTATGTTTGTCTGACAATTGCATTTATGAGATCCTTCTCCCTTCTTTTCTGCCTCCTGCTGATCGCCGGCCTTGCCGGTGCCCAGCCCCTCAGCGGCACCGTACGCGATGCCCGGGGCGCAGCAGTTGCCGGCGCCAGCCTTACGATCAAAGGTTCCTACGACGGCGGAACCTCCGATTCCTCCGGGCGCTTCTCCTTTGCCAGCACCGAAAAAGGCGCCCAGGTGCTGCTGGTGTCGGCCATCGGCTATAAGTCGTGGGAAGGCCCGGTGCAGCTTACCGGCAGCCCGCTGCAGCTGTCGGTGCAACTGAAAGAGGAGGTAACGGAACTGAAGGCCGTAGTGATCTCGGCCGGCTCCTTTGAAGCCAGCGACAAGAAAAAGACGACGGTGCTGAGCCCGATCGATATTGTCACCACGGCTTCGGCCCTCGCCGACGTTACCGGAGCCGTTAAGACGCTTCCGGGCGCGCAGCAGGTGGGAGAGAGCGAAGGCCTCTTCGTTCGTGGCGGCACGGCGCAGGAAACAAAGACCTTTATCGACGGCACGCTCGTCAATAACTTCTTTTACAGCTCGGTGCCGAACGTGGCACAGCGCAGCCGCTTTTCGCCCTTTATTTTTAAAGGAACCGTATTCAGCGCCGGCGGTTACTCGGCCCTGTACGGGCAGGCCCTTTCGTCGGCACTCATCCTCGAATCGATCGACCTGCCCGAGCAAAGCTCCGGACAGGTGGGCGTGTCGGTGCTGGGTGTGAGCGGCGGCCTCCAGAAGCTGTCGAAAAACAAGAAGGCTTCCTGGGGCGCTTCCTATGGCTACACCAATGTGGGCCTCGGCTTCGCGCTCATCAAGCTCCGCGACGAATACTTCGGTGTGCCGCAGTACCATACCGCCGACGCCAACTTCCGCATCAAGACCGGCCGCACGGGCATGCTGAAATACTACGGTTACTTCAGCTTCAACAAGCTGGGGCTGCGCCAGCAAAGCATCGACACGATCGGTTACAAAGACGCCTTCGCCCTGCGCAACAACAACATGTACCACAACCTGTCGTGGCGCGGCTCGCTCGGCGGCCGCTGGAAGCTGCAGCTCGGCGCCTCCTATTCGACCAACCGCGACGACATCGACGCGCAGCTGGTAGACGGGCAAAACGATCCGAAGATGGTCGCCGGCTTCGAGCAGAAGAACTTCGGCCTGGTTACGAAAGGCCGCTACATCAATGCGAAGGCCGTATTCGAATACCGCCTCCGCGGACTCAGCGCGCTCCGCCTGGGCAGCGAGTACAACTACAGCTCCGACCGCAGCGACTATACGCTTTTCAACGGGCAGCAATTCCCGAACGCGGTGACCGAGCACGGGAAGGCGCTCTTCGGGGAAGCCGATCTTTACATCACCAATGCGCTGGCAGCCCGCGTGGGCATGCGTGCCGAGCATTCCGCGCTGCTTGATAAAGTGAATGCGGCGCCACGCCTGTCGCTCGCCTACAAGGTGGGCAAGGAAGGACAGGCATCGCTGGCTTACGGTGAATTTTACCAGACGCCCGAGCGCCGCTACCTGTCCGCGCCGGTAACGCTCGATTACGCCAAGGCTACGCATTACATTGCCCAATACCAGCGCGTGAGCCCGAAGCAAACGCTACGCACCGAAGTGTTTTACAAGAAATACCGCAGCCTGCTGAAGACGGGTGTGCTCCAAGGCCGCGAAACGGCTACCGGCACGGGCGGCTACGGCGAGGCGGCGGGCTTTGAACTGTTCTGGCGCGACAAGCAGACCTTCAAGGGTCTCGACTACTGGATCTCGTATTCGTACCTCGACACAAAGCGCGACTACCTCAATTTCCCCGCGGCGCTGGAGCCTTCCTTTGCGGCGAAGCACACGGCGTCGCTGGTGTTGAAGCGTTTTATCCCGGCCATCAAAACCGGCTTCAACCTCTCGTATACGTACGCTTCCGGACGTCCCTACTACAACATCGGCTACGACAACGGCTCGGGCAAGTTCCAACTGACCGACGCGGGCCGCACCATCGATTACCATAGTGCGTCGTTCAGCATGAACTACCTGCCGAAGCTGTTCTCCAAAGGCGCCGGCAAGAATACAGTGCTGGTGGCATCGGTCACCAATTTCCTGGGCAACAAGCAGGTGTATGGCTACAAGTATGCGCAGAACGGATCGCGGAAAGAGGCGATTACGCCGCCCACCAACATGTTCTTTTTCCTGGGTGCGTTTATCTCCTTCGGCGTTGACCGCACGGAAGACATCATCAATAACAATCTTTGATGTTGGATTTCAGATTTCAGATTCGAGAGAAATTTTTGAAGCTCTGAACTCCTAAACGGACAAATCCTACTAAACCTCTAAACTTCGCTTATATGAACTACAACGACATTCCGCAAGACAAGGATCCGCACCTGTGGCGCATTGCGCGCCGGCGGGCCGGCTTCCGTCGCTCGCTGTTCACTTATCTTACCGTGAACGCCTTTCTGTGGGCCATCTGGTATTTCACCGGGGCGCGTTCCTACGGTGCCGGCGTTCCCTGGCCGGTGTGGCCGACGCTCGGCTGGGGCATCGGTATCGCCGCGCAGTGGTTCGGCGCTTTCGGTCCGGGCAGCAACCATGCCGACCCGGCTGAATCGGAATACCAGAAGCTGATGCGCGAGCGCGAAGGCCGCTGATCTCCAAGAACAACATAGGTGGCGGTGCTTCGTGCCGCTCCAAAATAAAAAAATCCGGCGCGCTGCGTCGTCAACACAAAAACAAAAACAATGAAACAGATCCTTCTTCTTCTTGCCCTGTTCGTTTCGGGCGCTTCCTTTGCCCAGAGCGAGAAATACGTGGCCGCCATGCAGCCGCGGGTTAACGCCTTCGACACGACCCGCAGCTTGAGCGGGCTCAACGATCTTTCGGCCGGCTTTGAGCGTATTGCCGAAGCGGAGAAAACGCAGTGGATTCCCTTTTACTACGCCGCGCTGGCCAAGGTAAGCAGCGGCTACTCGCTCACCGGCGGCAAGATGGGCGGTATGGCCGCACAGTTGGACCCCATTGCCGACAAGGCCGAAGAGTTGCTGAACAAGGCCGAAGCACTGAGCAAAGACAACTCCGAGATCTACGTTGTGCGCAAGATGATCGCTACGCTGCGCATGATGGGCGACCCGATGAGCCGCTACATGACCTATGGACGCCAGGCCGGCGAGGCGCTGGAGACAGCGAAAAAGCTGAACCCCGACAACCCGCGCGTGTTGTACCTGGAAGGCCAGGACAAGTTTTTTACGCCGGCGCAGTTTGGCGGCAGCAAGGAAGAAGCCGTTGAACTCTGGAAAGAAGCCCTGAAAAAATTCGATAGCTTCAAGCCCGCCGACGCGCTTGCGCCACACTGGGGCCGTATAAATACGGAATACTTCCTGGCGCAGGCAGCGAAATAGCGAAGAGAAAGAACGCAGATCTTTTATGATTTCTACGATTAGCGCAGATTCTTTAGTACTGTTCTTTCAGTAGAAAGGCCCTATAATCGTAGCAAAAATCCGATTGCCTATAGGAATAGCAAAAAGAGAAAATCATTTATCAGCTGATGAATCCTACAAAATCTGCGTTCTTTCTCTCTCACGATTCACTATAGAAACTATGCAACCAAACTTCACGCCCGACGACAGCCTTGCGCTGATCCACACGATGATCCGGAAAACGCGCTCCAACCTGGGCGCGAACCGGTTTTACTTCCTCTTCTGGGGCTGGGTAGCTTTCGGGGCGCTCGTGGCCCAGTTTATCCTGAAGGTGCTGGTGCACTACCCGCGGCACTACCAGGTGTGGTGGGTGATCGTGCCGGCGGTGATCATCACGATGATCCGCACAAGGCGCCACAGCCGCGCGGGTGCGCGCACCTATGTGGGCGAGTCGATGAGCGCGCTCTGGATGGGCGTAGGCATCTCCTTCTTCGTGCTTTCGTTTCTCATCGCGCAGCTGCCCGGCGGCTTCCTGCACGCCTACCCGTTCTATATCCTGTTTTACGGCCTCGGCACCTTCATCTCCGGGCGCCTGCTGCACTTTCGTCCACTCGTGGCAGGCGGCCTGATCAACTGGGTGCTGGCGATGATCTGCATCTTTGTGCCCTACGATTACCAGATGCTGCTGACGGCGCTGGCCATTCTCTGCAGCTACATTATTCCCGGGTACCTGCTGGGCCGTAGCAAAACTGAAGTACTATGAACGAGCAACCCATGAACGAGCAGGAGAGCCTGAAGCTTATTACCGACATGATCGGGAAGGCAAGGAGGAACTTTCACGAAACCGGCACCAGCGCTATTCTTTGGGGCAGCGTCATCGCTTTTTGCGGGCTTATGAGCTTCGCGCAGCAACGCGCCCACTTTTACATCGGCTTCGACGTGTGGCTGCTGACATTGGCGGCGCTGCTGCCCCAGGTGATCATCAGCGTCCGGGAGGCGCGCCAACGCCGCGTGCGCACGCACACGCAGGAGGCATTGAACGCGGTGTGGCAGGTATATGGATTAAGCCTCTTTGCCCTCGTCTTTTATTGCAATACCGTCGGTGCTGTAGAGGCGGCGCGCCTGTCGGCCGAAGGAGCGGAGCTTTATCAAAAGGTAAACGGCGAGCTGCGCGTCGTGCAACCGCGGATCCCCAGCTACGGCAGCCTGCTGATCCTGCTCTACGGGATCCCGACGCTGGCCACCGGTATCGCGCAGCGCTTTCGGCCCATGCTGGTGGGCGCCATTTTTTGCTACACGTTCTTCATCATCTCCTGCTATACCGACAACACCTGGGATCTGCTGCTCAACGGCCTTGCCGGCATCGCCAACTGGCTCGTCCCCGGGCTTATCTTGCGCGCCCGCTACAGGAACGAGAACCGTACCCTTCATGTTTAAAGACCTCGATCCCATATTGCACTCGCAGCTGCGGCTCGCCGTCATGTCGCTCCTCATCGGGGTGAAGGAGGCGGAGTTTATTTTCCTGCGCGAGCAAACGGGCTCCACGGCCGGCAACCTGAGCGTGCAGGTGCAAAAGCTCAAAGAGGCCGGTTACATCGAGGTGACGAAGCAGTTCAAAGACAACTACCCCCAGACGCTCTGCAAGATTACGCCGAAAGGGGTCGATGCGTTTGAGGCCTATGTGAAGGCGCTGCAGGGATATATCAGGAAGTAGGAAAGTGGGAAGTCGGAAGTCGGAAGTGGAAGGCCGGCTGTAGTGCAGGGTGCCGCGTAGCGGCGTTTTTTTTTATTGCCTCGGGCTTAAAGAAACCATCAACAGGCAGGTTACTTATCGTGTAACGGGCTGCCCTGCTGAATTCCCCCGGCTTTAACAACCTTTCTTCTTCTCCGGTTGTTACACCAGCAAGGCCCCGGCCTAGCTTTGCAACGCATGCCACCGATCATCTCCGTAACCGGACTTTCGAAGCAGTACCGCAACCTGAAGGCTGTGGACGACCTGTCGTTTACGGTGCCGGAGAGCGCTGTGTATGGCTTCCTGGGCCAGAACGGCGCGGGCAAGAGCACCAGCATCCGGATGCTGCTCACGTTGGTGCAGCCCACGGCGGGGCGCATCGAGATCTTCGGAAAGGAACTGCAACAGCACCGCCACGCTATCCTGGCGCAGGTGGGCGCCGTCATCGAGCGCCCCGACCTGTATAAATACTTATCGGCTTACGACAACGTGCGCATCATGGCCCGCCTCAGCGGCGTTGCTCCTTCAAAAGAAGAAGTGCTGCGGCAGCTCGACGTGGTGGGGTTGCGCGATCGTGCCTTCGACAAGACAAAGACCTTTTCGCAGGGCATGAAGCAGCGCCTCGGCCTTGCTTGCGCCCTCGTGCACCACCCGCGCCTCCTCATTCTCGACGAGCCCACCAATGGCCTCGACCCCCAGGGTATCGCCGAAGTGCGCACGCTTATCCGGCACCTGAGCCGCGAGGAGGGCAAGACGGTACTCGTGTCGTCGCACCTGCTCAGTGAAGTGGAGCTGGTAGCCGATGCCATGCTCATCATCGACCGCGGCCGAAAGGTGGCCGAAGGGCGCGTGCACGATTTGCTCAACCCTGCCGACATGCTGGTGGAGCTGGTCACCAACGACAGTGCCGTCGCCCGGCAACTGCTGGCCGCTTCCTCCTGGGCCGGTGCCCTGCAGGACGGGCAAGACCGCCTCCTCCTGCGTATGGCCCGCGCCGACGTGCCGGCCCTCGCCCGCGACCTGGTGGCACTGGGTGTGCCCATCCAGGCGCTGCAGCCCCGCCATTCCCTCGAAGACTATTTCCTCTCCATAACCCAGAACACCCATGTGGCCCCTCGTCCGGATCGAGCTCTTTAAGATCGCCCGCAAGCCGCGCACCTACATCGCCTTCGGCGCGGTGGCAGCCATCGTGCTGCTGCTGCAGCTGGCCCTGTACTCCGACGGGGCTACCTACCTGGGCTTCGCCCTGCAATCGGTGGAAAGCACCTTCTCCATCAGCGGCCGCATCATCAACGGGTACTTCGTGTGCTTCGTGATCCTGCAAACGCTGCTGGTGCACGTTCCACTGCTCATTGCCCTGGTGGCCGGCGACTCCATTGCCGGCGAGGCCAACATGGGAACGCTGCGCCTGTTGTTCTCCAGGCCCGTCAGCCGCAGCGCGCTGCTGCTGAGCAAGTTCGCGGCGGCCACTATTTATACGCTGTGCCTGCTCCTCTTTATGGCCCTGCTCGCACTCTTCGGCTCGCTGCTCCTCTTCGGCAGCGGCGACCTCATCATCCTGAAGAGCGATATGATCGTCATCCTCGACCACGCGGATATCTTCTGGCGCTACGGCGCGGCCTTCGGCTTCGCCGCGCTGGCCATGACCACCGTCGCGGCACTGGCCTTTTTCTTTTCGCTCTTCGCTGAGAACGCCGTAGGGCCCATCATCGCCACTATGAGCGTCATCATCGTATGCACGATCCTCACCACGATGGATATACCCATGTTTAACGTGCTCAAGCCCTGGCTGTTCACCAACCACATGCTCAACTGGAAAGGCTTTTTTGAGCGGCCGGTTGATGGGGCGGAGATAGCGCGCTCGGCCACGATCCTCGCCGCGCACATCGTGCTCCTGGTTGGAGGCACGCTCCTGATCGCGCGCAAAAAAGACATTCTTTCGTAAATGAACCGTATGAAAAAACTACTCCTCTCCGTATTTATACTGGCCGCCGGTGCTGCCGGCGCGCAGGACGCTCCCACACTGGTGCGCCAGGTAAAGGCGCGGCTGGACAAGGTGCGCGATTACCAGGCAGCTGCCGTGATGGACATCAACGTGCCCTTTATCAGTGCGCCACGCTCGGCGGTGACCGTGTATTACAAAAGCCCCGACCGCTTCCGGGTGCAGAAGCCCAACGGCATTTCCGTGCTGCCCAAAGGTGGCGTACGGGTAAACATGGCGGCGCTGCTTGCCGGCGATCAATACAGCATTGTGGATGCGGGGTCGGCTAAAGTAGGCCCGTTTCATACACGGGTAGTAAAGCTGCTGCCGACGGCCGAAAATGCCGAAGTAGTGCTGAGTACGTTGTTTATAGATGCGGCTGCGGGCGTTATCCGTAGAAGTACGGTCGTCACCCGCGACGGTGGCTCCTACGAAATGCTGCTGGATTACGGCAGGTACACCGCCTGGGGCCTGCCCGACAAAGTCACTTTCGTGTTCAGCGCCAAAGACTTCAAGCTCCCCAAGGGCATGACCTTCGACTACGAAAAGAGCGGGCCGAAAAAAGAAGCACCCAAAGGCGACGGCAAAGGCCGCGTTACATTGACCTATGGTACCTATACCATTAATAAAGGAGTGCCGGAGCGGGTGTTTGCCAACTAACCTGCTCACCTGAAAAATCTGCTGGTCTGCTCCTGCCGATCGGCTACCGGCACTATTTAAATGCGAACGCCCGGCCATTGGCCGGGCGTTCGCCTGTTAGCAGATTAACTATTAATACATTAACCGATGGTCTCATCGATCCGCTCGTCTTCCACATTCTTCAGGATCTCGCCCGTCACTTTGCGCAGCGGGTTTTTGTTGCGCTCTTCGTATTCGCGGCGGCGGTTGATGATATCCACGCATTCGAAAACCGCGGTAGTAAACGACGTCGCATCGGCCAGGTTTTTCCCGGCGATGTCGAAGGCCGTTCCGTGGTCGGGAGAGGTGCGTACAAAGGGCAGGCCGGCGGAGAAGTTGACGCCTTCGCCCACGGCGATCGTCTTAAACGGAATAAGCCCCTGGTCGTGGTACATGGCCAGCACGGCGTCGAACTGCAGGTAGGAGCGGCGGGCAAAGAAAGCGTCGGCGCTGTAGGGCCCGAACACGAGGGCGCCGGTGTTCTTGGCTTCTTTGATGGCGGGGCGGATGATGCTTTCTTCTTCGTTGCCGATCAGCCCTTCGTCGCCGGCGTGCGGGTTGAGTCCCAGCACGGCGATCTTGGGTTTGTCGATGCCGAAGTCGCGGCGCAGGCTTTGCTGCAGCAGCTGCAGCTTGCTGAGGAGGGCACCCTTGGTGATCTGAGCGGCCACATCCTTCACCGGGAGGTGCTCGGTAACCAGGGCGACGCGGATATTGTCGGTATAAAGAAGCATCAGCACGTCGCGGGCGCGGGCTGCCTCCTTGAAGTAGGGCGTATGGCCGGTGTGCTTGAATTCTTCGGACTGTACGTTCTTTTTATGGATCGGGGCGGTGACGATGCCGTGGATATGGCCTTCGAGCAGGGCCTGCGTGGCGGCCTGCAGCGATTTGACCGCATAAGCGCCGCCAGCCTCGGTGAGCTGCCCCGGTATAATGGCCACATCTTCCTCCCAGCAGTTGACAACGTTGACCTGCTTGTGATTCACTTTGGTCAGGTCTTTCAGGCTCTGGTAATTGAATGCCGCTTCGGGCATCGTCTTCTTATAGAAGTTAATCAGTTTGTTCGACGCGAAAATGACCGGCGTGCAATGCTCCAGCAGGCGGTGGTCCGAGAAGGTCTTGATGATCAATTCCGTTCCGATGCCGTTCAGGTCGCCGCAGGTGATGCCGATAACAGGTTTTTGCATGTGCAAAGGTTACGAAAAAACCCCACTAGGTAAAAACACGGATTGTGGCATCGTAAGTTTACTATTAAAAATTACCGAGTTTTACCCTTGTATAGATGAGAATCGCCCTTTACTTTTGAACCGGTAAGCAATAGGTCTCGTATCTATGCATATCAAACCGAATCCGTACCCAAAAACTGAACATCCTTCTTTTCGTCGCCTTCGCGAACAGGGCCGCTTAGCGGGCTGTTTTGGCAGGAGGGTACGGTAGTGAGCCTGGCGCGCTACTTCGGAAGCGTGATCCTATCCTTTTAAAACCGTATCCTATGCAGCGACTTTTACGCCTCCTTGTGGCCGTAATGGTCTTTTCCAACCAGGCCTCCGCACAATGCGGCGCCGGCTTTGCCCAGGCCCAGATCAACTGGGACGCGATGGACTTCCTGAAAACGACGGGCGGATATGCCACCTACGTAACTACGGCGCAATCGCAGACGCAATACTTCGCGTTCGGCACCGAAAAACTAACGATCACCCACAACTACAGCGGATCCTCTATCGGGGGCATCAGCGCTTCCAACACCGGTGAGGCGGGCTCCAACGGCGCGGGTGTGGATGTGCAGTTCATCGGCAACGGTATCATCACCCTGACGTTTCAGACTGCCGTTCAGAACCTGAAGTTCTCTTTATACGACGTGGATGTGAGCCAGCGTATTGCCTTCACGGCCAACAATTCCCTCGGGGTGGCGCAGAACGTGACGCTGTCCGGTCTCGGCTCCTCGGTGCTTTCTTTCACCAACAACGGCACCGCTACGGCCCGTGCCGACGCCAGCAGCTCGGCGGTTAGCAACACGTCGGTGAACGGCACGCTGAACGTTTCGGTTCCCGGTTCGGTAAAAACCATCACCATCACCGTTACCAATACTGGAACGATTAACAGCGGCCCGGCGTCCGGCCAGGAGTCGGGTATGTTCTTCCTGTCCGACATTACAGCCTGCACCACGGCGGCGGCCTTCCCCACCAACTACTTCGCTACGGCCAAGCCCTTCACCAACCAGCCCGGATACGTGCTGGTGTCGGTAAACAACCAGGTGTACCAGGTGGATCCCGTCACGGGCAAAGGCAAATGGATCTTTACCGATCCTTCCGGCAACAACATCAACTCCTGCGCCTACGACCCTTACAACAAGTTCCTGTACTATACGTACAGCCTTACCGGTAGCCCATCCGCCACCAAAAAGGTGATGAAGTATGACTTCAACAACGGCAGCATCAGCACCTTTATTACCGATGTGAACACGCTCGGCGTCCCGACGTACCAGTCGGGCCTGGAATCAGGCGCCGCCGCCTTCTTCAACGGCAGCCTCTACCTGGGCGTTGAAGGGTACAGCGGTACGACTTCCAACAATACCGGTCGCAAGTCGATCGTGTGGCGCATCGACATCAGCGGCAGCACGCCCGCCACGGCCATCCAGGCCTTCGGCATGCCCGCCGACGACGGCAGCAACCAGATCCACGACTGGGGTGATATCGGTATCTACAACGGCATCCTGTACGACTTCGACGTATCGGTGAACGGAGCCAATATCAACCAGTACAATATGTTCACGGGCGCCCTGACGTCCAATATTCCCGGCTTTACGGTGAACCAGACGGGTATCGACTACGCCGGCAACATCTACAACGTGGGTACGAGCGTATCGCTTTACAACGGCACTACCGGTATCAGCAATACCAAGGCGATCGTAGGATCGCCGGCCTTACCCGCTTCGCCGAGCATCGGCGACGCCACGGAAGCTTTCAAGCCGAAGGCCGACTTCGGTGACGCGCCTTCTACTTATGATCCCAACCCTGATGCCCCCGCGGTGCACGAGCTGGTGACCAACCTGCGCCTCGGCGCAGCCGTGACCGACGAATGGTCGAAAAATACATCCGTGCTCGCCACCGGCGACGCCGACGATGGCCTGCCCACGCCTTCCATCGTGATCAGCAACAGCAACTACCTCACCAGCGTCAACGTATTCAACAACACCGGTGCGGCCGCTACGGTCTGCGCCTGGGTGGACTTCAACAGCAATGGAACGTTCGAAGCCAGCGAAGGCATTTCGGTGAACGTTCCTTCGAGCAGCTCCACACAGACGGTGCAGCTGTTCTGGCCCACGCCCAGCACCACGCTGGCCCCGTACTCCTACACCTTCGTACGCATCCGCGTGACATCGGCCATCAACGGCATGACCACCAGCAACCCTACGGGCTACTTCTCCGACGGTGAGGTGGAGGATTACCGCGTGCAGGTGAATGCCTACACGCTGCCCTCGAACCTGCTTTCTTTTGAAGCCCACAAAGACGGCCTCCGCAGCCAGCTGCGCTGGGATGTTTCCGACGAAGTGGCCGGCACCTCCTATATCCTGCAACGCAGCCCCGACGGCCAGCGTTGGGAAGAGCTGCAGCGCAGCCAGGCTGCCACGCCCGCCGCGCAGCGCAGCTATAGCGCCGTCGACGCGCGCCCTTTCCCCGGGGTGACCTACTATCGCCTGCAGCTGCGCAAGCCTGGTGGCCAGGCACTGTGGAGCGCTGTGCGTGAGCTCGTATGGAGCAATGACCCTGCTTTCGTGGTTCGCCCCAACCCGAGCGCGGGAACGGCCCGCATCGATGTGGACATGCCGGCCGACGGCAGCGGCGTCCTCCGTATTTATACGGGAACGGGCGGCCTCGTGCTCGAGCAGTCGTTGCGCCTTCCTGCCGGAAGCAGCAGCCATCCCATCGCGCTCCCCGGACTGCTGCCTGCGGGTACCTACCTGGTAGAACTGCAAACCGGGCCGCAGCGTCGCACCCAACGTCTCGTATTACGCCGCTAGACCAGTCCTTTCAATATCCAGAACCACTATCCAAATCCAACCAGAACCCATGAGGAAAATTCTAACCTTTCTTCTGCTACTGCTTTGCAGTACGGCCTCTTTCGCGCAGGATAAATACAGCAAAGTCCGCATTTCCATCAAGAACCCCGCTGCCAAGGCTTTTGCCATCGACCGGCTGGCACTCGATCACTACGAGATGAAAAAAGACGCCATGGAGGTCATCCTCAACCAGGATGAGCTCGCCGTGCTGCGTGCCTCGGGCTTTTCCTACACCGTGGTCGTGGACGACTACGTAGCTTATACCACCGAAAAGAACAAACGCATCGGCGAACACTGGGAAGAAGCCGAGCAGCAGGCACGCGCCAACCTGCAGGTCAGCTGCAAGCAGGCTTCCAATATTTTCACCGTTCCCGCCGCCTTCGGCAATGGCGGATCGCTGCGCCTCGGCGCCGCCTCCGGCACCGGCTATTTCACCTACGCGGAAATGATCACCAAGATGAACGCGCTGGCAAGCGCCTACCCGGGCATCGTGTCGGTATTCAACATCGGCACCTCGCAAGGCGGACAGGTTACTTACGGCGTGAAGATCTCCGACGGAGTGTCCACCGACGAGTCGGAGCCCGAAGTGCTGTTCACCGGCCTGCAGCATGCCCGCGAGGCGATCGGTGGTACCAGCCTTATTTTCTTTGCACAGTACCTCGCCGAGAATTACGGCAGCGACGCGCGCATCAAGGAGCTTGTCGACAACCGCGAGATCTTCATCATCCCCTGCCTCAATCCCGACGGCTACGCCTACAACTACAGCGGCGCGAGTGCTTCCTATCCCACTACGGGCGGCGGCCTCTGGCGGAAAAACCGCCGGTTGATCTCGGGCAGCACCTACGGCGTGGACATTAACCGCAACTACGGTATCGACTGGGGCAACTGCGCCGGCGCCAGCACCAGCTGCGGCTCCAGCACGGCCTCGCAGGAAACCTACTACGGACCGTCGGCTTTCTCGGAAAAAGAAACGCAGAATGTGCGCGCGTTTGTGACGGCGCACCACTTTGTGGCTGCCATCGACCAGCACTGCTACGGCCCTTATTACTCGCTGCCTTTCGGCCGTCCCTCGCTGCATACGATGAGCACCAACGACTCGTATTTCTACACCGCTATCCCGGCGCTCATGGGCACCTACAACTGTCACCGCGCGGGCAACTCGCCCGAGACGGTCAACTACGAAGTGGCCGGCGGCATCAAAGACTGGTTGCTGATGGGTGACATCGGTCTGGGCACCAAGGGCAAGGTGTACGGCATGACCGGCGAGGCCGGCGGCGGCGACTTCTGGGCGCCGATCAGCCAGATCAAAACGCTTTGCCAGCAGAACTGCATGCAGAACCTGCAGCTTTCCTACGCCGCCGGCGCCTACTACGACGTCCAGGACGGCAGCGATATCACGCTGACTGCAAAGACCGGTTCGCTTCCCTTCACGATCCGCAACATCGGTCTCACCATTGGCCAGGCCACGGTAACGTTTGTTCCCATCGAGAACATTACGCTCAATGGCACCGCCGCGACCTTTACCCCCACCAATTATTACGATACCTATTCCGGATCGGTTGGGTACAAGCTGCCCGACGCCATCAAGAACGGCTACCGCGTGCGCTATGCCTGGAAGGTAACTGCCGGAGGCGTGTCGGTATACGACACCGTAACGAAGATCTTCAACCCCATCTCGCTGCTGTACGACGATATGGAGGGCACCTTCAGCGACAACTGGACGAGCGCGAGCAACGCAACGGGCAACTCCGCCAACTGGGCCTATACCAACCAGGCGGCTTATGCCGGCAGCAATTCACTCACCGAGTCGCCGAGCACAAACAGCACCGCGGTCAACTATACCACCAGCACCACCCGCACGCTGACGTACAAGAACGCCTTCGACTTTTCCGATGTGGCCAATTCCTACCTGGTGTTCTGGGTAAAGCACCGCACCGAGAACTGCCGCGACAAGCTGCAGGTGCAGCTGTCGACCAGCAGCACCTTCGCTTCGAACGTGACAACCCTCTGCGGTTCGCACACAGTAGCCGAACCTTCGGCAACCGGTGGCGGCTCCCTCGGCGGACAGCCCGCACTCACGGGTATCCGCGACCAGTGGACCCGTGTGTCGTATGACCTCAGTTCGCTGAAAGGCAACAACGCTGTGTACCTGCGCTTTGTCTTTACCTCCGACGCCGATGCCGACAACTTTGCCCACGAGCTCGATGACGGGTTTTACATCGACAACATCAACGTGGTGAAGACGACGCAGACCTTCAACGTACTGCCCGTGCACTTCCTCCGCTTTACCGGCCAGCTGCAGCCCGACGGCCAGGTGCGCCTCGACTGGGAAGCCAGCACCGACGAGCAGCACGACTACTTCGAGGTGGAGCGTTCCGCCGACGGCATTCACTTTACCCCGCTTGGACGCCCCAACCCGAACCCGCCCTACCGCCTTTTCGACGCGCACCCCGAGCCCGGCTCCAACCACTACCGCGTAAAGCAGGTGGACCGCAGCGGCCGCGTTACTTACAGCAATGTGGTGCTGATCAATGTGCAGTTGAACGTGCAGCTCAACGTGTTTCCCAACCCGGCGCACAACGAGCTCCACATCAACGTGCAGAGCACCCGCCCCGGCACCCTGCAGCTCCACCTGCGCGACCTCCAGGGACGCAGCCTCTGGCAGCACAAGAGTGGCGGCAACAGCACACTCAACGTACCGATGAGCGAGTGGGCGCAAGGCACCTACCTGCTCCAGGTTTATGATACCGACGGTCACCTGCTCAGTGCGCAGCGCATCGTCAAACTTTAGTTTTTGGATTTGGTTTCCTCTGGTAAGATCACGGACAGTGAGGGTCCTTCGCCCCCCACGACCGTGATCTTCTTTGTTTTTGGTTAATTGGTTGATTCGTTAAATGGTAAGGCTTTTTCGCTACCCACCTCCTGAACACACTGATCCGCTTGCAAGCGCCGAACCTAACTTCCGACTTCCCACTTCCGACCTCCTAACTTTGCTTTCATGTATACGTTGAAAAAGTCGCTGGGTCAGCATTTTCTCAAAGATGAGAACATCTGCCGGAAGATCGTGGAGGCCGTGCAGGCGCGGCCCTTCGCCCGACTGGTGGAGGTAGGCCCGGGCGGTGGTGCGCTGACCAAATACCTGCTCGCACTGCCGGGCATCGACTTCCGCGCCGTGGAGATCGACGACGAAAAGGTGGCCTGGCTGGAGCAAAACCTGCCGGCCATCCGGGGCAAGCTCATCCACCAGAGCTTTCTCGATACGGCGCCGCCCTTTGCGGAGCCCTTTACCGTTGTCGGCAACTTCCCCTACAATATTTCTACGGAGATCGTCTTCAAAATCATCGAGTGGCGCGCCCAGGTGGAAGGCTGCGTGGGAATGTTCCAGAAGGAAGTGGCCCAGCGCTTCGCCGCCACGTCGGGCAACAAAATCTATGGCGTGACGAGCGTGCTCACCCAGGCTTTTTTTGATGTCGAATACCTGTTCGATGTGCCACCGGGCGCCTTCAACCCGCCCCCCAAGGTGATGAGCGGGGTGATCCGCCTCAGCCCTCGCCGGGAGCCGCTCGATATCGCTTCGGAGCGAAAGCTCTTTGTTCTGGTAAAAGCCGCTTTCAACCAGCGCCGCAAGCAATTGCGCAACGCCGTCAAAAGCCTTTTTACCGAGACCGAGCTGGAGGATGAACTGTTCAACCGGCGCGCCGAGCAACTGAGCGTCGCCGAATTTGCCGCCCTTACCTTCCGAATGCGATGAAACAAGCCCTGATCACCGCCCCGGCCCACGAGTCGCTGCGTCCTTCGCTGGAGGCTGCCGGCTACCGCGTGACCGAGGCGCCGGACATTAGCTACGAAGCACTTTCCGAAGCCATCGGCGATATAACGGGCCTTGTAGTGACCACCCGCCTTCGCATCGACGCCGCCCTGCTGGAGCGCGCCCCGCTGCTCCGCTGGATCGGCCGTCTTGGCTCGGGGATGGAACTTATTGACACGTCCGCGGCCACCGCCCGCGGCATCGCCTGCATCAGCACACCCGAGGGCAACGGCCCCGCCGTGGCCGAGCATACCCTGGGCCTTGCCCTGGGCCTGCTCAATCATATCCCGCGTTCCTTCGAAGAAGTGAAGCGGGGCCTGTGGCGGCGCAACGAAAACCGCGGCACCGAGCTCGGGGGTAAAACGGTGGGGGTGATCGGTTATGGGAACACCGGTAGCGCCTTTTCCCGCCTGCTGGCGCCCTTTGGCGGCACCGTGCTGGCGGTGGATAAATACAAAAGCGGGTATACGGACGGCTACATCCGCGAGGCAACGCTGGAGCAGCTGCAGGACGAAGCCGAGCTGCTGAGCCTGCACCTGCCGCTGACCGCTGAAACCCGCCACCTGGCGAACCGCGCCTTTTTTGGGCGGATGCGGCGCCGGCCTTTTTTCATCAGCACCTGCCGGGGTCCCGTGACCGACACGGCGGCGCTGCTCGATGCACTTGAAGGCGGCCTCATTCGCGGCGCGGCGCTCGACGTGCTGGAGAATGAAAAGCTTGGCAGCTACACTGCCGCCGAGCGGGCGCTGCTGGAGCGCCTTTGCGCCCGCCCCGACGTGATCGTAACACCGCACATCGCGGGCTACAGCTTCGAAGGCTTTCGCCGCATGAGCGACCTGCTGGTGCAGAAACTGGAAGCGTTGGCCCTGCTGTAACATAAGCCGGGTGCGCCTGCCACCGTCCGTCATTGGTAGTGCGCAGGCAACAGGCGTCGCGTCTTTTCACTATATTTGTCTTTACGGCAACGCTTCGGTGAACAACTGGAGCGTTGCTCTTTTTTTCATAACTCAACCGAACGACCATGAGTGGAATTCAATATGTGACCAAGGAAACGCTGGAGCAGATGCGGGCGGAACTGCAGCATATGAAGGGGGTGGATCGTCCTGCGGCCTCGCGCGCCATCGCCGAAGCCCGCGAGAAGGGCGACCTCCGCGAGAACGCCGAATACGACGCCGCCAAGGAAGCACAGGGCCTGCTCGAAGCCAAGATCGCGCAGCTCGAAGGCCAGATCGCCACCGCGCGGATCGTGGACGAGGCGACCATCGATACCTCTAAGGTGTCCATCCTCACCAAAGTGAAAGTGACCAACCTCACCAACAATAAGCAGGTAACCTACCAGATCGTTTCCGAAAAGGAAGCCGACCTCAAAAGCGGCAAGATCTCCTCGACCTCGCCCATCGGTAAAGGCCTGCTCGGCAAAGCCGTCGGGGAAGTGGCCGAAGTGACCGCCCCCGCCGGAACGATGAAGTTCCGCGTGGAGGAAATAAGTGTTTAAGCTGAAAAAGGTTTTTCACCGCTAAGAAAGAAAGCGAGTAAACGTTTCGCAAAGCGATACGGTAACAGCCCCGCCGCAGGCGGGGCTGTTTTATTGAAACAGATCTTAGCGTACGGCCTTCTTTTCTTCTTTCCTTAGCGGTTCGGACGCATCTTCGACTTAATTTCCTTCTATGAGCATTTTTACCAAGATCATCGCCGGCGAGATCCCTTCCTACAAGATCGCCGAAGACGAGCGCTTCTTTGCTTTCCTCGACATCTTTCCCCTCCGCGAGGGCCACGTGCTCGTGATCCCGAAAGTGGAGGTGGACAAGCTGTACGAGCTGCCCGACGAATACCTGTCCGGGATGCTCCTGTTTGCGCAGCCCATCGCCCGCGCCATCGAAAAGGCTTTCGGAAAGCGCGTGGGTATGTCGGTGATCGGCATCGAAGTGCCACACGCGCACCTGCACCTGGTGCCCATTTCGTCGGCCAACGACATCAATTTCACACAGCCGAAGCTGAAACTTTCGGAGGAGCAGCTGAAGGCCGCACAGCAGAAGATCCTCTCCCACATTTGAAAAAATCGGGTGCTGGGATCATGGCGGGATGGCGCTTCGAACGCGTCCCGTCCGTTCACAGTCGCAGGATGAGGGCGAAGGATTATTGCTTGGGAGGGGCCGCCGGCTGCTTGCGTCGATAGATCAATTCCAGTATTTCCTTTTGCAGGATGCGGAGGCGGATTTCTTTGGGGCCGATCGCGGCGATACCGAAGCTGCGCGCCGGCATACCTTCCCCGGGTTCGATATACAGGCTGTCCTGGCGGATCGTCCAGCTGCCCTTCCACGTTTTGTCTGTCGTAATCAGGTCAACGCTGGTCCCGCTGACGTGCAGCTCGGGAATGCCGGGGGGCAAGCCGGTATTGCGGTTGGTAAAGGTGACGCCGTAGCCTTCGAGGTCATTTACCTCTTCGAGTACCCAGTCGCCATCGGGGAGCACTTTCGGAACCGGAGTCGTTTGAGCGGAAGCACCGGCGGTGAGCAGGAAGCAGGAAATGGTAACGAGCGCGATCTGTTTCATGCGGTTAAGATACAATACCTGTTGTTTCCGGTTAGTAGCAGAGGAGCAGATCAGCACATGAGCTGACTATGCCAGCCGATCCGGGTTGGCGGCGAGGAAGCGGTCCCAGTCGGTGGCCGCTTTGGCCTTGCGCGGGTTGCGCGCGCGGCCGGTGCTGCGCGTGGCCTGCGGCAGTCCGTCGGAAAAATGGTGGCAGATAGCGACGGCGAGGGCGTCGGTGGCATCGAAATACTTGGGCGATTCTTCAATAGTAACGATGCGGTGCAACATCTGCCACACCTGCTCCTTGTCGGCATTGCCATTGCCGGTAATGGCCTGCTTCACGCGCTTGGGTGAATATTCGGTAACGGGGATGCCGCCGCTCATGGCTGCAGCGATGGCTACGCCCTGGGCCCTTCCGAGTTTGAGCATCGACTGTACGTTCTTGCCGAAAAAAGGCGCCTCGATGGCGAAGGTGTGGGGCCGGTGCAGGCGCACGAGCTCGCTGACCTTCTGGTGAATGAGCTGCAGGCGCACGTAGCTGTCTTCCTTTACGGGCAGCTTCAGCGCATCGAGCTCGATGACCTTGAGGTCGTTGCCGGAAACAGCAAGCACGCTGTAACCCATGATGACGGTACCGGGGTCGATGCCCAGGATGATTTTCGATTGTTTTTGCAAGGGGGGCGGTTATATTTACGGCAATGCGGCTGGGTAAAATTAGTAAAAAATTTAGCAATTACTTCCTGGGACCCTTGCTCTTCGCCTGGCTGTCGTGGTCCATCTGGCGCGCGCTGCACCAGCAGCAGCACCTGGCCGCCTCCTGGGAGGCGCTCAAAACCGGGTTTGGCGCCGGCTACCTGCTGTTGCTGCTGTTGCTGATGTTTTGCAACTGGGGCCTGGAGGCCATCAAGTGGCGGATCCTGGTGGCGCCGGTGCAGCGGATCTCTTTCGTTCAATCGTTCAAGGCCGTCCTTTCCGGCGTTTCCTTTTCCATAAGTACCCCCAACCGCATCGGCGAATACCTCGGGCGGATGCTCTATCTACCCGAAGGACGGCGCCTCAAGATCATCGCCCTGACGCTGGTGGGCTCCCTCGCGCAGCTGCTGGTGACGCTGTGGGCCGGCTGCTTTGCCTTCTTCGCCCTGCGCGACCGCCTGATCGACGGCGGGCTGCTCCACCCGCTTGCCTACCAGTTCGGCGTGTTCGGGCTGCTGTTCATATGTAGCATTTTAACATTGTTTTATTTTAACGTCGGTGGCCTGGAAAAATGGCTGGAATCCGCGCTGCGCAAAGCTTCCTGGTTGCCATTGGTGACGGCGTTGCAGGAGTTCGGGATGCAACGGCTCGGCCTTTTATTGCTTCTATCCGTTATCCGGTACGCGGTTTTCGTGATACAGTACCTTTTAGCATTTCGTTTGTTTTCGGTTACTGTATCATTGCTGCCTGCCGTAGGGGTGATGAGCCTGGTGTTTCTGGCGCTGGCTGTCATTCCAAGCGTGGTGCTGCTGGAAGTAGGGATCCGGGGTGAAGTAAGCCTCAAACTGATCGGCTTGTTTTCTGCCAACAGTTTGGGAATTTTGCTCACATCGGTGACCATCTGGCTGATCAACCTGGTCATCCCGGCGCTGGCCGGCAGCATCCTGATCCTCGGAATCAAATTATTCAAGCAACGATATGAAGAAACTTAAACCAATCCTGTTCGTTTCCGGTGCCTGCCTCCTGTTTTTCGGGGGAAGCGCCGGCCGTCCCCAGCAAGAGCTGCCCGTAGCCACCCCCTCCGATTTCTGCGCCACCCGCAATACCACCTTCCAGGATGGCGAAGTGCTGAACTACAACGTCTATTATTCCATCATCGGCATCTACGTCAACGCGGCCACGGCCACCATCAACGTGAATACCGAAAGGCTCAATAACCGGCCGGTATACCACATCACCGCCGTAGGCAAGACCACCTCCTCGCTGGAGTGGATCTCCAAGGTCAACGACCGCTACGAGACCTTTATGGACACCTCCACGCTGCAGCCCTACAAGTTTGTGCGCAACATCCAGGAGGACTCCTACCGTAAGTTCGAGACCGTCACCTTCAACCGCAACGCCAACACGGCCATCACCAACGACGGCGTGTTCAAGGTGCCGGGCTGCGTGCAGGACGTTATGAGCTCGTTGTACTATGCCCGCAACATCAACTTCGACGCCTACAAGCCCGGCGACAAGATCAGCTTCAATATGTTCATCGACAACGAGGTGTACAACATGTACATCCGCTACGAGGGCAAGGACAATATCAAGACCAAGTATGGTAAGTTCCGTGCCATCAAGTTCAAGCCGCTGCTGATCAAAGGCACCGTGTTTGAGGGCGGTGAGAAGATGACCGTGTGGGTCAGCGACGACGAGAACCGCATTCCGCTGCGCGTGGAAACACCGCTGAAGGTCGGTTCCGTGAAGGTGGATATGATGGGTTACCAGAACCTGCGCTACCCGCTGGCGAGCCTGAAAAGCCTCCGTTAGGCCGCACGCCGATCGCGCGGATCCTGCAAATAATAGAAAGCCCGGCGCAACGCGCCGGGCTTTTGTTGTAGCGAATAAGTTGATCTGCGTGATCCGCGCGCTACAACTCGCGCAGCGGGAACTCGGCTCCCATCCGGATGCCTTTCTCCGTCTGCACGAGCTCGCAGCACTCCCGCTGGTGGTCGTGCTCGAAGAAGAGGACGTAGTTGTTTTCGGCGGCTTCGGCGAGGAAGCTTTTCTTTTCATTCAGCGTCATCAGCGGGCGGGTGTCGTAGGCCATTACGTAGGGCAGGGGGATGTGGCCCGCCGAGGGCAGCAGGTCGGCCATGAACACGATAGTGCGGTCCTTGTAGCGGACCTGCGGCAGCATCATCTTCTCGGTGTGGCCATTGACGAAGCGGATGTCGATGCCGTCGGCAAAAGGCTGGGAGGCGAGCTTTTCGCCGTTGCCTTCCGGCGCGTTCACGAACTTCAGCTGCCCGCTTTCCTGGATCGGCAGAATGTTCTCCTTCAAAAACGAAGCTTTCTCGCGGTCGTTGGGCTGCACGGCCCACTGCCAGTGCGCCTCATTGCTCCAGTAAGTAGCGTTGGCGAAGGCGGGTACGAGCTGGTCGCCCTGCCGCTCGATAGAGCCGCCGCAATGGTCGAAGTGAAGGTGGGTCAGAAATACGTCGGTGATGTCGCTGCGCTGGAAACCGTGCGCCGCCAGGCTGCGGTCGAGCGTATCGTCGCCGTGCAGGAAGTAGTGGCCGAAGAACTTCGCATCCTGCTTGTTGCCGATGCCGTTGTCGACGAGCATGAGGCGGCCGCCGTCTTCGATCAGCAGGCAGCGCATCGCCCAGCTGCACATATTATTCTCGTCGGCCGGGTTGAGTTTCTGCCAGATGCTTTTCGGAACCACGCCGAACATCGCGCCGCCGTCCAGTTTGAAGTTGCCTGTATTAATGCTGTATAGGTTCATAAAATTAATGGGATAATGAGGTAGTTGCCCCGATGTTGCCGGCCAACTACAAACTACAAACTACAAACTAAAAACTAAAAACCCGCCTCCCGCTGCTTTCTGAGGGTCAGCCAAAGACCGATCAACCCGAGTGCGAAGAACAGCACCAGCGTCAGCACGGAGTTGCGTTGCGAGCCGGTCAGCTCGTTGATGATGCCGAAGGAAAACATGCCGATCACGATGGCGATCTTTTCGGTGACGTCGAAGAACGAGAAGAAGGACGTTGTGTCTTTGGTTTCGGGCATCAGTTTCGAGTAGGTGCTTCGGCTCAGGCTCTGGATGCCGCCCATCACGAAGCCTACGGCTACGGCGAGCCCGTAGAAGCTCATGACGCAGCGGTCGTTGTCGGGGTGCGTGGCGCTGTGCGCAGGCAGGGCGTAGCCGGCGATGCAGCAACCGATCCAGAACAGCACGCAGACCATCAGGGCCTTCAGGTTGCCGATGCGGGCCGAGAGCCTCGAGATGAGCAGGGCGCCCGGGATGGCGATGAGCTGGATCACCACGATGGCGATGATCAGGTTCTGGGTGGGGATCTTGAGCTCGCCTTTGCCGTAGAGCGTGGCCGCGAGCATAACGGTCTGCACCCCCATATTGTAAAAGAAAAAGGATCCGAGGTAGCGCTTCAGAACGGGGATGTGCGACAGTTGGGCGAACACTTTACGAAGCTCCTGGTAGCCCGCCAGCAGGGCGGCCTTGGGTACGTTGCGCACCTGCCGGCGCGGCAGGCGCCTCAGGGGCAGCAGCGCAAAGCCGAACCACCAGAGGGCCACCGCGAGGAAGGAGATCCGAGCGCCCAGCGTGCCTTTCGGAATGCCGAAAAGATCGGGCTTCATCACGAACAGGAAGCAGATGATCTGCAGCAAAACCGAGCCTACGTAGCCGAACGAAAAGCCGCGGGCCGAGATGCGGTCGCGGTCCTGCGGCGCGGCGATCTCGGGCAGGTAGGAATTGTAAAAAACGAGGCTGGCCCAATAACCCACGCAGGCTACGATCATCGAGGCGATCCCAAGAAAGAGGAAGTGCGGTGTGCCGCGGTCGAAGAAAAAGAGCGAGGCGCAGGCCAGCGAGCCCATGGTCATGAAGAAGCCCATGAACGACTTCTTGTTGCCACGCGTGTCGGCGATGGAAGAAAGCAGCGGCGACACAAGCGCCACGATGAGAAAGGCCACCGCGAGGGCGTAGTTGTATAGCGAGGTATTCACGAAGCTGCGGCCAAGGAAGGTCACATGGTCGATGGTCTGCTCGTTGTCGTCGCCGGTGATGGCCTCGTAATAAGCCGGGAAGATGGTGGAGGTGATTACGAGGTTGTAGGCGCTGTTGGCCCAGTCGTACATCGCCCAGGCATTGACCACCTTTTTGGGCGCGGTGACCTGCGTTGTGCCTTCGAGGATGCCGGGAGCAGCGACAGTAGTTTCCATGCAGCTTGTTTTGAAGGACTAAAAGTAGGGAAAAGCGGATGAGGGATGCCTGTGAAAGGTCTGCAGGTCGTGGAGCTTGCTTCCCTCGCCTCGGGCGAGGGAAGCAATAACGCCGAAGGCGTCGCTTTCACGACGCCTTCGGCTATAAGTCAGCGGCCGGCTCTTAGCTGAACGTACCGGTGAAATACAGGATGAGCAGCAGGGCGCCCATCAGGATCCGGTAAACGCCGAAGAAGCGGAAGCCGTATACTTTGAGGTAGTTGATGAAAAAGCGGATCGCGAGCAGGGCCACCACGAAGGCCACCACGTTGCCCACGGCGAAGACCACCATATTGTCGGAAGAGGAAGTGATGAGCTCGTAACCGCGCAGCGGGGTGCCCGTTTCCTTCCATTTTTTGAGGAACAGCGAATAAGCGGTGGCAGCGAACATGGTCGGCACGGCCAGGAAGAACGAGAACTCCGCGGCCAGGTTGCGCGTCAGCTTTTGCTGCATGCCTCCGATGATGGAGGCGGCCGAGCGGCTCACGCCCGGGATCATGGAGACCACCTGCCAGAAGCCGATGGCCAGCGCGTTGCCGTAGGAGATCTGGTCGTCGCTTTCGATGGTCGGGTTGCGGAAGGCCTTGTCGATGAACAGCAGCACAATGCCGCCCAGCAGCATGCTCAGCGCCACGGTCAGCGGGCTTTCGAGCAGCTCGTCGATCTTGTCGTTGAACAGGAAGCCGAAAAGCAGGGCCGGGGCCACGCCTACGGCGAGCTTCACGTAAAACTGCCAGCGCGCGAAGTCAAAGAACCTGCGCCAGTAGAGGGCCACTACGGCCAGGATGGCACCCAGCTGGATGGCCACTTCGAATAATTTGGTAAAGTCGGAGGTGCCGATGCCCAGCAGGGAGGAGGTGATGACCATGTGCCCGGTGGAAGAGATCGGCAGGAATTCGGTGAGGCCTTCGACGACGGCGATCACGATAGCTTCAAAAAGGGTCATGCGGCAGGGTCGCTTTTACGCGGGCGGCGAAATAGGGCGTAGATCTCGATAACGAGGCCAACCAGGATCACGATCGGTGCTACGGTGATACGCGTTTTGCTATAAACCTCTGTGGCGTTGAAGGTATTGGGATCCTTGCTGCCGCCACCGGCCATCAGCACGAAGCCCAGAATGATCACGGCTGCGCCGATGCCCATCCACAGCAGGTTGTCGCGGCCGAAAAGCGGCTTGTCGCTCAGGCGCAGCTCTTCGCGGGCCGTTTTGGATCTTCTGATAGTAGTAGCCATAAGAGGGGCAAAATAAATGAATAATGTCTAATATTTATTGAATATTGAATAACGCCGGCGCAGAGGCCTGCTTATTCTGCATACATTATTCAATGGACTTTATTCAATCGTTATTATTCAATACAACTCGTCCAGCTTCATCTTCAGGTATTTCAGCACGCTGCGGTAGGTGCTCAGCACGGTGATGCTGACGCCGATGACGAGGAGTCCGAGGAACAGGAGCAGGAACAGCTGACTGTCGAACAGGGCGTTGAAACCGGGGATGAAGTTTTCGGCCAGCAGGATGAGGCCGTACACGGCAGCGGTGGCGATGGCGGCGGCTACGGCGCCGTTCACCACGGCCCGCAGCGCCAGCGGGCGGGCGATAAAGCCGCGGGTGGCGCCCACCATCTGCATGGTTTTAATCAAAAACCGGTTGGAGAACATCGCCAGGCGGATGGTGTTGTCGATGAGGATGATCACCAGCACGCTCACCACCACCACAATCACCAGCAGCACCAGCGATACGTTGCGGAAGCTGCGTTGCATTGAGCCCACGGCCACGCGCGAATACTGCACCTCGTCTACGTTGGGATTATGCTGGAGGCGCGCCTTGATGGCACCCAGCTGCGCGGAATCCACGAATTCCTCGCGCAGGTTGAAGTTGATGGAGGAGGGGAGGAGCGAATTTTCGAGAAACTCCGAAAAGTCCTCGTTGCCGCTCTTCAGCCACTGGCGCTTCGCTTCTTCCTTGTCTACGTAGCGCACGCTTTTCACCCCCGCCATGGCGCCGATGCTGTCCTGCAGGGCCGCGCGCGCCGTTTCGGGCGTGGTGGGCTTCAGGTACACCTGCACTTCCACGCTTTCCTTGATCTGCTGCATCACTTTCTTGGCGTTGATGCCCAGCCAGCCGAGGATGCCCAGGAGGAATAACACCAGGGTCACGCCGAGGACCGACATGAAGTAAGAAGGTTTGCCGCGTTTGAGGGAAGCTTTGCCGGATTGTGCCATGCGCGAGTTTTAGAAGTGAACAAAAATAGTCGTTTGCCGCAATTGCCCGGGGGGCGGCCCTTAAAGCTTTGTCAAAACCGAAGGCGTGAAAGGGCTAAATTTGCCCCTCTAACGGCCCGGCTGCGGCCTTTATTGCCGTTTTTAATCTCGAAGAATTTTTCCATGGAGTATCATTTCAGAGCGATCGAGCAGAAGTGGCAACAGCATTGGGCCGACAGCGGCGCCTACAAAGTGTCCAATGAATCGTCGAAGCCGAAATATTACGTGCTCGACATGTTTCCCTATCCCAGCGGCGCCGGCCTGCACGTGGGGCATCCCCTCGGGTACATTGCCTCCGACATCTTTGCCCGCTATAAACGCAACCGCGGCTTCAACGTACTGCACCCGATGGGCTACGATGCCTTCGGACTTCCCGCCGAGCAATACGCCATCGAGCACGGTGTGCACCCTGCCGCCTCCACGGCGAAGAACATCGCCACCTTCCGCAGCCAGCTCGACAAGATCGGCTTCTGCTTCGACTGGAGCCGGCAGGTCAACACCTCTGAGCCCGGTTACTACAAGTGGACCCAATGGATCTTTTTCCAGCTGTTTCACAGCTGGTACAACCGCAAAACGAACAAGACCGAAAAGATCGATACCCTCATTGCCGCCTTTGAGCGGGAAGGCAATGCCTCCCACCCGATCCCCAATGCGCAGTACGTCATCCCGGGGCACAAGGCGCAAAGCCCTTCCCGCAACAGCGGCGCAGGCTTCACGGCCGACGATTGGAAAGGCTTCGATGAAAAAACGCAGCAGGGCATCCTCATGGAATACCGCACCGCCTATTGTGGGTACGGCGAGGTGAATTGGTGCGAGGCCCTCGGCACCGTGCTGGCCAACGATGAGGTGGTGAACGGCGTGAGTGAGCGCGGCGGTTATCCCGTCATCAAGAAGCGCCTTCGCCAATGGTACCTCCGGATCACTGAGTACGCCGATCGCCTGCTCGATGGCCTTCAAACGGTCGACTTCTCCGATGCAATGAAGGAAATGCAGTCCAACTGGATCGGCAAGAGCAGCGGCGCGGAGATCACCTTCACCCTTCACGACTCAGGCCTCACCCTCGACGTATATACCACGCGTCCCGACACCATCTTCGGTGTCGATTTCATGGTGCTGGCGCCGGAGCACGAGCTGGTGTCCCGTATTACTACGGAAGCCCAGCGTGCTGCGGTGGATGAATACGTGGCGCATGTAAAGAGCCGCTCCGAACGCGAGCGCATGGCCGAGAAGAAGATCTCGGGCGTCTTTACAGGCGCTTACGCGCAGCATCCTTTTTCCGGCAAGAAGATCCCGGTGTGGATCTCCGAATACGTGCTTGCCGGGTACGGCACCGGCGCCATCATGGCCGTGCCCTCCGGCGACGAGCGCGATCATAAGTTCGCCAGGCACTTCAACATTCCCATCACCAATATTTTCGGCGATGCCTATACCGGCGAAGACGCCGTGACCGACAAGAACCTGCTGCTCCACGAGAGCGATTTCGTGAACGGCAAAACAGCCAAAGAAGCCATCGATCTGGTGATCGACAAGCTGGTGGAAAAAGGCATCGGCCGCCGCCGCACCAACTTCCGCATCCGCGACGCCGCCTTCAGCCGGCAGCGCTATTGGGGCGAGCCCTTCCCCATCCAATGGCAGGAAGGCATCGCGTACCCGCTGAGCGAAAGCGAGCTGCCCCTAGAACTGCCGCACGTAGAGCAATACGGTCCCGGGCCCGAAGGCGAAGGTCCGCTGGCCAATGTGCCCGAGTGGACGGCCCAGCACCTCGAGACCAACACGATGCCAGGGTATGCCGGCTCGTCCTGGTACTTCCTCCGCTACATGGACCCGCACAACGACCGCGAATTCTGCTCGAAAAGCGCCTCCGATTACTGGCGCCAGGTAGACCTCTACGTGGGTGGTACCGAGCACGCGGTGGGACACCTGCTGTACGCTCGAATGTGGACGAAAGCCCTGTACGATCTTGACTTTATTTCGTTCGATGAACCGTTCAAGCGGCTCCTCAACCAGGGAATGATCCAGGGCAGCTCGCGCTTTGCCTACCGCGTCAATGGAAAAGGCGTGGAGCACCTGCTCTGGAACGTATTGCGCACCGGGTTCAGCGAGTATGGGTTCGAGCACGACCGGGATTCGCCGATCGATTTCATTTCGCATGCAAAACGCGTGGCCATCGAAGTGACCAGCTCCCGCAACATCGAAGGCAGGGAGCCGAAGAAATTCCAGACACCCGAAACGGAAGACTACCAGCTGTGCGTCCTCAGCCGCGAAGATGTGCTGGAGCGCTACGCCAGCGGCGACCTGGTGCCGTTCCTGGGCCGGATGTTGGGCGACAACATCGGTACGCTGCCCGTTTCGAAGCGAAAGGTCGTAACCTACGCCTCGCTCAACCTGATCGAACAGTTCGGCAACGACGGCGTGGATCCCATTCACGTGGACGTAAACATCGTGGATGGCGTTGAGCTCGACGTGGAAGCGTTCCGCAAATGGAAGCTGGAACACGCGGATGCCGAATTCCTGCTCGAAGACGGCAAATACATCTGCGGCACGGAAGTGGAAAAAATGTCGAAGTCCAAGGTGAACACCGTCAACCCCGACCACATCGTGGAGAAGTACGGCGCCGACACCTTCCGGATGTATGAGATGTTTCTGGGGCCGGTGGAAATGTCGAAGCCCTGGGATACGAAGGGCATCGAGGGCGTCCACCGCTTCCTCAAAAAGCTGTGGCGCCTGTTTTACAACGAAGGCGGCCTGCAGGTCAGCGACGCCGCCGCGACGAACGAGGAACTGAAGGTGCTGCACAAAACGATCAAGAAGATCGAAGAGGACACCGAACGCTTTTCGTTCAATACGGCCGTCAGCTCCTTCATGATCGCGGTCAACGAGCTGACCGACCTGAAGTGCAGCAAGCGCGCCATCCTGTCGCCGCTGCTGGTGCTGCTGACGCCCTATGCGCCGCATATCGCCGAGGAGCTCTGGGCTGCGCTCGGCAGCGAGGGTTCTGTGCTGGATGCACCATTCCCGGCATTTGAGGCGCAATACCTCGTGGAATCCTCGAAGGAATACCCGGTTTCCATCAACGGCAAGAACCGCGCACAGATCAACATCGCCCTCGACGCCACCGAAGAGCAGGTGCAGCAGATCGTGCTGGCCAACGAAACGGTGCAGAAGTGGATGGAAGGAAAGCCCCTGAAGAAGCTGGTGTTTGTGAAGGGACGTATGATCAATGTAGTTGTATAAGTACGGATAGCAATACGTTTAAAGGCGCCCCGCAAGGAGCGCCTTTTTTAGCGCGAAAACTTGAAGAAATTCATTTGACGCTATGGTGGCGCACGTAAACAAGGCAGTTGTTTCAGTTGAAGGTTTCGCGCTCTTCAGGACGTGTTTCGCAGCGTAGTTGACGCGTCCCGCTGCGCGGACCTGCGCGGAGCGCTGTTCCTGCAACGGGCACTTACTTCCTTTCCTGGCCTAAAAAAGACGGGAAAGCAATAGTGCGAAAAATGGGATTTTTCTGGCAAACCAACGCACGGTGTTTGTTGTTGTATGGGTGAAACACATGTTATGGCCTATCCCAACCTCACCCTCATCAGTGCCCTGCGCCATGCAGCGGGGCAGCTGCGCGGCGGTGCGCCCTACGCCTGGGGCGACCACGGGTCCTGCAACTGCGGCCACCTGCTGCAGGTGCTGACGCACCTCAGCCGCGAAGAGATCCTTCGCCATGCCCGCAGCGGCATCGGTGAGTGGACCGAGATCGCCGAAGACTATTGCGGCGTTACCGATGCGCCGGTGACACTGCTGCTGAGCAAGCTCGAAGCCATCGGCCTGACGCCTACCGATATCCATTGCCTCGAATACCTGCAGGACCGGGCCGTGCTCGACCGCCTGCCGGGTGGATTCCGCTGGCTGCAGAAGAATGTGCGGGAAGACGTGATCCTCTATTTTGAAACCTTCGCGGCGCTGCTCGAGGAGCGGCTGTTGCCACGCATCGACATTGAAGCTGCATTCCAGCGACCAGCCGTTGTTGGTATCGAAACGTAACCCAATCTTTCCGTTCCCGATATTTGTGCTGATGGAGACCCACGAATTTCAAATGCGGCTACAGGGCCTGGTACCTGCGCCGGTGGTACCGCTGGATGCCGGAGACAAACTGCTCCGGATGAACCTGACAGCCGGGAATGCCGGGCTCAATGCCGGGACCTTTACCAGCACGGAGCGCTTCTCGGCCTGGGTGGAAGACCTGCTGCACCGCAAAGGCGCCCGCTACGGCGTGGGTGGCTACAATGAGCACCGGACCATCTACGCCCGCGCCGAAAAGTTCGATACGTCGGGCGAGGAGCCGCGGCGCCTGCACCTGGGTATCGACATTTGGGGGCCAGCCGGCACTCCGGTCAGCGCGCCGCTGGACGGCATCGTGCACAGCTTTGCCGACAACAACGTGTTCGGCGACTATGGCGGCACCGTAATTCTACAACACGAGGTGAATGGATTCGTATTCCATACGCTGTACGGACATCTGGGCCGCGCATCGCTGCAGGGGAAGGTCGAAGGGCAGGCCGTAAAAGCCGGTACGCAGATCGCCACCTTCGGCGTCGCCGAAGAGAACGGTCATTGGCCACCGCACCTGCACTTCCAGGTCATCATCGATATGCAGGGCAAGTGGGGCGACTACCCTGGTGTTTGCCGCTACTCGCAGCGCGAGAGCTGGCTCCGCAACTGCCCCGACCCCGACGTGCTGCTGCGCGTGATGGAGCGGGCAGAATAGCCTAAAGGGAATCCAGCGTCATCGAACACACCGAAACGCCGATCGCCACCAGCACAAATGCGCTGATCAGCAACAGCGTGCCCGTCAGCCGGGTGTTCTTTCCGAACGACAGCACCACGCCCACGATGAACTGAACGAAGTTCAGCACCAGCCACAGGATGAACGCCGGGAAGGCGCCCGCGATGCCCACGAGGAAAAGAGCCACGTTGAGGCCCACGAATATCCAGAAGGTTTTCTTGTCGAAGGAGGAGTTGTTCATGAGAAGCTGGGTATCGGGTCGGCCGCCTCTTCGCGTCCGGTCAGTTTTTTAAGATAGGCTTCCTTTTCATCGCGGTAAAGGAGATTCATCGTTTCAAAAGGGATGACGCGGCCGTCTTTGTGCACAATGTGCACGCAGCTTTTCTTGATGGCGCGCACGTCGAAATCCCAGGCATCGATAAAGCGCATGATGATGATGCGGAACAGGTTGTTGTACGTAAGGCCGGGAGCCGCAACCCTTGGGATGCAACACAGGAGCTGGGCCATGTTGCTTTCCACCCGGTCCACCGAGATGCCGGTGCTGAAGATCTTCAGCAACTGTTGCTGGAGGCCGGCGTCCTGTTCATATACGATCGTATTTCTACTGTTGTTCAGCAGGTCGGCGGGATCTATATAGCGGGTCATCGGGAGCACATTGCCGTCCACCTTCAGCGCATAGGCCATGGCCAGCGCATCGGGATTGCAGGGTACCGGAATGATGTCGTTGGGCGCAAACACGTCCGTTTGCTCCAATATCTTCCGGCGCACTTCCGTGAGCGTGATCCGGTCGGTGGCCGGGTTGAAACCTTCCAGTCGCCCGGCGATCTGCGTGGGTTGGAAGGTGACTCCCCGCACAGAAGGCTGCTGCAACGCAAAGTCGATGATGGTTCCGATCTCGTCGTCGTTCCGTCCTTTTTGCAGCGTCACCACAAGCGTGGTGGAGAGGTTGAGCCGGTTGAGCTCGGCCAGCGCTTTCTTTCGTATATCAGTGAGATCCTTTCCCCGCAAGGCTTCCAGCGCCGCGGGCTTGAAGGAGTCGAACTGGAGGTAGATCTCAAAGTCGGGCAAATAGGTAGCCAGGCGCTCGGCGAAGCCGGGATCCTGCGCGATGCGGATGCCGTTGGTGTTCAGCATGAGGTGCTTGATGGGCCGGCGCTTCGCCGCATCGAGGATGGCAAAGAAATCGGGGTGAATTGTAGGCTCGCCACCGCTGATCTGCACGACGTCGGGCTCGCCTTCGTTGGCCACGATGATGTCGAGCATGCGCTCGATCTCTTCGAGCGTACGATGTCGCCCGTTATAGGGCGAGGAGCCCGCATAGCAGGTGGGGCAAGCCAGGTTGCAGCGGTCCGTCACTTCCACGATGGTCAGGCAGCCGTGCTGCTCGTGGTCCACACACAGGCCGCAGTCGTAGGGACAGCCGTACTGCGTTTTCGTGTTGAAGCGCAATGGCATCTCGGAGGGCTTGTTGTAGTTGCGGATATTCTTGTAGTATTCCACATCCGTCGCGATAAGCACTTTTTGAAAGCCGTGGTCGGCGCAGTTCTTCAGCATGTATACGTTGCCGTCTTCGAACACGATCTTGGCGTCGACGCGCTTCAGGCAATCGGGGCAAAGGCTCAGGGTGAAGTCGTAATAGGTATAGGGGCGTTCAGGCATAAACGGCGGTCAGTTTTTTGGGGCGAAGCAGGTAAGGAAGGTAGTACAAAAGTCCCGCAAGCGCCGTAAGCTGGATGGTGGAAAGTCTGAACAGAACCGGGGTGTGGGGCTTAAGGAAATCGAGTCCGAAGCGAAATGCGCAGTAAGCGATCAGGAACAGCTTGAACAGGGCGCCTTCGGCCAGTGCGAAGCGTCGCGCGGTTGATCGAATTGCAATGCCGAGCAGGAGCAGGAACGCGATCTCATAAAGCGCCGCGGGATGCCGCGGGATGCCGTCGCCGAGGTTCATCCCGAAGAAACTATCCGTATAAATACCGTACGTCTCCTCGTAGATGCCCATTGAAAAGCAGCCGATGCGCCCGACGATGAGCGCCAGGATCATCGGGTACACGAAGAGATCACCGGAGGCGCGCTGCTCGCCGATGATCATTTTGGTAAGCTCCACGCCAAGCAGTCCGCCCAGGAAGCCGCCGAGCACCGTTTTATTCCCTGCTACGTAGAGCAACAGGTTTTTGCTCATTGCCAATTCATAGGGCCGCTCCAGCGAGCCGATAAGGTGTGAGCCGAGCAGCGAGCCCACAATGGCGCCGAGCACGATCCAGGCGCGCGATTGCGTGGCAAACGCATCTCCCTGCCGCCGGCGCAGGTAGAGGAAATAGCGAAACCCGAGGAAGAACGCCGCCGTTTCCAGGAGCGCGTGCAGCGTAAGTGCGTAGGAGCCGATGTGGAGGGTAACCGGGAAGTTCATAAGCTTATTGCAGTACCCAGAGCGAGTCGTCGGGGTAGAAGGAGAAAGCTACGACGCCTTTGTTGCGCGCCACGAATAAACGCTGAAAACCGGGAAAATGATAATTGCCCGTGTCCCGTTGGAATGCCCGCACGTTGGTAAATGTTTGGCCGTTCAACGTAAGGGAGGCAACGGTCTGCGGGGGTGTAAAAGGGCCGCCGAGTTCCGCGCCGGCGAAGCCGGCATCCTGTACGCCGTAAATGCTTCCATGAATGCTATCCATCCGGATCGATACGCTTTGATCCCGGAACCCGTCGGTCCCGGAACGCAATTGTTCCAGCGAAAAAACGGCCAGGGGCAAGCCGCGTGCTCCGGTTTCCAGCGAAACCAGTGCCCGCACGGCCTGGCAGTCGGTGCCGTTCCTGCTTTCATAGGGACCCGTTGTTTGTTCGGTGCGCAGCGTTACGGTGCGTACCTGGCCGCTGGCGTTGCGGAACTGAAGGCGGTCGTTGGCGTTGTAGGGAAACCAGGCTTCCAGCACACCCGGTTCGTAGGCAGGACAGGAGATCTTTTTACTGCATTCTTTGGACTTACAGTCGGCCAGTACGGACACCACCGGTAACAGCAGTAGCAGGTGATGGAATTTCATGCGATCGGTTTATACCGGGAAAGTACGTAAAAGCCCCGCTTGGGGCGGGGCTTTCGATCAGTGTACAATTTTGTAGTTGAACATCCCGGTGCCAAGATGGCCATACAATACCACCCACAACGGCACGATTGCCTCCATCGTGCGGGCCAGGGATATACCGCCCAGGTCGCGGATGTGTGCCGCTTCCCAGTTAAAATTCTGCTCGAGGAACTTGCTGACGAGGGCTTTTGAGGCAAGGTCGTCGCCGCAGAGAAAAAGCTCGTGGTCGCCGCCGTGCACGTGCCGCGCATCCACCATCAGTTCGCTGTTGATCGTATTCAGGGTCTTTACGATGTGCGCGCTGGGAAGGGCGTGTTGCAACTGCTCGCCGAGCGATACGTCCTGGAACTCTTTGAGGATCCGCGGGGGCATACCGTGCGAGAAATCGAGCGGGTTGGTCACGTCGATCACGATCTTGTCGCGAAAGTTATCGGGTCCGGCCATCTGGATCGCATGGAGCGTGGAGCCGCCGTGGGTAGCCACGAACAGGAGCTCTCCAAAATCCGCCGCATCTGCAAAAGAACCTTCGGAGGCATCGGCCCCGTGCTTTGCGGCCCAGGCCGCGGCCTTGTCATTCCCGGCACTGCGGCTGCCCATCCGCACGGAGTGCCCTTGCTGTATCAGAGCGGTAGCGAGCGTTTCGCCCACCATGCCTGTTCCCAATACGCCGATCTTCATGGTGATCCTGTTTAGCCTTTAAGTTACGAAAAGAACGTCTTCCTTCCATGGCGGTGCTGGCTTTAGCCGGCGTTGTAGGCCGCTGCAAATTCGGGTGCGAAATCCTCGAGCTTGCGCTTGCCGACGGGCTTGTGCCCGTTGTTGAGGAAGTCGGCCTGCATGCGGCCTTCACGCATGGCGGCGCCCATCTCCACGTAATTTTTTGCGATCTCGGCAGGAAGCCCGGCACCCTGCATGCCCTCGAGCGTTTGCTCGTCGCTGAAGCCTACCCAGGGCAGTTCCGGCTTGCCAATGGCCGCGCCGATGCTGCGGGCCACATCGCCGCCGCTGCGTACGTCGCTCGCCACGTAGCGCACGCTGTGGCCATTGAAGTCGCGCTGCTGCAGGGCCGCGGCGGCCGCTTCGGCAATGTCGGAGGGATGCACGAGAACCATCGGTGCCTGCGCGTCGCCGTTATTGCCGCCGATGATACCGGCTCCTTTGACCATGCCGATGTTGCCGAGCAGGTTGGTGTAGAAATAGCCGGCCCGCAGGTGCAGCACGTTCACGCCGTCGAGGTCATTGAAGGATTGCTCCACGTGGTACAGGCCGGTAACGGGACCGCAGCCTTCGGGCTGGTCGGCGCCGATGGAGCTCAGGTTGACCACGTAGTGAACCCCGCTTGCCTTAATGGCCTCGGCATAGCCCTTGCCTACGGCAGCGATCCAGTTCTTCCAGTCGCCCTGTACGCCGAAGTTGGGCGGCACCATGGTGTATACCGCGTCGGCGCCGCGGAAGGTTTCGGTCAGAAAGGCCACATCTTCCACCGACCCGGTGGCCGCACGGGCACCGCGATCGGTCAGGGGCTTGAGGTGTTCGGCGTTGCGGCCCACGACGGTTACATCGTGGCCGGCGGCCAGCAGGCTTTCAGCAAGAGGGCGGGTCACATTGCCCGAAGCGCCCAGGAGCACATACTTCATAAGAAAGGGTTTTAAGAGGGTTTTTAAAAAGGTTTGAGTGGGTTGGAAACGTGTTTTTCGGTTTCAATAATTGTATATACAAATGATGAGTCAAAAAAATGTTATTCGTGCAGGCGGTCGGCGATCCGTCCCATCGAGTGGAGCAGTTCGGAGGCTTCCGAAGGGTTCATCAGGCGATCGCACTGCGCATAGAAAACTTCGAGGCAGGTGTTCATTTTCGGCTGCAGCTCCTTTGCTCTGGGGGTCGGGTACACGTTGGCAACCTTGCCTTCGGTGGTGCGCACGAGGAGCTTTTTTTCTTCCAGTTTCTGCATCAGGCGTGTGATCGTGCTTGGTTGCAGTTGCAGCTGGCCCGCCAGGGCGCCCGGCTGAATGCCCGGTTCTTCCAGCACGGCCAGCAGCAGGTAGGCATGCGAAGGCGAGAGGCCCAGGGGCTTCCAGCTTTCCTGTGCCAGCTTCTCCACCTTGCGGGCCAGGGCACCGCTCATGAAGTAGAGGCATCGCGCGAATTTGCTGCCGGTCGTTTTCATTCCGAGACAAAGGTAGGTAGTTGTCATTTGTATATGCAAATAAATTTTTGCAACAGTTCGTTAACGGATTTCCAAAGCCCGTTCCGGCACTTTTTCGGTAACTTTAGCGCATGTCCAATCCCAATTTAGTGTCGGGTGCCGAAGGCCTGACGGCGGCGGAAAAGGAGTTCGAAAACAACATCCGTCCAAAGGAGATCGAAGACTTCTCGGGGCAGCCGCAGATCATCGAGAACATCAAGATCTTTATCAAAGCCGCCAAGCTCCGTGGCGAGGCGCTGGACCACGTGCTGTTTCACGGACCTCCTGGCCTCGGTAAGACCACCCTGTCGCGCATTGTGGCCAACGAGCTCGGTGTGAACATCAAGGAGACCTCCGGGCCGGTGATTGAAAAGCCCGGCGATCTTGCGGGCCTGCTTACCAACCTGCAGCCCAACGACGTGCTGTTCATCGACGAGATCCACCGCCTGTCCACCATCGTGGAAGAGTACCTCTACTCGGCGATGGAAGACTACAAGATCGACATCATGATCGACTCGGGTCCGAACGCCCGCTCCATCCAGATCAACCTGAATCCTTTTACACTGATCGGCGCCACTACGCGCTCCGGCCTGCTTACGGCACCGCTGCTGTCGCGCTTTGCCATCAAGAGCCGCCTCGAATACTATGATGCGAAGACGCTGACTACGATCATCCTGCGCGCCGCCGAGATCCTGAAAGCCGAGATCACGGCCGATGCCGCCGGCGAGATCGCCCGCCGCAGCCGCGGCACGCCGCGTATCGCCAACGGCCTGCTCCGCCGCGTGCGCGACTTTGCCCAGGTGCTCAACGACTCGCAGATCGATATAGGCATTACCCAGCACGCCCTGCGCGCCCTCAACGTAGACGAGCACGGCCTCGACGAAATGGACAACCGCATACTCGCCGCCATCATCGAAAAATTCAAGGGTGGGCCCGTCGGCATCACCACCATTGCTACGGCAGTGGGCGAGGAATCGGGTACTATCGAAGAAGTATACGAGCCTTTTCTCATCCAGGAAGGCTTCCTGCAGCGCACACCCCGCGGGCGCGAGGCTACCGACAAGGCCTACCAGCACCTGGGAAAGATCCGGCCACAGTTCGGCGCTACGGGAAACCTGTTCAGCATGTAGACCACCCCGCCCCTCCACTAACCCCTTCCCGATAGGAAGGGGGAATAGAAAAGACCCGGATTGCGAAGCGATCCGGGTCTTTTAGTTTAGTATTGATCTGAAGTAAGACTGAAGTAATAAGGATACGACCATCCAGGTCCCCCTTTCGGGGGGCAGGGGGCTATTTGTGCACCACGAGGCGGAAGCCGTTGCCGTGGATATTCACGATCTCGATCTGTGTATCATCGCGGAGGTATTTGCGGAGCTTGGCGATGTATACGTCCATCGAACGGCCGTTGAAATACGTGTCGGAACCCCAGATGCGCTTCAGGGCCTGCTCGCGGGGCAGGAGGTCGTTGAGGTGCTCGCAGAGCATCTTGAGCAGCTCGTTCTCCTTGGGCGACAAGGTTTGCGTTTTGCCATCATGGCTCAGCTCGCGGAGCTTCGGGTTGAAATGATAGGAAGCAAGGTCGTATTCGCGGTTTTCCTGTTCGCGGTTGATCTCTTCGTTGCGTTTCAGGATGGCCTTGATCTTATGCAGCAGCACCTCCGAATCGAAGGGCTTCGTGATGTAATCATCAGCGCCGAGCTTGTAGCCCTGGATAATGTCTTCCTTCATTGTTTTGGCCGACAGGAAGAACAGGGGCACGTCGGGGTTGATGTCGCGGATCTCTTCAGCCAGCGTAAACCCATCCATATTCGGCATCATCACGTCGAGCAGGCAGAGGTCGAAGGGCTCGCGCTGAAAAGCGGCCAGTCCGAGGCGCCCGTCGCGCTCCAGGGTGACGTCGTAGTCGTTCAGTTCCAGGTAATTCTTCAGTACACTGCCCAGGTTCGGATCGTCCTCGCACAGGAGGATCTTCGCTTTCTTTCCGTCCATGTTGTCTTTTTTAATTCGCTTTAAAGGTAACGGATTCCCGTTTACAGGGAGCCGTTAGCCAGACCCCTGCAAAAACAGCACCATGGGAAAGGTGGAAAAAGTAAGGAAGAGTTTTTCACCGCGAAGAAAAGAAGGGAATAAGGTATTCGCTAAGTAACACTACTCTTAGCGTACCAGCTTCTTTTCTTATTCTCTTTGCGGTTCCGAACCTTAGCTCCTTTGCCCACTTTTATTGCCGTGGTTTAATGACTCTTCAGGAGCACCGCCAGCTTCTTAAAGCTCTCATACGGGCCTTTGTCCGCGAAGGCGTTCGCAGCCCAGGCGGGGATAGAGCCGCCGGGGTCGGCCTGGAAGGTATACACAATGTGCAGCTGCCCCCCTGCGGCCGGGGTTACGATCCAGGAGATGGCGGATTGCGCTACCCGCACCTTGCCGTCGCGGGGCGGAACGAGGCCGTTTTCGCTCTTTTCGTAGAGGCGCAGCCACTGGCCCTTCGGGTCGCGCTCAAAGCGGGCGTGCACGGCAGCGTCGCGGTTTTGCAGCGGCCAGGGCAGGGCCGTCTCGGAATAATAATAGTAGTCGTCGGGGCCGCCGCTCTTCAGGAGCTCGGCGCGCTTGTTCCCATACACCCAATCCGGGAAGGCCGCTACGTTGCGCAGCGTGCGTTCAAAAGCGTCGAGCGTGCCGCTCAGCGTGCATTCCACGCGGATGTTGCGAAAGCCCTTGCCATCCGATTGAAAAACACGGATACCGCCCTGGTCGCGGGTGAGCTTCCAGCCTCCCTGGGCTTCAGCGCCCAGCAGGACCAACGACAACAGGAGGGTGGCGAGTGTTTTCATAGGACCCGCGAAGTTACATAAATAAAATAGATAATGTGACTCAGCGGTAGGTCAGCAGGCCATTCCCGTCCATGCGCAGCCGCTGTTCTGCCTGCAGGAAGTCGAGCACTGGCCAGAGCTGGTTCGCTCCTACGTCGCCAAGTGCGGCCAGCAGTAGATCTACGGTCAATGGGCGATCGGCCAGGGCGCCTTCCACGCGGACCCGGATGCGCTCGAAGTCCGCTCCGTCGAGGGGCTTCTTTTTGCGCGCCAGGCAGCGGTCGCAGATGCCGCAGGCCGGCCCGTCGCTTTCCCCGAAGTAGTGGTTGATGAACTGCGAGCGGCATTCCTCCGCCGAAGTGTAGGAAATCATCTGGCCAACCCGTGCCCGGAAATGCGCGCGCCGCGCTTCGTAGGGAGCAGTGTTCATCCGGAAGTCGTCCACGTTCACGCGGTGGCGGCGGAACACCAACTTCGGGTCTTCGTTCTGCGGTGTATAATCGATCACACCGAAAGCAGCAGCCCGCTTCAGGCCGGCCGTCACTTCATCGATGTGCACGCCCATCAGCTGCGCCACCTGCAGTTCCGACACGAACACCGGCACGTCGAAAATGCCGGCATAGGTGCGCAGGAGGGTCGTGAGCAGGGGCTCCAGGTCGGGGTGCGCTTCCTGGAATTCGTTCAGTCCCCGCTTGTTTGTTTGAAAGGTGACGGTAGGCGGCATGTAGCTCCGGTCGTTGTAGTCGAACCAGCCTTCGCCTTCGAGCGCCTTGAGGGCGTACAGCGCCCGGAAGGGATCGAGGCCGAAGTTGCGCACGAACGTATCGTAGTGAAAGGTGTAGGAGCGGTCCTCGCCGGTGTAGCTCGGGATCTGCAGGAAGTTGACCAGCGCGCTGTACACCGCTTTGATCTCTTCAAAGGAAGGATAGCGTTGCTCGTGGAGGGCGTCGAGGTCGCGGATATCCTGTGGCGTGTAGAGCAGCACGGCGTAGGATTTCAAGCCGTCGCGCCCGGCGCGCCCGGCCTCCTGGTAATAGCTTTCCAGCGAGTCGGGAATGTCGGCATGCACCACGAGCCGCACGTCGGGCTTGTCGATGCCCATGCCGAAGGCGTTGGTGCACACCATCACGCGGGTGCGGTTCTCGATCCAGTCCTGCTGCCGCTTGGCGCGCTCTGCCGCCGGCAGTCCGGCGTGGTAGTGCTCGGCACTGTGGCCGTGCATCCGCAGCAGGTCGGCGATCTCCACGGTGCGGCGGCGGCTCCTGGCGTATACGATCGCCGTTCCCGGCACCTTGCCGATGATGTCGACGATCTTCGCCGGCTTTGCTTCCACCTTCAGCACCGAATAGGAAAGATTGGGCCGCAGGAAGGGCTGGCGAAAAGTGGGCGCGTTGCGGAGCGCCAGCTGGGTGAGGATGTCCTGTTGTACTTCTGCGGTGGCGGATGCCGTCAGCGCCAGTACCGGCACGTCGGGCAACTCTTCGCGCAGGGCGGCGATGCGACGGTAGGCAGGGCGGAAGTCGTGGCCCCACTGCGAAATGCAATGCGCCTCGTCGATGGCGATGAGGTTCACGTCCATCGCCGGCAGGTATTCCTGGAAGAGACCCGTCTCGAGGCGCTCGGGCGATACGTACAGGAATTTATACGGGCCGTGCGCGACATTTTTGAGCGTTTGCACAATAGCGCGGCGGCTCATACCGGTGTAGATGGCGGCGGCGAGGATGCCGCGCTTTTTCAGGTTCTCCACCTGGTCCTTCATCAGCGCAATGAGCGGCGACACGACGATGCAGATGCCTTCCTGGGCCAGCGCCGGCACCTGGAAGCAAAGCGACTTGCCGCCGCCGGTAGGCAGCAGGGCCAGCGCGTCCTTCCCTTCCAGTACATGGTGAATGATGTCCTCCTGCAGCGGCCGGAAGGCATCGTAGCCCCAGTATTCTTTCAGTATTTCGTGGATGGAAGGCAAGGGAGTAAAAAAAGGTTCATAACCGCGAAGAAAAGAAGAAAAAAAGATGGTACGCTAAGTTGTTTGCAACAGAAATGCCCCGCAGGGGCGGGACGTTTTCCAATCTCTTTGCGAAACGCTTCTTCTCTTTTTTTCTTTGCGGTTCAAAACGCTTCTTTCTCTTACACTACCTTTTTAAACGACAACCGCACCGAGTTCGCTGCCAGCACTACGTCGCTGAGGCCCATGACGAGCGCCCCGAAAGAGGGCGTGAGGAAGCCGAGGGCTGCCACGGGGATGGCCACGATGTTGTAGGCGAAGGCCCAGAACAGGTTCTGGCGGATGGTCCGCTGCGTGTGCTTGCCCAGGCCAAGGGCGAGGGGCAGCTTGTGGAGGCCGCCGTTCATCAGCACTACCTGCGCGCTCTGCACGGCCAGCTGCGTAGCCTCGCTCATCGATACCCCTATGGTGGCTTTCGCCAGCGCCGGGGCGTCGTTGATGCCGTCGCCGACCATCACGGTGGGTTGGGCCGCACTGAGCGCCGACACGAGCTGCAGCTTTTCTTCCGGCGACTTTTCGGCGATCACTTCGTCGATGCCTAGTTGCCGGGCTACGGCCTCGGCCTTGTGGCGGCGGTCGCCGCTTAGGAGTACAGTGCGGATGCCATGCGTTTTGAAATACTGCACCACGCCGGCCGCTTCCGGCCGCAGCTCGTCTTCCAGGTCGATGCTGCCGATCAACACGCCATTGCGGGTGATATAGATGTTGTGGGATTCGTCCTGCGTGAGTGCCGATGCAGTGGCATAAGAGCCGGCGGTGAAGATGTTGCCCTCGGCGTCAGTGGCCTTCATGCCCTGGCCGCGGGTTTCTTCGATCTTCTTCCAGCGCAGCTCGCCGCCGGTCTTCCATTCCGCCGCAATGCTTTTGGCCAGCGGGTGGGCCGAATGTTTTTCCAGAGAATACACGAGTTGCTTGAAATCTTCCTCCGGAAGCGTGCTTTCAAAACCGGCTACGCGGAAGCGACCCGTAGTGAGCGTACCCGTCTTGTCAAAGACCACCTGCCGGATGCTTTGAAACAGCTCCAGGCTTTTGGCGTTGCGGAACAACACGCCGTTGCGGGCGCCGCGGCCGAGGCCTACGGCAATGGCGGCGGGCGTAGCCAGGCCCATGGCGCAGGGGCAGGCGATCACCAGCACGGCGATGGCGCGCATCAGGGCGGACGTCAAATCTTGCAGCACGATCCAATTGGCGGCGAAGGCCACGAGCGCGATGAGCAAAACGGCCGGGACGAACACTGCGGAAATACGGTCGGCGAGCTGCTGCATCGGCGGTTTCTCGCCCTGCGCCTGCTTCACCATCTGGAGGATGCGGGCGAGCACGGTATCGTTGCCCACTGCAGTCACCATGGCTTTCGTGGTGCCCGACTCGAGCACCGACCCGCCGATCAGCGGGTCTTTTTTGCCGCGGGCCACGGGCTCGCTTTCGCCGGTGAGAATGGCTTCGTTGACCGTCACATCGCCCCAGAGGATCTTGCAGTCGGCGGGCACCTGCTCGCCGCTGTTGATCAGCACGAGGTCGCCCACTTTGAGCTGCGTGTTTTCGATGGGGAAGATGTGCTCCTGGTGCTGGTCGTCGAAAGCGATCATGTTGGCCATCACCTTCTGCGATTTCACCAGCGCCTTCAACGCGCGCTGGGTGCTTTGCACCGACACGTGCTCGAGGTGCTCGCCCAGGAACACGAGCGTGATGATGGTGGCAGCAGTTTCAAAGAAGATCGCATCGGGGCGGCCCAGCGCCAGGCCGATGAGGCTGTATACAAAGGCCGAAGTGGCACCGATGGAAATGAGCACGTTCATGTTGGGCACGCCGTTGCGCAGGCTCTTGACGGCGGAGCGGCCGAAGTAGCGCATCCCTGCCAGGAAGGGCGGGATGGTCAGCCCCAGCTGCGCCCAGGGGTTCATCAGCAGATGAAATACGGGATTCTGGTGCAGGGCCGGCCACAGCAGCGCGAGCATGTGCGCGTTGAGCAACACGGCAAAGGGCAGGCAAAAGAGAAAACGCTGGTAGTGCGTCGAAAGCCAGGGCCGTTTTGTTTCGGCGGGAGTATGGACGCCGCTCACCTGGTACCCCAGGGTCTGGACGCCCTTGGCGAGGTTGTCGGGGTTGGCCGCACCGTTGATGTCGAAGGTCACGTCGCCGTTGATGGCGCTCACGGCGATGTTCTGCGCTCCTTTTTTCTCAAGGTACTTGTGCACCGTGAGGGCGCAGTTAGCGCAGGTCATTCCTTCCACTTTCCATTGTACCTTTTCCATCCGTTCGTTTCTTCTTTGTGCAAAGGTACCCCGCACCCACGGGCAGCGAAAGGCGTGACCTTCCTATCTTTTCAACTCCGTTGCAAACGAATGTTAAATTTGCCGCGATGACCATCGATTACCGTCTCGACGAATTGCCGCAGCTGGCGCGCCGGTTCTGGGAAGCCGCCGGCGCGGCCCGCGTGTTTGCCTTTTACGGCCCGATGGGTGCCGGCAAGACCACCACCATCGCGGCACTCTGCGCCGCCCGCGGCGTGGCGAGCGCCGTGTCGAGCCCCACGTTTTCCATCATCAACGAATACGGGTACCAGGAAGACGGGCAGCCCAGGCGCCTCTACCATATGGACCTGTACCGCCTCCGCGATGCCGATGAAGCGATCAACGCCGGCGTGGAAGACGCCCTCGAAAGCGGCGCGCTTTGTTTTGTTGAATGGCCCGAAAAGGCGCCCGAACTGCTGGAAGATGCCCTGCGCATCACGATCGAGGTGACCGGCCCGCAAATGCGGCGGATGACCATCGGGTAACCACCGGTACGTAAGGTTTTGAAGGTACTTCAGGTTCTCCGGGTTGGCAGGTCCCTGTTACCAATAAACCAATAGACTACTAGACCAATCGGCCAAATCGTCGTAATTTGTCCCCTAATTCATGGAACGATTCGACGCGTATGATGCACAGTAAGCCGATTGTCAGCCCCTCCTTTAGTTACGAAACCCTCGAGGAAACCCTTGACATCAAGCCCAAAGGCGCCCAGCTCCACATCGGGATGCCGAAAGAGATCGCCTTCCAGGAAAACCGGATCGCACTGACGCCCGACGCGGTGGGCGTGCTGGTGAGCAACGGCCATACCGTGACCATCGAGCACAACGCCGGTGAAGGCGCTCACTTTGCCGACCGCGACTACAGCGAGGCCGGCGCCCGCATTGCCTACGAGCGCGCGGAAGTATACAAGTGTCCCATCCTGGTCAAGAGTGCGCCTGTCATCGACGAGGAAGTGCCGCTGCTGCAGATGAACCAGCTGATCATCTCGCCCCTCCACCTGAGCCTGCTGAAGGCGGAGTTACTGCAGAAGATGATGGAGAAGCGCATCACGGCCATCTCTTTTGAAAACCTCAAGGACGATTCCGATTCCTACCCCATCGTGCGGAGCATGAGCGAGATCGCCGGTTCGGCGGTGATGCTGATCGCGGCGCAGTACCTCGGCTCGTCCAACAAGGGCAAGGGGGTGCTGCTCGGTGGTATTTCGGGCATTGCGCCCACCAAGGTGATCATCATCGGCGCCGGCATCGTGGGCGAATACGCTGCCCGTACCGCCATCGCCCTCGGCGCTTCCGTGAAGGTGTTCGACAACAGCGTGTACCGCCTCAAGCGCCTGCAGAACAACATTGGCCACCGGCTGTGGACCTCCGTGCTGGAGCCGCGGATGCTGGCCAAGCAGCTCAAGACCTGCGAAGTGGCCGTGGGCGCACTCTCCAGCGAAGCGGGCCGTACGCCCATCGTGGTCACCGAGGAAATGGTGAGCAACATGCGCACCGGCTCGGTCATCATCGACGTGAGCATCGACCGCGGCGGCTGCTTTGAAACCTCCGAGATCACCACGCACGAATGCCCCATCTACACCAAGTACGGCGTCATTCACTACTGCGTGCCCAACATTCCCTCGGGTTTTGCGCGCACGGCCTCACAGGCCATCTCCAACGTGCTGATGCCCCTGCTGCTGGAAGCCGGCGAAGACGGCGGCTTTGAACGCATGGTGTGGCACAACGTGCACCTGCGCAGCGGCATTTACCTGTTCAAAGGGGCTTTAACGAATTTTTACCTGAGCGAACGGTTTCATTTGAAATTTACTGACCTTAATTTACTGATTGCATCGCAGCGATAGAAGTTTGGAGTTTATAGTTTGAAGTTTATAGTTGTCGTAAATTGACGATCTGACCTTCAGCTAAGCGACTCCGAAAATCACACGCGCCTGAACAACTTAACTACAAACCATAAACTGTAAACTAAAAACGTCTCCGACATGGAACTTTTCAAATCCGGCAATCCCGCCCTCTCCGACAAGACCTTTGAGTCCGGCCGCTTTGCCACCGAGCTGGAAGCCCTCGATTATGAGCGTATGACCGTGCGCGGCGCGGCCGGCAAGTTCGGCGCCATGATGCTGGCGCTGATCATCGCGGCGGGCTGGGCCTGGATCCGCATTCCGCAAAGCCCCAACGTGATGCTGTGGATGGGCGGATCCGCCATCGGTGGGTTCATCCTGGCAATGATCATCATCTTCAAGCCGATGCTGGCCTCCAAGCTGGCCCTCGGCTACGCACTGCTGGAAGGTATTTTCCTCGGCACGCTGTCGGCGCTCGTCAACGCCGCCTTCGCCACGCGCTACCCCGGCATCGCCGGCCAGGCCGTGCTGCTGACGCTGGGTGTGGCCATCGCCATGTTCGGCCTCTACTACTTCCGCATCCTGAAAGCGACGCCGATCTTCACCAAGGTGATCATCATGGCCACGATGGGAATCGCGCTGTTCTACGTCATTAATATGGTGCTCCGCCTCTTCGGCTCGGGGATGCCTTTCCTGCACGACAGCAGCCCGCTGAGCATCGGTATCTCGCTGTTCGTAGTCGGCATCGCGGCCCTTAACTTCATCCTCGACTTCGACCAGATCGAGCGCGGTGCCGAAGCCGGCGCCCCCAAGCAAATGGAGTGGTACGGCGCTTTCGGCCTCATGCTCACCATCGTATGGCTCTACCTCGAGATCCTGAAGCTCCTGATGAAGCTGGCTAACCGCCGCTAACGCTTTTTCACCACGCATACCGAAAGGGAAGTCCACCAGGGGCTTCCCTTTTTTCGTGCCCAGCCGGTTGCCGGGCGGGCGCAAGCGGCCTGCATGGACGGAATGTGGGCCACCGTTTACCCCGGCTGCGCATTGGTTCCAAAATAAAAAACGCCGGCCGGGCTGCCTGTCGCCCGCTTTTTGTGGCGTTAAGGTGCCGTTAACGAGTTAAACAACTGTTTGATTGAATTAAACGTTTGATTAGTTTTGTGACGAAATCCAAATTATGGCCTACAACGAAAAGCAATTGCAGATCATCCGCACCGCCGAGGCCCTCTTCGCGCAGAAGGGGTACGACGGCGCCTCCGTGCGTGATATCGCCGAGGCGGCCGGGGTGAACAGCGCCATGATCTCCTATTATTTCGGTTCGAAGGAAGGCCTCATCAAGGCCCTCTTCGAGGAGCGCACCGCCGACATCGCGCTGAAGGTGGACACCCTGCTGCGCGATGCGTCGAAGACGCCCTGGGAAAAAGTGGCGTGCCTCATTGATGACTACGTGGAGCGCATTGCCAACAAGGTGCAGTTTCACAAGATCATGATGTACGAGCAGATGCTCGAGAAGAATACCCTGCTCACCGAGCTGCTCAACGAGCTCCGCCTGCGTAATGCCGACAAGATCCGGGTGTTGTTGCAACAGGGGCAGGACAGCGGCGACTTTGCCGCCGGCATCGACGTGCAGATGCTCATGTTCACGCTCTTCGGCACGGTCACCAATGCGTACTTCAACCGGGAGTTCTACCGCGAGGCGCACGGCCTGCAGGGGCTCGACGAGGTGGCCTTCCAGCTCGAATTCCGCAACCGCATCCGCAACCATATCCAGCAATTATTCAAAGCACTATTAGCAAAATGAAGCCCTTCAGAAGAATCAAGATCCCCGCAGCATTGCTGGCGCTCCTGCTGGCGGCCGGTGCCGGCGCGCAGCAGCGCCCGCTGACACTCCAGGAAGCTATCGACCTCAGCGTGAAGAACAGCAAATCACTCAAAGGCAGCGAAGCCCGCATCGCCGCTGCCCAGGCCGCCGTGGCCGAAGCCCGCGACCGGCGCCTCCCCGACGCCTCGGTGAGCGGCTCCTACCTGCGCCTCAACAAGCCGACCGTCAACCTCAAAACGTCACAGTCCTCCTCGGGTGGGGGTAGCGGTGAAAAGGCCTCGCCCAACAGCGCCGCCTATGTCATGGGCAATGTGTCGCTGCCGCTGTATGCCGGCGGGCGCATCAACTACGGCATCCAGTCGTCGCAGTTTCTCGAGAAAGCTGCCCGCCTCGACGCCGAGGGCGACCGCGACGAGATCTTGGCCAATACGATCGATGCCTATAACAACCTGTTCAAGGCCCGCGCCGTGCTGCTGCTGGTAGACTCCAACCTGGCCACGGCCCGTGAGCGGGTGCGGGAGCTGGGCAACCAGGAGCGCCAGGGACTGCTGGCCCGCAACGACTTTCTGAAAGCGCAGCTGGCGCAGTCGAACACCGAGCTCGCGCTCGTGGACGCGCAGAACAACTGGCAGCTGGCTAACATTAATATGAACCTGATGCTGGGGCTGGCCGACAGCACCGAGCTGCTGCCCGATTCGGCTTCGCTCCGCACGCCGGTCTCGGTAAAGCCGATGGCCGACTATGTGCAGGACGGGCTCCGTAGCCGTAGTGAAGTGGAAGCCCTGGGCTTCCGGCGCCAGGCTGCCGCCATCGGGGTGAAGGCCGCCCTCGCCGAGCGCCTGCCCAGCGTGGCCCTAACGGCCGGCTACGTGGCCCTCGACGTGCCCAAAGTGCTCACCGTGGTCAACGCCGTGAACATCGGGCTGGGAGTCAAATACGACATCGCTTCGCTGTGGAAGAACAAGGCCCGCGTGCAGGCCGCCCGCGCCCGCGAGGCGGAGGCCGCTGCCGGCATCGAGCAGCTCGGCGACGCCATCCGCCTTCAGGTGAGCCAGCGCTACCTCGCCTACCTCACGGCGCGCAAGAAGATCGAGGTCAACGCTACCGCCGTAGCGCAGGCCGAGGAGAACAACCGCGTCATTCGCAATAAATTCAACAACCAGCTGGCCACCACCACAGAGCTGCTCGACGCCGACGCCGCGCTGCTTCAAGCCCGCCTCAACCACGCATTTGCCCAGAACGACGCCGTAGTGGCCTACTACCGCCTGCTGCAGGTGTCGGGTAACCTCCAAACCAATCACCAATAACACAACTCCGAAAAGATATCATGGCACAAGAAGTAACGACAACCACTACCGAACAGGCGCCCAAGAAGCGCAGCAAAGTATTCCTCATCGTACTGATCCTGCTGGTGCTCGCCGGCGGCGCCTTCGGACTCACGAAGTACAACCACGCGCAGCACCACGAGGAGACCGACAACGCCCACGTGGAGGCGAACATCAGTCCCGTCATTCCGCGGATCGGCGGCTACATCGCCGACGTGCGGGTGAAAGACAACCAGCATGTGAAGAAGGGGGACACCCTCATCGTGCTCGACGACCGCGACCTGCGCCTGAAGGTGCAGCAGGCCGAAGCTGCCCTGGCCAACGCGCAGAGTGCCCTCGGCGTGGCCGAGGCCAGCACCCGCGCCGCCAAAGCCAACATCGGCACCTCGCGCGCCGCCGTGGAAACCATCGACGCGCAGATCGAAACGGCCCGGGTGAACGTGTGGCGCACGCAGAAAGACTACGAACGCTACGCCAACCTGGTGCAGGATCATTCCGTAACGCAGCAGCAATATGAGCAGGCACTCGCCGCCAAGCAGACCGCCGAGCGCCAGCTCCGCGTGCTGCAGGAGCAGCGCCAGCAGGCCGCTTCGCAGACGTCGGCCGTCGGCGCACAGAGCGGCGCCACGGGTGCGCAGGTGCCGGTCGCTTCTACCGTCATCCAGCAGCGCCGCGTTGATGTGGAGAATGCGAAGCTCAATCTTTCCTACGCCGTGGTGACGGCCCCCGAAGACGGCCTCGTGTCGCGGGTGACCGTGCAGTCGGGCCAGTTTGTACAGCCCGGCCAACAGCTCTTCGCCATCGTGCTCAACAACCAGACCTGGATCGTGGGCAACTTCAAGGAAACGCAGCTCGATAAAATGAAAGTTGGCCAGAAGGTGATCGTGCATGCGGATGCCTTTCCCGGTCACGATATCGAGGCGCGCGTTGCTTCCTTCTCGCCCGGCACCGGCTCTTCGTTTGCCCTGCTGCCGCCCGACAACGCCACCGGCAACTTCGTGAAGGTGGTGCAGCGCGTGCCCGTGCGCATCGAGTTCGCCAACCCGCAGGATCCCCTGCTGCAGCAGCTGCGCGCCGGTATGAACGTGGAGCTGGACGTGCACCTGGACTGATGTACCCAACGGGCGGTCGGCAACAATGGGTGACGCACAGGCTCCTTTGTATAGACGCACTATGTGCGCCTCTTTTGACGCACTTGCTGCGTCGCCACAAATGAATATATGCTACAACAAGAATCTTTAGTTGAATATGGCGGGCGGCGCGTGATCATCACGATCACGGCGATCGTGTGCGCCCTGCTCGAGATCGTGGACAGCACCATCGTGAACGTGGCACTGACACAGATGCAGGGTTCCCTCGGCGCCACCCTCAGCGAAGTGAGCTGGGTGATCACCGCCTATGCCATCGGCAACGTGATCATCGTGCCGATGACGAGTTGGCTGGCGCAGCAGTTCGGGCGCCGCAACTACTTCGCGGCCTCCATCATCCTGTTTACGGTGTGTTCGTACCTCTGCGGACAGGCCACGGGTATCGGTGAGCTCGTGCTCTTCCGCTTCCTGCAGGGCATCGGCGGCGGCGCGTTGCTGGTGACCTCGCAAACGATCATCACCGAAAGCTACCCGCCCGAGAAGCGCGGTATGGCGCAGGCCATCTACGGCCTCGGCGTTATCATCGGTCCCACGCTGGGGCCGCCGCTCGGCGGCTATATCGTAACGAACTCCACCTGGCCTTATATCTTTTACATCAACATTCCGCTCGGTATCATCGCCACCCTGCTCACCCTGCAGTTTGTGCGCAGCCCGCGCTACGGCGGCGGCGCCAAAAGCAAGGCGAAAGACGTGGACTGGCTGGGCATCGGGCTGCTGGCCATTTCGGTAGGCTCGCTGCAGTATGTGCTGGAAAAGGGGCAGGAAGAAGACTGGTTCAACAACCTGACCATTATCATGCTGACGGTAACGGCCGTCTTCGGCTTCTTCTTCTTCATCTGGCGGGAGCTCACGTTCCGCAACCCGATCGTAGAACTACGGGTGCTCAAGAACGGTAACCTGCGCCTCGGTACGGTGATGTCGTTCATCCTCGGCTTCGGTCTTTACGGCTCCACTTTCCTGATACCGCTCTACACGCAGTCGATCCTTGGGTGGACGGCACAGCAGTCGGGCGAGCTGATGATCCCCGCGGCACTGACGACTGCCTTCATGATGCCCATTATCGGGCAGATGCTGCAGCGCGGCGTAAAGCAGCAGTACCTCGTGGCGCTCGGCATGATGATCTTTTTCATCTACAGCTTCTGGGCCTACAAGATCCTGACGCCCGACACCGGCAAGGAAAACTTCTTCTGGATGCTCATCTTCCGCGGCCTCGGCATGGGTATGCTGTTCATTCCCATCACCACCCTGTCGCTCTCTACACTGAAGGGCCGGCAGATCGGCCAGGGCGCTGCCTTTACGGGTATGATGCGCCAGCTCGGCGGCTCCTTCGGCATTGCGCTGATCACGACCTACCTGTCGCGGCAGATCCAGGTGCACCGCGCCAACCTGGTGACTTACCTCAACCTGAACGACCCCGATGTGCAGCAGCGCGTCAACGGGCTGAAGCAGAAGTTCATGGCCACGGGCAAGTCGCCCGACCAGGCGCTGGCAATGGCCTACCGCGCCCTCGAGGGAACGGTGATGAAACAGGCATCGGTGCTGTCGTATATGGACGCCTTCCTTATCCTCGGTGTGCTCTTCCTCATCTGTATTCCCTTCGTGCTCTTTGTGCGCCAGCGCAAGCAGCAGGGCAAGGTGGACCTGAGCGAAGCGATGCACTGATGTCGTGAGGCGTGAGGCGTCAGCCGTGAGCGCGCATTGCGCGGTAATAGAAAGAACGGATGCCAAAGGCATCCGTTCTTTATTAAAGGCGAAAGCAACTCACGGCTGACGCTTCACGCCTCACGTTTGTTATTCTTTCGTGAAAGCCCGTTCCGCGCCGCACCCATTTACCGGCCGGGACTATCTTGGTTACTCACGAAACGCTTACTTATGAAGACAGCTTTACTCTGGGCGCTGTGCCTGCTGCCCGCATTTTCCTTCGCACAAAAGATCAAGATCAGCAAAGGCCGCGTGTCGGTGGACGGCCGGCCTTCCTTTCGCTATGAGAAAGACGGCTGTGGGATCGGCTACGGCAACTGCGACTACCAGGTGTACGACACCGCAGGCAACCGGGTACTCCGCATTGTGCAGAAAAGCCGCCACGTGCGGGTAACGCCGCAAAACAGCAGCGGCACGGAAACCTACCTCGAATTTATTTTCCTGCAATCGCGGCAGGTGGCCTGGGTGGATGACGTAACCCCCTGGGAACGGCGCGTGGTCAACTACATCGCCAAGAACCACCTGTTTGTGAACGGCAAGCTCGACGAAGCCGCCGTTGACGAATTCCTCCTCGTGCACGGGGAAGAAGCGCAGCGACGGCATTGAATCAATGCAGGAAAAAGTTCAGGATGCCCACGAGGATCAGCACAATGCCGCTGATCCTTTTTTCGTTGTGCTCGATGAAGTGGGCCGACAACAGCTTCACGCCGCGGTGGCCGAGCGTAACCAGCAGGAGGATGCCACTGATGCTGATAATGGCATAGAGCAGCGACAGGAACGTAACGAAGCCCATGCCGTAAGCACCCGCCGACAGGAACAGGCTTTCCACTTCGAGGCAGGGCGAGAGAAACATCATCACGATAAAGATGAAGATCCATTTGCCGCGGCTCCGCCGGAAGCCCTTCACGTCCTTGTCTTCGTGGTGGTGATGGTGCGGCAGGTTGACGGTATAATACACAAGGCCGAACACGATGAGCAGCACCGAGGCTGCCACGTTGATCACATGACCGTATTCTTCCCGCAGGTTTTTGCCGATAAGCCCCAGCACGTAGCCCAGCCCGACAGTGCCCAGCACGTGGGCGAGCGCCGCCAGGAACGTGATGGCCGTCACCTCGCGGGCTTTCCAGCCTTCAGAACGCGCCACGGCCACCAGGGGCAGCCAGTGATTCGGGATCAGGGCGTGCACGAAAGCGAGGAGTATGGTGCCGGCTACGACGGTGAACAAGACGGGAGGTTTACAGTTTATAGTTTGAGGGTTCCAGTTAAAGCGCTGTGCTGATTTGCAGCGAGGTTGCAATATACAGCCATTCCCCTAACTATAAACCATAAACTACAAACTTCCTGAAGGGTTAGCGCAGCAGCAGCTCGCAGGGCTTCAGGCCTGTATGTTTCTTGAAAGCGGTGGAAAAGTGCGAAATGGAGGAGTAGCCCAGCAGCACCGATACTTCGGTGACGCTGAGGCCTTTTTCATACAGCAGGTATTTGGCGTGCTCCATGCGCTGGCCCTGGTAGAATTCGAAGATGGTAGTGCCGAAAAGCTCTTTGAAGCCTTTTTTCAGGTAGCACTCGTTGATGGCCACCTTGCGGCTCAGTTCCTTGATGGTGATGGGCTCGCCGATATGGTGCAGCAACACGTCGCGGGCCTTCAGGATTTTTTCGCGGTCGTCGGCGTTGGCCAGGAAGCGGCACTCGAACACCTCGGGTTCCTTTTCGCCCAGCAGGCAGCTGAGGCTTTGCAGCAGCAGGAGCTGCACCTGGGCGTTTACGAAGATATTGGCCAGGCTGTCGGCGTAATTGTGGTTGAGCAGGGCTTCCAGCAGGGTGCGGGTCTTGTTGCACAGGGGCACCGTTTTGCTGAAGGTACTTGTGTGGCGGAAGCTGAGCACCGACTCGGTTATATGCCGGTTCTCGTTGAGGCCACGGGCAAATTGCCCGAGGAAAGCGGGGGTAAAGCTGAACTGCAGCAGGTCGAGGCTCTCGGTGCGGTCGGGGCAGGGGCCTTCTTTGTGGATCGTGCAGTCGTCGCAATCCTTGCCCTTGCGGGCGCAATAGGTGTTGCCCGTCAGGCAGAAATAGAGTTGCAGCGAGCCCCCGTTGTCGGAAGCGGGTGCGTAGTGGAGCATGCCGACGTCCTCGCGTGCCCAGCCTTCGGGGCGCAGGTAGCGGCGGATGCTGTAATGCACCGATCCCGGCACCTGCTGCTCGGTCTCCTGGATCAGGTTACCGGCATCGGTGGCGAGCGCAAGACCCGGGAGGCTTATGGACGTCTGGAATGGCATGGCCCCGCAAAGGTACGGGGGGCGGGCGGGCGCGGCTGTCAACGAACTGTAAAGTATTCGGGTTACCGCCTTTTTCCTACTTTCGCGGCATGCTTTCCGAGAATAAAGCTCCTGAATATCAACATACATTGGCCAAGGAAGTGACGGTCAGCGGGGTGGGGATCCACTCCGGCGAGACCGTAACGATGCGCCTGAAGCCGGCCGAAGCACATTCGGGCGTCGTGTTTCAGCGTGTAGACCTTCCCGGCAAGCCTTCCGTTAAGGCCGACGTGGACAACGTGGTGGAAACCACCCGCAGCACCACCATCGGCAACGGCGAGGCCCGCGTGAGCACCATCGAGCACCTGATGGCGGCGCTCTACGCCAACGGCATCGACAACGTGTGCATCGAGATCGACGGCGCCGAAGTGCCCATCCTCGACGGCTCCTCCGGCCCCTTTGTAAAGGCCATCCTCGAAGCCGGCCGCCAGCAGCAGGGCGCCCAGAAAACCTGGTACACCCTGCAGCACAACATCGTGCTGGTAGACGACGACAAGAAAGTAGAGATGGTGGCCATGCCTTACAACGGCTACCGCATCAATACCCTCATCGACTTCAATTCGGCCGTTCTGGGCACGCAACACGCGTCGCTCAAAGACATCGCCGACTTCAACGGGCAGATCGCCGACTGCCGCACCTTCTGCTTTTTCCACGAGCTGGAATACCTCTTTGAGCACAACCTGATCAAGGGCGGCTCCAAAGACAACGCCATCGTGGTAGTCGACAAGCCGATCACCGAGGCGCAGGTAGCCAAGCTGGGCCAGCATTTCGACGGCATCGCCATCCCCGAGGGCCGCGGTTACCTCAACAACGAGGAGCTGCGCTTCGACAACGAGCCGGCGCGGCACAAGCTGCTCGACGTGGTGGGCGACCTGGCGCTGGTGGGCATGCCCTTCCGCGCCCACGTCATCGCCAACAAGCCCGGGCACGCCACCAACGTGGCCTTTGCCAAGAAGATCAAGGAGCACCTCAAAAAGAACCGCGTCAAGGCCGAAGTGCCCGTGTACGATATCGAGCAGCCGCCGCTTTTCGACGTGGTGGCCATCGAAAAGATCCTGCCCCACCGCTTCCCGATGCTGATGGTGGACAAGATCATCGAGCTCACCGACACCCGCGTGGTGGGCATCAAGAACGTTACTTACAACGAGCCCTTTTTCCAGGGGCACTTCCCCGGCAACTACGTCATGCCGGGCGTACTGATGGTGGAAGCCCTCGCCCAGTGCGGCGGCATCCTGGCCATTCCGAAAGACACCGACGACAAGTACGATACCTATTTCATCAAGATCGACAACTGCAAGTTCAAGCAGAAAGTGGTCCCCGGCGATACCCTCATCCTCCGGATGGAGTTGTCGGCGCCGATCCGCCGTGGCCTTTGTGAAATGAAAGGAACTATTTTTGTCAACAACAAGATCGCCGTGGAAGCCGACCTCGTGGCGCAAATCGTAAAAAGACCGAAGACCAATGATTAGTCCTTTAGCGCACGTACATCCGAATGCGAAGATCGGCAACAACGTTACGATCGAGGCCTTCTCGGTCGTCTACGAAGACGTGGAGATCGGCGACGGCACCCACATCATGCCCCACGTCACGGTCTTCGATGGCGCGCGCATCGGTAAGGACTGTGTGATCTTCCCCGGCGCCGTCATCAGCGCCATCCCGCAGGACCTGAAGTTCGTCGGTGAAAAAACGACGGCCGAGATCGGCGACCGCACGACCATCCGTGAGTGCGTCACCATCCACCGCGGCACCAAAGACAAGTGGACCACCAAGGTGGGTTCCGACTGCCTGCTGATGGCCTACGTGCACGTCGCCCACGATTGCCTCGTAGGCAACCACGTGATCCTCGCCAACGCCGTGCAGCTTGCCGGCCACGTGCAGGTTGACGAATACGCCCGCATCGGCGGCCACTGCGGCGTGCACCAGTTCATTCACATCGGCGCCCACACCTATGTAGGTGCGCAGCTGCTGATCCGCAAAGACATTCCCCCCTACGTCAAGGCGGCCCGCGACCCGCTGTCGTTTGTGGGCGTGAACTCGGTGGGGCTTACCCGTGCCGGCTACACCAAGGAGTCCATCGACGAGATCTCCTCGATCTACCATGTGCTGTTCGTGGAGAAGCATCCTGTAAGCCGCTCTATTGAGCTGATCAGGACCAACTTCCCCGACACCGCGATCCGCAGCGGCATCCTCTCATTCATTGAAGGCTCGCAGGCCGGTATCATCAAGCGCTATGCAAAGGGCGGCGACGAGGATTGAGCTCGCAGGCGCCGGGCGGCGCTTTAACCACGACTGGATCTTCCGTAAGGCCGACCTGCACTTCCACGCGGGCCATGCCTACGCGCTCACCGGCCCCAACGGATCGGGGAAATCGACCTTATTACAACTGATCGGGGGACTTCTTCAGCCCAGTGAGGGCAAGGTGCACTATTACGAGAGCGATCGCCTCCTGGCTCCCGAAAATATCTTCCGCTCCCTTTCGCTGGCCGCACCCTACCTCGACGTCATCGAGGAGATGACGGCCCTTGAGTTCCTCCGCTTTCATGCCCGCTTCAAGCCCTTTCGGTCCGGTCAAACGCCCGAAAGCATCCTGGAGCGCGTGGGCCTCGCAGCCGCCGCGCACAAGCAGGTCCGTTACTATTCCTCCGGTATGAAACAGCGTGTGAAGCTCGCGCAGGCCTTCTTTTCGGATACCTCCGTATTACTGCTGGACGAGCCCACGTCCAACCTCGATATCGTCGGCGTGCAGCTGTACCTCGACCTGATCAATGAAGAAACAAAAGGCCGCCTGGTGATCGTTTGCTCGAACGACCCGGTGGAGTATGCCTTCTGCGGCAAGGTGCTGTCGGTGCTGGATTACAAGCCCGCCCCGCGGAAGTAGAAAAAGAACGCTGATTCCGCAAGCGGGATACGCAGATGTTTATGATCGGTTATGATTTTTTTCGCGAAAATGAAAATCCGCGCTCATCATAAGAATCATAAAAATCTGCGTTCCTTCTCTTCCCGGGGTGCTATACAATTTCCTTCAAACTCTCTTCGGCTGCGTTGATCGTCGCATCCAGGTCCTCTTGCGTCAGTGCGTGGCTCAGGAACCAGCTTTCATAGGCCGATGGCGGCAGGTACACACCGCGATCGAGCATCGCGTGGAAGAATTTGTTGAACAGGGCGTTGTTGGCCGATGCGGCCGTGGCGAAGTCGGTTACGGGATGGTCGCTGAAGTGAACGGAGATCATCGAGCCCATGTGGTTGATGACGAAGGGCGTTCCGGAAGCTTCCAGCACCCGCTGCAGACCGGCTTTGAGGTAGTTGCCTTTTTCTTCGAGCTCCGTATAAATACGGGGATTGGCCTTCAGGTGCTGCAATAGCGTGTAGCCGGCGACCATAGCCAGCGGGTTGCCGCTGAGCGTGCCGGCCTGGTATACGGCGCCGAGCGGAGCGATCTTTTCCATGATCTCCCGGCGGCCGCCGAAGGCGCCCACAGGCATACCGGCACCGATCACTTTACCATAGGTCACCAGGTCGGCATCGACCTTCAGGCGTTCCTGTGCACCACCGGGGGCGAGGCGGAAGCCCGTCATCACCTCGTCGAAGATGAGCAGGGCGCCTTCTTCCGTACAAATACGGCGCAGGCCTTCCACGAAACCTTCCTGCGGCAGGATGCAACCCATGTTGCCTGCCACCGGCTCGATGATGATCGCAGCGATCTCGCCTTTGTTTTCCGCAAAGAGCTGACGCACGGCATCCTGGTCGTTGTAGGCGCAGGTGAGCGTGTCGTTCGACACACCGCCCGTGACACCAGGAACGGTTTGAATATTAAACGTCGCCACTCCCGAGCCGGCCTTCACCAGGAAGGAGTCGGCGTGCCCGTGGTAGCAGCCTTCGAACTTGATGAACTTGTTGCGGCCCGTGAAGCCGCGCGCAAGACGCAGGGCACTCATGCAGGCTTCGGTGCCCGAGCTCACCATGCGGATCAGGTCCACGTTGGGCGCCATGCTTTTCACCAGCTCCGCCATCTCTACTTCGAGCTCCGTCGGGGCGCCGAACGAAGTGGAGTCGAGAGCTTTCTGTTGGATGGCCGCCACTACGGGTGCAAAGGCATGCCCAAGAATCATCGGTCCCCAGGAGTTGATGTAGTCGATATAGCGGTTGCCGTCCACATCATAGAGGTAAGCGCCCTTGGCGCTTTTCAAAAAGATGGGATTGCCGCCGACGCTTTTGAAAGCACGCACGGGCGAGTTGACGCCGCCGGGAATGGAGGATTGGGCTCTTTGAAAAAGTTGTTCGCTTTTGGAGATATTCATGGCAGAAATGTGCTGTGGTGCTGATTTGCTAATGTAGTCTGCAAATGTGTTTAAACTGCTGGTCGGCTAATGTCGAACGAGAATTAGTATCAGCAGACCAGCAGACTAACTAATTAGTTGGGCTGCTTCCTTCGCAAAATACGTCGCGATGAGATCGCCTCCGGCGCGTTTGATGGAAGTAAGTGTTTCCAGGATCGCCTTGTTCTCGTCGATCCAGCCCATTTTGGCGGCGGCCTTGATCATGGCATATTCACCCGAAATATTGTATACGCTCACCGGCACCTGCACGGCGTTCTTCACCTCGCGCACGATGTCGAGGTAAGGGAGGCCGGGCTTCACCATCACGATGTCGGCGCCTTCTTCTTCGTCCATCAGCGCTTCCTTCACCGCTTCGGTGCGGTTGGCGTAATCCATCTGGTAGGTCTTTTTGTCGCCGAAGCCGGGGGCGCTGTCGAGCGCATCGCGGAAGGGACCGTAGAAGCAGGAGGCGTACTTGGCACTGTAGGCCATGATGCCCGTTTTCGTGTAGCCGTGGTGCTCGAGGCCTTCGCGGATGGCGCCGATGCGGCCGTCCATCATGTCGGAAGGAGCCACCATGTCGGCACCCGCGGCGGCATGTGAAATGCTCATCTGCACCAGCGCCTCCACCGTCGGGTCGTTGACGATCTCGCCGTTCTCTACGATGCCGTCGTGGCCGAACGACGAGTAGGGGTCCAGCGCCACGTCGGTCATCACGTACATCTCCGGCACGGCAGCCTTGATGGCGCGGATGGCACGCTGCATAAGGCCTTCGTTGTTCCAGGCTTCCTGCCCGGTATTGTCTTTCAGTTCGTCTTTACACTTGATGAACAGCAGCACGCTGCGGATGCCGAGCTTCCAGAGTTCTTCCACTTCGCGTACGGTGCCGTCGAGGGAGCGGCGAAAGTAGTTGGGCATGGAGGGGATCTCGCTCACGAGGCCTTCGCCTTCGTCGATGAAAAGCGGGGCGATGAAATCGGAGGGGCTCAGTTTCGTTTCAGCCACCATCGCTCGGATGGCGGGCGTGGCGCGGAGGATTCTATTACGTCGTTGCAGGAACATATGTGTGATGTCTGATTTCTGAAGTCTGATTCGAATGGCAAAATTACCCTGGGCCCGGTACGGATGGAAAGCAAATGGGGTTTGTCTGCTGTTAAAATACATCAGACATCCGACATCCTACATCAGCCATTCTTTGGGGTGCAGGCAAGCCTGCAGCAGTTCGTCTTCGGGGCTGCCCGGTGCGGGCTGGTAGTCGTATTCAAAACGCACGGTGGGCGGCAGGCTCATCAGGATGCTTTCGGTGCGGCCGTTGGTCTTCAACCCGAAGATGGTACCGCGGTCGTGCACCAGGTTGAACTCGGTATAGCGCCCACGCCGGATCTCCTGCCAGTGTTTTTGTTCGGCTGTAAAAGGGTCGTTCTTGTGGGCGGCCACGATCGGAACATACGCGGGCAGAAAGGCGTCGCCGCAGGCCTGCCCGAAGCGCACCCAGAAGTCGAGATCGTGCTGCGCATCCGGCCGCTGGTGATCGTAAAAGATGCCACCGATGCCGCGGCGCTCGCCGTTGCGGTGGCTGTTGACGAAATAGTCGTCGCACACCTTTTTGAAGCGGGGATAAAACAATGGGTCGAAGCGGTCGCACACCTCTTTGTAGGTGCCATGAAAATGACGCGCGTCTTCTTCAAACAGGTAAAAGGGCGTCAGGTCGGTGCCGCCGCCGAACCAGCGGTCGCTCACGGCTCCTTCGCGGTACAGCTCGAACATGCGATAGTTGCAATGCACTGTCGGAACCATCGGGTTGAAGGGATGCAGCACGAGGCTGAGGCCGCAGGCAAACCAGCGGTCGCCGTCGATCTTGAGGGCATTGCGCATCGTATCGGTCACCTCGCCAAAGACCACCGAGGTGTTGACCCCGCCCTTTTCGAATACGCCGCCGTTGGCGATGACGCGCGTTTTACCGCCGCCGCCCTCGGGCCGCTCCCAGCGGTCTTCGCGGAAACGCTCTTTCCCGTCCTCCGCTTCCAGTCCCGTACAAATACGGTCCTGCAGGTCGTGGATGTAAGCGATCCAGCGGTCACGGATGTCGGAGGGAGGGAGTTGATTGATGTTCATGCTGTCCTTCTTTATTGATCTTCACCAGAGCACGGTAGTTTGCTTCGCTACGCTCGCAATGACTCGCCCCAGGCGAGGCGGCGCGAGCGGCTCACGCCTCACGCCTCACGCCTCACGCCTCACGAACCGTATTCCTTCACCGCCTCTACAAACGCCTTCGCATGATCCACCGGTACGTTAGGGGTGATGCCGTGGCCCAGGTTGGCGATGTAGCGTTGCGTGCCGAAGCCGTCGATCATTTCTTTCACCCACTGCCTGATCTGCGGGATCGGCGCCAGGAGCTTCGCGGGATCGAAGTTGCCCTGCAGGGTGATGCGGTTGCCGGTAAGCTCGCGGGCCTTTTGCGGCGACACGGTCCAGTCGATGCCGATGCCGGAGGCACCGCTCTTCGAAAGGTCTTCGAGCGCATACCAGGTGCCTTTGGGGAAGAGGATCACCGGGGCGTCGTCTTTTACGGCGTTGCTGATCTGCAAAAGGTACGGCTGGGCGAAGGTTTTGAAGTCTTCGGGGCTCAGCGAGCCGGCCCAGGAGTCGAACACCTGCACGGTGTCGGCGCCGGCCTTCACCTGTGCTTTCAGGTAGTCGATCGTGATGTCGGTGATCTTTTGCAGCAGGGCGTGCGCGAGCTTGGGCTGGGTATAGGCGAATTGCTTGGCCTTGTCCCAGGTTTTGGAGCCCTTGCCTTCCACCATGTAGCAGAGGATGGTCCAGGGGGCGCCGGCAAAGCCGATGAGCGGCGTGCGTCCGGCCAGTTCTTTTTTGGTGAGCGTCAGCGCATCCAGCACATATTTGAGGCTGTCTTCCGCGCCTTCGGTTACGAGGGCGTCGATGTCGGCCTGCGTGGCGATGGTCTTCGGCAGCGAGGGGCCTTTGCCTTCTTCCATCAGCACTTCAACCCCCATGGCCTGTGGGATAACGAGTATGTCCGAGAAGATGATGGCCGCGTCCACGCCCACCTGGTCGATGGGCTGCAGCGTGATCTCGGTGGCCAGCTCCGGCGTTTGTACGCGGGTAAAGAAATCGTATTTCGCTTTCAGCTTCAGGTAGTCGGGGAGGTAGCGGCCGGCCTGGCGCATCATCCATACGGGCGGGCGTTCTACGCTTTCACCGCGGAGGGCGCGCAACAGCAGGTCGTTCTTCAGTTCGCTCATGATTTATCGGTGGTTGTAATGTTCTTTAAATAGTCCATTGCGCGGCGCAGCAAGGTCTCCTTGCCCGGGCCGTCGGCGCTGATTACCCGGTGAGCGCCGGCGCTGCGCAGGGCTTCAGCAGTGGTGCTGCCGATGGCAAAGTAAACGGTCGAAGGCGACCATTGGTTCACTGAGGCGAAACTTTGCACGGCGCTGGGGCTGAAAAAAAGCACCGCGTCGTAGGCGCTGCCGATTCGCTGGGGCGCGGCTTCGGTGCGGTATACGGTGATCTCCTCGAGGGCGATGCCGGAGTTCCGTAGTTTTACGGGAAGCGTGTCGCGGCGGATGTTGCCGCAAAAGAACAGCAGCTCCTGCTCGCCGGCGGCGATGATGCGGTCGGCGAGGGCGGCGGCGTCATCGGCAGTGGCGGCGGCCTTCAGGCCCAACTCGCTTTCCGCCAGCGCGCGCGTTGTGTTACCGATGCAATACAGCTTCCAGTGGGGCGTTTGCCGCACTTGTGCCGCCACCGCTTCCACGGCGTTCATGCTTGTAAATACCACGCTGTGCGGCTCGGTGGCGAGAAAGCGCAGGCGCTGTGTCAGCGCGGGGTCTTCGATTGCTTCGGTATGTATAAAAGAAAGGCAGTTCACCACGAAGCCGCTGGCAGCGGCTTCCAGCAGCAGCGCCGCCGGCAGCGGGCGCGTGCTCAATATGGTCCGTTCAGCTTTTGGCATTCCGGATGGACTGTATGATTTTCTGAACGCGCTCGTCGCGAAGCAATTCGTTGCCTGCTTCCCAGCCGATCCCGTTGGATACGTTGATGTCTGCGGTCTTCCGTATTTCTACAAGCTCCGTTCCGTGGGGAGCGCAGATGTTTCCTTCGAAGTGTACCTGGGCAAACTCAATGCGTGCCAGTGCCGAAATAGGGGTGGAGCAGCCGCCCATAAGGGCCCGGAGGAAGTCGCGCTCAAGGCGTGCGCAGAGGGCTGTCTCCGGATGGTTCAAGGGGCGAACGAGCTCCCAGGCTTCCCGGTCTTCTTCGCGGCACACGATCATGATGGCGCCCTGCGCGGGTGCGGGCAGCATCCAGTCGAGGTTCACAGAGGTCTCGGGGCGCAGGTGGATCCGTTCCAAACCGGCCGCGGCGAAGATGGCGCCGGTCCAGTTGCTTTCCGAAAGTTTGCGCAGGCGGGTGTTGACGTTGCCGCGCAGGTTCTCCACTTCGGTATTCGGGTAGCGGTGTTTCCACTGCGCGACGCGGCGGATGGACGACGTGCCGATGCGGAGGCGTGAGCCGTCCGCCGTGCGCGGATCGTTCCAGGTTCCGTTCGAGTAACCGAGCGATGCCAGGTCGGCTTCTGTCTTGTATACGAAAATGTCTTTGGTGGAAGCGCGCTCGAGCACGGCGTTCTCCACGATGCCCTGCGCCAGTTGCGTGGGCACGTCCTTCATGGAGTGTACGGCGATGTCGATGCGGCCGGAGAGCAGCGCGGCGTCGAGGCTGCGGGTGAACACACCCTGCACCCCGAGGGCGTACAGCGGAGTCACGGTATCGATATCGCCTTCGCTCTTGATATATACGAGCTCGGAGGCGATGCCTTTTTCTTTCAGGAGATCCTGGACAAGGGTAGCCTGCCAGACGGCAAGCTGGCTGTCGCGGGTGCCGATGCGGAGGGTACGGGCCATCAGTTTCGTTCGCTTATGAATTCGTTCAATGCAGCAATGTATTGGCAGCCGCGCTCATTGCGCTCTTTGATACGGCCGGCCGTTTCGTTGAGCACGCGCTGGATCTGCACGTCGAGGAGCTTGCTGTGCTGCTCGCGCATGTGGGGGCACTGCGGGTGCTCGTAGAGCGTGCGAAGCTTCGCCTTCAGGTCTTTGAGCAGGGGCACGTGGCGGCGCATGTCGCACCACTCGGCAAATTCTTCCATGCCTTCGGCGATGATCGCGCGGGCCTTGGGTACCTCGGCCTGGCGCATGCGGAAGGTTTCGTCTTTAAGTTTCGAGAGCTCGTCCACATTCACCATGCGCACGTTGGGCAGCGTCTGGGCGTCATCGGCCACGTTATAGGGAATGGAGAGGTCGATGATCAGCTTCTCGCCGGCGCCTTCGAGGTGCTCGCGGAGGATAGTCTTCTGCTGGGCATTGGTGGCCACGATCACCACATCGGCGGCGCGGAGTTCCGCTTCCAGGTGCTCCAGCGGCGCAGAACGGAGCCCCAGCTCGGTAGCCAGTTCCTGTGCCTTTTCGGGCGTGCGGTTGATGAGGGTGATGGCGCGGGTGCAGAGGTAGTCGACGAGGTTCTTGCAGGTGTTGCGGCCGATCTTGCCGGTGCCGACCAGCAGGATCTTCTTGGCGGCCACCTGGGGCACATGAGCGCGGATGTATTGTACGGCGGCGAAGGCGGTGGAAACGGTGCCGCCGCTCAGTTCGGTGTTGTTCTTGACATTCTTGGAGGCCTGCAGCACGCTGTTGATGAGGCGCTCGGTAAAGGCGCCGACGAAGCCGCCTTCCTTGGCAAACTTCACCGCCGTCTTCAGCTGGCCCACGATCTCGTAGTCGCCCAGGATCTGGGAGTCGAGGCCCGAGGCCACGTTGTACACGTGCTCCACGGCTTCCTGTCCCTGGCGGATATACGCCGATCCGAGGAAGGTTTCTACCGAGCCGGCCGTCTGGCCGCAGAGCAGGCGCACCAGCTGGTGCGGGCAGTGAGCGATGCCGTAGATCTCGGTGCGGTTGCAGGTAGAGAGTACAAACAGCTCGCTGACACCCTCGGTGGCGGCGCCCTCGAGGATGGCGTTGTATTGATCGCTGCCGATGGCAAAAAGACCACGCACGGAGGCGTCGGACTTCTTGTAGTTGATTCCGGCGACGAAAAAATTATCGATGTTCTTGAAGTAGTGGTTGTTCATGGCACGGTGTTCCGATAACACGCGGCAAAGGTACCCAGCGCGGCTTCCTCGGCCTAACTTCTGTGTCATTGATCTGTCATTTGGACGGGTGATCTTGCTCAGGATGCGGGATGTGGGAGATCAGTTGCGGCCTCAGGGGATGGATCGGAAGGGAGCCGGTCAACGCAACGGGGCAGACGCAAATGCCTTCCGGGCGCCCGCACTACTGTTCACATGCTCCCTCGCTCATCGCTCCACCTTACTTTTGCCGCTATGAAGCGAGCCGTAATCCTGATGAACCTGGGTTCACCCGACTCCACGGAGGTGAAGGACGTGAAGCGTTACCTCAACGAGTTCCTGATGGACGCGCGGGTGATCGACAAGCCCTGGCTGCTGCGGAACCTGCTGGTGCGTGGTATCATCGTGCCCTTCCGCGCACCCAAGTCGGCGGAAGCCTACAAGCAGGTCTGGACCGACGCCGGCTCCCCGCTGATCGTGCTGTCGCAGCAGCTCGCGACCGCCCTCGATGGCGAAGTGGAGGAGCCCGTGGTCATCGCCATGCGGTACGGCACGCCGTCGCCCCGGCAGGTGTTTGACCTCCTGCAGTCCCAGCACCCCGACCTCGAACAGGTGCTGCTGGTGCCGATGTACCCGCACTACGCCATGAGCTCGTACGAGACGGCGGTGGAATACGCAAAGGAACAGCACAAGGAAGGCCGTTATCGCTTCCGCCTCGACTACATCCGGCCGTACTACAACAACGAGGAATACCTCCACGCCCTCTGTGAGAGCATCCGTCCCTACCTCGATGGCGACTACGACCAGATCTTGTTTTCCTACCACGGCGTGCCCGAGCGGCACATCTATAAAGGCGACATCACCGGGCAGCACTGCCTCAAGAGCGGCAACTGCTGCGACGTGCCTTCTGCTGCCCATCAATACTGTTACCGCCACCAATGCTGGGCCACTACCAAAGAGGTCGTCCGGCGCCTCGGCATCCCCGAAGGCAAGTGGGGCTTTTCCTTTCAAAGCCGCCTCGGCCGCGATCCCTGGCTGCAGCCCTACACGGCGCAGCGCCTGAGCGAGCTGCCGAAGGAAGGCGTGCAAAAGGTCGTGGTGGCCTGCCCGGCCTTTATCAGCGACTGCCTCGAAACACTCGAGGAGATCGCCGGCGAAGGCAAGGAACTGTTCCTGCATGCCGGCGGCGAAAACTTTACGATGATCCCCTGTCTGAATGTACACCCACTGTGGGTGCAGGCGCTGGCAAAATGGGTGCGCGATTATGCACAGGGCAAAACGGACATGCTGCAGTTTGATTCGGCCCATGAGCTGCTGCCGAAGAAGAGCATTATGGACATTATCTAGGGTGAATGGTCAATGGTGAATGGTCAAATAGGTAATCGTACCTTTCCTGACACCAAAACAACACGCATGTTTTTGACCTTAAATCATCAGAAGCTCGATCTCTATGGCTTTTCCAGAAAATTTGTCCTTGAATGTTATCGCCTCAGCAATACGCTGCCGCCCGACGAACGTTTCGGAATGATCGCCCAGGTACGCCGTGCGGCGCTGTCTGTTCACCTGAACATTGCGGAAGGAGCTTCCCGTAAATCGGATGCCGAACGAAAGCGCTTTTATGAAATAGCCCGTGGGTCGGTTATTGAAATCGACGCTGCGCTGGACATAGCCCATGATTTGGGCTATTTTGAAAACTATGATTTCAGCAACCTGAAGGAAAACATGATCCGGACGTTTAAAATCCTTTCCAGTTTGATAAACCCGAATCATTGACCATTGACCACTCACCATTGACCCATGTACGCCTACCTCAAAGCCCTGCACATCGTCTTCATCGTCACCTGGTTCGCCGGGATGTTTTACATCGTGCGCCTGTTCATCTACAACCGCGAGGCGCAGGACAAGCCCGAGCCCGAGCGCAGCATCCTGCAGGCGCAATTCGCGATCATGATCAGGCGGCTGTGGCTCGGCATCACCTGGCCCTCCGCCATCCTGACGCTGATCCTCGGACCTGCCGTGCTCGTGCTGGGCAACTGGCAGGCCACCTTTGGCGAGGCTGCGGGCCGCTGGCTGGAGGTGAAGCTCGGGTTTGTACTGCTGTTGTATATCTATTTCTTCAGCCTGCACCGCATCTACCGGCAACAGCTCGCGGGCATCTTCGCCTGGAAGGCGCAAAAGCTTCGGGTGTGGAACGAAGTGGCTACCATCTTCCTTATTCCCATCGTCATGCTGGCTACGGTGAAGACCGCCATCTCCTGGCTCTGGGGCCTGCTGGGGCTCATCGGTTTTATCATCGTGCTGATGAGCGCCATCAAAATTTATAAAGCGTTCCGGAAGCAGTAAGAGGCCGCAGGCGGCCTTTCACGCGAGGACGCAAAGTGGCTGGGTGTTACAATGGAACAAGGGAAGCAACGCTTCCCTTGTTTATGTTATTACTGGCGTCTTTGTCTTTGCGTGACCAACAGCAACTGCGCTGTTCTAGACCAACTCCGACTCGATCTCTTCGGTCATCAGCACCTTCTTCCCGTTCTTGCGCTTCTTTGTTCGGTTCCACCACAGGATGGTGCCGGTGACCGGAAACGACACCCCGAAGAGGCACACTACAAAAGCGAGGATCTTCGTGGGCCAGCCGCCGATGGAGCCCGTGTGCACGGGCTTGAAGGTGCTGCGCACGCGGGCGCCGAGGCTGCGCTGTTCGTAAGCTACCTTGCCCAGCAGGGCGCCGCTGTACTGGTCGAAGTAGAGGGCGTCGCTGGCCGACTCGTGCACCGGGTGCTGTGGCAGTACCTGCACGGTATACGGGTCCGTGGAATCTTTCGGGACCTGCAGGTTGTAAAACTGTCCAGCAGGGGCGGCGCTGCGCGCAGCGGCCAGTACGGCTCCGGGACGCAGCGGCTTCGCATCGGCCACGTATACCGACTTCGGCGGCGGAGGCGCCTTCAGCGGCGAACCGGTGACCGTATAAATACTGTTGTTGAACCATTCGAAGCTCCACGCAAGCCCGGTGAAGGCGACGATGAACAGGAAGATGGCGCTGTAAAAACCGAGTACCAGGTGCAGGTCGTGGTTGATGCGTTTCCACGACGCGCCCCATTTGATCGTCAGCCGCTGCTGCAGCACCCTGCGGGTGCGCGGCCACCAAAGCACGACGCCCGTGATGAGGATAAAGAGAAACAACAGCGTGGAAGTGCCCACGATGTATTTGCCCACCGACCCTTCGCCGCCCATCAGCCAGCGGTGCAACGCAAATACCTGGTACCACGACGTTTCGCGGTAGCTGTACTTTTCCCGGATCTCCCCGTTGTAAGGGTCTGCAAACACCGTGAAGCCCGGGGCGCGCCCTTCGGCCGGACGAGCCTTTGCTTCTTTGCCGCCCGGCTTCTGCGCATTGTCCGCGCCTTCTTCTTTCTTTTTCGGGGCGCTCATCGAAACCTCCACCGTGCGCGCCGGGTCGGCATACCACTTCATCCCCGTGACCTTTCCCGGGAAGGCCGCGCGGACCTTGCCCAGGATCGAATCGGCAGGAAGAACGGGGCCTGCTGGGTTGGTATAATAACGATGCTTGTTGAAGGCCATCTGCAGGTCCTTCTCGAATACGAGGATCGCGCCGGTGAGGCAGGCAACGAGAATGACCAGGCCGGCGGCAAAGGAGAGGTAAAGGTGTATGCGGCGGAAGAAAACTTTCATGAGGTAAAAATAGCGTGAGGCGTGAGGCGTGATGCGTGAGTGGATTTTCGCACGCCTGACGCCTCACGCCTCACGTGATGTTTTAGAACTTATAGGCCACCGTAGCCAGGAACTGGCGGGGCGCGATCGGGTTGACGCTGTAGTTTTCGTGCACGTTCCAGTTGAACGTGTTGGTTACGTTACTCAGCTTGCCCGTCAGCGAGAAGTGCTTCCAGTTGTAGCCGGCAGAAAGGTCGAGGGTGCTGTAGCCGGCCACATCGAAGAGGCGGTCGTTCCAGCTGAAGGGGCGGCCCGGCTGCTTTACGACCACCGTGTTCCAGCCCGCGGAGCGGTCGCCGAGATACACGAAGGTGCCTCCCAGCTTCAGGCCTTTGAGGAGGCCCTGGCGAAACGTGTAGAAGGCGCTGGCGTTGGCGGTATGCGCGGGGTTGTTCACCAGGCGCTCGCCGGTTTTGAAGGCGCCCTGCGTCGTGTCGTTTTTTGTATAGCGCATGTAGTTGTAGCTCCAGCCCGCGCGGAGGTCGAGGCCCTCGATGGGCGACGCGGCGAGGTCCACTTCCACGCCGTCGGAGAGCGTTTGTCCCGACAGCATCTTGATGTTGCTATTGTTGTTGGGCGTCACGCCGTCTTTCAGGTAAGGTGCGGTCTGCGCGAGGTTGTTGTTTACGATGCGGTACAGCGTTACGTTGGCCGACAGGCGTCCGCCGAACAGCTCGTTCTTTACACCTACTTCGTATTGGTCTACCAGCGAGGGTTTCAGCGAATTGCCTTCGAGGTCCTGGCCGGTGTTGGTGACGAAGGTGCTGGCGTAGGAAGCGAACACCGACGTGCGATCCGTGGGCTTGTACACCACGCCGAGGCGCGGCGAAAAGGCACGGTCGATGCGGGCCTGGCCGGTCTTGTGCTGGTCGTTGCGGACGTTCACCGAGTCGATGCCTTCGGTTACCACGTAGGAGGCACGGATGCCGGCGAGCACGTTGAACTTATCGGACAGCTTCAGGAGATCCTGCGCATAGATGCCGAAGCGGTCGATCGGCGCATGGGTCTTCCACAGCTTCTGCGCTTCGGGCAAATTGGTAGCGGCAGCACGCTTGGAAGGATCGAGCAGGTTGATGGTGTCGTAGATGGGCGCTGCAGCACTGTAGCCATTGAAGGTGAATGTAAAAGCGTCGGTCGTGTAATGGTCGGCGTCGATGCCGGCGAGGATCGTGTGCTCGATGCTGCCGGTGCTCACCTTGCCGGTTAGGTTCACCTGGCCGGTGTAATACTGCTCCTCGGTAAGCACACGGCCGAGGGGGCGCGCCCAGTTGCCGGCCGTGTCGGCCTGCACGCGCTCCACCGCCATGTAGTCGCGCTTATAGAACTGGTAGTTGACCGCCGACGACAGGCTCCAGCTGTCGTTGAGACGCTGCTTCAGCGTAAGGCCGGCCGTGGCCTGCTGGGTGTGGTTGTATTGCCAGGGCGTGCCGAAGAAGATGCCGCGGCCCACCGGCGTGATGGTCTTGCCCGAAACGGAGCCGTAGGCACCGATGGTGCCGACGCCGAAGTCGGGCGTGAAGTCGTGCTTCAGGTAGTCGGACTCGAACAGCAGCTCGGTCTTTTTACCCAGCTTGAACAGGAACGAGGGGTTGATGTAGTAGCGGTCGGAGTGCACCGTTTCGCGGTAGGAGTCGGCGCTTTCGAAAGAACCGTTGACGCGGTAGGCGACGCTCTTCGACAGCGGTCCGAACACGTCGAAGGCGGGCTTGTACAGGTTGTAGGAGCCGGCGCGGAGCGACACTTCGCCGCCGCGGTGGAACTTGGGCTGCTTCGTTACGAGGTTCACCACGCCACCGGGCGCCACCTGGCCAAAGAGGATGGCCGCCGAGCCCTTCAGCACTTCCACGCGCTCCACGGATCCCATCTCGGGCATCGCGCCGCTGTTGATGCGGGCGCCGTTCTTGAACAGGTTTTGCGAGCCGAAGGCATAGCCGCGGGCGGCGAAGCTTTCCTGTACGTTGCCGCGGGTAGTGGTAAGATATACGCCGTTGACGTTGCGGATGGCGTCGGAGAGGCGCTGCACCTGCTGGTCGCGCAAGAGGGCCGAGGGCAGCACCGTTACGGCCTGGGGCAGGTCCATCGGGGCGATGGCCACCTTGCCGATGCCCGGTGTGCGGTCGTTGAGGGTGCGGCCGGAGGCTACGATCACCTCGGTGAGCTGCTTTTCATTGATCGGCAGGGTCACGTCGAGCGAGGCGGGGCTGTCGCGGGTGACGTTCACGGTGCGCTCGATGGTCTGGGCGCCGGTCATGCTGATGACGAGGGTGTAGTGGCCGGCGGGAAGGCCGCGGAACGAGAAGAAGCCGGCCTCGTCGGAGCTGGTGGCGTAGCGCGTGCCGCGCACCTGGATGCTGACGTAGGGCGCCGGCTGGCCGTCGCTGGTGTGCACGGTGCCGGAGATGGCGATTTCTTCAGGAGCAAGGAGGCCGGTCGTCAGGTGTTGCGGGGCTTCCGGTTGCGCTGCCGCGCCAAGGGTCGCCGTCGCCAGGAGGATCGTATAAATACCTTTCACGGTTTTTGAGAAATTTTTGCAAAGGGACGAAACCCGGGCGGCCCGGCCGTGCCGGATCGGGAAAAACGGCTTACGGAAGCAGGAAAATGAGTAGGCCGCAAAACGGAAAACGCCGGGGCGTGGCATGAAAATAGAGCCGCCCCCGCCATGCTCCCCCGTTACCTCCTGGCCGGATGCCTCCTGTGGCTGGCCACGGGCGCCCGCGCCCAGCAGCCCCCCGTAACCGTTAATGCCCGCGAATCGGGGCCGCCGACGCCGCACGTCGTAGACGCCAGCGACCTCATCGCCGACTTCCTTGGCTGGAAACGCCGCTCCGCCGACACCACCGCCGCCCATTTTTCGGTCATTCCGAGCGTGGGCTATACCGAGCTGACGGGCTTTTCGGGCGGGCTGACCGGCATTTACTCCTTCCGCCACCGCGACCCCGGCGCCGAGCAGAAGCTCTCCAGCATCCTCGGCGGCGTGACGCTCGCCGAGAAAGGCCAGCTCAGCATCCCGCTCAACGCCATCGTGTTCAGCCGCCACAACAACTGGAACATCCTCTTCGACGGGCGCTACATGCGCACGACGGCCTTCGAGTGGGGCCTCGGCACCCACACGGGCGAGGCCGGCCGCTACCGCATCGACTACGACTACCTGAAGCTGCACGGGTCGGTGCTGCGGCGCCTTTCGGGGCATTTATACGCCGGACTGGGCTACTATTATGACCGCCTGTGGGACGTGGCCGAGCGCGACCTACCCGCCGGCGCCGTCACCGATTACCAGCGCTACGGGCTGGCAAAGCGCAGCACCGCCGCCGGCCCGGCCCTGCGGGCCATTTACGATTCGCGCCTCAACCCCATCAACCCCGGCCGCGGCTGGTACGCCGGTGCCACGCTTCGGGTGAACCGCACCGAGCTTCGTTCCGACAGCAACTGGCAGTCGCTGCTGCTGGAGCTGCGGCACTATATCCCGGTGGGGGCCGAAAAGCGCAGCGTGCTGGCCCTCTGGAGCTACAACTGGCTCACGCTGGGCCCCGGCAGCCCGCCCTACCTGCTGCTGCCCAGCACCGGCTGGGACGACTTTTTCAATACCGGCCGCGGCTTCCTGCAGGGGCGCTACCGCGGGCGCAACCTCCTGTATCTCGAGGCGGAATACCGCACAACGCTCACCCGCAACGGGCTGCTGGGCGCCGTGCTGTTCGCCAACGCGCAAACCTACCCCTCCGAGCCCTTCGACCGCAACCCGCGCGTGCTTCCCGGCGCCGGTGCCGGCCTCCGCATCAAGCTCGATAAGTACTCGGCTACCAACATCGCCCTCGACTTCGGCTTCGGCCCCGGCGGTACCGGGATCGTTGCCCTCAACATCGGCGAAGTGTTTTAAGTGTTTCGTGTGTTTAGGAGGTTCGGGCTATTTTAGCCGCATGGCCCAGACCCTTGCCCAGAAGCTGAAGATCCGCGACGGATTCACCCTCCGCACCCGTAATGCCCCGCCGCATTTCGAGGCGGCCCTCGGCGACCTGCCCGACGGCGTGACGCTGAGCAACAAAGGCAAGCGCTTCGAGCAGCTGCACTGGTTCGTGACCAGCCGCGCCGACCTGGAAGCCGGTCTTCCCGAAGTGCTGGAGCTCGTAACGGGCGCCGTCACCTGCTGGGTGTATTTCCCGAAAGGCAGCTCCCGGGTGCAGACCGATCTCACCCGCGACAAGGGCTGGGAAGCGCTTACGGCGCAGCCGCAGCTGCAGTGGCTGTCGCTCATCTCCTTCGACGATACCTGGTCGGCCTTCGGCTTCCGCCCCAGCACGGCCGCCGACGAGGCCCGCGCGGGCAAGGCGAAGGAACGCGCCATCTTCGGCTACATCGACCCGGTGAAAAAGGAAGTGCGCCTTCCCGAAGACCTCGCCGCGGCTTTCCAGAAAGACAAAGAAGCCGCCCGCGTATTCGACAGCCTCGCCTTCAGCCACCGCAAGGAATACGTGGAATGGATCGTGGAGGCGAAACGCGACGAGACGCGCCGGAAGCGTGTGGCCGGCACCATCGAGCGCCTGCAAAAGGGCTGGAAGAATCCACGGAACCTGTAAGTAACCGGTTGACCGGTTGATCCATTAATCGGTTCATCCATTATCCGGTCAACCCATTAACCGGTCAACGGATCAACCGGTGAATCATTTGATCTGCTTCAGCACCGTTTTCTTCGGCACATAACCCACGTTCCACCACTTCACCTTGCCTTTTTTATACAGCACCAGCGTGGGCAGGGCGCGGATCTCGAGGGCTTTGGCGAGCTCGGGGTTCTGGTCTACGTCGATCCGGATCACCTCCACTTTGGCGGCCTGGTCGTTCCGGATCTCCTCCAGGTAGGGGGCCATCACTTTGCAGGGGCCGCACCATTCGGCGTAGAAATCCACCAGTACCAGCTTGTCGGACTGGAGCAGGGCATTGTATTGATCCGTGGTCATGCCGCGCGGCACTGCGCCTTCTTCGAGGAGGCCGGCCTTGCGCCAGTTCATGATGCCGCCGTCGAGCTCGTACACCTGCGTGTAGCCGAGGCTGCGGAGGCGGGCCGTGGCCGCGGCGCTGCGGCCGCCACCGAGGCAGTAGACGAAGAGCGGCGTGTTCTTGCTGATGGAAGCCACACCCTGCTCGAAGGCACCGCCGTTCCAGTTGATGTTGCGGGCGTCTTTGAGGTGGCCCTTGCCGAACTCCTCGGGGGTACGCACGTCGAGCAGCAGCGCGGCGGGCGTTTCGAAGACCTTTTTGGCGAAGTCGTTGGGGTTCAGCAGTAAGGAGTCGCGCTGCGCCGAAGCGGTCAGCGCAAGGAAGAAGGCCAGGACGGCAAGGAGGCGTTTCATGGCCTAAAAGTACGGAAGCCGGTGCCGATCCGGATGTTAAAGGGGCGGAACCTCAATACGGGTCGGCCACCATGATCTTTTCTTCGGGCAGCTCCGGCATTTCCTCCCGCAGTGCCCGGCGCACCTTGAAGGCGATGGCCTCGTGCACCAGGAAGCCCACCTGCTTCCACACACGCTTGCCGTACTGGTACAGGTAGAGCGTGGGAAAGTGGGTGACGTTGAACCAGGCGCAGAGGTCGGGGTGCAGGTCGGCGTCGATCCTGATCACCGTCAGGGCGCCGGCGTGCTCCCGCGCCAGGCGTTCGGCGCTGGCGGACACCGGCGGGCAGTAGCCGCACCAGTCGGCGTAAAAATCCACCAGCACCACGCCGTTGGCGTGCAGCAGGCTGTCGAAGGCGGCGCGGGTCATGCCTACGCCGCCGGGGCCTTCGAGCGGCAACCCGTTGCGGCGCCAGTAAGCGATGCCGCCATCGAGGTACTGCGCCTGGCGATAGCCGGCGCGGCGCAGGCGCTTCGCGCAGGTCTCTCCTTCTTTATCGTTCTTGCCGTACACGAGCAGCGGCGTGTTTTTCGGAACCGGGGCCAGCAGGCGGCGCAGGGCGCTGTCGGAGGCGGGGAGGAGCGTGGCGCCCGGGAGGTGGCTTTGGGCATACGCTTCGGCGGGCCGCCCGTCGAAGATCTGGGCGCCGGGCTTCGCCAGCCAGGTTTCAGCCTCGGGGAGCTCTGTTTTTCGCTGTGCCCGCAGCGCCGGGGCGAAGAGGAGGCAACACAGCAGGGCGGCAAAAGGAATCGGCATGGAGCAAACCTAGCGGGCAGAGGGGTGGCGGGCAATCGTTATTAATCAGTAGCGGTTATCGGGCGCGCGCGCTGCGGCCAGGTCAAAGGGGCAGGTAAGCGGCTTCGAGACGGGTGTAAGCGGCGCCGGTCATCCCACTCCGCTTCACCCTATGCCCCGGCGGCACCAATGCTCCCCGGGCCCGCCGCGCGTAGCCAACTACAAACTACAAACTACAAACTACAAACCCCAAACTATTCTCACCTCCCCCCTTGACCCCCGTCACCTCCCCCCTCCGCGGTTCTCTTGACTTTTGCCCCCTATGACCGAAGCCCCTCCGAAGAAGCCCCGTACCGCCGCCCCGGCCACCGCCACGCAGTGCTACCACTGCGGCGAGGGCTGCGACCGGAGCCTCGGGCAGGACGACCACTACTTCTGCTGCGAAGGCTGCCGCTTCGTGTACGGCCTGCTGCAGGAAAACGGGCTCTGCAACTACTACGAGCTCGAAAAGATGCCCGGCATCAAGGTGCGCGGGCAGTTCGCCGCCGGGCGCTTCGCCTACCTCGACAACGAAGACGTGCAGCAAAAGCTCCTGCGCTTCAGCGACGGTAAGCAGCAGCAGGTGCAGTTGGTCCTGCCCACGATGCACTGCGCCTCCTGCATCTGGCTGCTCGAAAACCTCCACGCCATCAAACCCGGCGTGCTCCAAAGCAAGGTGGCCTTCAGCCGCAAGGAAGTGTTCATCGCCTTCGATCCCGCCCAGGTAACGCTGCGCCAGATCGTGGAGCTGCTGGCCTTCGTGGGCTACGAGCCCGAGATCCGCCTTACCGACGGCGAAACGAAACGCGCCAGAAAGGTCGACCGCCGCGCCTGGTACAAGATCGGCGTCGCGGGCTTCTGCTTTTCCAACATCATGATGCTGGCCTTCCCCGACTACTTCGCGGGCGGCAGGCTGGGACAGGAAACGCTGAAGCACATCTTCGCCTACGCCAGCCTGCTGCTGGCGCTGCCGGTGTTTTTTTACAGCGCCAGCGAATTCTTTGTGTCGGCCTGGAAAGGCCTGCGCCAGCGCTGGCTCAACATCGACGCGCCCATCGCCCTGTCGGTGCTCATCACCTTCTCGCGCAGCGTATACGAAGTGCTGAGCGGCACCGGCGCCGGCTACTTCGACTCCATGAGCGGCATCGTCTTCTTCATGCTGATCGGCCGCTGGTTCCAGGCCAAGACCTACGACTCTTTCTCCTTCGACCGCGACTACAAAGCCTACTTCCCGCTCGGCGTCACGCGCCTGTCGGAGCGCGGCGCCGAGGAGCCGACCACCATCAGCCAGCTGCGCCGCGGCGACCGCATCGCCGTGCGCCACAACGAGCTCGTGCCCGCCGACGCCGTGCTGCAACAGGGGGAGGGCTATATCGACTACAGCTTCGTGTCGGGCGAGAACACGCCGGTGCACAAGCGCAACGGCGAGCTCGTATACGCCGGCGCCCGCCAAACCGGCGGCCGCATCGAGCTGGAAGTGGTGAAGGCCGTGTCGCAGAGCTACATCACGCAGCTGTGGAACAACAACCAGGCGGCGTCGCGGAAAAACGAGGAGCAAAGCTTCATCCACCCCTGGAGCCGCTACTTTACGCTGGGCCTCTTCAGCGTGGCCGCGGCCACGGGCCTCTACTGGGCTTTCATCGACTCTTCGAAGGTGCTGCCGGCCGTGTCGGCGGCCCTCATCGTGGCCTGTCCCTGCTCGCTGCTGCTGTCGGCCACCTTCACCTTCGGCAACATGCTGCGCCACTTCGGGCAACGCCGCCTCTATCTCAAAAATGCGTCGGTGATCGAGTCGCTGGCCCGGATCAATACGGTGGTGCTCGACAAGACCGGCACGCTCACGCATACCGACGAAGCCGAGATCGACTTCAGCGCCGACCCGCTGACGGAAGCCGAGCGCAACGCCGTGTACAGCCTCGTGAAAGAATCCGCCCACCCCCTGAGCCGCCTCCTGCAGAAGCACCTGCTGCGCGCCGGCGCACAGTCGCTGCCGCTGGAAGCTTTTACCGAGCAGGGCGGCAAGGGCCTCGAAGCCGTGGTGGACGGCCGCCGCCTGCGCGCCGGCTCTTATGCCTTTATCCACGGAACCGCCGACCCCGCCGCTGCCGCCGGCAGCGCCGTGTGGCTGTCGGTTGATGGCGCCGTGCGCGGCTGCTTCGACATCCGGGCCCGCTACCGCGCCGGCGTCGGCCCCATGATCGAAGGCCTGCGCGCCCGGGGCTACGCCCTGCACCTGCTGTCGGGCGACAACGACGGCGAGCGCGATCACCTGCGCCTCCTCCTCGGCGGCGACGTGACGCTGCGCTTTCACCAGACGCCCCAGAGCAAGCTGGAATACATTAAAGAACTGCAGGCGAAGGGCGCCCGCGTGCTGATGGTCGGCGACGGCCTCAACGACGCCGGCGCGCTGCTCCAGGCCGACGCGGGCATCGCCGTCACCGAAAACACGAGCCAGTTCACCCCCGCCTGCGACGCCATCCTCGACGCCTCCGGCGTATCGCTCCTCGACCGCTTCCTCGCCTACGCCCGCCGCGGCAAGCACGTGGTGACGGCCTCCTTTATCCTGTCGATCTGCTACAACGTCGTGGGCCTGTCCTTCGCCACCCGCGCCGTGCTGAGCCCGATGGTGGCGGCCATCCTCATGCCGGCGTCTTCGATATCGATTGTGACGCTGGTGACCGTGGTGACGGGCCTTGTGGCGCGTAGGATCTTCCGGAAAAATAGAGGGCAGATCAAATGAGTACATGATTACATGAGTACCTGAAGTCAGAATTCTTCCTTCCCTTCTACCCTCATGTACTCATGTAATCATATGTTCATGTAATCTTCCCTTTTCTTCCCTTCCCCTTCCACCTTCCTCCCTCATCCCTCATCCCTCCACCTGATTAGCATCATGTTTTCCTTTGAGTGACCTCACCGTGTCACGGGGCCCTAAAAGCGAGTTTTGCCCTCTCAATCACACGCTATGAGTGTCCTTATTATTCTGATCGTGGTCTCTGTGCTGGTAGCCGGCACCTTTCTCACCTTTTTCGTGCTGAGCGTGAAGGGCGGCCAGTACGACGACGACTATACCCCCTCGGTGCGGATGCTCTTCGACGATACCAAGCCGCAGCCCAAGGCGAACGCCAAGAGCCTCTAAGAACCTTTCAGAACCACCAAGAACCTCTCAAAACCTTTCAAAACCCGATAAATGGAAACGATCCGACCTGAACAAGTGGTGCACGTTCCTCCCGCGCCGCAAGTGTCTGTCAAGCGGGAGCAGTTTTTCTACGACAACAAAATCGTGCGCAACTTCGCCTTTGCTACCGCCTTCTGGGGCGTGGTGGGGATGCTGGCCGGTCTGTTTGTGGCCCTTGAACTGGTGTTCCCGAAAACCCTGAGCCTCGGACCCTGGTTCAACTTCGGCCGCCTGCGCCCGCTACACACCAACGCCGTCATCTTCGCCTTCGTCGGCAACGGCATCTTCATGGGCTACTACTACTCCCTCCAGCGCCTGCTGAAGTCGCGGATGTGGAGCGACAAGCTCTCGAAAATTCACTTCTGGGGCTGGCAGCTCATTATCGTGGCCGCCGCCATCACCCTGCCCCTGGGCTACACCACGGGTAAAGAGTACGCCGAGCTCGAATGGCCCATCGACATAGCCATCACCGTCATCTGGGTGGTGTTCGGCCTCAACATGTTCATCACCATCCTGAAGCGCCGCGAGCGCCACCTCTACGTGGCCATCTGGTTTTACATCGCCACCTTCATCACGGTAGCGGTGCTGCACATCGTCAACTCCGTAGAACTACCGGTATCGATCCTGAAAAGCTACCCGGTATACGCCGGCGTGCAGGACGCCCTGGTGCAGTGGTGGTACGGGCACAACGCCGTGGCCTTCTTCCTCACCACACCCTACCTCGGCCTCATGTACTACTTCCTGCCGAAGGCCGCGAACCGCCCCGTATTCTCCTACAAGCTGTCCATCATCCACTTCTGGGCGCTCATCTTCCTGTACATCTGGGCCGGCCCGCACCACCTGCTCTACTCGGCGCTGCCCAACTGGGCGCAGTCGCTCGGCGTGGTGTTCTCCTTCACGCTGCTGTTCCCTTCGTGGGGCGGCATGATCAACGGCCTGCTGACGCTGCGCGGCGCCTGGGATAAGGTGCGCGAAGACGTGGTGCTGAAGTTCATGGTCGTGGCCATCACCGCCTACGGTATGGCTACGTTCGAAGGGCCGATGCTGTCGCTCAAATCGGTGAACGCCATCTCGCACTTCACCGACTGGACCATCGCCCACGTGCACGTTGGTGGCCTCGGCTGGAACGGCATGCTCACCTTCGGTGTACTGTACTGGCTGCTGCCGCGCATCTTCCGCACCGAGCTGTATTCGAAAAAGCTCGCCAACCTGCACTTCTGGCTGGGCACCCTCGGCATCCTGTTCTGGGCCGTGCCGATGTACTGGGCTGGCTTCATGCAGGCTTCGATGTGGGCGCAGTTCACTCCCAGCGGCCAGCTGAAATACACCTTCCTGGAAACGGTCACCTACATGAAGCCCTTCTACGCCCTCCGTGCGTTCGGTGGCGCCCTGTTCATCTCCGGTGTTTTCGTGATGGTGTACAACCTCGTGAAGACCGTGAAGCAGGGATCGTTGCTGGCCGACGAAGCCGCCGAGGCACCCGCGCTGCAGAAAGAATACAAGAAGCATGAAGGCGAACACTGGCACCGCTGGATCGAGCGCCGCCCCACGCCGCTGCTCGTGTTCACGCTCATCACCATCCTTATCGGCGGCGCCGTGGAGATGATCCCCACCTTCCTCATCAAGAGCAACATCCCCACCATCGCCTCGGTGAAGCCGTATACCCCGCTCGAGCTCCAGGGCCGCGACCTCTACATCCGCGAAGGATGCTACGTATGCCACTCGCAGATGGTGCGCCCCTTCCGCTCCGAAACGGAACGCTACGGCGAATACTCGAAGGCCGGTGAGTTCGTGTACGACCACCCCTTCCAGTGGGGCTCCAAGCGCACCGGTCCCGACCTGGCCCGCGAAGGCGTAGGCAACAACAAGAAGAGCGACACCTGGCACTTCAACCACCTCGACGACCCGCAGTCGATCTCTACCGGCTCGGTGATGCCCGCCTACTCGTTCCTTATCGACAAGACCCTCGACATCACCACTACGCCGACCAAGATCAAGGCGATGCGCAAGCTCGGTGTTCCGTACCCCGAAGGCTACGAGCGCCAGGCCAACACCGACCTCCAGAAGCAGGCCGAAGGCATCGCCGCCAACCTGCGCAAAGACAGCATCAACGTGCCCTCGGGCCGTGAGATCATTGCCCTCATTGCATACCTCCAGCGCCTCGGAACCGACATCGGCAAAGAGCCGAAAGCCGCCCCCAGCAATGGAACCGTAGCCGAAAACAAATAAGCCATGTTCAAATTCATCAAGAAATACGCGGAGACGATCGACCACATCGACATCTATCCCATCATCTCGCTGCTCGTCTTCTTCCTGTTCTTCGTCGTCATGCTCTGGTTTGTAAAGCGCATGCGCAAGGAAGCCGTGCAGGAGATCTCGAACCTGCCGCTGGAAGACTCCGCCCAACCCGCCCCGCTACATTTCTAAAACCTGACTTTCCTGATTATGAAACGCATGTACACCCTCCGTTACGCCCTCCTGGCCCTGCTGGCCCTGGGGCTGCAAGGCGCCGCCATCGCCCAGGAGACTGCCGCCACCGCCACCGACGCGGCCACCGCCGCACCGGCCGGCATCGACTGGTTCAGCTCCGAGAAAGCGCTGATCTATATCTTCCTCGTGTTCTTCGTGCTTTGCGGCATCATGGTGGCCCACATCCTGTGGCGCGTCAACCAGATGGTGCTCGAGCGCCTCGGCAAGACGAAGCCCGCGAAAGTGAAAGCGGCCGGGCCGGGTAGCCTCCGGCTGTGGTGGGCCCGCATCAACAACCGGTACCTCACCCGCGCCATCCCCGTGGAGCAGGAGGAAGACCGCATCCTCGACCACGAATACGACGGCATCCGCGAGCTCGACAACGCGCTGCCGCCGTGGTGGAAATGGGGCTTTTACCTCTCCGTGGTCCTGAGCTTCGTGTACCTCTGGCACTACCAGTTCGGCGACGGCCCCAACCCCGAGCAGGAGTACCGTGCTGAAATGAAAACCGCCGAGGCCGAGATCGAAGCCTACCGCCTGGCATCGAAAGACAACGTGGACGAGAAATCGGTGACCATGGCCGATGCCGCCGGCATCGAGGCAGGCAAGGCGATCTTCCAGAAGAACTGCTTTATGTGCCACGGCGCGGCCGGTGAAGGCGGCGTAGGCCCCAACCTCACCGACGAATACTGGCTCCACGGCGGCACCATCAACGACGTGTTCCACACCATCAAGTACGGTTATGCCGACAAGGGCATGCAGGCCTGGGAAAAGATGTTCTCCCCCGCCCAGATCCGCGACCTCGCCTCGTATGTGAAGTCGCTGAAGGGCTCCAAGCCCGCCAATGCCAAGGCCCCGCAGGGCGACCTGTTCGTAGACAACGGCGCGGCCCCGAAGGATAGCTCGGCCCCCGTGGCAGCGAAATAGAGAAAGAACGCAGATCACGCTGGGCGGGATACGCATATTTGTTAAGATTCGTTATGATTTCTTAGAAAAACGTTTATCCGCGTTCATCATAACCATCATAAAAATCCGCGTTCTTTCTCTCCCGATGCCGCAGGCATCCTGACGAATGTTAGTTTTTGTTGGACCAAAGGTCAGGGCTTCCGCCAGGGAGGTGCCTGACCTTTGTCTTTTCAAATACTTCCGACTTCGCACTTCCGACTTACCAACTTATGGAGACGACCGCACCCGAAAAGACGACAACCCTCGACCAGTCCTTCCGCGACTCCATCGCCACGGTGGACAAGCAGGGCCGCCGCAAATTCCTGTTCCCGAAGAAGCCGAAGGGACGCCTGTACAACAAGCGCACGATCGCCTCGATCATCTACCTCGTGGTGTTCTTCACGCTGCCCTTCCTGAAGGTGGACGGCGAGCCGCTGTTCCTCTTCAACGTGATCGAGCGGAAGTTCATCTTCTTCGGGCAGATCTTCTGGCCGCAGGACTTCTTCATCTTCGCCATCGGCTTCCTCACCTTCATGGTGTTCGTGATCCTGTTCACCGTCGTGTTCGGCCGCGTGTTCTGCGGCTGGGCCTGCCCGCAGACGATCTTCATGGAGATGGTGTTCCGCAAGATCGAGTACTGGCTCGACGGCGACTCCTCGGCGCAGAAGCGCCTCGCCGCGATGCCCTGGAACGGCTACAAGATCCGCAAGCGCGCCGTCAAGATCTCCGTGTTCTATGCCCTGTCCTTCCTCATCGGCAACTTTGCGCTCGCCTACGTGATCGGTATGGACAACGTGGAGCTCATGATCCGCGAGGGCATCGGCGCCCACCCGGTTACTTTCTCCGCGCTGATCGGTTTTACAACGACGTTCTTCCTCGTTTTCTATTGGTTCCGCGAGCAGGCCTGCCTCGTGGTGTGTCCCTACGGCCGCCTGCAGGGCGTGCTGCTGGATCGCAAGAGCATGGTGGTGGCCTATGATTACGTGCGCGGCGAGCCCCGCGGCAAAGTGAGCAAAACGAAAGAAGCCGAAGACCTCGGCGACTGTATCGACTGCGCGGCCTGCGTGCGCGTTTGCCCCACCGGCATCGACATCCGCAACGGCACCCAGCTCGAATGCACCAATTGCACCGCCTGCATCGACGCCTGCGACGCCATCATGGTTTCCCTGCAACGGGCGGAAGGCCTCATCCGCATCGACTCGGAAGAGAACATCGCCCGCGGGCAAAAGAAACTCTGGAACGGCCGCACGAAGGGCTACTCGGCGCTGCTCGCCGTGCTGCTCGGGGTGCTGGTAACGCTGCTCGTCACCCGCAACGACGTGGACGCCACGGTGCTCCGCACGCCGGGACAGATCTTCCAGACGCAGCCCGACGGCCGCCTGAGCAACATCTACACCATCAAGTTCGCCAACAAGACCCGCAACGATATCCCGATGACCCTGAAGCTCGAAAACATGAACGGCGAGATCCAGGTAGTCGGCAACGCCCTCGTAGCGCCGCGCGAGAGCTACACCCAGTCGCCCTTCTTCGTCAAGATCAAACGCGACCAGATCCTGCGCCGCAAAACGAAGATCGCCATCGGTGTGTACGAAGGCACGAAGCGGATCAAGACCGTGGAGACAACGTTTTTCGGGCCGGGGTATTGACACCGCCTGCCTCCCTTCGGCTGCGCTCAGGGTGACAGGCGGGCATTCTCCTCTGTCAGGCTGAGCGAAGGGCAACAAGCGGGCATTCTCTTCTGTCAGGCTGAGCGCAGTCGAAGCCCAACCACAAACTATAAACTACAAACTATAAACTTCTCTCCATGCGTATCTCCTGGGGCCATAAAATCGCCGCCGTTTACATCACCTTCATCAGCGGCATCACCTTCCTCGTGTTCAAGGCCAACGCCCAGCACTTCGACCTGGTAACCGAGAACTACTACGAGCAGGAGCTCAAATACCAGGACGTCATCGACCAGCAGAAAAACGTGTCCGGCCTGTCGGCCGCGCCGCGCTACGGCACTACGGCCGGCACCGTGCAGGTAGCGCTGCCCGCCGAATTCGAAGGCAGGCAATGGAAGGGCCACCTGTATTTATACCGTCCCTCCAGCGCCGCCCTCGACCTGCACAAAGACGTTCCCGGCAACGGCCGCGCCTTTGTATGGGTGCTGCCCAAACAACTCGAAGGCAGCTACCGCCTCAAGTTTTCCTGGGAGCTGGACGGGAAGAAGTTTTACGACGAATCCGTCGTCTCTTTCTAACCTCCGCCGCGCATCGCGCAACTACAAACTATAAACTACAAACTACAAACGCTCCCTCCCTTGTCCCTCACCGAACTACTCACCTCCTCCTTCCTCATCGGCGCCGCCGGCTCCCTGCATTGCCTGGGCATGTGCGGACCGCTGGCCCTGTCGCTGCCCCTGCCGGGGCGGACGATGGGCGCGCGCCTGAAGGGGGGACTGCTGTACAACGGCGGGCGCATCACGACCTATGCGTTGCTGGGGCTCGTGCTCGGCACAGTGGGGGAGGTGCTGCTGCGCCCCGAGTGGCAGCGGGGCTTGTCCATCAGCGCGGGTGCGCTGTTGCTGCTGTATTTGTTTGGCGGGCAAAAACGCCTCGAGGGCGCGGGCGCGCAGGCAAAGCCGTTTCTCAGGCTGCGTTCGCTGCTATCCGGGCTGTTCCAGAAACACAACTACGCCTCGGTATACAGCATCGGCCTGCTCAACGGCCTGCTGCCCTGCGGCACGGTATACCTGGCCCTGCTCACCTCTTTCTTAACCGGCGGTGCGCTGAAGGGCGGCCTCTTCATGGCGGTCTTCGGGATGGGCACCTTGCCCGCCATGCTGCTGATGGTGCTCTGGGGCGCGGCGCTCGGTTCTTCCATGCGCATGCGCTTTCGCAAGGCCGCCCCGGTGGTATTGGGGATCATGGGCGTGTTGCTCGTGCTGCGGGGGATGAACCTCGGTATTCCCTTCGTGAGCCCGCATATGGTGGCTGGGGTGGAAGGAGCGGTGGGCTGCCATTGAGGGGAATGATGGCGATTCGTCTGTACAACGTCTGTGCGATCCACCAGTCTGGTATGAAGCAGTAGAAGATCGATGGAATTGCATTGGCAGCGAAACGCTCCGTAGGAGCGGAATGTCTGTGGCTCCCGCCAAGGCGGGACAGGCTCCGGGTGAAACCCGGGGTTGTGTACGCAAGTGCGAAAAGGCGCGCCCTGTAGGGCCGCCACCTTATCCCGCGGGCTTAAGCCCCGGGAGGCCCATTCTTCGCGGTGGCACCCCTACAGGGTGCGCTATCGACCTACCCGCATTTAACCCCGGGTTGCACCCTATCGTGTGGACACAATTCTTGGCCATGCCTTCTTCTTGATGGCTGTTCCAATCCAATAAGGAAGTGAAAATCAATACTCCGAAGGAGCACTGTGTCACTGGCCCCGGGCGCAAGCCCGGGGACTACGGGGCGTCCTATTGGCTTCTGCGCCCCGCAGGGGCGCCGTATTGCCGCGCTGCTGCCTTGCAACAGATTGTTGAATCGGGGCAGGAGCAACACGGCACCGCTTCGCGGTGCAGATGCGCCATCGCTCCGACTTCCCCGGGCTTGCGCCCGGGGCCAGTGACACGGCACCGCTTCGCGGTGCATTGTTCGTACATTCAATCGGATGCCAGCCGCGAATCATCGAAAGATCGAATGGTGTCCACACGATAGGGTTGCACCCGGAGCCTGTCCCGCAGCGGCGGGAGCTACCAACAGGCCGTCCCTACGGGACGGTTCGCTACCAGCGCATTGTCAACGAACTATTTTTAGACAGCCTCCGAGGGTGCTAGAGTATTGCATGAATGGCCAGTTGCCTTTTCGCCTTTTTTTACTTCCGGCTTGACTCTCTGATGCGTTCAATGGATGGTTGTTTGCCCCGGGCGTACAAATGCCTGTTTTTCCTGGGTCTCCCCAAAATCTCCGTATTTCTACTATTCTTTTTCTCATTTTCTTTTTCTTCCTTTATCAGGTCATCAATTTTCCAAACCGTAAAACTTTCAGCTTATGCCCCGTTCCATTTCCGAAACCGGTCACGGCGTGAACCGCGCCAACTTTGACGGTCTTTACGAATTGACCGGCCTGATCGGTACCAGCTACAAACCCAGTAACGAAAACCTGAAGCGCGACGCCCTCAAGGCGAAGGCCACCGAATGCGGGATCGCCTTCGAAGAGGGTGAAGCGGCGCGGCGCGCTTTCGACAACGCCGTTGCCGCGCGTGCCGAGCCCTACAGCGGGATCAGTGCGCTGTGCACCCGCATTCTAAAAAGTTTCCGTACCTCGGGCGCGCCGGCCAAGGCCATTGCGTCGGCCGATGCCCTCAAGAAGAAGGTACAGGGCACGCGCGTCACGCCGCCACCAACAGCGGTGGACGGCGAGGAGGCTGCGAAAGCCCGGTCAGTGTCGCAAACGAGCTACGACATGGTGCATGTTCATTTTGAAAAGCTGGTGGCCGGCCTGGCAGAGACGGCGGAATACAACCCCGCCGAGGAAGAACTCACGGTAGCGAGCCTGAAGGCGCGGGCGCGCGCCATGAAAACCGGGAATACAACCGTGGTAACCACCGAAGCGGCCCTCACCGCCGCCCTGATCCGCCGCGACCTGGCCTTCTACGCACCCGAAACCGGTCTCGTCGATACCGCCAAGTACGTCAAGGATTACCTGGGCTCCCTCGATCCCGCCAAGGTGCCCGCCGCGGTGGAAGCCAAAAAGTTCAAATTCCGCAATGTGCGCAAGCTGCTGGCAAAGGCCGGCCTTGCGTAACGGCATACCGGTGCTTATACCGCAACAGCCCCGTCTTTGACGGGGCTGTTTTGTGGCCGGGCGCGCAGCTTCCGCACCCGGGCGCATGCTTTCACAACCCGTGCGCACAGAATCCGGGACCGTGCGTACGGGTTCAGAGAGGATGCGCACGCCTCCACAACTGGAGCGCACGTCTTCAGAAGTGGAGCGCATGCTTTCAGGGATCAAGCGCACGCATTCAGGATGCATGCGCACACTTTGAGAAATGGAGCGCAGGCATTCAGAAGGCAGGCGCAGGCTTTGTGCATCCGGGCGCACGATCTTTCAGATTGGTGCAACGCAAGGTGGGCTGACGCACGATCAGGGCACGCGGACCCCCAGGCCTCGGCATCCGTTTGCCCACATCCGCCTGCATCGTTCCTACAGCGCCGACGTGTAAATCGGCGCATCCGCTCCTGCAAAGGCTTCCTTCGCCTGCCGGCGGGCGCGGGCGGCGGCCTTGGTCTTGCCCTGCCGGTTCAGCGCGGTGGCCAGCCCGGTGAGCGACCAGCCGTTGGCGGGGTTGATGGCGAGGTCTTCACGATACACCCGCTCCGCGTCGGTCCACCTGCCGGCTTGGAGCAGCACCGCGCCGAGGTAGTGGCGGGCCGGGTGCACCCAGTCTTTGGGCTCGTTGTATTGCATGCGGTCTTCGCGGTCCACCGCCTCTTCCAGGAAAGCGATCGCCTCCGGGTAATCATTTTGTTCCTCGGCCAGCACCCCCTGCAGGATCTTCAGCGCCACGGTGCCGCCTACTTCGCCGGCATTGGAAAACGAAGGCGCCGGTGCCCGCATCTGTTCGGCGGCTAAAGCCTCCCGTACAGCGGCCAGTTCCGCACCGGCCTTTGCGAAGTCGTGCTTCCGTGCAAAGGCCAGCCCGCGCCCGTAGTGCCACAGCAGGCCCGCATACACATGGGCGGCGGGCGGCGCGGGCGTATGCAGGAGGCTGTCCCACTTGCCGAAGCGGATAAGTGTCAGGTAGGGCGTTAGGTAGAGGTATTGCGCGTAGATACCCATGTAGCCGGGGAGGCCTTGCCAGCTGCTGTCGAAGCTGCGGCGGCAATCCAGTGATGCGGTCCGCGCGGCCCCGTAACGCCCGGCCATGTTGGCGCAGGTGGCCTGCATGTGCAGGTTGTGCACGAGGTACAGCGGCGCGTTGTTGGCTACCAGCGGGAAAGCCGCTGCGTAGGCGTAATAGCTTTTCACCGCTTTCTCGTTCACCACGACGCCCTTGCGGTAATAACCGGAGCGGATGTAAATGTGCGAGGGCATATGCACCACGTGCGCCACGCCCGGCATCAGGTGGGGCAGCCGCAGCGCCTGGATAAACGCTCGCTTGGGCTCCGCCGACGCTTCCACGGCGTGCACGTAGTAGTGCGCCGCGCCGGGATGATCGGGCGATTGCCGCAGCAGGCGCTCGAGCGTCTGCACGATCTCGGGCGTCCAGGGCTTCGGTTCGTAGGTGTGGGTATACAGGTCCCAGGGGTGCTGCACCATCAGGGCGTCGGCATAGAGGGCCGCCGCATCGGCGCTGGCCGGGAAGCGGCGCTGCACGTCCTTCATCGCATCGGCGTACAATTGGTTCAGGTGTTCGCGCGCTTGCGTGGTATCGGGCGAATAGCGCACCTGCATGGCGTCGATGAGCGCCTGCTCCACCGGCGTGCAGGAAGCATCCAGGGCTTTGGCCCGCCGCATTGCCGTAAGGGCATCCGGCGACGCGCTGTAGCCGAAGTCGTTGATGTTGGGGCCATAGGCAAGCGCCTTGCCCCAGTGCCCCATGGCAAAGTTGCTGTCGAAGCGTACCGACTTTTCAAAGGAAGCCAGCGCTTCGATGATGTGAAAGCCGTAGTACATATTGATGCCTTGCTCGAAGTAGATCCGCGCGCTGTCGTTGGGGGCCGTAACGGGCATCCGGTAGTCGCCCCAGCCGGGGAGCAGGGGAATGAGGTTGGCGCTGTCGGTGAAGTCGATCCCGGCGGCGGTGGGTCCGCAACCGATGGCCACGCGCTGTCGGTAGGCTTCGTTGGCGTAGGCGGGTCGCTGCGACTCAAAGGGCGTGCGCACCTGGATCAGGGCCCAGGCTGCGGGCAGGGAAAAGGCCAGTAACAGGAGGAGGAACATTTTCATAAAAGAAAATTTTGTGGAAGCCCTCAATGATGCGGCACAGATCTTCTTCCCCAGGCGGGAGCAACGCCTCCTTTAAGGTACACCATTTCCAACCTCCCTGCACATAACGGTTGCGGGCTAAAGCCCGGCAGCAGTACCGTGATGGCTGGCGCGCGAGAAGGGGGCACGCGGAAAACGCAGAAAACACTGAAAGAGGTTTGTGTGGGATAGTCTTACAGGTGCGCGTCTCTCTGCTGTGCCGCATTCCTTTTAGTGGAAGTGCCGCTAGAAATAAGGAAGCACCCTGCAGGCTGACGTTTCCGGTAAATACGCGGAAAGACTCCGACACAGGCGGAAAAATTTAATTCACGGAAAGCCTCCCACCGAGGCGTTCTCTTTCCGCGTATTTAACTGATACTACCACAGAACGCTGGCCCTGCTTTTAGCGAACACTTCGGCAAACACGTGTTCCAACATAGTACGGCTTTGGTAATCGAAGGCCATCCCCCCCGAACAAGCTTCCGCGTCTTCAGCGTTCTCCGCGTACAAGAAAATCCTGCTGCCTTTACAGGATCAGCGTCAGGATGAAGATGATGGCCAGCACCGCGAGTATGACGACGATGATGTATTCTTTGGGCCGGTTCTTCCGCGCACGATCTTCATCCGTCAACGGTGCTGCGTGTTGCTTGTCGGGAATGAACCGCGCCGCCGCCGACCGGTAGCGTTCGTCGGTGATGTAGTCGGCGTCTTCTTCATAGTCGTTGACCAGGTTGGCCGGGATCTCGATGCTGCCGTTGTCCAGTTCGGTGGCGTAATAAAAGTTGGTATGCAGCGCGCTGCGCACATAGTGGCCCACCTGCGGGTTGAACGTGCGCAACCGGTTCAGGACCGAGATAATGGTGTTTCGTTTGACGTCAGCTTGCTGGTTCATATGTGTCGGATTATGTGCTGAACGAATACCTGCGGCCTCTTTGCAGAAGTCTTTCTCTAAGGTACCATTTTCGCCGTTCATTTTCGCTCATGCATGGCGTTCGGATGGGGCTTTGTCCAGGCTCTGGTGTGGGAAGCTTCCCGGGCTGGCGCATTTGGTTTTGGGCACGCGGAAAACGCAGAAAACGCTGAAAGAGATTTATGAGGGGCAGTCTTCCAGGTGTGCGTCTCACTGCTGTGCCGCATTCCTTTTCGTGGAAGCTTTATCAGAAAGATGAGGGAGGCGAAAAAACCGTTCCAGCTATGACCCGTCCGTTGCGTGCGCCGTCTGCCTCGTAAATCAGGTACTCATGTATTCAATTACTCAGGTAATCTCCCTTGTTTTCGTTCTACCTTGCCTTCCTCAACCCTTATACCTATGACCCTTCGCCCTCTTGGCCGATCGCCCTTCTCGGTAGCGCCCATCGCGCTCGGCACCAACGTTTTCGGCTGGACCATCGACGAGGCCCGATCCTTCCGCATCCTCGACGCCTTCGTCGACGCCGGTTTCAATCTTATCGACACCGCCGACGTGTATTCCACCTGGAAGCCCGGTAACAGCGGCGGCGAGTCGGAGACCATCATCGGCCGCTGGCTGCGGCAATCGGGCAAGCGCGACCGCATCGTGCTGGCCACCAAGGTGGGCGGCGACATGGGCCAGGGCGGCAAGAGCCTGAAGAAGGAGTACATCCATCGAGCGGTGGAGGATTCGCTGCGGCGCCTGCAAACCGATCACATCGACCTGTACCAGGCGCACTGGGACGATGAAACGCTGTCGGTGGGTGAGCCGATCGAGGCCTTCGCGGAGTTGATCGAAGCCGGCAAGGTGCGGGCCATCGGCGCGTCCAACTTCAGCGGCGAGCGCCTGCGGGAAGCGCTGGTGTTCAGCGGGCAATATGGCCTCCCGCGCTACGAGACCTTTCAGCCCGAATACAATCTCTATAACCGCGAGCGCTTTGAAAAGGAATACGCGCCGCTGGTGCAGGCGGAGGGCCTCGGTGTGATTTCCTACTATGCGCTTGCCTCCGGCTTCCTGTCGGGCAAATACCGCAAGCCCGAAGATGCGCACAAGAGCGCGCGCGGCGGGTCGGTGCTGCAGAAGTACGTCAACGAGCGCGGCCTGCGCATCCTCGCGGCGCTCGACGCCGTGGCGGAGCGCTACCAATCCTCGCTCACCTCGGTGGCCCTTGCGTGGACGATGGCGCAGCCCGGCATCACGGCGCCCATTGCCAGTGCCACGGAAGAAGAACAGCTAAAGGAGATCCTGCAGTCCGTAGAACTACAGTTGGACGAGGCAGCGCTGCGCCAGCTGACCGGGGCGAGTGCGTGCTGATAAGTACGGGCGTCAATCCACGTACGTGAACCACCAGTCCTCGGCGAACTCCGCATTGCCTTCCGTCAATACATAAGGAAAGGTATACTGCAGTTGTTTTTCGGCAAGAGTATGGAAGGTATTGGCCACCACCGCATCGGTGCCCTTGGGGTATTCCTCGCTCTCAACCTGTGCGTCGAAGGCCACAGCCCAGGCGAGGGCGTTGCCCGCCTGCACGCGGTTGTAAAATTCCTGCTGCAGTTGCGCGATCACCATTTCGCTGTCGGGTTTCTCTTCGCCATCGTACACCGCCAGGGGCACGAGCTCACCACTCACGTCGATATAGGCGCCCACGGGAAAGAACTCCCCGTATTTCTCCAGTAATTCCGAGCCGAATCCCACCAGGTATTGCAGCAGCATGTTGAGGTCTTCTTCCACACGCGTGGCGTTGTTTGCCGTCATGCCCTAAAGATAAGGAGCGGGTTTGCATCAGGCCCCGATCTCCACCCGTTCCAGCTGCTGCACGCGCACGGCGGTGCGGCCGTCGGGGCGAAGGAGCAGCGGCTGTGCGTCTTGGCAGCTCCTTACGGATTACCGATCACGCAGCACTCATTCATCATTGATCATTTCCCCTACTCGATCTTGCCCGCCAGCACCGCGCCCTGTCCCATCGTCAGCGGGCTGTTGCGGGGCAGGCGCCGCAGCAGGGCCTGCAGCTCGGGCTTGTGCGCCTGCAGCAGCCGGTGGGTAAAAGAGGGGAGCACCGACACGGTCTGGTAGATACCGTCGGCACAGTCGGGCGCCACGCCGTGGTCGGAGAGGCAGCGGCCCGAGCGTTCCAGCAGCACGTGGAGCAGCTCTTCGTCGGCGCTCCAGTTTTGCATGATCTCGGTGGCGGCCTGCAGGCGGGAGGCGTTCTCGGCGGCGAAGAGGGCTTCCACGAGGTCGCTGCGTTTTGCCTGCAGCGCGTTGCGGGCGGTGGCCGAGCCGGCGGCGCCTTCGTTGCGGGCGATGATCTCCACGATCCGCTTGCCCGGCGTGGGCGCGGCATACAACACGGCCTCGATGGCGATGTTGCGCACCGCCGTATCGGGGTTGGTGAGTTGCTGCATGAAATCCTTGATCAGCTCGCTCTGGCCCACCGAGCTGTTGATGTAGGCCACCTGCAGCTCGGACTCGTGGCTCTTGCGTTGCAGCTCCAGCTGGTTGCGGTTGTGTTCGTTGGTGAAGTGCCAGCCTACGAGCGTTAGGGCTACGGGAAGGAGCAGCGGCGCGATGACGGCCAGCTTATCCCAGAGGTCTTTTTTCTTGCCGGCGAGGTGGCGCTCCAGCTTGTCGAGCCGCTCGTGCAGTTCCGGATCCATGGCGGAAGGTTTTGCTGTGGCGGTAAGATACGAAATCGCGAACAGTGGCGCTAACCGCCCGGGATAGCGGAGCGGACGCGTCCCCGCCGTACATTCGGGCTGCAGAGCCGCACGCACCCCATACCATGCCGAAAGACACCATCGCTTCCCAACAACTTTCCACCCTCTTTGGCAGCGGTGAAGTTGGCCGCCTGCTCGGCTCTTTTCCCTGGTCCGAATCGCCACTGGGCCCGCCCGGGCGCTGGCCTGCCGCCTTCCGGGTTACGCTTGGCAACCTGCTGCACAGCGCCTTCCCGATGCTCGTACTCTGGGGCCCCGACCTGCGCGTTTTTTACAACGATGCCTACCGCCCCGCCCTCGGCGAGGGCGCAGTGCACGAGCGGCTCCTCGGCCGCCCCGGCGCCGAAGTATACGGCGAGGCCTGGAGCACCGTAGCGGCCATGCTGGAGCGTGTGTTGCACGGCGAAACCGTATACTACGAGGACCTGCCCGCACCGACGCGGCGCAACGACCGTGTGGAAGAAGTATACTGGACCTCGAGCCTCTCGCCGGTATTCGGCGACGCCGGTAGCATCGACGGAGTGCTCGTGGTGTGCAAGGAAACCACTGAAGCCATCGCCCGCAGCCGCAACCTGATCAGCCAGGTCAATGCCGCCCTGGCGATCTTCATGGGCCCCGACCTCGTCATCGCCGAAGCGAACCCGGCCACCCTGCGCATCTGGGGCCTCGGCCCCGAAGTGATCGGACGCCCCCTCGCCGAAGTGCGCACTGCCACCAGCGAGCGGTTCATCGACCTGCTCCGCAGCGTATATAGTAGCGGTGCGCCGGTGCAGGGCTTCGAAACGCCCGCATCGTTTCACCGTCCCGACGGCACCGAGGAGCAGTTTTACTGCAACTTCGAGTTCGCCCCCTACTACGATAACAACGGCACCCTCGCCGGCGTCATGTCGCTCGCCTACGACGTCACCGCGCAGGTGCTGGCCAAGCGGGCACAGGCCATTGCCGAAGAAGAAGTGCAGTCGGCCATCACCGCCGCCGACCTGGGCTACTGGCACGTAGACCCGCGCGACAACAGCCTCCGCTCCAACCGCCGCACCCGCGAGCTTTTCGGGCTGCCCCCCGACGAGGAGAACGTAGAGCTGTCGCTGGCCATCGCCGCCATCCACGACCAAGACCGCGGGCGCGTGGTGAGCACGATCCAGCAAACCGTTACCGACCCGGCTCACGCCAACTACGACATTGAATACCGCGTGGTGCACCCCGGAACAAAACGGGTGAACCACGTTCGCGCCATCGGCAAGGCCTATTTCGACCCCGGTGCCGGCACGGCCTACCGCTTCAGCGGCACCATCCAGGACATCACGGCCAAAAAGGAAGCCGAGGAATCGCTCCGCGCATCCGAGCAACGCTTCAGCGCCGCCATCGAGGCGGTGCAGGGCATCCTGTGGACCAACAGTCCCGACGGCAGGATGCTCGGCGCGCAGCCGGGCTGGTCGAAACTCACCGGGCAAACGCAGGCGGAATACGAGGGCTTCGGCTGGACCGCGGCCCTTCACCCCGACGATGTGGCGCCCACCGTGACCGCCTGGAACGAGGCCGTGGCAGCAAAGGGCCGCTTCGTGTTTGAGCACCGGGTACGCCGCGCCGACGGGCAGTACCGCACCTTCCACGTGCAGGCGATCCCGATCCTGAACACCGACGGCAGCATCTACGAATGGGTGGGCGTGCACACCGATATCAGCGAGCAACGCCGCACCGAAGAAGCCCTTCGCCGCAGCGAGGAACAGCTCAGCCTGCTGGCCGACTTCATGCCCCAGATCGTATGGGCTACCGACGCCGAAGGCTACCACGATTTTTTCAACAAGCGCTGGTACGAATTCACCGGGCTCAGCTACGAGGAAACGAAAGGCGAGGGCTGGGCCCTCGTGCTGCACCCCGACGATGCGCCCCGCGCCTGGCAGGTGTGGCAGCATTCGCTGGTCACCGGTGCCTATTACGAGATCGAATACCGCATGCGCCGCGCCGACGGGCAATACCGCTGGCTGCTGGCCCGCGCCACCCCGATCCGCAACGAAAACGGAACGATCCTGCGCTGGTTCGGCACCTGCACCGACATCCACGACCAGAAGACCTCCGCCGAAACCCTCGAGCGCCTCGTGGCCGAACGCACCCGCGACCTGCAGCGCTCCAACGAAGACCTGCAACAGTTTGCCCACGTGGCCTCGCACGACCTGAAGGAACCCGTGCGCAAGATCGCCACCTTCGAAAGCCGCCTCAGCCACGACTTCGGCGACCAGCTGCCCGAGCGGGCCCGTACCTACCTCGAAAAGATCCGCCTCGCCGCGCGCCGCATGTATACGATGATCGAAGGCGTGCTGCGCTACTCCTCGCTCAACGAAGGCGAATTGCGCCACTTCGAGCCCGTAGATCTCGGCGAGGTGCTGGCGCAGATCCGCTCCGACCTTGAAGTGCCCATCGAGCAGACCGGTGCCCGCATCGAGGCCGGGCCAATGCCCACGGTGGACGGACTGCCGACACTGCTTTACCAGTTGTTCTACAACATCATCAACAACGCACTCAAGTTCGCCGACGGCGACCGCGCGCCGCTGGTCCGTATCAGCAGCGAAGAAGACGGAGCGGGCCAGGTGGTCATTCGTGTTTCCGACAACGGCATCGGCTTCGAGCCCGAACAGGCCGCCAGGATCTTCAAGACCTTCACCCGCCTCAACCCGAAAGACCGTTACGAAGGCACGGGCCTCGGCCTCGCCCTTTGCCAGAAGATCGTGGACCGCCACGGCGGAACGATCCGGGCGGAAGGAAAGAAAGATGAGGGCGCGACCTTTTACATTACCCTTCCTATCCGGCACTGACCGGACAGGCGGAAATCCTTATGTGGCTAGGTAAAAGATTTAAAAGGAACGAAGGGTCGGAACCGCTAAGGAAAGAAGAAAATAAGGTGGTACGCTAAGCAGAGACGCATGATATGCGTCTCTTGAATTAATCGCCCCGCCTGCGGCAGGACCTTTCTATCCTCTTCGCGAAACGCTTTTTCTCTTCTTCTCTTTGCGGTGAAAAACCTTCTTTCCCTTTGTCTCCTTCCCGGGAAAAATCCCATTTTTTCCTGAGGATTTTCACATGGCCCCGCCGGACGTACTTTCTAGCTTGCAGTCAAAGTACCGAACGTGGCCCGCAACAACATTCCCTTTATTCACAACTATTGCGATCGCTGGTGCGAGCGCTGCCCGTTAACGAGCCGCTGCGCGGTTTTTGAAATGAGCGAGGACCTGCCGCCCGAAGCCGCCGACCCTGAAAACGAGGCTTTCTGGCAAATGCTGTCCGACCGCTTCAGGGAATCGCTGCACCTCCTTGAGGAAGGCGCGGCCCGGCAGGGCATCGTGTTGGAAGAGCCCACGCCGGGAGAACTCGTGCTACACCGGCAACCGGGAGAAGAAACCGACCGGCGCCTCGAGGATACGCCGCTGCTGACGGCCGCCCGGGCCTATGCCGATGCCGTAGAACTACTGTTTACCGAAAGCGATCTCTGGGAACGAAAGGGCGCCGCGCTGACCCGTGAAACGACCCTGGGCATCAAGACCGTCGACAAGGGCCTGCGCGAAACGGAACTACTCGCCGACTGCCGCCACGTGCTGGGCTGGTACCAGCATTTTATCGGGGTCAAATTCCAGCGGGCGCTGCATGGACTTTGGGAGGACGGCGCCGAAGCGCGCGCGCCCCAAAGCGACGCCAACGGCTCGGCCAAGATCGCCCTGCTGGCGGTGGAGCGTTCGCGGCTTGCCCTCACCACTTTGCTCAGCCTCGTAGGTGAAGAGGATGCCGTACTTGACCTTCTTGCGACCCTCGAGCGGATCGAAAAAGAAGGCCGCGACCACTTCCCGGATGCCGGCCGCTTTCGCCGCCCGGGCTTTGACGAACCTGCTTAAACCCTTTCTTATGCCTGAATGGATCTCCGACATCTATTGCTATTGCAACCAGTGGTGCGAACGCTGTCCGCTGACGGCGCGCTGCGCCGTCTTTGCGGGCACGGCCGCCCTCGGCGCCACCGAACACGAACCCGACAGCGAAGGATTCTGGAAGGAACTGATGGAAGGCTTTTACGCCGCCCACCCCGACTTCCCGCGCGACGCGGTGGAGGGACTCACGGTGCGGCCCGTCACCGAAGAAGAACTCCTCGATGCCCGGCGCACGCAGGAAGCCTTCGATGCGCGGCTGGGCGAAGAAGCGGCCTGGGCTGCCTTTGCCGAATACCGCGACCGCTTATACGCGCTGCTGGAAGACACGGACTACTGGCGTGGGCGGGCCCGGACCTCGGCGGAGCACGCAGCGCTGGGACTTTGCGCCCCGCAGGAGCTGATGCGCGAAGCCGGCCGCGTGACGGGCTACCTGCACGCACTCCGGCGGCTGTCGGACGTGGGAGAGGACCGCTTGCGGACGGCCTTCGGCCTGTTGCTGCGCCCGGAAGAGGAGCGGGGCCTGCAGCCCGATGGCCTCGTCAAGGTGGCTTTGCTGGGACTGCAGGAGGCGCGCGACCCGCTGGCGGATCTTTACCGGGTCTTTCCCGATGAAGATCGCATCCTGCCCCTGTTTGCCGCGCTGGGCGCGGCGGAGCGGGCCCTGAAGGGCCGCTTTCCGGAGGCGCTTGACTTCCTGCGTCCGGGTTTTGATGAGGCACCTGTGCCGGTTACTGACCGGGAGGCAGGGGAGCGGCCGTGGACCGTCGCTTCCGGATCAGCCGCTCGGTAAAGACCAACGCCGCCACAAGCAGCAACACCTGGAGCGCAATGCCGGCCGGCGTTGTTTTTTCGAGTGCGCCTTCGGAGCTGCCGTCCGCCCCGGCGAAACGCCAGAGCGGCTGGGTTGCGCCCATACCGAGGCCGACCAGGCTTTGCCCGATGTTGACGCCGGCGTGCAGGCCGGTCGGGGCGGCGATGCCGCCGCTGCGGAAGGCGGCGACGCCAAAAACAAAAGCCCAGATAAAGGGTCCGAGCAGCGACTGCGCCATGCCCCAGCCATTGGCAATATGATACAGCGCGAAAGCGATTGCCCCGGCAAATTGAGCGGTGCGGAGCCCGGTCCGTGCCGCCAAATGGCGGAAGGGCGCGCCACGGAAAGGGAGCTCCTCCATCAGGGCGAGGGGCACAAAGCCGAAAAGGCCAAGCGCCTGGGGCCAGCCCCAGGAGCTGCCGGTCGCTGCCAGGCGTACACCGCTGGCGATGCAGATGACCCATACGATCAGGGCCAGGAGGGCCAATCCGCCCAACAGCCCGGCACCGAAATGCACCAGGGTGCGGCGTCCGGGCAGGAGGCCATACAAACGCCAGTAGGAGCGCCTGTAGAAAATCGCCGTGGCGGTGAGCGCCGCAAGTGTGCCCAGGAGGCCGTACCCGATCCGGTCGGGCCGGCCCACCAGCGCCACGAAGGTCACGGTAATCAGGAACAGCAACAGGATGAATGCCGTCCAGCAGGCCAGCGCACGGAGGAGCGGGTGGGATAAGAGCGGCCGGACCAAACGGGGAGAGGAAATCATACGTGGAAGATATTGTTTTCAGAGGTGCCGGCAAGATTCTGTCTACGAAAACGTTCGTCATAATGTAACGCCAATTCATCCCCGATTCTTCCCAATCATACACAATTAGGATGGCGGCACAGCGGCTTTTCGCCAGGTTTACGACAGATTTCGTAACAATAAGACCCGAAACCCCGGTTTATGAAGAACAAAACCAATCGCCAACTCACCCTCCTGCTGTGTGCCCTCCTCCTGACCTTGGGCAGCTTTGCCCAATCCGGCAGCATCGCCGGCACGCTGCAGGACAGCGGTGCCCGCAAGGCGCTGCAGTACGCCACGGCCGAACTCTTTGCCGCTGCGAATACCGCCCAGCCGATCAAAAGCGCTTACACCAACGACAAGGGCCGCTTTACCATAACCGGCGTCGACAGCGGGCGCTACCTCCTCATCGTGTCGCACACGGGTTTCGTGGAGCGCCAGGTGGAGCTGACCCTGGGCAAGGGCGAGAAGCGGGAACTGGAAGCGATGGGCCTGGCCGCCGCGCCAAAGGAGATGGCTGGCGTGGTGATCAGGTCGCGCAAGCCGCTCATCGAGAGCAGCGACGACAAGATCGCTTATAATGTGGCCAACGACCCGGTGGCCAAGACCGAAACCGCCATCGACATCCTCCGCCGCACGCCCTTTGTGAGCGTGGATGGCGACGGCAACATCACCGTCAACGGGCAGACGAACTTCAAGGTGCTGCTCAACGGCCGCGAAACGGCTATGTTCGCGCAGAATGTGAAGGACGCACTCAAAGGCTTCCCCGGCGCGCTCATTACCAAGATCGAGGTCATCACCTCGCCGTCGGCCAAGTACGACGCGGAAGGCGTGGGCGGCATCATCAACATCATCACCCAGAAGAAAGTGGTGGGCTACAACGGCTCGGTGAACACCTATTATACCAGCACCGGCTGGTGGAACGCCAACACGAACTTCTCCGCCAAGTACGGCAAGCTGGGCTTCACGCTCTATTACGGTATGAACGGCGCCGACCACATTCCCGGCACCAACCGCAACAGCACCACGCTGTTTGATCCCAACGCCAAATACACGAGCCGCGAGTTGTTTGGCAAGCGCACGATGAACAACTTCTGGAACTTCGGCAACGCCGAACTGAACTACGAGATCGACTCGCTCAACACCCTATCGGTATACGGCAACGTGAGTGGCGGCCACAACATCACCACGCTGGAGCAATCCATCACCACCTACAAAGGCTCCGTGGCCGACGCGCCCTCCTTTTACAACCTCACTGCCCGCAACGAGTACCCGACAAAGAGCGTCGGCGCCGATTACGTGCGCAAGTTTTCCAGCAATAAAGAGCGGGAGTTCAGCCTGCGCTTCAACGGCGAGTTCGGAAACAGCAACTCCTTCAACGACGCCGTGACCGACAATCCGGGCGCTGTTCCCGACCGCTACGTGCTCAACAACAGCGAAGCCCTCAACCGCCAGTATACCGTGCAGAGCGACTATGTGCACCCGCTGGCAAACGGCCACAAGATCGAAGGCGGCCTGAAGGCGATCCTGCGCCGCGCCACCTCCGAGTTTGAAAGCCTCGACCGCGCCAACCCCACCGACGCCTACAAGGTGAATCCGTACAACACGAACAACTTCGCCTACGACCAGGAGGTGTACAGCGCCTACGCCACCTGGAGCTTCAAGTGGAAGAAAACAAACTTCCGCCTCGGCGGCCGCTACGAGCACACCGACGTGGACGGCAACTTCACCTCCGGCGACACGCGCGTGCTGCAGGCCTACGACAACTTCCTGCCCAACATCCAGGTAAGCCGCAAGGTGGGCGCCGCCAACCTGACGCTCAACTTCAGCCAGCGCCTGCAGCGGCCCTACATCTGGAACCTGAACCCCTTCCGCAACAACAACGACTCCTTCAACGTGTCGATGGGCAACCCCGACCTGCAGCCGCAGCTCATTCACAGCCTCTCGCTCGGCGCCCGCATGAGCAAGGGCGGCACCTTCTTCGGGCTCACCCTCAACGGCACCTACAGCGACAACATGATCGTGCAGTTTGCCAGCAACGACAAGACCACCGGTGTGACCACCACAACCTCGGGCAACCTGGGTAAAGAACTCGCCATGAACCTGAGCGGCAACGTGAGCGCCAAGATCAGCGAGAAGTGGAACCTGTCGGTGAACGGCAACGTGCGCTGGGCTCAGGTGCAGAACAAGCTCGACGCCAGCACGAAGCGGAGCGGCTTCGGCGGAAACGCCAACCTGAACAGCAATTACAACTGGAACAAGCGCATTTACAGCTATACCTACGCCGGTTATTACAAGAGCGCAGTAACCTTCCAGACCTCCTATGCGTTAAACCTGTGGTATGGTATTGGTACGGGGATTAAATTATGGAACGATAAGTTCAACCTGTCGGTAGGCATTGCGAACTTCTTCCAGAAAGACCGCGACTATAAGACGGTGACTACCGACCCGAACTTCCAGACCGTGAACGTGTCGACGCTGCCCAACCGGGGCTTCTCGCTCGGCCTCACCTGGAACTTCGGCAAGATGACCGAGAACGTGTCGAAGAAGAAAGGCGTCACCAACGACGACCTCGTGGGTGGTTCCGGCGGCGGACGATAAAACGAATTTCAGATCTAGGATCTCGGATTTCAGATTCCGGAATCCTAAATCACAAATCTGAGAGCTGAAATTCCCTCCTTTGCGTGTTTTTTTAAGTGTTATAAAGCCTTAATACAAAGCCCTTTTCCTGGGGCTTTTCTCTTTTCCGGCCCGCCGGGACGGCCGCGCAGTGGCGGATGTTGGGGTGGGCGTAAACAAAGCGTGGTTGCCGCCGCCGGTTGAACGGGTGGGAGTAAATTAATTGTGTGTCCTCCTGGCTGACGGGCGGGTGGGCGTATCCGCCTGGTGGTTACTCCCGCCGGATGAACAGGTGGGAGTATCCTTGAGGTGGGTACGCCTTCCTGATGAGTAGCGCGGAGTAAAGACGCTGTGGGTACTCCGGGCTGGCAAACGGGTAGGAGTAAACACGATGTGTATACTCCTGCCGGATGAACCGGGCCGGCGTATGGGGCGTAATGGCCCGATACTTTTACATACCATCAAACCTTCAAAACCACCAAAACCTTCAAAACCTATTTGGTTTACCTTTGCCCACATTTTCAGGAGGAATTTCATGGAAAATCGCTATAAAGAATTCCGGCAGCTCAACCTGCCGGCCATCGAAAAAGAGGTGCTCGCCCGCTGGCAGGCCGAAGATGCCTTCCGCAAAAGCGTGTCCGTCCGCGAGGGTGCTACGCCCTTCGTGTTCTACGAAGGCCCGCCGAGCGCCAACGGCATGCCCGGCATCCACCACGTGATGTCGCGCACGCTGAAGGACCTCGTGTGCCGCTACAAAACGATGCAGGGCTTCCAGGTGGAACGCAAAGGCGGCTGGGACACCCACGGACTCCCCGTGGAGCTTGGTGTCGAAAAAGAGCTCGGCATCACCAAGGAAGACATCGGCAAGAAGATCTCCGTGGCCGAATACAACGAGAAATGCCGCGAAGCCGTGCTCCGCTACAAGCATAAGTGGGACGAGCTGACCACCAAAATGGGTTACTGGGTGGACCTCGACAAGCCCTACATCACCTTCAACAACGACTACATCGAAACGCTGTGGTGGTGCCTGAAGGAGCTGTACAACAAAGGCTTCCTCTATAAAAGCGTCTCCATCCAGCCCTACTCGCCGGCCGCCGGCACGGGGCTTTCCTCGCACGAGCTCAACCAGCCCGGTACCTACCGCGACGTGAAAGATACCTCCGCCACGGTGCTGTTCCAGGCAAAGGGCGACCGCTTCGGGCACGGCGACTATTATTATATGGCCTGGACCACCACGCCCTGGACGCTGCCCTCGAACCTCGGCCTGACCGTGGGCCCGAACATCGACTATGCGCTGGTGGATACCTTCAACCCCTACACCCACGAACGGCAAAAGGTGGTGCTGGCACAGGCCCTGCTGGGCAAATATTTCAAGCCGGAAAACGAAAACGGCGATTTCGAAGCCTACGCTTCCCTCCCGGTCGGGGAGAGCAAGGGTGGGGCGCCCTGGAAAGTGCTCGCTACCAAGAAAGGGGCCGACCTCGAAGGCGCGCACTACGAGCGGCTGCTGCCTTTCGACGCCAACTCGCCCGAAGCCGTGCAGGCCATCACCCCCGGTGCACAGCCCTGGCGCCTCCTGCTGGGCGACTTCGTGACCACCGAAGACGGTACCGGCATCGTGCACACCGCCCCGGCCTTCGGCGCGGACGACTATAAAGTAGGCAAGAAATACGGCATCGGCATCCTCACCCTCGTGGACCGCGAAGGCAAATTCGTGGACGGGGTAGGACCGTACAGCGGCCGTTATATAAAAGATTACAAGAGCGCTCCCGACTATGCCGACGTGAACGTGGACATCTCCGTGGACCTCAAAAAGGCGGGCCGCGCCTTTAAAGTAGAGAAATACGAGCACAGCTACCCCCACTGCTGGCGCACCGACAAGCCGGTGATCTATTACCCGCTCGACGCCTGGTTCATCAAGACCACGGCCGTGCGCGACCGGATGGTGGAGCTGAACAAAACGATCCGCTGGAAGCCCGAATCGACCGGCACCGGCCGCTTCGGCGCCTGGCTGGAGAATATGGTGGACTGGAACCTGAGCCGCTCCCGCTACTGGGGTACCCCGCTGCCCATCTGGCGCACCGAGGACGGCTCCGAGGAAAAATGCATCGGCTCCATCGAAGAGCTGAAAGCCGAGATGGCGAAAGCCAAGGAAGCAGGTTTCCCGACTCCCCTTCCCCTTGGGAAGGGATTGGGGGATGGGCAGGACCTCGACCTGCATAAGCCTTTCGTAGATGATGTGGTGCTCGTTTCCGACTCCGGCAAGCCCATGCGCCGCGAGCCCGACCTCATCGACGTGTGGTTCGACTCGGGCGCCATGCCCTATGCCCAGTGGCACTATCCCTTTGAGAACCAGGAGCAGTTTGAGAAGAACTTCCCGGCCGACTTTATCGCCGAAGGCGTGGACCAGACCCGCGGCTGGTTTTATACCCTGCATGCGCTGGGCGTGATGCTGTTCGACTCGGTTGCTTATAAAAGCGTGGTTTCCAACGGACTGGTGCTGGATAAGAACGGCCAGAAGATGTCGAAGCGGCTCGGCAACGTGGTGGATCCCTTCAAAACGATCGACGACTTTGGCGCCGACGCCACCCGCTGGTACCTTGTTACGAATGCCTCGCCCTGGGACAACCTCAAGTTCGACCTCGACGGCATCAAGGAAGTGCAGCGGAAGTTCTTCGGCACCATATATAATACGTACCAGTTTTTCGCCCTCTACGCCAACGTGGATGGGTTTACCTTTAAAGAAGCCCCGATCCCCGTGGCCGGGCGCCCCGAGATCGACCGCTGGATCCTGTCGAGCCTGCACAGCCTGGTGCAAAAGGTTACGGCGGCTTTCGACGACTATGAGCCGACGCAGGCCGGGCGTCTCATCGAGGATTTCGTGGACGAGCACCTGAGCAACTGGTACGTGCGCCTCTGCCGCCGCCGGTTCTGGAAAGGGGAGTACGAGACCGACAAAGTGTCGGCTTACCAGACCCTGTACGAGTGCCTCGAGACGGTGCTGCGCCTGATGGCCCCCATTTCGCCCTTCTTCTCCGACGAGCTATTCCGGGCCCTGAATGCGGTGACCGGCCGTTTTACGGAGGCTTCGGTGCACCATGTGCGCTTCCCGGAGGCCGACGCGTCGCTGATCGACACGCTGCTGGAAGAGCGGATGACCGCCGCCCAGGAGACCTCCTCGCTCATCCTTTCCATCCGGAAAAAGGTGAACATCAAGGTGCGCCAGCCCCTGCAAAAAGCCCTCATCCCGGTTTTCAACCCCTTGATGCAGCAGCAGTTGCAAAAAGTAGAAGATCTCATCAAGAATGAGGTCAATATCAAGGAAATGGTATACCTTACCGACACGGAAGGGTTTATCAAGAAAAAGATCAAGCCCAACTACATCGCCCTCGGCAAAAAGCTCGGTCCGAAGATGAAAGCGGTTGCAAATGCGCTGGCGGCGCTCGAACAGCACGCCATTTCCCACTTTGAAAAGGAAGGACGCTACCTGCTGCCGCTGGAAGGAGAGGAAGAGCCTGTAGAGTTGCTGCTGAGCGAGGTGGAGATTGCTTCGGAAGACATTCCCGGTTGGTCGGTGGCCAGCAAGGGAGCACTCACCGTGGCCCTCGACATCGACGTGACGCCCGAGCTGGAGCAGGAGGGAGATGCCCGTGAATTTGTGAACCGGATCCAGAAGATCCGCAAGGACAGTGGTTTTGAGGTCACCGATCGCATCACGATCGAGGCCGCCGCCACGGGTCGCCTGGCGGATTCGCTGACCCATTTTAATGATTATATTTGCGCCGAAACCGGAGCCGACCAGCTGGAGCTCCGGACTGGTATTGAAGGCGGAACGGAGATTGAAGTGCATGATATGCCGCTCTCCGTAAACGTTTTAAAAAAGGGGTAAACCAACATGGCAACAAAGAAAGCAGCACCGAAGAAAGCCGCTCCCAAGGCGGCAAAGGCTCCCGTCAAGGCGGGAACGGCGGCCCGTACGGCCGTAAAAGCACCCGCCAAGCCATCGAAAACCGCCACCAAGGGTACTGCCGTCAAGGCTGCCCCGAAGAAGTCCGTCCCGGCCAAAGCGGCCGTAAAGGCAGCACCGGCCAAAAAAGCCGCCCCGGTCAAGGCCGCCGCGAAAAAAGCAGCGCCCGTAAAAGCCGCACCGGTCAAGGTCGCTCCCAAAGCCGTCAAATCGGCGCCGCCCAAGGCCGCCCCGAAAGCCCCGGCACCCAAAAAGGCCGCCCCGGCCCCTGCAAAGGTGGCCCCGAAGGCAGCGCCCAAAGCTCCTGCCAAACCGGCAGCACCAGTAGCGCCCGCTCCCAGAAAAGCGGCCGAGCCGGTAAAGAAGCCCGCCGTTTCCGCGCCGACCACGCCGCAGGTGAAGCCGGCCATCAAGCCGCTGACCGCCCCGGCCAAAAAGCGGGAGGATCCCAAAAAACCTTTTGTCATCCCTAAAACCACAACGACGAAATCCGTGAAGTACGATCCTGAGTTTACCAAGTCTGTGCTCGATTCCGGCGCCGGCCAGAACTCCGATGCCCCCCGTTCGTCCCAGCGTTATAACGATGCCGACCTGACGGAGTTCCGCGAGCTCATCAACCGAAAGCTGGAAACCGCGAAGAAGGAACTGCTCTACCTGCAGGGGCTTATCACCCGCAAGGACGAGGGCGGCGACCTCGACGAGGGCCGCTACATGACCCTCGAAGACGGCTCGATGTCGATGGAGCGCGAGCAGCTGAGCCAGATGGCCTCCCGCCAGATCCAGTTCATCGATCACCTCGAGAAGGCGATCATGCGGATCGAGAACAAAACCTACGGCATCTGCCGCGTTACCGGGAAGCTGATCGACAAGGCGCGCCTCCGGGCCGTGCCCCATGCAACGCTGAGCATCGAAGCGAAACAGATGATGAACAAGTAATTCAAAACCCCGCGGAAGCGGGGTTTTTTGTTGATTGGTTTATTAGTTGATTGGTTAATTGGTAACTGGGACCTACCGGGAGAGACAGCAAGAGCCCTCGACGCCACGGCGCGTAGCGCCGTTTTCTTATTGCCTCGGGCTTCAGCCCGAGGCAATAAGAGCGAAGCCAAAAGCTGCGTCGCAGAGCGCCGCCACTTTATCCGAACAGCTTTAGCTGTTCCCCTGCTGCGCCTATCTTTGGCCTTCAAGTCCTCGTCATGAAACGCTTTCTCCTTTTCCTGTTTGCCTTGCTCGGTGTATTTGTTGCTCCGGCTCAGCTTGTCTCTGGCCCCATGCTCGGGCCCGTGGAGCTGCGCGATGCCGTGATCTGGCTCGAAGTAGGACCCGCAACGCGCAGCGTCCACCTCGTTTGCACACCCCAGGGGGGCGGCGCGCCCGTCCGGCTGGACCAAAAGATCGAGGCTACGGGAACCTATACCCCGATCCGGTTCGTGGTACCCGATCTCGAACCGGCTACTACGTACAAATATTCGCTGCTGCTGGATGAAAAGCTGGCGCCGGGCGGCACTTTCACCACCAAAACCCTCTGGCAGTGGCGCCAGCCCGCACCCGACTTCACATTCCTGACCGGCTCCTGCGCCTATTTCAACGAGCCGAAATACGACCGGCCCGGCACGCCCTACGGCGGCGATTCGTCCATCTTCAAAACGATGGCGAAAGAAAAAGCGTCCTTCATGCTCTGGCTCGGCGACAACTGGTATTACCGCGAGGTGGATTTTTACTCCGCCCCCGGCCTGCGCTACCGCGCCCGCCACGACCGCGCCCAGCCGGTGCTCCAACCGTTTCTGAAAGCGATGCCGCACTACGCCATCTGGGACGATCACGACTTCGGTCCGAACGATGCCGACAAAAGCTACGTGCTGAAGGACGAAAGCCGCCGGATTTTCCTCGACTACTGGCCCAACGCTTCGGCCGGCGAGAACGGACAGGGCATCTATACCAAGATGTCGTACGGCGACGTCGACATTTTTATGATGGACGACCGCTGGTTCCGCAGCGCCAACGATATGGACGCCACCGTGGGCAGGGTGCCCAACCCGGGCAAGCGCATGTGGGGCCCGCAGCAGCTGGAGTGGCTCAAGAGCGCGCTGCTTTCGAGCACGGCCACCTTCCGCATCATCGCCACCGGCAACCAGACCCTCAACCCGATGTCGCGCGCCGAGTGCCTCCAGGATTACCCCGTTGAATTCAACGAGCTGCAAAATTTCCTGGCCGCCGAAAAGATTCCTGGGCTGTTGTTTCTCACCGGCGACCGCCACCACAGCGAAGTGATCCGCTATACGCGCGAAGGCGGCTACCCGATCTACGACATCACCAATTCGCCACTGACATCAGGCCTTTCCAAAGTGACGGGCACGCCCGAGGCGGCCAACGAGGCCCGCGTGGCGGGAACGCTGGTGGAGGCGCAGAATTATACCCGCATCACGGTGAGCGGCGCCAAGGGCGCACGCCGCCTGCAGGCGCAGTTTGTCGGCGTCAGCGGTGCCGTGCTGGGCACCTGGACCGTTTCTGAAACCGAACTGAAGTACGCACGATGAAAATACCGATCCAATACGAGCGCAAGGCCGTCATCCAGGCGTTGCGCTACCATTTTCTGAGCCGCCGCGAGATCCGCCTGATGATCATCCTGGTGAACGTGTTCGCCCTGGCATCGGCGGTCCTGTTCTACATGCACAAGATCCTGCCGCTGGCCTTTCTCCTCGGTTCCTTTCTCTGGTTTTCGCTGATGCTGGTGTTCTGGTGGGTGTTGCCGCTGCTGGTGTACCGCCGCAATGAGACCTTCCAGGATCACTTTACGATGGAGTTCTTCGACGACGGCTTCCGCCTCGGCAATGAACGCGGCGAGCGCTTTTTCCCGTGGAAGCGCCTCAGCACCTACACCGAAACACCCGGCTTCCTGTATTTCTATTTCGACCCGCGCTCGTTTTTTCTCGTTCCCACAAAAGGTTTCGCAACCGCCGACGATCTGCAGGAGATCCGGATGCTGCTGCGGCAGCAGGTCGGGAAGAAATAGCCGGTTAACCGGTTAATGCACATTGATTTAGTAATAAGAAAATCCCGGCCGCAGGCAGGGATTTTCTTATTAATTGACGAATATTCATTCCTTAACAGATCAATCGATCAACCGGTTACAGCTGCTTTTCCATGACATAATGCGGGATGGTGATTTCCTGGAATTCCTCGCCACGCTTGCGGTAGCCCATTTTTTCGTAGAAGCCCTGGGCGTTTTTACGGGCGTGCATGGTGATCTTTTTATAACCCCGGTCGCGGGCGATATTCTCAGCGAAGTTCATCAGTGCCTTGCCGATACCCTTTCCCTGGAGATCGTCGAGGACGGCCATCTGGCGCAGGCGCACCGTGTCGGGGGCTTCTTCCACCAGCATACAGCAACCCAGGATGTGGTCGTCTTCGTAGGCCGCCATCAGGATATTATCTTTTTCACTTTCCAGCTCATCAGGGGCAAACTGCAACCCGAGCGGTTGCCGAAGGATGACCTCACGCAATTGCACCATTTGATGGTATTCTGGGCTCCCGTGATCGATAATTTTCAAAGCCATAGCTGCCGCTTGTAGGTGGCTCAAGATACAACGATCTGATTTTCCGCACAAATGGACTTTGTTTTGGCGAATGATTCCATCCTATATTTGAGCCCGCATAGCGGTAGCCGAAAGAAATGCACAGCCGGTGTACTTATTTCAAAAACTTCTATTTTTGCACCTCTATAACCAAATCTTTACAAAATGTCAGACATCGCAGCAAGAGTAAAAAAGATCATCGTTGACAAGCTGGGCGTTGATGAAGCAGAAGTAACCAATGAGGCTTCTTTTACCAACGACCTGGGTGCCGATTCGCTGGACACCGTCGAACTGATCATGGAGTTCGAGAAGGAGTTCAACATCTCGATCCCCGATGAGCAGGCTGAAACCATCACCACGGTAGGACAGGCCGTTTCCTACCTGGAGGAGCACGCTAAATAAGCAAACACCCGTAGTTCTACGGTTACTTTACATCCGCCTTCCATGCTACCCGCAGCGAAGGCGGTTTTATCTTACAAACGATCGTAACTCCACACAGGCATTATGAAGGGTTTTAAACGTGTAGTCGTCACCGGGATGGGCGCGCTGACTCCGCTGGGCAATACCATTACCGAGTACTGGAACAACCTGCGCAACGGGGTGTCCGGCTGTGATTTCATTACCCAGTTCGACGCCTCCAAGTTTAAAACCCGCTTTGCCTGCGAGCTCAAGGGCTTCGACGCGACCAACTTCCTCGACCGGAAGGAGGCGCGCAAGCTTGACCGCTTTACCCAGACCGCCCTCGTCGCTTCCGACCAGGCCGTGCTCGACGCGGGGATCGACAAGGAAACGATGAACCCCGACCGCATCGGGGTTGTGTTTGCTTCCGGCATCGGCGGCCTCATCACCTTCCAGGAAGAAGTCATGAACTTCGCCAAAGGCGACGGCACGCCCCGTTTCAACCCGTTCTTTATCCCGAAAATGATCTCCGACATCGCGGCGGGGCACATTTCGATGCGCCACACCTTCCGGGGACCCAACTTCTCCGTCACCTCGGCCTGTGCTTCGAGCACCAACGCCATGATGGAGGCACTGAACCTCATCCGCCTCGGAAAAAGCGACATCATCATTACCGGCGGCGCGGAAACCGTGATCTCCGAGGCCGGCATCGGCGGCTTCAACGCCATGAAGGCCCTCTCCGAACGCAACGACGATCCCAAGACCGCCTCGCGCCCCTACGACAAGGACCGCGACGGCTTCGTCATGGGTGAAGGCGCCGGCGTACTGGTGTTTGAAGAGCTGGAGCATGCGCTGGCCCGCGGCGCCAAGATCTATTGCGAAGTGGTCGGTGCCGGCGCTACCGCCGATGCGCACCACATGACCGCCCCGCACCCCGAAGGCCTCGGCGCCCGCAACGTGATGCTGCAGGCCCTTGAAGACGCCGATATGGTTCCGGGCGACATCGATTACATCAACACTCACGGCACCTCAACGCCGCTTGGCGACGTTGCCGAGGTAAAGGCGATCCAGGCCGTTTTCGGGGAGCATGCCTACAACCTCAACATTTCGTCCACCAAGTCGATGACCGGCCACCTCCTCGGCGCCGCCGGCGTGATCGAGGCGATTGCGTGTATCATGGCCGTGCAGAACGACATCGTACCGCCGACCATCAACCACGTGACCGACGACCCGGAGCTCGACCCGCGTCTCAACTTTACCTTCGATGTAGCCCAGAAGCGCGAAGTGCGCGCCGCCCTGAGCAACACCTTCGGTTTCGGCGGACACAATGCCTGTGTCATCTTTAAAAAATATTCGGCGTAACTTAAGCCCCGGCGCCAAACCGTCGGACCCCTTGCGTGAACTTTTGGAAATCCTTCTATAAGAAAAAGAAAGACGGCGATCTCTCCTTTAAAAAGCAGCTGAAAGGCCTGCTGGGCTACAGTCCTGGCAACCTTGGCCTGTACAGGACCGCCCTCACGCACCGATCCATCAAGGAAACCAGCGACGAAAACAACGAGCGCCTCGAGTACCTCGGGGATGCGATCCTCAGCGCCCTGGTAGCCGAATACCTTTTCAAGCGCTACCCCTACAAAGGCGAAGGCTTTCTTACCGAAATGCGCAGCAAGATGGTGAACCGTGCCCAGCTGAACGACATCGCCATCCGCATGGGCCTCAAGAAGGTCACCCTTTTCAACAAGTCGGACGCCTCCCTCAAAACGAGCCAGATCTTCGGCAATACCCTCGAAGCCCTCGTAGGCGCCGTGTACCTCGACCTCGGCTATAAAAAGACCGTGCGCTGGGTGCTTGAGCGGGTGGTGCAGCCCCATATGTATATGGACGAGCTGGAAACCCGCGACATCAACCAGAAGAACAAGCTCTACGGCTGGGCCAATAAGCATGGCAAATCGCTTGAATTCGAAACGATCGGGGAGAAGCTCGAAAACGGCCGCCGCCTGTTTACCGTCGCCGCGGTGCTCAACGGTAAGGTCATTGCCGAAGGCAAGGCGTTTAATAAGAAAGACGCGTCGCAGATCGCCGCGCAAAACGCCGTCGAAAAGCTCGGGATCGAGAACTCCGATTCCACCGGAAACGGCTACTAAGCTTTCCACTTAGTATTTACCCCAACCTTTTTAAGTGTTTTTACAAGCCTGCCTTCAAAATGGGCCAGGTTGAGTCGTGTATTTCCGGCTCTGAGCAGGTCAATTTTGGGGATGAGCTGTCCGCGACAGCGCCGTTTTTCAGCTTTTTTCGGAAGAATCCCTACCTGCTACCGTAATTCCCACATTTTGCAATTAATTGAATTTCATGTAGTTAATATACAAATAGGGGTTTATAGTTAGAATTATCCAGTAATTTTACAAAGAAAGCTAGTGTAAATACTTGCATATTCTAAAGCAGAGCCGTAGATTTGCATCCACAACGACAAAAACGATACCCCCAAACCCTTAGAAAATCTTACCGATTTTGTCGATTTGTCCTAAACCAATTATTTAAACCGTACCAAAACGACGTCATGAAAAAAGCTTTACTCGCCCTCACCCTCCTCCTCAGCATTGCCCAGTTTGCCCAAGCCCGTACGGTTACCGCCCAAGGCAACGGTAACTGGGAAGATGCTTCTACGTGGGCGCCCGGTGCACCCGCCAACGGCGACCTCGTTGTTATTCCTCACGGTAAAACAGTCAATGTCACCAGCAACGTTCAGCGGAAAACCTGGACGATGGATGTGCGTGTGGGCGGCGTTCTGAACTTCGTGGGCGGCGGCGCCAAGCTGTGGTTCAACAGCCAGAGCGTCATCTTTGTATACCCTGCCGGTAAGATCATCGCCAACCAGAACTCCCAGGTGATTACGCTGGGTAATTCGACTGTGCTTAACGGTACAAACCAGGGTATCACCATCAGCGGTCCTTCCGCAGCCATCTCCGGCGGCGGCACCTCGAACCAGGCGGCCCAGTCGGCTTCGCAGCCGGTCAATAGCGGCTTCCTGCCTTACAGCCCAAGCGCGCTCCCCGTACAATTCATCGCCTTTACCGCTACCCGCCAGGCCGGCGACGTGCTCGTGCAGTGGTCTACCGCTACGGAAGAGAACGCCGACCGCTACGAAGTGGAAGTCAGCACCGATGGCCGCAACTGGACTACCCTCGGCAGCGTACGTGCCTCGGGCAACAGCTACAATGTGCGTCAGTACAGCTATACTGCCCGCAATCAGAACGGCACCCTGCAGTTCCGCGTGAAGCAGGTGGACCTCGACGGCCGCTATACCTACACCGCCGTGCGTACCCTGAAGGCCGCCGCCGACGCTTCGGTGAAAATGACCGCCGCTTCGGGCCGCCTCGTGCTGACCTTTGGCAGTGAGCTGAAAAGCGCTACCGTTCGCATTATGAACAGCGCCGGCCAGGTGCTCCAGGAGCAGAAAATGAACAGCGCCATCGGCCAGGTGCTGGTGCCCACGAGCCAGAAAGGCCTGTGCATCGTTGCCGTGCTCACCGAAAACGAGATCGCCGCTACCCAGAAAGTAGTGCTCTAAGATATTTTTAAGTCGGAATCAAAGAAAAGCCCCGGTTCTCCAGCCGGGGCTTTTCGTGTCCCGACCCGACCCCACCCCGGCCCTCCCCGCGTCTCTCCGCCAGAGGCTTCGGCCACCGGCGGAGGGGAGGATGCCTCCCGGGAGGCTTTCTTTCTCTTTTGAGATCGTTCTTTTTCTGGCGTTTTAAAAAGAAGCCCCGATGCCAAAGGCATCGGGGCTCTAAATGAATGCTTCGTCCTTCGAACTGTAACGAACAATAGGAACATCCCACAGGGGCACCCGCTCCTTCGGAGAGGGCCGGGGTGAGGTCACTCACCGGTCGGCCGCTCCTGGCAAAGCTCGATCAACACTCCGTTGGTGTCTTTGGGGTGAAGAAAGCAGACGAGCTTGTTGTCGGCGCCCCGCTTTGGTTCGGCATTCAACAAGGTAAAGCCCTCGGCCTCAAGGCGTTGCATTTCGGCCCGGATGTCGGCCACGTCGAACGCGATGTGGTGGATGCCTTCGCCCTTTTTATCAAGGAACTTCCGGATGACGCCGTCGTCGGTGGTCGATTCGAGTAGCTCGATCTTGTTGGGCCCCGACTGGAAAAAGGCCGTGCGCACGGCCTCGGAGGCCACCTCCTCGGTTTTGTAGCAGGGGCTGTTGAGGAGTTTCTCGAAAAGGGGGACGGAGTCGGCCAGCGACCGGACGGCAATGCCGATGTGCTCAATTTTCTGCATGAAGGCGGGCTTTTGCGAAATAGGTAAAATTAGCTTTCCTTAACCTGATTTTCCTCAGCTCGGGGCTGAAATTGAAGTAAATTTGTGTGCTGAAATGGAACCTACGCATATGTTGAAACTCCCCGTATATCTCGACCATAACGCTACCACCCCCTGCGACCCGCGGGTTGTGGAGGCCATGATACCTTACTTCACCGAGTCGTTTGGCAACGCCGCCAGCCGCAACCACCCCTTTGGCTGGCAGGCCGAAGAAGCGGTGGATTATGCCCGCGAGCAGGTTGCGCAACTGATCGGCGCCGACCCCAAGGAGATCATCTTCACTTCGGGCGCTACCGAGGCCGACAACCTGGCCATCAAGGGCGTCTATGAAATGTACGCCTCCAAGGGCAACCACATCATCACCTGCAACATCGAGCACAAAGCTGTACTCGACACCTGCAAGCACATTGAAAAGCTCGGTGGTGAAGTGACCTACCTCCCGGTAAACAACGAAGGCCTCGTTACGCCCGAACAAGTGGAAGCAGCCATCAAGCCCAATACGATCCTCATTGCCCTCATGTTCGGCAACAACGAGGTAGGCACGCTGATGCCTATCCGCGAAATCGGCGCCATCGCCCGCAAGCATGGCATCCTGCTCTTCACCGACGCCACCCAGGCGGTAGGTAAGGTGCCCGTGGACGTCAACGCCGACCACATCGACCTGCTGGCTATGACGGCTCACAAGATGTATGGTCCCAAAGGCATCGGTGCGCTTTATGTGCGCCGCAAGAACCCCCGCGTAAAGGTGACCGCCCAGATGGATGGCGGCGGCCACGAGCGCGGCATGCGCTCCGGTACCCTCAACGTGCCCGGCATCGTTGGTTTCGGCAAGGCCTGTGAGCTCGGACGCCTCGAAATGGCGCAGGACGCCGAACGCCTCTCGAAGCTCCGCGACAAGCTCGAAAACGCCCTCCTCGAACTCGAGGAAGCCTACGTCAATGGCAGCAAGGAGCACCGCCTCCCGCACGTGTCGAATATTTCCTTTAAATACGTGGAAGGTGAAGGCCTGATGATGGGCTTCAACAAGAACATCGCCCTCTCTTCCGGATCGGCCTGTACGTCGGCTTCGCTCGAGCCTTCCTACGTGCTGAAAGCCCTCGGTCTTGGCGACGATCTGGCACACAGTTCGCTCCGGTTCGGGTTGGGCCGCTACACCACCGAGGAGCAGATCGACTATACCATTGAACAGGTACGCAACACGGTGAACAAGCTCCGCGAAATGAGCCCGCTGTGGGAGATGTACAAGGACGGAATCGATATGAACTCCATCGAGTGGGCGCACCACTAGGGGAAATGTCGGATGTCTGATTTCGGATGTCTGATCGAACCCAACTACAAACAACAATCTACAAACGACAAACTTTAAGTCATGGCTTACTCAGATAAATTACTCGATCACTACAACAACCCCAAGAATGTGGGTACGCTCGATAAGGGCAACAAAAACGTAGGCACCGGCCTCGTGGGCGCCCCCGAGTGCGGCGACGTTATGCGTCTGCAGATCGAGGTGGACGACACTACCGGGCTGATCAAGGACGCGAAGTTCAAGACCTTCGGCTGTGGCTCCGCCATCGCTTCTTCTTCCGTGGCTACCGAGTGGCTCAAAGGCAAAACCATCGACGAGGCCGTGAAAATCGACAACATGGACATCGTGGAGGAACTCAACCTTCCCCCCGTCAAGATCCACTGCTCGGTACTCGCCGAAGACGCCATCAAGGCCGCCATCAACGATTACCGTGTGAAGAACGGCCTCGAGCAACTCAAGTTCGACGAATCCATCGTTCACTAGGATGAATGGCTGATGGGATGATGTGCGGAGGGATCCTACCTGTTCGCCTCCAATGATGATCCCATTATCCCATTATCCGATGACCCCATTCGATCTATGACAGCGACAGATAACGCGATATACGTAAGCGACAAGGCGCGCGATAAAGTGCGTCAACTGATGACCGACGCCGGCGTGGCCGACGATCCTTCCTATTTCCTGCGGGTGGGCGTTGTGGGCGGCGGCTGCTCGGGGTTGAGCTATAAGCTCGATTTCGACAACGAGCAAAAGCCGATGGACCAGGTGTTCGAGGACAATGGTGTGAAAGTGGTTACGGACCTCAAAAGCTTCCTGTACCTCGTGAACACCATGCTGGAGTTTTCCGACGGCCTCAACGGCAAAGGATTTTATTTCGACAACCCGAACGCCTCGCGCACCTGCGGTTGCGGGGAAAGCTTTGCGGTGTGATCGTGAGCCGTCAGCCGTGAGCGCGCAATGCGACTTTAATAAAAGAACGGATGCCGAAGGCATCCGTTCTTTCGTTATTAGGCGTCAGCGCTCACGCTTCACGCTTCACGGCTCACGTTGTGCGTCCGCGCTCACGCTTCACGGCTGACGGCTCACGTCTTTTAGCACATCCTTCTATATCTTATCTGCGTTACCCGCGTTATCTGCGTGCCTCCTGCAACTCGCAAAACCATCAAAACCTCCAAAACCTTAGTTTTACAGCCTATGTGGTCCATCTGTAAAAAGGAGCTTGGCCAGTTCTTCAGCAGCCTCACGGGCATCATTGCCATCGTGGTGTTCCTGCTGGTCAACGGGTTGGTGCTCTTTGTCTTTCCGAACAACATCCTCGATAGCGGCTATGCCACGCTGGAAGCCTACTTTGCGCTGGCGCCCTGGATCCTTGTCTTCCTGATCCCGGCCATCACAATGCGCTCCTTTGCCGACGAATACCGCGGCGGCACTTTCGAGATCCTGCGCACGCGCCCGCTGACACCGGGGCAGATCGTGGGCGGGAAGTTCTGGGGCGCCCTCATCATCGTGGTGATCGCGCTGCTGCCCACGCTCGTGTATTATTTTACCGTGAACCACCTGGCCGCCACGACCGGCATCGACGCCGGCGCCGCGGCCGGGTCGTACCTGGGCCTGTTCTTCCTGGCGGCTGTATTCACGGCCATCAGCATTTTCATCTCCAGCCGCACCAACAACGCGGTGATTGCCTTTATCCTGAGCCTCATCGCCTGCCTGCTCCTGTATTATGGGTTTCATACGCTGAGCGGCCTGGCCGCTTTCCGCGGCGGTGCCGACTACTACCTCGACCTACTCGGCATCGACGCCCACTACCGCAGCATCAGCCGCGGTGTGGTTGATACCCGCGACCTCGTATACTTCGTATCGCTGGCCGCCTTCTTCTTATTCCTGACCCGTCAAACCCTGATCCAGCGCGCATGAAGCAACGTACCCGCAAAAGCGCCTGGCTACTCGCGCTCCTCGCCCTGGTGGCCGTCAACATCGTGGCCGCCCTCGCTCACGCCCGCTTCGACCTCACCGCCGAGCACCGCTACTCGCTGAGCAAACCCACGCAGCGCCTGCTGCGCGGCATCGACAGCACCGTGAACATCGACGTTTTCCTCACTGGTAAAGATTTGCCCTCCTTCGTGCGGAAGTTTCGCAGCTCGCTCGAAGATTTTCTTTCCGAAACGCGCGAGTACGGCGGCAGCAAACTGGAGTTCCGCTTCGTGGATCCCTTCGCCGGCGACACGGCGTCCTCGCGCCTCCTGCTCGACTCGCTGCGCGCCAACTACGGCCTGACACCGGTGGCGGTGCAGGCGCCCGAAAAAGTGGGCGACCGCCTCGAAGTGACGAGCCTTATTCACGGCGCCGTGGTGCGCCAGGGCGAGCGCGCCGTCGGTGTGGACCTCCTCAAAGGACAGCGCGCCTTCGGCACCAGCGCCGAGGAGCTGGCCGCCCTTTACAACAACGTGGAGGCCTCGGTGGAATACAAGTTCGCCTCCGCTATCGAGAAAGTAACTACGAAGGAAAAGCCGCTCGTGGCCTACCTCCTGGGCAATGGCGAGGCCTGGGGCTACAACATCAACGACGCTTTCGTTTCGCTGCGCGACAACTACTTCGCCGATACCCTTAACTTGAAAAAAGTGCCCTTCATCCCGGCGGAGATCGATGCGGTCGTGGTCATGAAGCCGACGGTGCCCTTCAGCAACGACGACAAGCTGAAGCTGGACCAATACGTGACGCACGGTGGCAAGATCTTCTGGATGGTCGACAACATGTACGCCGAATTCGACAGCCTTTATAAAAGCGGCGGCTTCATTTCCTTCGACCGCGGCCTTAACCTCGAAGACCTTTATTTCAACTGGGGCGTGCGTCTCAACACCGACCTGGTGCAGGACATGCAAAGCGACCAGCTGCCGCAGGTGAACGAAAGCAACGGGCAGCAGCGCCTCGTCAACTGGCCCTTCTTCCCGGTGCTCGATGGCACGCAGCACCCGATCAGCAAAAACCTGGATGGCGTCCGCGCCTTCTTTCCCACCAGTATGGATACGGTGGAAGCCGCCGGTGTACGCAAGACCGTGCTGCTGCAGTCGTCGGCCAATGCGCGCGTGCTGGGCTCGCCGGCGAAGATCGACTTCAGCCTGCTGCAGGTGGCGCCCGATGAAAAGCTGTTCCGCCGCAAGAACGTGCCCGTGGCATACCTGCTCGAAGGCCAGTTTCCATCGCTCTATGCGGGCCGGCTTCCGCGGTCAGTGGCCGATTCGCTCAAGGCGCAGAAATACGATTTCTTCCCGGCTACCACGCAGCCCAACAAGATGATCGTGGTTGCCGACGGCGACCTGGCCCTCAACCAGTTCAGCGCTTCCTCGGGGCCCCTGCCGATGGGAATGAATCCCTTCACGCGGTATACTTACGCCAACAAGGAGTTTTTCCTCAACAGTCTCGAATACCTCGTTAATCCTTCCGACATCCTGCAAACGCGGAGCAAGGAGTTTACACTCCGCCTGCTCGACCCGCGGCGGGTGAAGGAACAGCGCAGCACCTGGCAGGCGGTTACGGTCGCCTTGCCCGTCGTACTGCTCGTACTCTTCGGGGCGCTTTACCAGCAGGCGCGCCGCCGCCGCTATGCATCGTCCGTATCTTAGCGCCTCAAATTTGCGAAACCGATGACCCTGGATCAGCTCAGTTACCTGGTATTTGGATTGGTGGTGTTGATCGCCCTTGTGCTCGACCTGGGGCTGCTGAGCAAGCGTTCCACGGAGATCAGCATCAAGAAGGCGCTGTACCAAACCCTGTTCTGGGTATCGCTGGCCTTCGCCTTCTTCGGCTTTCTTTGGTACGAATACGGAAAGGCACCGGCCATTGAATACATCAGCGCTTACCTGATGGAGTGGAGCCTGAGCATCGACAACATTTTCGTTTTCATTCTCATCTTCACCTTCTTTCGGATTGCCAGCGACCACGTGGCGCGGGCCCTGCTCTGGGGCATCCTCATGGCCATCATCTTCCGCGTCATCTTCATCACCGTGGGTGTGGCGCTGGTAGAGCGCTTTCACTGGCTGCTCTACATCTTCGGGGGCTTCCTCGTATACACCGGTATCAAGATCTTTACGGTGAAGGAAAGCGATGAGGGCTTCGACCCGGGCACCAATCCCGTTTACAAATTCCTGAACCGCTTTCTGCCCATCGTGCACGAAGATGTGGGCGGCAAGCTCACCATCAAACGCAACGGCAAGCGCTTCTTCACCAACCTGTTCGTGGTGATCGTGATGCTGGCCACCACCGATATCGTCTTCGCGCTCGACAGCATCCCGGCGGTGTTTGCCATCGTTACCGAATCGAAGCAGCGCAACATGATCATCTACACGAGCAACATCTTCGCCGTGCTGGGCCTGCGCTCGCTGTTCTTCCTCCTCAAGGGCGCGGTGAACCGTTTTGCCTACCTGCAGCAGGGCATTGCGATCGTCCTCGTGTTCATCGGCCTGAAGATGCTGGTGCCGCTGGTATACAGCTCATTTCATATGCCGGTAGTGATCTCGCTCATTGTAATCGTGGTGTGCCTCGGCGGCTCTGTGCTCTATTCGATCAATGCCACGCGCCGTCAGGCCCGCGAGAACGACGAAATTTAAGCGCGCCGGCTGTACCTTCAACGGGTGTATTCCATTGCCACCATTGCGGAAGTAACGGGTGCGGAGCTACTGCAGCCCGGCGACACCGGCCGCAGCATCGCCCACCTGCTGCACGACAGCCGCGCCGTGACCTTTCCCGACAGCTCGCTTTTCTTCGCCCTGCAAACGGCCCGCAGCGACGGCCACCGCTTTATCGACGACGCCTGGCGCAAAGGCGTGCGCGCCTTCGTGATTAGCCATGAGGTGGACCGCAACGCTTTCGCGGGTGCTTCCTTCCTGCGCGTGCCCGACACGCTCGCGGCGCTGCAGGCCCTGGCCGCCTGGCACCGCGCGCAGTTCGACCTGCCGGTGATCGGCATCACGGGTTCCAACGGCAAAACGATCGTGAAGGAGTGGCTGCAGCAACTGCTCGAGCCCGAGCACCGGATCGTGCGCAGCCCGCGGAGCTACAATTCGCAGATCGGCGTGGCCCTCAGCGTGTGGCAGCTGCGGCCGGAGCACACACTGGCCCTCTTTGAAGCGGGCATTTCGCAGCCCGGCGAGATGGAGCGGCTCGCCCGCATGATCCGTCCCACGGTGGGCGTGCTCACCAACATCGGCTCGGCTCACGACGAAGGCTTTCTCGACACCGAACAAAAACGCAGCGAAAAAGGCCGCCTCTTTGAAGGTGCCAGAGCCGTGATCGGCCCCGAGCCCTGGACGGGCCTGCTGCCGCAGCACATCAGCTGGGGCGTGGAGTCGGGCGCCAGCCTGCACATGGTGCGGCTGGAGCAGGGAACGCCGACGCTGGTGCAGGCCGAATACCGGGGTGTGCCCGTAGAAATACGGATTCCCTTCAGCGATGAGGCCTCCGTGTCGAACGCACTCACCTGCACCTGCGTGCTCATTTACCTCGGTTATTCCATCGATACCATCAACGAGCGGCTCGCGGGCCTGCAGGCGGTAGACATGCGCCTGCAGCTGAAGCATGGCGCCGGCGGCTGCACGCTCATCAACGATTCGTACAGCGCCGACTTTACATCGCTGCAACTCGCGCTCAACTTTATGGCGCAGCAGCAAACGGGGCAACCGCGCACCGTGATCCTTTCCGACTTTGCCGAATCCGGCTCGGCACCCGACCGCTTTTACCCGCAGGTGGCCCGCGCCCTCGAAGGCGCCGCAGTGGGCAAAGCCGTGCTCATCGGCCACGACGTGACGCGTCACCTTTCGCTGCCGCCGTCGGTGGAGGTGCAGCGCTACGCCAGCACCGAAGATTTCCTGGAGCAATACCATCCCGCCCAGTTCCACGAAGAGACCATCCTCGTAAAAGGTGCACGCCACTTTCGATTTGAGCGGATCGTAGCGGCGCTGGAAACGCGCGTGCACCAGACGGTGCTCGAGATCAACCTCAACGCGCTGGCTCACAACCTGAAGCAATACCGCGCATTGCTGGCGCCCGGCACGAAGGTGATGGCCATGGTCAAGGCTTTTTCTTACGGGAGCGGCTCTTCGGAAGTGGCTTCCATCCTGCAGTTTCACCACGTTGATTACCTGGGGGTGGCCTATGCCGATGAAGGCGTAGCCCTTCGCCAGGCGGGCATCTCGCTGCCCATCATGGTCATGAACGCCGATGCGTCGTCCTTCGATGTGCTGGTGGAATGGCAGCTGCAACCGGTGTTGTATTCGTTCGGCATTCTGCAGGATTTCGAGCGCTACCTGCAGCGCGCCGGGCTCCAGGCCTGGCCCGTGCACGTGGAGGTGGAAACCGGCATGAACCGCCTTGGCTTTTCCTCCGTAGAAATACCGTCGCTGGCGCGGCACCTGCAGCAGACGGGTTGGCTGCGCGTGCAGTCGGTTTTCAGCCACCTGGCGGCGAGCGAAGACCCGGCGCAGGACGGTTTTACCGACGAACAGGGCGCACGCTTCGCTACGATGGTGGCTGCCCTCGAAGCCGCGCTTCCGTATCGTTTTCTGAAACACATTTCCAATTCGGCCGCCATCATCCGGCATCCGGCCCTGCAGCTCGATATGGTCCGCCTTGGCATCGGGCTCTATGGTGTGGAGATCGAAACGAAGCAACTCGAGCTCGAAGCGGTGGCTACCCTCCGCAGCACCATCGCGCAACTGAAGCGCCTTGAAGCGGGGGAGACGGTGAGTTACAACCGCCGCGGTGTGGTGAAGGAAGCTTCCCTGATCGCCACGGTGCGCATCGGCTACGCAGATGGTTACAGCCGGCGCCTCGGCTATGGCGTGGGCAAGATGTACGTCAACGGGCACCTGGCACCCGTAATCGGCACGGTGTGCATGGATATGACCATGATCGACGTGACGCATGTGCCGGGTGTGCGTGAGGGCGACGAGGTGATCCTCTTTGGAAAGCCCCTGCCGGTGCAACAGCTCGCCGATTGGATCGGCACCATTCCCTACGAAGTAATGACGGGCGTAAGCCAGCGGGTGAAACGCGTATATTTCCAGGAATGATCACCGGCCCCCGCATCGTGCACCTGGAGCAAAAGCTGCTCGCTGGCCGCCACCTCGAAATGTCGTTCGCCCGCAACCGCACCTTCGAGCTGTGGACCACCTTCATGCCCCGCCGCCGCCATTTTACGAATGGCGTCAACGAGCACCTCTATAGCCTGCAGGTATATCCCGAACATTTCTTCCGGCCCTTCGATCCGAACCGGTCTTTTACAAAATGGGCCCTGCTGGAAGTGACCAGCCACGAAGGCCTGCCCGAAGGGATGGAGCCATTCGTGCTGCCCGCCGGCGCCTATGCCGTCTTTGATTTCCGCGGCAACGCTGCCCAGGCGCAGGCTGCGTTCCGGTATATCTACGGGGAGTGGCTACCTAAGTCGGGTTATGCTTTGGATAATCGTCCGCACTTTGAGCTGCTGGGTGCTAAATACCGACGCGACGACCCGGGCTCCGAAGAAGAGATCTGGATCCCGGTGCGTGAGGCGATGCTGCGCCCGGGACCGTAACTTGCCGCCATGGAGTTGTCGCAAGTACTGCAGGATCACCGGAAGCGGAAAGGCCTTACCCAGGAAGAACTCGCCGAACGCAGCGGGGTAACGGTGCGCACCATCCAGCGTATCGAGGGTGGCGAGACCGTTCCGCGTGCTTACACCCTCAAGGCGATTGCCGGCGCGCTCGACCTCGCCCCGGAGGCGCTGTTGCCGGTCCCCCTGGTGTTGGCTCCAGGCATACCGGCACCCGCCGTCGACCGCGAAGAACTGCTCCACTTCCTGCGCCTGCTCTGCCTGTCCTGCTTTTCCTTTATTGTCCTTCCCTGGGTGCACTTCCTGCTGCCGCAGGCGATGCTTCGCCGGCAGCCCGACCTGCCGGCGCCGGTGCGCAGCTTCGGGCGAAGGCTGGTCCGAAGCCAGGTGTACTGGGTGGTGGCGCTCAACGGCGGGCTCCTGGCCATCACGGCCTTCAATTATACTCTGACGCGCCGCACGGGCGTCGCGATTCCCTATCTCCCCTTCGTGTTCGCGATGTTCGGTGGCAACGCGTTGCTGCTGTTGTGGGCCCTGTTGCAAACGAAAACCCTGCTGCGGGATCTTCCGCTAACGGATTGATAACCAACGTTTGTCGGGTCAATGTCGGGTCAATGTCGGCCCGCGGGAGGGGCGCTGCCGGCTATTTTCGCAGCGCACTAAAAACATGCGACATGCCATTCCCGACCCTCCGCCAACGTTTGCTCTTTTTGTTTTTTACCTTGCTGACGACCCACGGCCTTTCGGCTTTTTCGCAGGAGGAGGGAGGCCGCATCGGGCTGCCTGCGGAGCCGCAGTCGATCCGTTTCCGGTGGCTTGCCGAGGGGACGCTGAAGCACAGCGCGCTGCTGCTGCCGATTCGCCTGCCGAACTGTTCCGAAACCTTTTACCTCCAGTTTGACCTCGGCGCGCCGGCGACGCTTTTTTACCGCGAGGCCGTACAGGGCATCCTGGTACGTTACCCCGCCGCGCTCGATACGGCCGGTGGTCGCCTGTCGCTCCGGGATGCCCGCCTCGACCGCAGCGCCTTCTCGGTTGAGGGTGCGGCCCTCCGCAACTACGCGGGTAGTGGCATTAACTGGAAGAAACGCATACGCATCATCGGCACGGCCGGCTCCGACCTGTTGAGCGGTCGCGCGGTGCTGCTCGACTTCCCGGCGCAGCGCCTGAAGCTGAATGTCGATTCAACCGTTACGGGTGCAACGCCCGTGCACCCGCTGCTGTATCTGCAGGGACGCATCCTGTTGCCGGCCCGGATCGGCGGCCAGCAAAAACTGCTGGTGTACGACAGCGGGTCGAGCGCATTCAGCCTCCTCACCGACAGCGCGTCGGCAGTAAAGATGGCGCGCCCCGGTGCTGCCGACCAGCAGCATGCGAGCCGCTCCTGGGACGTTACGCTGACGGCGCACAGCTTCGCCAGCAGTGACAGTATCGGCCTAGGAGGGAAGATGCTGCCACTGCGCCAGGTGTCGTACATCTCGGGCACCAGTGAGGCGCAGGTGCAGTCGATGGCCCGCTTCGGCATCGGCGGCATGGCCGGCAACGTGTTGTTTTTGAAGCAACGGCTTTACCTGGACCTGAAGCGGAAGAAGTTCACGCTGCTTCCGTAGCCGAAGGGGAGGCGCCATTTGTTTTCCCTGGTGCTGCGGTTGGCGCTACCGGCGGAAGTGTCTAAATTGCAGGGAACCACTGCCATGAACTTCGACTTTTATTCCCAGTATAAAGACTGGTCCGATACCGATCTCCGCCGCGTGTTGCAATTTCCGGACGACTACCAGCCCGATGCCGTTGCGGCGGCCGAAGCCGTTTTAAGCGAGCGCAACGTGCTGCTATATGAGCGGGTGCCCGCGATGCCGGAACCGGCCGCGTTTGGCGAGGCCGGCGAAGGCGAGAGCATTCTCGAATCCCTGCTGGCCCCACCGGAGCGGCGTTTCGGCTGGCCGCCCGTTGCCTGGATGCGGGCCATCTACCTGGGTGTCGGGGCGCTGGTAGGCTGGAGCGTTTACCAGGATGGCCTGAGCTGGTACGGGGTGATTGCCAGTGGCGGCTCGGTGCTGTCGTTCCCTTTCCTGGTTTCCATGAGCGTGGTGTTGTTGCAGGTGCTCGGCGCCTTCCTCGGCCTTCGCCGTAATCACTGGGGCTGGCGGATCACCGTGGCCTTTCAAACGCTGGCGCTGTCCTTCGCGCTGTATTCGCTGTACTATTTCCTGTTTCGCTATAGATATGATTCCTCGGGCAGTCTCTGGTTTGTAGGACTGTTTTTTTCGCTGCGGGGAGCGCTGGTCATCGGGCTATGCCGTGCCCCGCTGATGGCCTACTTCGGCCTGCGGCCCGCGGAGCGCTGGAGGGCAATCGGCGCCGGCATCGCGTTGGCAGGTTTCTTCCTGGTGATCTTCTGGCTACAGTAAGCGGGCTGACGGCCGTCACCCCCTTTTTTAACAAAACCGGTCCCTCCATTTAGTGCCCTTTTCCACGACTATCGCAATGCGGCACGGCGCCAAACGCTGTAGCTTCCTATCTTTGACGCTCCCGGGCCGGCCCGGGAGTTTTTTTTATGAAGCCAGTGAAACTCAGCACCCCCTTTCTCATTATTGCGATCGTCATCCTGGCCGATCAGGCCCTTAAGATCTGGATCAAGACCCACTATCCTTTCGGCGAAGTGGCCAAACTCGGCGGCTTCAACTGGGCGCGTCTTTATTTCATCGAAAACGAAGGCATGGCCTGGGGTTGGAAGTTCGGCGGCTCCTGGGGCAAGATGGCCCTGACGCTGTTCCGCCTGGTGGCCGTCATCTTCGGCACCTGGTACCTCGTCCGGATCGTGCGCGAGCGCTACAGCCGCGGCTTTATCGTGTGCGCCGCCCTCATCTACGCCGGCGCCCTCGGCAACCTGATCGACTCCATGTTTTACGGCCTGCTGTTCTCGGCTTCCGACTACAGCACCGTGGCCAGCGCCTTTCCTCCCGGCGGCGGCTATGCCGGCTTCCTGCACGGCCGCGTGGTAGACATGCTCTATTTTCCTTTCGTGGAAAACGGCACCTGGCCCTCGTGGGTGCCCTTCGTGGGCGGGCAGGGCGTTACGTTCTTCAGCCCCATTTTCAACATCGCCGACGCCGCCATTTCCGTGGGCGTCATCACGCTGATCATCTTTCAAAAACGGTTCATTCACCGGCAGCACGCGGAGCGCACCGATAACGCGGACGGGGTGAAAGACCTTCCTGCAAACCCGGAACCGGATACGCAGGCCCTTACCAAATAAAAAAAGACCCCGCAGCGCGGGGTCTTTTTCGTTCGCATTATTGATTACTCATCCTAGCTTACCTACCATCTTGCTCGGGTCTACCACCTGGTCGAACTCCTCGTTCGTAACATAACCAAGCTTCACGGCCATTTCCTTCAGCGTGGTGCCTTCCTTGTGGGCCTTCTGCGCGATCTCGGCGGCTTTGTAGTAGCCGATCTTCGTGTTGAGGGCCGTGACCAGCATGAGCGAGTTGCTGACGTGCTTCCGGATGTTTTCCTCGATGGGCTCGATGCCGGCGGCGCACTTGTTGGTGAAGCTCACGCAGCCTTCGCCGATGAGGCGGGCGCTGTGGAGGAAGTTGTAGATCATCATCGGCTTGAACACGTTGAGCTCGAAGTGGCCCATCGAGCCGCCGATGTTGATGGCCACGTCGTTGCCCATCACCTGGGCGGCGATCATCGTGAGGGCTTCCACCTGCGTGGGGTTGACCTTGCCGGGCATGATGGAGGAGCCGGGCTCGTTGTCGGGGATGAGGATCTCGCCGATGCCCGAGCGGGGACCGCTGGAGAGCATCCGGATGTCGTTGGCGATCTTCATCAGCGATACGGCGATCGTCTTCAGCGCGCCATGGCTTTCCACGATGGCGTCGTGGGCGGCAAGGGCTTCGAATTTATTTTCGGCCGTCACGAAGGGCAGTCCCGTCAGCGCGGCGATGTGCTTCGCTACGTTTTCCGAATAGCCTTCGGGGGTGTTGATGCCAGTGCCCACGGCGGTGCCGCCCAGGGCCAGCTCGGCGAGGTGGGGCAGCGTGTTGCGCAGGGCGCGCAGGCCGTGATCGAGCTGCGACACATAGCCGGAGAACTCCTGGCCCAGCGTCAGCGGGGTGGCGTCCATGAAGTGCGTGCGGCCGATCTTCACCACGTTCATAAAGGCCTTGCTCTTTTCGGCCAGCGTATTGCGGAGCAGCTCCAGGCCCGGGATCGTGGTTTCCACCAACATCTGGTAGGCGGCGATGTGCATGGCGGTGGGGAAAGTGTCGTTCGACGACTGGGACTTGTTCACGTCGTCGTTGGGATGCAGCACCTTGTCCTTGTCGGTAAGCTGTCCGCCGCTGAGCACGTGGGCGCGGTAGGCCACCACTTCGTTCACATTCATGTTGCTCTGCGTACCCGACCCGGTTTGCCACACCACCAGCGGAAAGGCGGCTTCGTGCTGGCCTTGGAGGAGCTCGTCGCACACGCGGCCGATGAGTTCCATTTTCTCCTTCGGCAGGATGCCGGCTTCGAAGTTGGTAATGGCGGCCGCCTTTTTCAGGTAGGCAAAAGCGCGGATGATCTCCTTGGGCATCCGGTTGATGTCCTGGGCGATACGGAAGTTGTCGATGCTGCGCTGGGTCTGGGCACCATACAGGGCGTCGGCAGGAACCTGCACTTCACCCATGGTATCTTTTTCAATCCGAAAGTTCATGGCGTTTGATTTTCGGGGGCAAAAGTACCGCATTCCGGTTCCGCGCACGAAAAAGGCCGCCCGTAGGCGGCCTTTCCATTCCGAAAGAAATAGCTTAGAAGTGGTAGCCGACCGAAAAGCCGATACCGAAGTTGATGATGCTCTTGTTGTACGCGGCAAAGCCTTCCTGGCCGTTGTTGCTCACTACGTACTTGCTGCCCTTGATCTGCCGCAGGCCGATGGCCGACGACCATTCCATGGAGATGTGGTCGTAAAGCCACTGGTGGCCGAAGTGCACCATGAAGTCGGACAGCGTCTCGAATTCATCCTTGTCGGCACCTTTGAACTCGCCGGTGGAAGCTACGTAGCCGGGCATGCTGAAGTTGTAGCGGGCGAAGTTGTACTGGAAGCCGAGGTAGTTCTCCTCCGGGGCGTCGCCACCGAAATAAACGCGGGGCTCCACGCGGTACATGTAGCCCATTTTGGGCTTGCGCACGTCGAAGTTGTACAGCTCGGGGGCCATGTCGTAATCGCTGGAGTTGGAGCTCCAGGGGTATTCCTTGATCAGCGAGCTGTTCTCACCGTCGTACAGCGACTTGCCGAATGCGCTGCGGATGTAGTTGCGGTGCGTGAGACCGCCACCCACCTGGATGGTGAATACGTCGGTCAGGCGGCGCTCGTACAGCAGCGGAAACTGGCCGCTGATAAAGCCGAGGGGCGCGATCTTGACGATGTTGTTTTCGGAGCTGCCCTTCTTGGACGAGCGGGCCGAGGTCGATTTTTGCTCGTTGAAAATGATCGTGACGGAGCTGTCGCGGGCCTGTTTACGGGATTGGGCGAACAGGGGCTGGAAAGCGGACAGGGCCAGGCAGGCGAGGAGCAGGTAGTTTAGTTTTTTTTCTCTCATAACAGTAATAGTTGGCGCGAAAGTATTTTATTTGCACACTAAGCCAAAATAATTAATATGAGAAAGTGTCTTTTTTGGGCGGCCCTGATCGTCGCCGGATCTGCCCAGGCCCAGCGGGTGAATGTGCGCTGGAGTGAAGAAAGCAAGACAGAGCTGGAATACGGCTCGCTGGTGAAAGGTTCGGGAACCGAGATGGTGAAGCTTTGCTTCGAGTCGCACGGCGGCGGATGGTTCTCGAAAAAATCGGTAACGCCGATCCTGAGCCGCTATACCGACCGGCTCGTGGAGCAGGGCGTGCGCAGCTTCAGCGTCGACGAGGACAACGTCAAGTTCGACAACCTCCTCAGCGTGGGCAACAACCTGTTCATGTTCACCAACCGCTACGAAAAGAGCGACAAGTCCACCAGCTTCTATGCCCAGAAGATCGACGCCAAAACGCTGGCGCCCACCGGACGCCCGATCAACCTCGGTGTCATGGCGGCCCTCGACCGCTCGCGCCAGTCGGACGCCAACTACGAACTGTCGAAAGACTCCAGCAAGATCCTGATGTTCGGCCTCTCGCCCTATTCCAAGAAAGGTAACGAGAAGTACTATATGTCCGTGTTCGACGCGAACATGAACAAGATGTGGGACAACACCGTGGAGCTGCCCTACCTCGATAAGTTCGTGGTGATCTTCGACTACGTGGTGACCAACAGCGGCGACGTAGGCGTGCTGATCAAGCACTACGACAAGGAAGTGAAAAAAGAGAAAGTGCGTGAAGACGGTGCCAACGTGCCCGCCTACAAGGCCAAGTTCCTGCTCTACACCAAAGGCAGCACCAAGCCGAAAGAGTACGTGCTCGACGTGAACGACAAGTTCGTGCACGAACTGCAGGTAACCTCCGACGCCAACAACAACCTCACCATGTTCGGCCTGTACAAAAACAAGTACGACGGCTACGTGAACGGCTATTTCATCACCAAGGTGAACGCCGGCGGCACCAACGTGGATATGGTGAAGATGGAAGCGTTCCCCGAAGACATGGTCACCCTCATCAAGAAAGACAAGCAAGGCAGCGACCGCGAGAAAGACCCGGGCCTGAGCTCCAACTTCAGCCTCGCCGACGTGGTGACGCGCGAAGACGGCAGCACCGACTACCTGCTCGAATATTACAAGATGGTGATGGTAACCACGTCGAGCTCCTCGGGCAACGGCTTTTACACCTCGCGCACCTACCCCGTGTACTACTACGGCGACGTGGTGGACGTGCACGTGAAGCCCGGTAAGCCCACCGGCTTCGTACGGGTGCCCAAGTACCAGCAGACCTCGTATACCAACCTGTACAGCTCCTTCAAAGCCATCACGCGCAACAACAAGCTGTTCATGTTCTACAACGACGACCGCGACAACGTAGACCGCGACATCAACAAGCGCCCCGACGATATGGTGAAGTTCAACAAGAGCATCCTGGCCATGGCCACCGTCGACGGCAACGACAACCTGACCCGCGCCCAGGTGTACGATCACAAGGAAATGAAGCTGACCACCTGCGTCCGCGTCAGCCGCCGCATCGGCAACGATGCGATCGGTCTCTACGCGCAGCGTATGGGCGGCCTCTTTTCTTCCGCTAAAGACATGGTGGGCATCCTGGCTCTTCAGTAAGCCGGATGGCACACAGAAAATAAAAAAGACCCCTGGCAATCTGCCGGGGGTTCTTTTTTGTGGTGCGGTTTTGGATTTTACGGCAGTATGCGGAGCTTTCTCATCTTGCTGCTGTTGGCGGCAACCGCCTGTGGCGGCCCGGCCAACGATCCCCGTTACCAGGAGGCGGTGGTTACCGATACGCTGATGCAAAGCGATTCGGGCGCCGCCTTCCGCGACAGCATGCCCACCGACGGCACCGTGGTAAACGATACGCCGCTGCACACCGAATCCTACAAGGGCACTGTGGATACGAAAGGCGTGGCGCCGGCACAATTGCTGGCTTTTGCCCAAACGCTGATCGGCACGCCCTACGTGTACGGCAGCACCGACCCGAAAGTGGGTTTCGACTGCTCGGGCTTCATCACCCATGTATTCAACCACTTCGGTATCAGCGTACCCCGTTCCTCCGTCGACTTTACAGGTGTGGGGCAAACGGTCGACACGCTGGCCGCCCGTCCCGGCGATCTTATACTTTTTACCGGCACCAACCCGCTGGAGCGGCACGTGGGCCACATGGGCATCGTGGTAGACCGGGGCCCCGAGGGGTTGCGCTTTATCCACTCCACTTCGGGTAAGGCGATGGGTGTTACCATCACCCCCTTCAACGACTACTACAAGGGCCGCTTTGTGCGGGTGGCGCGTGTGTTTCCCTAAGCGGGCCCTTGTTCCGAAACCGGTGATTCCTTTGTTTGCAATTCCCGAATCATCCGCTGGGCGCGGGCGAGCCGGATGCGGTTGTTTTTTGCCACGAGCTTATGCGTCAGCCAGTGTTCCACTTTGTGGTGCAGCGGTACAAGGATCGCCGCCAGGACCACCATAATCACCAGCATCCATACAGGCGAATGGTGTGTGGCCGATCCGATGTAAGGGTGGAGCAGGAGATTGAGAAACTCAAACAGGATGAGCAGGGAAACAATGCCCAGGAAGCGGATGGTCTTTTCGTTGGCAACGGCAGTATGGCTGAACGCCAGGAAACCAGCGATGATGGTTACCAGTGCAAGGGCGATAGCGGCATATTGCAGGTTGTGCTGGCGCTCTTCTTCGGCTTCGGCACGCTTAACTGCCTCTTCCTGCTCGTGGAGTGTTTCGTTGAGTGCCATATCCTTGATCGCATTCAATTTATCGCTGTTAAACAAGGAGTCTTGGTAAGCTAACTGCAGCGTAGCGTAATGAAAGGCGCTGTCATAACGATGCATGCTGCTGTATATGTTCTGCAACTGCGCTACGTTCTCAAGCAGGGGGCCTTTGGCCTGGCTTGCCCGGGCGCTTTCCATACCCTGCAGCGCCATCCGGCGCGCTTCTGCCATCCTTCCCTTTTGAAAGAGGTACTCGCTGTAAAATTTTGCAGTTAGGGCATCGATGAAAGTGCGGCTGTTACCGGTAGTATCGATACTGTTCTGGAAATAGCTATCCGCCAGGATGTCGTTGCCTTTCGCAGCATAAGCTTGTGCAATTATAGACGCCATGATTTTTCCCCGGGGATCCCGGTTTTTCTGCATCAGGTCGAAGCAAGGCTGGGCATAGTAAAGTGCTGAATCCAGCTGACGGGTATACTGGTAGACAATGGCTGTGAAGTATTGCACGCTTGTAAACGCTGGGTCTTTGCTGCTGATTCTTGCGCGCACCCGCTGCAGGTATCGCAGGGATTCCCTGTAGTTCTTAAGGTCAATGTACATCGAAGCAAGGCCGAGTTCAATCCCGGTAATCTGCGTTGGATATTTCGCCTCTGCGATCCGTAAAGCCTTAAGCAAGTATTCCATTTCCGGCCGGGATTCGGTGCGCCAATCAAAGTAGCCAGCTGCGCTGCAATAGGAAATCATTTTTAAACTATCGTTGCCCGAACGAGCCGCGTCCAGCAAGAGCGTATCTACATGCAAATGGGCGCGGTCCAACTGGCCGTCTGCCAGCAAAAGCGCAATGAGGCCGGCGCGCAGACGGAATTGCGGGTACGTCTCCCCGGTCCCGTTGATCTTGCGCTGTATGGAGTCGATTTTGGCAGCTAGCTGTGCGGATGTCGCCAGCGACAGGGCAAGCAGGAGTACAAGCAGGCGGAATTTTCTCACGGCGCAGGTCAGATTTGGTGTACGAAAATAAGCTTTCCGGTGCGGGGCGGCTGCCCTGTGTTTTTAGTTGGACCAGTCCGGAAGCGCTGCCAGGACCCTGAAAGCAAAAGCGCCCGTGGAGGGCGGGCGCTTTGTTGGGAAAGCTCTATTGTTTATTTGCCGGTGAAAGCCGGCTTTCTTTTTTCCAGGAAGGCCGATGTGCCTTCGCGCATGTCGTCGGTGGCAAAACTTTCACCGAATGCCCGGATCTCGGTTTCATAGCCGTTCTGCGACTCGTCGTACACGGCATTGGCGGCCGCGATGCAGTGCGCGACAGCGATGGGTGCTTTGCTGTTGATGGTGTCGAGCAGCGCGCGGGTTTTGGCGAGCAGTTCGTCGGGCGTGGTAACGTGGTTAACGAGGCCCCACTGTGCGGCAGTGGCAGCGTCGACCATGTTGCCGGAGAGCAGCAGCTCCAGGGCGCGGCCTTTGCCCACCAGCTGCACAAGGCGCTGCGTGCCGCCGTAGCCGGGGATGAGGCCGAGGTTCACTTCGGGCTGCCCGAAGCGCGCATTGTCACTGGCGAGGCGGAAGTGGCAGCTCATAGCCAGCTCGCAGCCGCCGCCGAGGGCGAAGCCGTTGACGGCCGCCACGATCGGCTTGGCACTGCGCTCGATGCGGTTGAATACCGTCTCCTGCCCATGGCGGGCGAGGTTTTCCCCTTCTTCTTTCGACAGGCCCACGAACTCGCTGATATCGGCCCCGGCCACGAAGCTTTTCGGCCCCGCACCGGTAATGATGGCCGAGCGGATCTCGTTGTTGTTCTCGATCTCGCTGATCACCGACGCCAGCTCCGTGATGACGTCTTTATTCAATGCATTGAGCTTTTCCGGACGATTGATCGTTACCGTCAGAATGCCGTTTTCGAGAGACGTCAAAAGCGTTTGATACATGAAGGAAAGGTTTTGATGGTTTTGAAGGTTTTGGGAGTTTTGAAAGGTTTGTAGGTCCATGACCGGTAGGTAGCAGGTTGCCAGTTAACCAGTTAACCAATAGACTAATCAACTAGAACGCCCGGTGCTCTTTCACCCAGCTGGTAATATAGCCTGCAATGTCAGCGGTAGAAGTGCCCGGTGCAAACAGCTTACCTACTCCTTTTTGCTGCAGGGTCTGCATGTCTTCGTCGGGGATGATGCCGCCGCCGGTGAGCAGCACGTCGTGCAGGCCTTTTTCTTCCATCAGGGCGCGAACCTTCGGAAACACGGTCATGTGGGCGCCGGAAAGGATGGAGATGCCGATGGCGTCGACGTCTTCCTGCAAGGCGGCCGCCACCACCATCTCGGGTGTCTGGCGCAGGCCGGTGTAGATCACCTCCATACCGGCGTCGCGCAGGGCCGTGGCGATCACTTTGGCACCGCGGTCGTGGCCGTCGAGGCCTACTTTGGCCACCAGCACACGAATGGGACGATTGAGCGTATCCATAGGCGACAAATGTAAGGGTTAATGTGCTCCCCTTCCCTTTGGGGAGGGGTTGGGGGATGGGTCTGCTGCCTTACCTTGCCGCTATGAACCGGAACGAAAAATGGCTGGCAGGCGCGCTCATTACGATAAAGCTGCTGCTGCCCTTTTTGCTGTCGAGCAACGCCTTTGGCCTGCACCGCGACGAATACCTGTATTTCGAGCAGGGCCGTCACCTCGACTGGGGCTTTCTTGAAAACCCGCCGCTGCTCGGCCTCCTGGCCCGCATCAGCGCGGCGCTGGGCGGCTCGCTGTTCGTCATCCGGCTCTGGCCGGCACTCTTCGGGGCGGCCACCTTGTGGTTGCTGTTCCGGCTCGTCAAAGGATTCGGCGGCGGCTTCTACGCGCTGCTGCTGGCGGGCATCGGCTACCTGCTGTCGGTGTTCCTGCGCATCCACATCCTCTTTCAGCCGACCATCCTCGACGTCTTTTTCTGGACGGCCGCCTGCCTCTACCTGCAGCGCTACCTGCTGCACGAACGCCGTGCCGACCTCTATGCGCTCGCCGTGGTGCTGGCCCTCGGCTGGTGGGGCAAATACTCGGTGCTGTTCTACATTGTGGCGCTCTTTATCGCTCTCCTGCTCACACCGCAGCGGCGGCTCCTCGGCCGGCGCGACTTCTGGCTCGCCGCGGGCCTCGGCGCCCTGATCGTTTTACCCAATGTACTCTGGCAATACCGCCACCACTGGCCGCTGGCGCACCATATGGCCGAACTGCGCGAAACGCAGCTCAAATACCTGAATAAGTCCGACTTCCTCCTGGAGCAGGTGAAGATGTTCCTGCCGGCAGCGGCGATCCTGCTGGGCGGGTTGTACTGGCTGCTGAGGCACGCCCGCTTTCGTGCTTTCGGTTGGTTGTACATCGGCATCATCTTCCTGCTCGTACTCGGCTCGGCGAAAGGCTATTACTCGGTAGGCATCTACCCGATGCTGCTGGCGGCAGGCGGGGTATGGCTCGAGGAAAAACTGCGGCGTCCCGTAGTGCTACGGGTGCTGGTACCGCTCGCCATGATCGTGCTGGGGCTGCCGATGATCTGGCTGCTCCTGCCGCTGCAACCGCCTGCCGCCATGGCGGCATTCAACAAGCGCTGGGGACTCGCCGACAAAGGCGTGCTGAAATGGGAAGACCAGCACAACCACCTCCTGCAACAGGACTTTGCCGACATGATCGGCTGGGACGAGCTTGCCCGCAAGGCTTACGACTACTACGATGCGTTGCCCAGCCCGCTGCGCGACAGCACCGTGATCTACGCCCGCAACTACGGCTTTGCCGGTAGCCTGCTGTACCACGTTGAGGATACGTCGTTCCGCCGCCGCGTCATTTGCGACAATGGCACCTTCCTGCTCTGGATCCCCGACACGCTGCCCTACCGCCACCTTTTGTTCGTGGGCGAAAGCGCCCCGGAAAGGGGAGACGAAGTATTCGAACATTTTGAAAAGATCATCCGTGTGGACTCCTGCACCAACCCTTACTCGCGGCAATACGGAAGTCCCATCCTCTTTTTTGAGAACGCCGATACCGCTGCCTTCCGGATGGCGGAAAGAGGCCTCCGGGCGATGAAGGCGGAGTTTGGGGAGTAGCGCGCCGTCATTGCTTCGCTGCGCTCGCAATGACGCCAAAGGCGTCGCGCAAGCGACGCCTTTGGCTTTCTGCGTTATCCGCGCGCATCTATCCCAGTGTCGGCAGCACCTTCCGGATCCGTTCGATCGTCTCTTCCGCGCCCAGCACTTCGGCGATGGCGAACACGGGGGGGCCGAATTTGCCACCCACCAGCATGATGCGCAGGGGCAGCTGCAACTCGCCGGGCTTGATGCCGGCTGCTTCGGCGCATTGCTTGAACAGCGATTCGAAGCTGGTCGCGTCGGTAGCCGTAGAAATACGGTCGGCGTAGTGCTCGAAGAAGGCGCGCTTCTCGGGCGTCCACTTGGCGGCGAAGGCTGCCGTATCCCATTCGGCGGGCGCTGTAAAGAAGAAGCCCGCCTGCGTCGCAAAGTCGGGCAGTACGGTGCAGCGTTCCTTGACGAGGTCGATCACGGTGGCGAGCTTGCCGTCTTCGGTGGCAATGCCTTTCCCGGCAAAGAGGGCCTTTACGTCGGGCAGCAGGCGCTGTGCCGGGCTGCGCTTGATCCATTCGTGGTTGAACCACTGGGCTTTTTCAAAGTTGAACTGCGCACCACCCTTGTGCACTTTTTCCATCTGGAAGCGCTGCACGAGCTCGTCGAGCGAGAAGAGCTCCTGCTCGGTGCCGTCGTTCCAGCCGAGGAGGGCCAGCAGGTTCACAAAAGCCTCGGGCAGGAAGCCGCGCTCGCGGAAGCCTTCGGTCTGCTCGCCGCTCTTGGGGTCGTTCCAGGTGGCGGCGAACACGGGGAAGCCGTACTTCGCCCCATCACGCTTCGACAGCTTGCCGCTGGGGCCGAGGATGAGCGGCAGGTGGGCCCATTGGGGCATCGCGTCTTCGCCGAAGAGCCAGCGCCACAGGAGGATGTGCACCGGAGCGGAAGGGAGCCACTCCTCGCCGCGGAAGGCGTGGGTGATCTTCATCAGGTGGTCGTCCACCACCACGGCCAGGTGGTAGGTGGGCATGCCGTCGGCCTTGAGCAATACTTTATCGTCTACAGTGGCCGTGTCGAAGGAGACGGCACCGCGGATCATGTCGGTGAAGGTGAGCGTTTCGCCTTCGGGCATCTGGATCCGCACCACGTGGGGCGTGCCGCCGTCGAGCAGCGCGCGGACTTCCGCTTCGGGGAGGTTCAGCGAGTTGCGCATCTGCCCGCGCACATGGCGGTCGTATTGTGGCGTAGGGTTGCTGTCGGTGCGGAGGCGCGTGCGCATCGCGTCGAGTTCTTCGGGCGTGTCGAACGCGTAGTAAGCTTTCCCTTCCGACACCAGGCGTTCGGCGTAGGCGCGGTACAGCTCCTTGCGCTCACTCTGGCGGTAGGGGCCGAAGGCACCGCCCTTCCGGGGGCTTTCGTCGGGTTCGAGGCCGCACCAGCTGAGGGTTTCGTAAATGTATTCTTCGGCGCCGGGCACATAGCGGCTCTGGTCGGTGTCTTCGATGCGGAGCACGAAGTCGCCGCCGTGGCGGCGGGCGAACAGGTAGTTGTACAACACGGTGCGCACGCCCCCCAGGTGAAGGCCGCCTGTAGGGCTCGGCGCAAAGCGAACACGGACTTTTTTCGACATGGGGCAAAAGTACGTCAATCGTGAATCGCGGACGGACAACGTGAGGCGTGAAGCGTCAGCCCTGAAAGCCTACGCCCATAACGGCGAATGTCCCACAGCAGGTGCGGGACGTTCCGCTTCCGCGCTTCGCGACTCACGCTTCACGCATCCTGCTGCCCGGCCTGTACCTTCGCCCCGTGCACCGCTACTTCATCAAAACGCCTTGGCTGGTTAAGCGCCTTTTTTCCCGCTACGAGTGGGATGCGCCGGCGGCCGGCAACACGGTCTACCTCACCTTCGACGACGGGCCGCATCCGGTCATCACGCCCTGGGTGCTCGACCTGCTGGCGGAGCATGGGGCCAAAGGCACCTTCTTCTGTATCGGTAAGAACGTGGCCCTGCATCCCGGGGTCTTCGCACGTATTACTACGGAAGGTCACGCCGTGGGCAACCACACCGAAAACCACCGCAACGGCTGGAAGACCGATACGCGCGATTACCTCGATAACGTGCGGCTGGCGGCGGCCCGTATTTCTTCGGATCTCTTTCGCCCGCCCTACGGCCGCATCCGCGCGGCGCAGGCCCGCGGGCTCGCGCCCGCCATGGGGCGGCCGGCACCGAGGGTGATCATGTGGGACGTGCTCAGCGCCGACTTCGATCAGTCCATCACACCGCAGGAATGCATCGCCAATGTGCTTGCCCATACCGTACCCGGTTCCATCATCGTGTTTCACGACAGCGACAAGGCCTGGCCGAATCTGAAAGAGACGCTTCCCGTAGTTCTACGGTCTTTCCGCGAAAAGGGATTTCAGATGAAAGCGATCGGCCCCCTGTCCCCCGAAGGGGGCACTTAGACGGATGCTTCTCTGTAGATCCGCATCATCATACAAACCCATTACTTTCTATGTTCGTTGAATATTTGAATGGGCAACTTTAGGAGTGTCCCAGCAAGCAAAGCTTTTCAGCCTAAGTGCCCCCTTCGGGGGACAGGGGGCTGGGCCGGGCCTGTCCTATCCTGGAACAAGAAGGGCCGGGGTTGATACCCTGGCCCGTTTTTAATCCGTACCCTATGAAAACTAGGTCAAAAGTATAGGTTTTTAGTATTACGGCAAACTAATTTGGTAAGTGGAATTATTTAGCGTGAAGCTGGCTGAGTTGTCGCAATTGCCCCCTCCGTAGTCGAGTAATCCATCCCAGCGGCCACCGCCGGAGCCCAGTCCGCGATGGGTGCGCACGGTTCCCTGGCGGATCCATCGGCAGTCGAAACTTTTGCGCAGCGGGCTCTCGATCCGGGAGGTCCAGGTGCTGATGAGGTTGCCGGTGCGGAGCGTACCGGTGGCGCCGCCGGTAACGGAAAAGACGTCGTCGGAAGGGTGGGGCGTGGCGAAGCCTTCGGTCTGCTGGAGCTGGCGCTGGCCGCTCCACTGCACATAGCTGCCGTTGGGCCGCTCGATCCGTCCGTCGGTGACCGTGATGAGGTACCGGCGGCCCGAAACCGGCCCGGTGCCGGGTGGGGTTACATTTTGGAGCAGGTGGGTGCCGCTGATCGCCAGGGAATCGATGTGGTAGTTGTCGAAGGTGGTAGTGGCCTGGGCGCCGGGCTCGGTGAGGCGGCCTGTATACTCGATCATGATCCTGCCGGAGCGGTTGCGGCCGTCGCGGGCGGTGCAGCCGCTGCCGAAATCGAGGGTGACGCGCAGCGGGAAGGCGCCGCTGCCCAGGTGCTGCAGGGTGATCGTAACGCAGGCCAGGCTGTCCGGGCTCAGCCGGCGGCCGAAGATGCCGGTGCCGCCGATCCCTACGTCGGTGTTGACACCGAGCACGTTATCGAACACCTCTTCGCGGGCAAACGAGACCTGGGCATCCCCGCGCACCGCTGCCAGGGCGATCTGCAGCTCTTCCTGCTCGGTCAGGTCGGACTGGCTGCGCTCTTTTTTGCAGCCGAGGAACAGGCCGAACAGTGCAAGGAAAAACGCGTATCTGGAAAAAGTTCGGTACATCATGATGCAATTAGGACGGCTCAAACGATGCCGCTTAGCGGGTTGGTCCTCCTTAAGAGACGCCCTCCCGGGGAAGGTTTAAAGGTATCTTAAAAAATATTTTCCCAGCTTTGCCCGCTATGACCCTGATCGACACCCACGCCCACCTGTACCTGCCCGAGTTCCGGGAGCAATGGCCCGAATTGCTGGAGCGCTGCCGCACAGCCGGCGTGACGGAGATCCTGCTGCCGGCGATCGACTCCGAAACCCACGCCGCGGTGCTGGAGCTGGAGGCGGCCCATCCCGAATGCCGCGCCATGATGGGTCTTCATCCCTGCTCGGTGGCGGCCAATTTTGAAGAGGAGCTGGCCCTCGTGCGCCGCTACTTCTCGGAGCGCCGCTTTTGCGCGGTGGGGGAGATCGGTCTCGACTTTTACTGGGACAAGACCTTTACGGAGCAGCAATACAGCGCTTTTCACCAGCAGATCGGCATCGCCCTCGAATACGGGGTACCCATCGCCGTGCACTCGCGCAACGCTACGGCCGAGGCCATTGAAGTGGTGCGGCAGTACCCGGGCCTCCGCGGTGTGTTTCACTGCTTCGGCGGCACGCTGGAAGAAGCAGAGGCGCTCATTGGACTCGGCTTTTACCTGGGTATCGGCGGGGTGCTCACCTTCAGGAATTCGGGCCTCGACAAGGTGGTGGCGGCCACCGGCCTGGAACAACTCGTGCTGGAGACCGACGCGCCCTACCTGGCGCCGGTGCCCTTCCGCGGCAAGCGCAACGAGCCATCCTACCTGCGCCACGTAGCCGAAAAACTGGCCGAAGTGACGGGGAAAAGCTTGCTGGAAGTGGCGGAGGTAACGACGAGAAACGCCCGGGCGTTGTTTGGGCTGGCCCCCGAATGACCCATCCCCAACCCCTTCCCGAAGGAAAGGGGCTAAAATGGGAAAGGATGAAATTTGGGAATTGCATTCACGATGGACGCCTCACGCCTCACGCCTCACGCCTCACGCTTCACGCCTCACGCCTCACGCCTCACGATGGACGCCTCCCGCCTCCTGCTGGTACAATATTTTCCCTTCTGTCGCAAAGCCTCAGAATGGAAACCGTGCCTCCTGCCACACCAGCGTCCTACGACCGGGCGCGCCACGACTTTGTGATCCAGAAAGTGCAGCCGGCGCTGCTGGGCCTGATGGACGGCTCCGTATCGACGCTGGCGCCGCTGTTTGCCACGGCCGGCATCACCCACAACGGGATGAGCGCGTTCTACGTGGGGCTGGCGGCCTCGCTGGGAGCGGGCATTTCAATGGGACTCGCCGAGGCGCTGTCCGACGACGGCAAGGTCACCGGCCGCGGCTCGCCGCTGGGGCGCGGCCTCATCACCGGGGCCGCCACGTTGCTGGGGGGAATGCTCCACACCCTGCCCTTCCTCCTGGGCGACCTCTCGGCCGCCCTGCACCTGGCCTACTTCGTGGTCATCCTCGAGCTCCTCGGCATCGCCTGGATCCGCTACAAGTTCATGGACACGCCCCTCGCCAAAACCGTCGGGCAGGTCATCGTCGGCGGCGGGGTGGTGTTCGCCGTAGGCCTCTGGCTGGGAACAACCTGATAGGTTTTTAAGGTTTTCAAGGTTCTTAAGGTTCTATAGGAAGCTTACCGCTGGCCTTCAGCCCAAAAACCGTCAGAACCTTAAGAACCCTCAGAACCCCTAAACCCATTTATAGTCGTTTGCTCCCGGTTGGACCGGAAAGTTGGCTTATGTTTGCCGCCTAACTTCAACGCATGCAACTCACCGCAAAACTCATACAATTGCTGCCGCTGCAAACGGGCAACGGCAAGAACGGACAGTGGAAAAAGCAGGACGTCATCGTCGAAACCGAGGGCACCTATCCCAAGAAGGTCTGCATTTCCATCTGGGGCGACAAGATCGATGCCTCCCTGCTCCAGCCGGGCTCGATGCTCAACTTTGATTTCGACGTGGAAAGCCGCGAGTTCAACGGCCGCTGGTACACCGACGTAAAGGCCTGGCGCGTGCAGCCCGCCGCCGCCGCGGCCCAGGGCCCCGTCCCGAGCACCGGCGACACCTACCACGACTTCCCTCCCGGCGATATGGGCAACGAAGACCTGCCGTTTTGATCGGCAAGCGGCCATCGCGAATCGGCAACGGAAGGGCCTTCAGGGCGGGTACTTTCCCGTATCCCGGACGAATTCTTTCCCGATTCCCGATTGCCGGTTCCCGAAATCGCCTATCTTTGCCGTCCTAAAACAGGAGACGTGTCCGAGTGGTTGAAGGAGCACGCCTGGAAAGTGTGTATACGGGAAACTGTATCGCGAGTTCGAATCTCGCCGTCTCCGCCTCCGCCCGCCGAAGCTCGAAGAGCGAAGGCGGGCTTTTTATTTTCGAAGCCTGCTGCCCTTGGGGCGGGCTACGGCGGACGGAGTCCGCACCGGGAAATCTACCGAAGCTCGAAGAGCAACAGCGGTCCCCGACCACCGAAGCGCGAAGAACAACAGCGGTCCCCGACCACCGACGCGCGAAGAGCAACAGCGGTCCCCGACCGCCGAAGCGCGAAGAGCAACAGCGGTCCCCGACCGCCGAAGCGCGAAGAGCAACAGCGGTCCCCGACCACCGACGCGCGAAGAACAACAGCGGTCCCCGACCACCGACGCGCGAAGAACAACAGCGGTCCCCGCCCGCCGAAGCGCGCAGCGCGAAGGCGGGCTCCGGTTGCCAAAGGCCAAAACCGCATTTTCAATTAGAAAAAAACCATTTTTTCCCGGGCTTTTTCCCATGGCGGGGTCGGCTGGAGGGTGCAGCTTTGACTGATGCAGTACGTTTACATTCTCCGTTGCACAGATGGAAAGTATTATGTCGGATGCACCTGCGATTTTAAGGAACGTATGGGGCGCCACCGTCGGGGTGAGGTAAAATTTACCGCCAGCCGTCTTCCGTTTACCGTTGTTGCCGTGATCGGGTTACCCGACAAGTACAAAGCCCTTCAGCTGGAAGATTACCTGAAGACCGGGTCGGGTAGGGCCTTTGCGCGGAGGCATTTTGTATGAATGCAGGTGGGACCTTCCCCGCCCTGAAATCAGGCCTTCGGCCGTTCCTGCCACAACAAGTGCAGGCAATAAGCGCCGATGGCCATCACCGTGTCGCGCACGGCCACATCGAAATATTTGCCGGTCAGCACGAGGTTGACCGCGATGCCCAGCAGCCACAGCGCAACAATGAGGCTGCCCACCTTCGGCCGGACCAGCACGAGGATGCCCGCTACGATCTCGATGACCCCCACGATGCTCATGAATGTGGACGCTGGTACGATGCTGGCGATCTGCGGCGCGAGGTACTGGTTCCAGTCGGTGAGCACGTGGAAGAACTTGTCGGCCCCGGCCACGATGGGCACCAGCCCATAGGTGAACCGAAGGATCGTCGCGGCCCGCTGGGCGGGATCGGCGCCGGCCACGTGGGCGGGTGCCGTGTAAGGAGCGGAAAGGGTTGCCATAGTTTGCGGTTTTGGTATATAGTGTCCGCATGCCGGCAAAAGGTTACAGGCAGCCCCCAAAAAGCGCCGACCGTTCGCAACGGCACAACGACACAACGGGCACCCATCCTACAAACCATCATACAAGTACCGGGTAGCAGAAAGTGCCAACCTTTAGGACCCTGGCGCAAGAAAAAAATCTGCGTCAATCCTAAAAATCATAAAAAATCTGCGGCCTGCCCCGCCCTGGCGGGGTTCTTTCTCCCGGGAATGCTCATCGGAAGGGATCACTCCACTTCGCATCCGTATACAGCGCCGTGCCGCTCAGCGTTTGTAAAAAGGCCGTCACCGCGTTCACTTCCGCCGCCGTCAGGTTGAGCCGCTGGCCGTTGCCGCCCGGCATCAGCCGTGGGTCGAGGTTGTTGTTGCCGGGCGCCACGTTGATGTTGCCGTAATGCCCGAGCACCTGCTGGATGCTGGTGAACACCGCGGTGTGCATCATCGGTCCGTTGCCTCCGCCGCCGGGGCGCAGCAGGTCGCGCAGGGAAGGAGCGCGGGTGTTGCCCAGGTCGAGGCCCGCACCGCCGATGACGCCGATGATCCCGTTGTTGCGGGTAGCCGGGTCGATGTCGAACTCGGGGGCGTTGTGGCAGCCGTTGCAGCCGAGGCCGCCGCCGCTGCGGTTGCTGCCCGTAAACTGCGGCGGCTGCAGGAACAGCTGCTTGCCCTGGTTCTCCTGCGCGGTGAAGTTGGGAAAGGGCGCGCCATCGTTGGGCACCTGCGCGCGGCCCGCGTCGTACTTCGAGTCGAAGCTCTGGATGCTGCGCACGAACTGGGCGAGGCATTCCTGCAGCCGCGCCTCGGTAACGGACGCATCGCCATACACGAAGCGGAACAGCTCCTGGTAGTAATCGATGGCGCTGAGTTTGGCGAGCAGCGTGGCGATACCCGGCCGGCCCGCCGTGCCGCTGAAGCCCATCTCGGCGTGGTCCTGGATCGGCATCGTGGTTTGCTGCTCGAGCGTGGCCGCCCGCTCGTTCCAGAAGAATTTCGCCTCGCGCGCATACCGCGCGTTGACGAGCCGCATCGAGTGCCGCCCGGTGGAGCCGCCTTCCACGCCCGCGCTCACCAGCGCCGTATCGCTGAAGGCAAAGGCCTGCTTGTGGCAGGACGCGCAGGCCACGCTGTTGTTGATGCTGAGTGCCTTGTCGTAAAACAGCACGCGCCCCAGCGTGGCCTTGCCGTCGGAGATCGCGTTGCCGCCCGTGTTGTCTTTCACGATGTAGGCCGGCCGTCCCTGGTTCGCGTAGTTGGCCAGGTGGGCGAGGTCGATCTTCCCACCGAAGGCCGCCGCAACGGCGGGGTAGGAGGCGGGCACTGCCGGCGCGGTCCCTTCCTTTTTGGAGCAGGAGACGATGAGGGCAATGCTGGCTGCGGTCAGGGAGAGGATCAGTGTGCTTTTGCGCATGCGGACGGTTTTTGGCGGGAAGGTTTGGAGGTTAGACGGCAACGGGAGGAAATTCCTGCGGGAAGTGCACCAGAAGGATGCAGATTGGCCGTTTTCGGAGTCTAACAGAACGGGTTACCAAAACTCTTTGCTGGCAAAATGCCGTAGAAATACGGTGGAATGTACCGGCATTTCTTTCTAAATTGCCGCCACTCTGCAAAAAAAAATCAGCACAACTCTTAAAACCTCATCTGATAGCGTTGAATCAAAACCATAACAAATCCCTCGACATCATGGAGCCTCGGTGCGTGTGCTGAACTTTCGGGCAGTCATCGTGAAATGAAGAAATAGAGTTTTCGAATTAATATTATGCGCATTTCGGTTACCCAATATTCAGCGTTGCTTTCCTCATTGGGGGAGGGCCGGAAGAAGATTCTTTTGAGACATTATGCCTATGGCCCTTTTTTGAATACTCTGCTACTCGCCAGGGCAATAGGGTACAAAGACGAGAGCGCGGCCAACCTGCACATAGGAAGCATGGGTCGCTCTTTTTGTGAGCAACTGGGCATTTTGCCTAATCAGACGTATACCAGGTCAGGAATCGAATTGCCCGCTTATTTTACGGCGGTTCATAACTATGGGGAGCTCGGCTGGGAGTTGTCGCCAAACCTGAAAAAGGCTATGGAACAATTAGAATGGGTAACGCAGGCTGGTCTGCTTGGTCATGATATTCTCACCACGGAAGAAGCGCTTATCGATCGGAAGCTATTCCAGGAAGGGAAGTTATTACAGGTACAGGTGAACCGCTATGAGCGTGATCCTAAAGCCCGTAAAGCTTGCCTGGCTTTGCATAAGCCTTATTGTGCCGGATGTGCGGTTGACTTTAAGAAAATGTATGGAAGTGATATCGTCGATATAATCCACGTTCACCATATTAAACCACTGGCTGGTTACAGCAAAAAGCGTGTAACGGACGTCGCTAAAGATCTGGTACCACTTTGCCCTAATTGCCATGCGGTGGTGCACTCTGGGAAAAAACTTATGGCCATTTCTGAATTGAAGAAGCGGCTTGCAAGTGGTCAGGATCATTCACAGCAAACAAGAAAAAAGAAGCTGCTAAAATAATGCCCATGAAACAATTAAGCGACGTATCGCCGTCAAAAGCTACAGCTGCCAAAACACTCTATGAGGCACTTAAGGTGCTGAACGAAGAAGGCAATGGGCTTCCGGGAAAGGAGGTGATTGAACGTGCCGGGAAGCGGCTTAGTTTGACGGATTGGGAAAAGGAGATTTATGAGAAGACCGGTTACGTCCGCTGGATTGCGATTCTCCACTTCTACACGGTAGACGCCACCAAAGCGGGCTACCTGCGTAAAAGCAAAGGTGTATGGTATATTACACCGGAAGGAGAGTCGGCCTTGAAAAAATATGGTCCTGTAGAATTATTGGAATCAGCTACCGCTGCCTACCGAAAGTGGGACGCCGACCGAAAAAACAACAAGGCACCGCAAGCTGCCGACGAACCGCCTGAGCTGGATGGCTTCAGCGTGCAGGTACAGAAGGCGAACCTCGACCAGCTGGAAGAGCAAGCCATTTCAGGGATCAAAGAATTTATTGTCAAAAAGAATCCCTACGAGTTTCAAGACCTGGTAGCTGCACTACTGCGCGCCATGGGTTACTATACCCCTTTCATTTCGCCCAAGGGTAAGGACGGCGGGATAGACATCATTGCCTACCAGGATCCACTCGGAGTCAAAACCCCCCGCCTCAAAGTGCAGGTAAAGCATTACCCGCAGAATCCCATTGCTGCAGATGCCATTCGTAGTTTGAAAGGTCTGATCAATGGAGGAGAGGAGGTAGGGCTTTTTGTTACCAGCGGTCGATTCAGCAACGAGGCCGAACGCTTTGCCCGTGAAGCTAATGTGCATATCAAATTGATCGATGGCGAAGAGCTGATCGATCTCTGGAGACAATTCTATCACCAGCTTACAGACGAAGACAAGAACTATTTGCCGCTGCACCCCGTCTACTTTCTGGGCAGTAATGAATAATACAGAAAACGACCCGCGCCGGCGGGTCGTTCTTTTATTTTCCTTTTCCCTTCGGCGCGGCCTTCGGGGTCGGAGGCGGTGGCGACCCTTTGGGCAGGTTATTACTACGTCCGCTGCCGGATTTCATGCCTGGCTTTGTTGAGGGTCCGTTGACTAATCCGTTTGCCATAAAAATCAATGGGATAGAAGTTACAAGCAAGACGATTCAAAAAAATATTTTCCCAAACCCTATGTCGTTTCAAAACCTTTTTTTAAGTTAGCTGTCGAATCCAGCATCCGTTCCTATTCCAACTTCAGATAGCCAACCAAACCATCTACACAGTACCTGTTACTAACCTGGACCAACGCCAGCCGATCCATCGTCCTTTGAAAGTGGCTCATTTTCAACGTTTTATTGCTATGCGGCATTCAGTTCCGGCGTAGAAGCAGTCTGCGGTGCGGCATACACCGTCTGCCAACGGCCCTTTACGGTCTGCCAAACGCGGCATACAGGCTGACAGGAGGCGCAGACAGTCTGCCAACCGGTACGTACCGTCCGCCAGAAGCAAGGTACATCGTGCCAGGCGGCGTGTGCAGTCTGCCAATTGCCGTGTACGGTCTGCCAGGCGCCCGGTACATCGTGCCAAACGACACGTACATCGTGCCGGAACGATGCAGACAGTCTGCCAAACGGCAGTGACGGTCTGCCAGGCATAACTGCAAAACGGGAAAGAGCCCATGTGACACCTGTTAACCTGTGAGCAACAGCACGCGACTTTGGGAATTACCATTCTTCATAATCAAAACACAGTTTTATGAACAAGCGCAACCTCGCACGTGTCGGCATGCTGGATGTCATGCTCCTCTTTTTCCTGAAATACGCCGCCACGATCGACCGGCTTCCGGCACTACGCGCCGCCGTAAATCGCTTCATCGATTTTCTGAAGCAAACAAAACGAGCGATGGAGGAGGAAAAGCTGGTGTCCTCTGGCATCACTACCGATAAGGAAAAGCAGCGCGACCTCCTGAGCAAGGATACGTTGGTGATCGCCGGCGCGGCCGCGGCCCTGGCCCACGAAAAAGGCGATGCCGTCCTGGAAGGCGAAATGACGCTCAGCCGCCGCGACCTCGACCGGCTTCCCGGTGCCGATTTTCTCGCTAAAGTGCGCCGCGTGGCTACCGTCGCCAGCGGGCAACTCGCCAGCCTGGAAGATTACGGCATCAGGGCTGCCGTACTCAATTCCTTCAACACCCTGGCCGACATCTATGATGGCAAAGCGCCCGCGCCCCGCGCCGCCATCAACCTCCGCTCAGATGCCGGCGAACTGGCCGCCGAGCTCGTTGCCCAGACCAACGCCATCCTCAAAAAGACCATCGACAAGCTCGTGCTGCAATTTGAAAAGACCGACCCCGAATTCTATGCGCAATACTGGAAGAGCCGCATCATCGTCGACGCCGCCACCTCGGGCACCTCGCTCGTCATCGACGTCTCCGGCCCCGACGCGCAACCCCTCGCCGCTGCCGAAGTACGCATCGAAGGCACCGGCGTCAAAGGCATCACCGACGCCCACGGCAAGTGCATCCTCAAAGACCTCGAGCCCGGCACGAAGAAGATCACGATCGCGCACCGGGATTATACACAGAAGACGCTGGAGGACGTGAAGCTGAAGGCCGGGAAGAGCAATAAGGTGAAGGCGGCGCTGTGACCACCTTTCGTTTTCGGTAACGGTTAGCCGGAAACGATTTGGTTTTTCTCAAAAGAACCCTATCTTTAGTTCCTGTCTTGGAGAGGCCGTTTGTGCTCTACATGCAGTTGGTTTAGGTGAACGGCCGGACTTTTGTTCGGCCGTTACATTTTCCGGCCGCGGGTAGCAACGGGGCCTCGGGCCAGGCAGCCTTTTTCGACTTCAACCAACTGCGATGCACCTGCTCTTCCTGTTCTTCCTGGCCTTCCTGCACCCGCCGCAAGACCGCAGCGTATATGTATGCACCGGTCCGAAAGCCTATGCGTATCACTTCTCCGCCAGCTGCCGCGGGCTCAACCGCTGCAGCACCGCCATCATCGAGGAGGCCGTCTCCAAAGCGGTCGCCGACCGGCGCCGGCCCTGCCAGCTCTGTGCCGGCAGCGCGGTGGTCCCGGTGCGTGCGGAGGTCGCCCCTGCCAGCGACGGCCAGTGCCGCGGCACCACGCTGAAGGGCGCCCGTTGCCGGCGCCGCGCCGGCGCGGGCGGCTATTGCTACCAGCATGGATAGTGCTTACATTCGTCCCTTCAAACCAACTGATATGTCTGCAGACAAGGAACCCTTGTTTTACTTCCGCCTTGCCCATACCCTGAATACCGGCTACCGCGAGGCGCTGCTGGCGCGCCAGGCCCGCTTCCGCGGAAGCCGGGGCTCCATCGCGCTGATCTCCCACCAGGCCCAGCGCCCGCAGGCGGGGATCCCGAAACTTTGCAACAACCAACTCCGCAACGAAGCAGCGGTGCAGGCGCTCTTCAGCGCTTACGATGCGCTGCCCGATCCCGGCCGCAAGCTTCCCGAGAAGCGGGTGCAAGCGCACCTGCTGCTGCTGGCGCTCCGCGGGGAGCTCCCCGCCGGCTGCCCCTATCGCCTCGTGACCGACGAACTGGCCCTGCCCAGGCCGGGGGCGGAGCCCGGCGGCCGGCTGGTGCTCGACATCATCGGCTTCAATACCGCAACCGACGCGCTGGTGCTGGGGGAACTCAAATACGGACGCCAGCTTTCCGAGCTGACGCGGCAGCTCGACGAGGCCCGCGCCTGCGTGGCCGCCGACCCGGACTTCTTCAGCGAGCTCCTGGCGATCCACGGGTTCCACTGGAAAAACCCCGCTGCCATCGAGCAGGTGCTGGTATGGCCCCATTCCGATTCCAGGCGCGCACAGGCGCCGCCGCCCGGGATCCGGGTGATCGGGTACGAAGAGGCGGGTGATACCTACCACTTTCATTATTCCTGAGACGCACTTCCGAAGCGAAGCGCACGCTTCACGCGGCTGTAAGGCAGTGGGGGCGTGGTTGCCGCCATTCCCCCTTACTTTTGTCCGTCATGGCCAAACAGCAAACGACCCAGCCGCTCACGCCGCTCATTACCCCCGCCGACAGCTTTCTCCGGGCGCTCGCCCACCAGCGCTACCCCGGCGGCATGACCGTGTCGCACGAAGAGGGAGACCTTGCCGCGGCCCGGGAAACCGTCCGCCTGTTGAAAGAAGGACATACGATCCTTTACGATGCCTGTGTAGCGCAGGAGGGCATGCTGGCCGTGCTCGACGTGCTGGTGCAACGACGCGGCAAGTGGGTGGGCCTCCTGCTCCGTCCGAGCACGCGGCCCAAGGAAAAGCATTTCCTCGACGCTGTACTCATGGGGCAGCTCTGGGCCGACGCCGGTTACCCGCTCGACGAGACCGTATTATTACTGCTCAACAGCCAGTACATCCGCCGCGGCGGCCTCGACCCCGAAGGCCTGTTTGCCGAGGAGCGCCTGCGCCGCATCCGTTTCGGGCCCGCCGAAGTGCGTGGCCGCATGCAGATGCTGAAGCGCATGGCCGCCAAAGGCCGCGAGCGCGCCGCCCGCGGCATGCCGGCGAAAACAAGTTCCTCTTACGCCTCCGCGCCGCCGCCGGCTACCGAGGGTCCCGTAGAAATACAGGTGGATGCGGAACCGTTGCAGGCTTTTGTGCGCGCCATCGGCTACCCGCGCTTTTTTATGGACTTTGAATCCTACCAGGTGGCCATCCCTGAGTGGGACGGTCACTGGCCCTTCCGGCAGCTGCCCTTCCAGTTTTCGGTGCACCGCCAGGAGGCGCCCGGCGCGCCCGTGGAGCATATCAACTTCATCGCAGAAGGCGCCGACGAGCCGGTGGCCGCTTTCGGTAAGGCACTGCTCGACGCGGTGGGCACCGAAGGCCCCGTGCTCGTGTATAACCGCGACTCGGAGCAGCTCATACTCGACCAGCTGGAGCGCGATCACCCGCAATGGAGCGGTGCCCTCGAAGCGCTCCGCCAGCGCCTCGTCGATATCCAGGCCCCTTTTGTAGCCGGCTGGGTGCGCATCCCCGCCAACGGCAACAAGCTTTCCCTCAAATACGTACTGCCGGCGCTCGTGCCCGATATGAACTACACGGCCCTCAACATCGCCGACGGCGAAGAGGCGCACCTCGCCTACAACCGCCTCCGCCAGTCGAAAGACGAAGCGCAGGTGGCGCAGATCCGCGAAGACCTCGCCGCTTACTGCGCGGTGGATACGCTTGCGATGGTGAAGATCCTCGAGCGGCTGGAGCAGCTGGCGTAGCCTGCCACCCGGTTCGGAGAGACATCTTCGACTGCGCTCAGGGGGATACGGTGAGCGCCGTCGGCTCCTGCGTTTTTTCCCGCTGCAGGAGGCGCCGGATCATCGCTACATGCGACAGTAAAACGATCGGTACAACAAATCCGGGCAGCAGCGTGAATGGAAAATAGCCGATCGCCACCGCGGGCTGATCGAAGGCGAAGCGTTGCAGCACCGTGGGCGCCGAGAGAAAGGCATGGTACACCACGTTTGCGAGCAGCCCGAGGCAAAGGATGTTCCAGAGCAGCAGTCCGAAACGCCCGATGGTCGATTTTACAAACGTAAAATAGTAAAGGACGGGCGCCGTCAGCCCGGACAGCACATCGAGGTTGCTTCCTTCAAACGTAAGCAGGGTCGGGATGACCCGGTGCAGCGATAGTGCCCAGAGCACCAGCTCCACGGGCAGGCGAACGGTGTGCAGCAGCGTCAGCGTGCCGGCATCGAGCCGGTCGAGAAAGCGGCGGCCACGCTTCATAGCCAGAAGCGTTACGAGCAGCACCAGTGGTGGCAGCACCAGCAGCAACATCCGCGGCGGCACCGCCTGGAAGCGTACATAAAACCCGTTCAGCGACAACAGGAACTGCAGCGTGAGCCAGGCCGCGATGCCGGTGAGCACCGCCCGGTGAAAAGAAGCTGCCTGGGCCAGGGCGAAGGCGGTGGCAAATACGATCAGTAGAAATACGGCCGGCAGGTAAGCGGGTAGCTGGTCCATATGCGTTGGTTTATCCTACAAAGGAACCACGGATTCGTGGATTGAGCTAGTCAGCAACAGGGTTCGTAGCCTCATTCTCCTGCCGATGCGCTTCAGCGCACCGCCTGCACGAGCTCGCCGCTGTCTACCAGGCCTTCTTTTTCCCGGATAACCCGGCTTCCCTGCAGGCGGCGAAAGTTGCGGAAGGTGGAAGGGAGGCCTTCGGCTTCGTGGCCGGTGCCGGTGCGGAGCTCGAAGTGCAGGTGCGGCATCAGGGCCGATCCCGACGCACCTACGGCGGCAATGGGCGTGCCCGTAGAAATACGGTCGCCTTTCCTGACGCGCGCGCTGCCTTGCCGGAGGTGCCCGTAGAGTGCCACGCTGCCGTCGCGGTGCCGCACAGCCACGTAGTTGCCATACAGCGCCAGCGCCGAGCGGTGCAGGTCGTCCACATTGAAGCTGCGGTCGTCCAGCGCGGTGTCGCTCACGGCGATGACCTCGCCGGCGGCCGCCGCCCGCACCGTCACCCCAAAGCCGAACCAGCTGCGCATCGAATCGGGCGACGCGCCCGAAGGCTGGCCGGCGCCCTGCGCATCGACCACCAGGAAGTCGTACGAAAAACGCATGAAGTTGCCCTTCAGGCCAAAAGCGCGGATCCGCGGGTCGTCGGCCTGGAAGCGGCGGTGGTGGGCGTAGTAGTCATGCCCGTCGTATACCAGCAGCCGCTCCGCTACCGGTAGATCGAGCAGGGGCGTGCCGGGGCCGGTGGCAGGATGAACGCCCTGGCGCACGCTTACTTCGCTGCCATCGGTACGCGTAAAATGCAACTCGAACTCGAGCGTATCGAGCGGAAGGCCGGCTTCAAACTGGTGAAAGGGATTAAAGAAAAGCGCGTCGGCACCGGGCGGTACCACGCGGTCCGGGATCGTCTGGATGGAGGGGTGCAGGCCATTACCGTCTACGAAGCGCTCGAGCACCGGGCGCCCGGAGCGGTCGCGCACCCGCAGCTTCAGCGCTACAAGGGTAAGCGTGTCGGGGTAGCGGTTTTGCACCAGCAGGTCGAGGTTGAGCACCTGCCGCTTTGCATCGCGCTCGATGTAGGCAGGCGCCGGGCCAATGCGCAGCTGCAGGCTGTCGGCACCCGGGAGAAACGCAAAAAGGAAAGCGAAGAGAGCGGTCATAGTGCGGTTTCGGGGTAAGACGCCCCCCGCGCAGGTGCGGTTACCTGGAAAGCGCCCGGCCATTGGCAATTTTTAACGAATGTGGGTGTTACCTTGCAGGCCCCGCATGCATTCCGAACCCCGCGACCTCCCTGCCCACTACCTGCTGTTGGGTGCCCACTGCGCAAAACGCCTCTGGCTGCAGCGCTATGCGCCCGGCAGCGCCGCCCCCCGCCTGACGGCACCGGCGGCCGGGCTGGCGCTCCTGGCGCGCGGGCTTTTTCCCGGTGGGGTAGAGGTGGCATCCGAAGACCCGGTGGCCGCTACCCAGGCACTGATCGCTGCCGGCGCGCCGATCCTTTACGACGCCGCCTTTCGCTTCAACGGCCTGCTCACTTCCGTAGAAATACTGGTGCGCCGCGGCAACCGCTGGTACGCCTACCAAACGAAGTGCCGCGCCTCGCTGAAGCCCGCCCACCTGCAGGAGGCCGCGCTCCAGAGCTATGTGCTCCGCGGCGCCGGCCTGACGCTTACGGGCAGCACGCTCCTCTACCTCAACAAAGGCTATGTGCGGCAGGGACCCCTCGATGTAGCGCAATTGTTTCTGCGCGTGCACGTCACCAAGCCGGTGCGCGGACTACAGCCGGCCATCGCTACAAGGGTGGATACGGCCCGCCAACTGCTGGAAGCAGCGGAGCGGCCGGAGGCGGAGCAGGGCACGCATTGCGCAAAGCCGCATCCCTGCGGGTTTGCGGCACACTGCGCCGCACAGGCTGTGCCCACAGGGGCGCTGCCCGACAGTACGCCGCTGGTAGACCGCCCCGCATTGAACGCGTTCCTGTCGAACCTGCGCTACCCGCTATCGTTCATGGATTTTGAGGCGTACCAGCCGCCGGTGCCCGAATTTGACGGCCATTGGCCCTTCCGGCAGGTACCCTTTCAATATTCCCTGCACCGCATCGGGGCGGCGGGTGCGCCACTGGAGCACTATTCCTTCCTGGCCGAAGGCGCCGCCGACCCGTCGGGCGCGTTTCTGGAAAGCCTGCTCCGCGACGCCGGCAGTGAAGGCTCGGTGCTGGTTTACGGCACGTCTACCGAACAAGTGATCCTCAGCGGCCTGGCCGCCGACCATCCCGCGCGGCGCGCGCCGATCGAGGCGCTCAAGGCCCGGATCGTGGACCTGTCGCTACCGTTTCATAAAAAGCATGTGCTGCTGCCGGCGCTGGGCGAGCGCTTCTCGCTGAAGGCAGTGTTGCCCGCGCTGGTGCCCGGGCAGGGGTACGACGGCCTCGCCATCACCGATGGCGGCGCCGCGCACCTCACCTTTGCGCACCTGCGCCTGGAGCGCGACCCGGCGCGCGTGGCCCGCACCCGACAAGACCTGCTCGACTACTGCACGCTCGATACCCTCGCCCTGGTGCGGATCCTGGAGCGGCTGCGCGAGCTGGCCTGAGGACGCTATTTCCCGAATAAACCGCCCAGCTTGTCGCCGAGGCCGCCGAGCATACCGCCAAGTCCGTCCGGGGTGATGCTGGGGTCGTTGGGATCGTTGGCTTTGTGGGCCAGCTTCTGGAGCAGGCCGGGTAAGGCACCTGCGATGGCGCCGGTGGCGGCAGGGGGCAGGCCGAGCTTGGAGCCGAGGGCACTGACGATACCGCCCGAGATGGCGCCGGTAATGGGACTGCCCGAGCCGGCCGCCTGCTGCAGCTGGCTCAGTACACCGCCGATGCCGCCGGCCTGTGGCGCCTGTGCGGCCATGCCTTGGGTGATCTGCTTGGCTACTTCCTCGTTTACCTGCTGCTGCTGTCCCTGCGGAATTTGCTGGGCTACCTCGGGGTGCTGCCCGAGGTGCTCTTTTACGAGATTGACTACCTGTTCGAACATATCCTGGTTTTTAGGCAGGGAGAAACACCATAAGCATACCAAACGCGGCCGTCCCCCATTTTTAACCCCTTCCTTGTTGCCCGGGTGGACGGCCTTTTGTACCTTTATTTACATCTTCCCTGCTGAAAAGCCCGTCCGTAGTTCTACCTGCTGCTGCGCACGACCTGACCCATTACCCAAAACAACTCCGCGACCCGGGAGAAAACCAGCTGCTCATGAGCCAACGCTTTTCATTTGCCTCTTTTATCTTACTGCTCCTGTTGCCCTTACTGGGGCCGGCCCAAAGCCGCTACCCCGCGCCCCAGGTGCGGGCCGTTGCCGTTGCGGGCGGAAAATTCCAGCTTGTCGGCCGCAGCAACGGGCAACCTGTTTCGGCACAGCGCTACGACGCCGTAAAGCCTTTTTCCGGGGGCTTCGCCCTCGTGCGTATCGGCACCCAGTGGGGCTTCGTCAACAGCCGCGGTATGCTGGTGCAGCCGCCGGCCTTCGATGAGCTGACCGACTTCGTTGAAGCTTCCACGCTCGCCCGCAGCGGCGGCACCTGGAAGATCGTGGATACAACCGGGCAGGTTCGCCGCACCTTCGACGCTGCTTGGGGCCCCGGGCCGCGTGGCAACAGCGCGCCCATCGCCCAACCGCCGGTGACGCGCGTGCTGACCCCGCACCCCGAGCTGCCCACCCGCATCCAAACCAGCGCCAGCACGGCCGCCGGGCAGTGCCCGCTCAACCTCGACTTCGAGGCCGGTAACTTCTCCAACTGGCGCTGCTTCGCCGGATCTGTGGATGACGACGGCGCCAACAACATCGTTACCGTATCACCGTCGAGCCCGATCAACGGCCGTCATACCATCATTACCCGCAGCGCCAGCAACCCGCTGGATTACTACGGCCGCTTCCCGCTCAACCCGCCCGATGGCAGCCAGTACGCGGTTAAGCTGGGCAACGACAACGTGAGCTACGGCGCCGAGCGCATCCGCTACGTGATCCATGTGCCCAGCCCGGCCAACGAATATTCCGTTCACTTTCAATACGCGGTGGTGCTCGAAAACCCCGATGCCAATTCTACGGGTACGCCCCACGCCGATTGGGAGCAGCCGCGCTTCACCGCCAAGCTGTTCGATTCCGCGTCGGGCGAATTTTTGCCCTGTGCCTCCTTCAACTACGTGGCTTCGCTGGTACCCGGCTTCCAGTTGTCACCCATCACCACCGGGGGGCTCAACTCTTCGCCCCCGGGCGCGCCGATCCGCTACAAGCCCTGGTCTTCGGTGTACGTGAACCTTTCGAAATATGCCGGCAAGACCCTTTATTTTGAATTCACCACCTCCGACTGCACCCTCGGCGGGCACTTTGGCTATGCCTATGTGGATGTATCGGAATGCGGTTCGGCGGCCAAGCTGACCTACAACTGCATTCCGCCGCACGAGACCTTGCTCGAAGGCCCCCCGGGCTTCCAGAGCTACCAGTGGTGGAACCAGAACTTCACCCAGCAACTGGCCAGCTCGCAGAACTTTTCGGTCAACCCCGGGCCCACCATCGGCACCGGCTACTGGCTCATCGTAAAGCCGTTCAACAACACCGACTGCAATTCCTGTAATTGTACGGATACGCTCCACGTGGAGGCGAATCCGGTCTTCCCCACCGCCGTTGCGGGGCCCGACAAGGTGATCTGCGAAACGGGCACCGCTACCCTGGGAGGGGGTGTGGCCGTGCCGGGGAATACCTACAGCTGGTCGCCCACAACCAACCTGCTGTCGCCCACGAGCCCGTCAACCATCTACAACGGTACGGCCAACGGCACCTATATCCTCACCGTGACCGATGCCAACAACTGTACGTCGAAAGACACCGTGGACGTGTCGATCCAGCCCAAACCGGTGCCCGGCTTTACCATCGCCAATACCGCGCTTTGCGCCGGCGACCGCTTCCAGTTTACCAACAGCAGCACCGTGGCGGCGGGCACGCTCAGCTACCTCTGGCACTTCGGCGACGGGCAGACGTCCACCGACCTCAACCCCGAACACATTTATGCGACGGGCGGACCCTACACCGTGAAACTCGTGACCACGACCGGCGCGGGTTGCAAGGACAGCTTCAGCCTGCCCATCACCGTATACCGGAAACCGACGCCGGCCTTTACACTCAACGCTCCGGGGCAGTGCCTGACCAACAACCAGTTTGTATTCAGCAACGGCTCCACGCTCAACGGCGGCACCTTTACCGGTGTCTGGAACTTTGGCGACAACAGTAGTTCTACGGATGCCAACCCGACCCACAGCTACGCCCTGCCCGGCACATACCCCGTGACGCTCGTGCTGACCTCCGACCGGGGCTGCATCGACAGCCTCCGCCGCGATATGGTGGTGGACCCGCTGCCCACGGCGGCCTTCAGCATCAACAACCCGCAGCAGTGCCTCAACGGGAATTCCTTTGCGTTGACCAACGGCTCCACGGCGCCCAACAGCACCCTGAGCTATGTGTTTCATATGTCGGACGGGCAGCCGGACCAAACGGTAGCGAATCCTACCGTATTGTTCAGCAGCGCCGGCTCTTACAGCATTATGCTTACCGTGAGCACGCCCAACGGCTGCGTCCAAAACGTGACCCACCCGGTGACCGTACACCCGAAGCCGAACCCCGTGTTCAGCATCAACAACCCGGGTCAGTGCCTCGTGGGCAACCAGTTCATCTTCACTTCCTCGAGCTCCATCGGCTCGGGTACCTACAGCATCGGCTGGGATCTCGGCGACGGTACGCAGTCTTCGCAGAACAGCCTCGTGCATACCTACTCGACAGCCGGCAACTACACGGCGCAGCTGCTCACTGTGAGCGATAAAGGTTGTAAAGACAGCCTGCGGCTTCCTGTGGCGGTACACCCGATGCCTGCGGCCGCCTTTACCATCAATAATGCAGCACAGTGCCTCAACGGAAACTCCTTTGTACTGAGTAACGGTTCAACGGTTTCTACCGGAACCATGACCTACCAGTGGAGTTACAGCGACGGCGGATCGGCCACGCAGACCAACCCGGTATACAGTTTCGCTGCCGATGGTCCTTATTCCATCGCCCTGGCAGTGACCACCGATAAGGGTTGCACCGGCAGCATCAGCAAGCCCGTTACGGTGCATCCGAAGCCCGTGCCGGCCTTTGTGCCCAACACCGCACAGCAATGCCTCCGCGGCAACAGCTACCAGTTTGCCAGCAACGCATCGATCCACGGCGGCACCTTCACCTACCTGTGGCACTTCGGCGACGGCGCTATCTCCACGCTAACCAACCCGACACATGTCTATACCGTCGGCGGCCCCTATTCGGTGCGCCAGGTGCTGACGAGCGACAAGGGGTGCAAAGACAGCATCGATGTTCCGGTGAACGTGGTGACGAACCCTCTGGTGAGCACCGGCGTCACGCCGCGGCAACAGGACCTCTGCGAAGGCGACAGCCTGCAGCTCAATGGCGCTGGTGCGGTGCAGTATACCTGGAGCCCCGGCAACAGCCTGAGCTGCACTGCCTGCGCCAGCCCGAAGGCTGCTCCCGGCACCGATCAAACTTATTATGTAACGGGCCTCGACGCCGTGGGTTGCCCCGGCACCGACACGGTGGTCATTACCGTACGTCACCCGATCCAGGTAACGGCCGCCGGTATCGTGCTGTGCAGCCGCGTGCCCGGACAGCTTGCCGCACAGGGTGCGAGCACCTATAGCTGGACGCCCGCCACCGGCCTCAGCAACCCCGCGTTGTCCAACCCCACCGTGGTGCTCGACAGCACACAGGTGTACCAGTTGGTGGGCTACGACAGCGTTCATTGCTTTACCGATACGGTGAACGTGCTGGTGCACGTCAACCCCTCGCCCGGTGTGGACGTTGGCCCCGACCTGGCGCTGCCCACGGGCTCCGTGCAGCAACTGCAGCCCGTAGTGACCAATGGCCCCATCGTGAGCTGGACCTGGCTCCCGACGCAGGACCTGAGCTGCAGCACCTGCCCGAACCCCACGGTATCGGTGCATCACGATCTTTTCTACGTAGTGAAAGTGGTGAACAATTTCGGCTGCCGCTCGAGCGACACGCTGCGGATCGCGGCCTTCTGCAAAGACGCGCAGGTGTTTGTGGCGAATGCCTTCACGCCCAACGGCGACGGCGTTAACGACGTGCTCTTCCCACAGGCGACGGGCATCGCGAAAGTGAAATACTTCCGCGTTTTCAACCGCTGGGGCGAGCTGCTCTTCGAGCGCACCGAGTTCAACCCGAACGACGCGCGCTGGGGCTGGGACGGCAAGATCCGCGGCGTGGCGGCAACGCCGGATGTATTTACCTGGACCGCCCAGGTAGTTTGTGAAAACAAAGTCGAGTATTCCCTCAAGGGGAACGTCTCGATCCTAAAATAACGTGTGGTATGAAAAGAGGCGTACTGGCGGGGCTTGCCCTGCTGCTGGCCGGCGCGGCATCGGCGCAGGATATTAACTTCTCGCAGTTTTACGAGTTGCCCTTGTTGCGCAACCCGGCGCTGGCGGGCACCTTCAAGGGCGACTTCCGCCTGACGAGCGCCTTCCGCCGTCAATGGAACAGCGTGACCACGCCTTATGAAACCGTGGCTCTCGGCTCGGAGCTGCGCCTCGCATCGAAGAACAGCGACAACTATATGACCATCGGCTGCCAGGTTACGCACGACGTCGCCGGCGACTCGCGCCTCAGCCGCACGCAGGCGCTGCCGATGCTGGCCTTTCACAAGTCGCTCAACAGCGCGAAGGATGCCTACCTCACGCTCGGCGTGCTCGGCGGCTTTGTGCAGCAGCGTTTTGATCCGTCGGGGCTCCGCTTTTCTGACCAGTTCGTAGGCGGCTCTTACAGCGCCACCAATCCCACGCGCGAAAGCTTCGCTACGAATAACGTCAACTACGGCGACCTCACGGTGGGCCTTACCTACAGCAGCCTCTTCGGCGACGGCGACGGCCAGGAGGAGGGTACCCGCTACTATATCGGCGCGGCGCTCTTTCACCTCGCCGAACCGCGGGTGGCGTTCAGTGCCGCCAACGACATCCGACTCAACCGGAAGTTCGTGGTCAATGCAGGGCTCTCGGTGCCCATCAGCGAGTCGGAGCGGGTGGTGGTCTATGCCGACTATTTCATGCAGGGGGGCAGCCGGCAGGCGCAAGGCGGATTGCTCTGGCGCAAGGATCTCGGCCAGCAAGAGGAAGAGCTCCCCGTGAGCCTGTACCTCGGCGGCTTTTACCGCGGCAACGACGCCGTAGTGCCGGTGGTGAAGCTCGATTACCACAAGATCGGCTTCGGTCTTACCTACGACATGAACCTGAGCAAATTGAAAAGCGCCTCCAAGGCGCGGGGCGGGATGGAGCTTACCGTTTCCTACCGCGGATTCCTCCGCAACCCGGACCGTAGTTCTACGGATAAAGCCCGCTGCCCGTACTTCTGATCAGCTCCTCCAGTGTTCCACCGGCAGCCCGGAAGTGCCTGATGGAAGCGGCGCCTGCCGACTTCGACAACTTTCCGCCCGCAGCATCGAGGAGCAGGGGGTGGTGCTCGAATGTGCAGGCCGCAAAAGCTTCGTCCCCCAGCACCCGCGCCAGGTAGAGTTGCGCCAGCGTGGAATCCCAGAGGTCTTCACCCCGCACAATGTAATCGACTGCAAAGTGTCCGTCATCCACCAGTGAACAGAGCTGGTAGGCGGGGAAGCCGTCTTTTTTCCGTACCATGAAATCGGTTTGAGTTTCCGGAAGTGGCGCTATGCGGAACCCGCCCCCGGGGAGCCGCACCCGCAGCGGCGCAGCGTTATCCGTGCGGAGGCGCCAGGCCGCCCCGGGCGTGTCAAGAGGCAATCCCTTGTGCCGGCAGGTACCCGTATAAATACCGTCCGGGTGTGCCTGCAGCAGCGCCGCCCGCGAGCAGGTGCAGGCAAAGAGCCGGCCGCTTTCCCGGAGCTGCCGGAGCGCGGCCTCGTACAGGGGCAAGCGGTGCCGCTGCGACCAATGCGCCTCGAAATCAGGAGCATCGGCAGGGCCCTCATCGGGGCGGATCTCCAGGAAGGCGAGGGTGTCGAAGACGTCCTGAACGTATTCGGGGCGCAGGCGGTCGCGGTCCATGTCGTCGATGCGGAGCAGCAGGCGCGCGCCCGCTTCCCGGGCGCGGCGGGCCGTGAGCAGGAACGACAGCGCGTTGCCGCGGTGCAGGTAGCCGCTGGGTGTGGGAGCGATGCGGGTTCGGGTAAAGGTCATCGGCACCACCGAAAATGCGGCATTTCCGGCGATAAAAAAAGCCCTTGTAGAAACAAGGGCCGGTGCGCATATCGTATGCACATGAGATGGCGCGAAGCTACCGTAGGAATAGTCGCGGCAAGGTTAAAAAGGGTTAATGGTTTCCCAATGGGGCAGGTGGCGTTTGCGCGTGACGGCCTGCGGTTGTGGTCTGCCGCAACGGCGCATTAACATAGTCTTAGCAGCCAGGCTGGCCGGTTTCCTGCCGCTCCGTGTATTAACAAAGGATAGCATGTTCTTTGCTCTGAACAGGGTATGAATACCCGTAAGATCCTGATCGTTTCGGCTCACCGGGAAGCCCTGGAAAGATGGCCTTCCTATTACGAGCCGGTCTTTGCTGAAACCGATGAATCGGCCATCGAGGTCGCCCAGCGTCAGCCCTTCGAGGCCATCGTTCTGGACGGTACCGACCCCGAGCTGCACAGCGCCAAGCTGCGCGCCATCCTGCCCATCTTGCAACCCGGGGCAGCGCTCTTTAACTATGAAGGGGCCCCGGAAGCAACCGTGCAGACCGATGTGCAGGAATACTTCCGCCGCCAGCGCAACGCACGCATCCGACGCTTTATCGTGCTCGACAACGCCGGCAGCGACTGGACGGTGCCACCGGAGTTTTCGGAGAACTAGCCGACTTCGCTGAAGCTACGTCGGCCGGAGGCTGATTTCGCTAAAGCTACTTCGACCGACCGGAGGCCCCGGGCGGTGTAAAATTGGAGCAGAGTAAGATTCGATACCATCATGAAGCAGAAAGAGATAGTACCCGTCATACCGACCCGCGACCTGTACCTCGGCACCGCCAAGGCGCCGGTGCACCTCGTGCTGTTCGGCGACTACGAAAGCGCGCCCAGTGGCGCGGCGCATGCCCTGCTGCGCGGGTTGCTGGACGAATATCCCGGCCAGTTGCGTTACAGCTACCGGCATTTCCCGCTGACCCGCCTCCACCAGAAGGCGCACAAAGCCGCCGAAGCGGCGATCGGCGCGGCGCAGGAAGACAAGTTCTGGGAGATGCACGAGCTGCTGTTTGCGCACCGGCTCACCCTCGGCACCATCAGCCTGAAGGGCTATGCCCGGGAGGTAGGCGTGAAGAATAAGCACTTTCTCGACCAGCTGATCAACGGCGACTGGGGCTGGTATGTGCAGGACGACCTGCGCGAAGGCATTCAGAAAGGGGTGCAGTCCATCCCGGCGCTCCTGGTCAACGGGCAACTGCTGGGCCGCGAGCTGACCGCGCGCAACGTGCGGGCGGCTATTGACGAAGCACTCGCCGCGAAAGGAGCCGCGGTAAAGAAAAAGCGGGCCTAGGGATCGATAAAAAGACTGTAACGGCGGCCGTAGAAATACGGCCGCTTTTTTATGCGCCGTTCTCGTTGGCCTCGATGGCGTCGCGAAGATGTGGTTCGGCCTGGAACACGTAGGCGGGCAGCTGCATCGGCACGATGGCCCAGCTGCCGCTATCGTCGGGCCGCATCCGGAATACGGTATGCTGGTGCCAGTCGTTGAAATGAATGTGGTAACTAAGGGGTAACTCCGGGTGGTAGATCCGTTTTACCTGGTAGGTCACCTGCTCGATGGTAATGGTAAATTCCTGCTTCATGCGGTTCGCGACAAAACTAGCCCATTGAATTGGTTCCGGGTACCGTATTAATACGCCGTATTTTCTCGATGAGCTTCTGCGAAAAATCCCCATTTCAACCTTCCAAATCAGTCAGCGGGGCATCGGTGGGGGTGTCGTCGAGGCGCAGGGTCACGGGGCCGCGGTCGGGGTAGGCGGTGCAGGTAAGGGTGAGGCCGCGGGCGAGGTCGGCCGCGGTGAGCACTTCATTGCGGGCCATCCAGGTGCGGCCTTTGAGGCAGGTGGCCACGCAGGAGGCGCAGCGCCCGGCGGCGCAACTATAAGGCAGTTCCAGCCCCAGGTGCTGGGCGCCGCGGAGGATGCTGTCGGGCCAGCGTACGGTAAAGCGCCACCCGCGCCCCTGCCAGTACAGCCGCACTTCCTGCGGCGCCGTATCGGGCGGTGCCAGCGGGGGCAGGGGCGCCGGCGACGGAATGAAGTCCTCACGCCGGATCCGCGCGGCCGGGATGCCCGCTTCGCGCAGTACGAAGGTGCAGAAGCGCATATAGCTTTCGGGGCCACAGCAATAAAACCAGGTGCGCTCCGGGCCGGCGCCTTCCAGGCGCAGGAGGCCGAGGAGGGCGTCGCGGTTGAGCCGCGCGCGCCGCAGTTGCGGGTCGGTGCTGTACAGCGGGTGCAGGTGAAAGCGGCCAGCGAACTGTTTCGCCAGTGCCGCGAGCTCGTTGCGCAGGATCGCCGTTGCAGGGTCGTGGCTGCTGTATACGAGCACGGCGCTCCACTGCGGGTGCCGGTGCAGGACGGCGCGGAGCAGGGCCCAGATGGGGGTGATGCCGCTGCCTGCGGCGAGGAAGAACAGTTGTTGCGGCCCGCCTCCGGGCGGCAGGCGAAACAGCCCCGCGGCGCCGGTGCAGCGCAGCACGGTGCCCGGCGGGGCATGGTCGAAAAGGAAGCGTGAGAAAAGGCCGTTGTCGATGCGGCGCACACCGATGGCCGGTGCCGCATCGAGGCCGGGTACGCTGAGCAGGGAGTAGGAGCGGCGCAGCTCCTGCCCGCCGATGGTATGCACGAAGGTGAGGAACTGGCCCGCCTCGTAGCGCAGTCCGGGCTGCGGCGCAAAGGTGATGCGGCGGAAGCCGGGCACGAGCTCCTCGCTGCGGACAATGGTCAGGGGAAAGGTCGGAGGGGCGGACATGCCCTAAATGTACGCCGCGGCCTCAGCGCCGGAGCAGCAGCGCCACGGCGATCGTAAAGGTGATGATAAGAACAATGGTCAGCAGCAGGTACAGCGTCCTGCGGCGCTCCTGGCGTCGGGTGGTCATAGCGGTAAGCCGGTTAAGGCCTGCTGAAGATACGACGGAAAACCGCGCTCCGGGCCGAACGGTGTATCTTCGGTAGACGCTTATGAGAACTAGCTGCCTCTTCCTGCTCCTCCTGCTCTGCCTCGCTTCCGGCGCCCAGCGCGTTACAACCGGCCCGGCGCCCGCCTGGGTCACCCGCCACGAACTGAACTACCGCGCCAGCGGTCTTGAAGACGGCGCCGGCGACGGTTACATCGACCTCGATTTCGAAAAGCAGGTATCGCTGTCGGAACAGACCGTATTTATACGGACCGCGAAGCGCGTGCTCTCCGAGGCGGGCGTGCAAAACGCCTCCGAAGTGTCGGTAGATTACGACCCGGGCTACGAGCAGCTGGTGCTGCATACCGTGCAGCTGCGGCGCGGCGACCGCATCATTGACAAACTGCAGCCGGCGCGCTTCGAGTTGATGCGCCAGGAGCGCGAGCGTGATGAACACCTCTACAACGGCTCTCTCACGGCCCTGCTACTGCTCGACGACGTGCGCCAGGGCGACGTCATCGAATACAGCTACAGCATCCGCGGCTTCAATCCTGTGTTTGGCGGTCGCTATGCCGAACAATTCGACACCCGCTTCAGCGTGCCCATATACCACGTGTATTACAAGCTGCTCGCGCCGGCCGGCCGTCACCTGGTGCTGCGCAACCGGGGTGAAGGCCCGGCGGCGGTGCCCGTGCGCAGCGGTGCCGAGCGCGGCTGGGAGTGGACGCTCCGAAACACGAAGGCACTTCCGGTGGAAGACCGTCTGCCCGGCTGGTATGATCCCTTCCCGGTACTGGAGGTAAGCGAGTGGGCGAGCTGGAAAGACGTGATCGACTGGGCCTGTACCTTGTTTCCCCCCGTTCAGAACAAGGAAGTGGAGCAGCTTGCCACCCGCCTGAAGGCGCGCTATGCCACCGATGCGGAGCGCACCGTGGCGGCCCTGCGCTTCGTGGAGGAAGAAGTGCGTTACCTCGGCATCGAGATGGGTGCCGGAAGTCATCGTCCCACCGCGCCCGGCCGCGTGCTGGCGCAGCGTTTCGGCGACTGCAAGGATAAATCCTACCTGCTCTGCACACTGCTGCACGCGATGGGCATCGAGGCCTGGCCCGTGCTTACCAATACCGAAGACCGCCGCGCGGTGAAGGGTTGGCTGCCCACGCCTTCGGCCTTCGACCATTGCACCGTGCAGGCGCGCGTGGCCGGAAAGATCTACTGGTTTGATCCTACCAGTACCGGGCAACGCGGCAGCCTGGACGCCATCACCTACCCCAACTACGAAGTGGGCCTCGTGGTACGCCCCGGCGACAGCGGCTTCAGCGACGTGGCGTTGCAGGACAAGGGCCGCATCGAGGTGACCGAGAAGTTTACCATGAAGGATTTCAGCGGCGCCGGCCGCTTGCAGGTAACCACCGTGTTCACCGGCTCCTGGGCCGACGGCAACCGCGATGCCTTTCGCAGCTCCAGGCGGGCCGACAAGCTCAAGGAATACCAGGACTATTACGCTGCTTACTTCGACAAGGTGACCGCCGACAGCATCCGCTACGTGGACGACGAGGCTGCCAACCGTTTTACCGTGCAGGAATATTACAGCATCCGCGACCTCTGGCAGGAGCGGGCACGGGGCGGACGCCGGCTGTCGGTATATCCCTTCGTGATCAACGCCTACCTGCACAAGCCCAGCGACGCGCGGCGCACGATGCCCTTCGCCCTGGAGTACCCGCTCGATATCCGCGAGCGCGTGGAGCTCGAGCTACCCGAAGACTGGGACCTGGAGGCCTTCGACGAAGTGTACTCCGGACCGGGCTTCCGCATGACCTCCGCCGGCAGAAGCAACGGCCCCCACGTGGTGCTCAACTACAGCTACGCAACCAGCGCCGACCATGTGCGGCCCGAAGACATCGACGCGTACCTGGCCGCTTACCGCCGCGCCGACGACAACGTGGCCTACAACCTCACGTATACCGGCGACGGCACCCTGCGTGCGCAGGAGCGGCCGCGGCCCGCAGCAGCTTATGTGCCGTTTACGCTGCGCGACCTGTACCCGCTGCTCTATGTGCTGCTGGGACTCGCTGTGTTTGTTACGTGGATGCTCCGCCGCCGGGCGCGACATTAGCAGAATCTTCACAGGCCGGCTCACTATTTTCGGAGCTCCGCGCGTTAAAGCGTAAAGACCGCCGTTCGCATGAAAAAGCTTCTGTCCCTCCTCCTCGCCATTGCCGCGCTACCCGCGGGCGCCCAGATCCGCAGTACGGGCTCGGCCATTCCGCCCGCTGAGGCGCAGGCGGCCCTCGACTTTCACAACGGGATCCGCGCCGAGGTGGGCACTGCGCCCCTGCGCTGGTCGCAAAGCCTGTCGGCGTATGCCCAGGCCTGGGCGCAGGAGCAGGCCGACAGGGGCTGCAACATGCAACACCGCCCCGCCGGTGGCGCCTGGGCGCAGCAATACGGCGAAAATCTCTTCTGGGGCAACGGCCGCTACTTCGACGCCACCGATGCGGCGAAGGCCTGGTATGGAGAAAAGAAAGACTTCGTCTACGGTCCCGTAACGGCCACCAACTTCAGCAAGGTGGGTCACTATACCCAGATGATCTGGAGCGCGAGCACCGAGCTGGGCATGGGCGCCGCCCGCTGCCGCAACGGCGCCTGGATCATCGTGGCCAACTACAGCCCGCGGGGCAACTTCCTGGATGTGAAGCCCTATTGACGTCATGCGTGAGGCGTGAGCCGTGCGGCCGCATTGGGCGGTAAAGAACGGATGCCAACGGCATCCGTTCTTTTTTTTGGCAGGCGTCAGCGCTCACGCCTCACGATTCACGTTCCGTATCTTCCGCTTCCAAAACAAACGGTATGGGTAAAGGAAGACTGGAAGCCTTCAGCGACGGGGTGCTGGCCATTATCATCACTATCATGGTGCTGGAGCTGCGGCCGCCGCACGGTTCGTCGTTTGCCGACCTGCGGCCCCTGCTGCCCGTCTTCCTGGGCTACCTGCTTAGCTTTATCTACGTGGGCATTTACTGGAACAACCACCACCACCTGCTGCAAGCGGCGAACCATACCAACGGGCGCGTGCTTTGGGCCAACCTGCACCTGCTGTTCTGGCTGTCGCTGGTACCTTTTACCACGGCCTGGATGGGCGAGCACCCCGGCGCGCGGGGACCGGTGATCGTTTACGGCGTGGTGCTGCTTGGCGCCGGCGCGGCTTATAACCTGCTGTCGCACACGCTGGTGCATGCCGCCGGCCGCGCGTCGACGCTGGCCCGGGCCATCGGCCGCGACGGCAAAGGGGTCCTGTCGCTGGTGCTATACATGGCGGCCGTGGGTGCCGCCTTCCTGAATACCTGGATCAGCATTTCCATCTATGCCGCTGTGGCCGCCATCTGGGTGGTGCCCGACGCGCGGATCGAGCGCAAGCTGGCGGGCGACGAAGAGGCGCACCCGCGGGCCTAACGGCCACCGCGGAACTGCGGGTCCTCACCTGTCGGGCAGCGTTGCCGCACCCGGAGGGCACCCCGGTCGAAGCTAAGGGGGTGGGAGGGGGTACCCCTGAGGGTCGCCCCGCCAACCTCCAGGGCTGCGCGTTCGGAGCCCGGGACTGCAGCAGCGGAGCCCGGGGCAAGGCGCGCGCGGCCCGGAACTGCGTTTCCGCTGCCGTAGGGGTTGGGAAAGGTACCCCCGGGCTCCGGCAGCGGACCTTAACGCTTCGATTTTCGCTGTAACACGCTCGGAACCAGGAATGTGCTCTTACCGGGCAGTAGCCCGGACGGATGCTACGGCAAGCAGTAGCCGCCGTCCTCCGTATTTCTACGGGTGGGGTTATCCCAGCCCAACCGGCGTTTTCCACAGTTCGTCGCGCTTTGCCGCCTGCTCATCGGGGAAAAATGGTACTTTGCAGACCCGTTTCCCCTGAAACACCAACTGCTTTTTTCGAACCACCACCAATTAACTGCTTATGAGACGCGCGCTCTTATTGATCGTCGTATTGTTTTTCGTAGTGACCACTTTCGGCCAGTCCCGGCGTACGGGCGGGCGGGGAAGAAATGCGCGAAGTATTCAAGCCAATACTATTTCGCCGGCCAGCCCGCAATATTGCGAGGGGGGAAGTGTGGTGCTGACCGGCACCGCTGCGCCGGCTGGTTATAGCTACCAATGGAAGCGTAACACTGTTAATCTGGGGCTAAATGCCAATTCGCTGACGGCGACCCAGCCCGGCTCTTATACCCTTGCCGCATTTACAGCAACAGATACCATCCGTTACGATACCGTCACAGTTGTGGAAAATCCGAAGCCGACTTCGAATTTCACGTTTACGCCCAATAACGAATGTAGTTCTACTCCTGTAGTATTTTCCAACGCCTCCGTTTTGGCTAATGCGTATTCTTGGAACTTCGGTGACCCGAATTCCACATCTGCGAATACTTCTACTTTGGCTTCGCCATCGCATGTATTCGTCGGCGGATATGGAAATACGACGCAATCCTTTTCTGTACAATTAATTGTAACAAGTGCGGCTGCATGTAAGGATACAGTGACAAAGACGGTGACTACAAAGCAGTTGCCGGATCCTTCAATTGCGGATTACACTAGCTCACGTCCCTTTACCAACTGTTCAAGTGGTGGTAGCGCTACAACTTTCAACTTAATTGTTGACAATATTTCATCGACAGTTGGCACCAATACAAATTATCATATTGACTGGGGAGATAACTCAACTCCTTTCAATTCAACCTCGTTACCCAATACCGGTACGTCACATAACTATGTTACGCAGGGATATTTTAACCTTGTGGTTACCGTTACCGGACAAAATGGTTGCACAGCGTCGAAGACTTACTCAGTTTATAATGGATCAAATCCACAAGTTCCATTTAGTAACCCAGGCTCTTCCATTGGGCAATGTGTTCCATTTACGTTTTCGCTTCCAGCATTGGCAACTAACAACCCGCCAGGGACAATTTACATTGTTACAAAGAATGACGGTACGCCTAACGACACCTTACCCAGTCCACTTCCGGCTAACTATTTATATAGACATAGCTTTGAGAACTCCTCATGTGGAGCAACTGGAGGGATAACGCCCAATACGTTTAAAATAGTAATCCGTGCTCAAAATGCGTGTGGTTTTTCGAACCTTACCATTGAGCCCATTACAACGAACATAAAGCCGAAGGCAAAATTCACGATTTCACCTGATACAATAGTCTGTGTAAATTCTACAGTAACCTTTACAAATGCTTCCACTGACGGAATCGAAGTGGATAACGACGGGATTTGTACATATACGACAAAAAGGAAGTGGTTGGTGGCTCCTGGGTCAGTTGGTAATAACTGGAATATCGTGACCGGGCAATTAGGAGATGCAACCCAAACAAATAATCCTGCAACTTGGGGGTCCAACTCATTAGGACTGTCATTTATAGTCCCTGGACAATATACCGTTTCGTTGATTGTTTCTAATGGGTGTGGAAATGATACCATTTCGAAAGTTATATGCGTTCAAAGTCTGCCGACGTCTTCCTTCACGCCCAATGCTACAACACTTTGTGCACCTGGAAATGTTTCCTTTTCCAACACGTCTGCAGGGCTGAATCAATGTGGAGCCTATTCATTATCCTGGACCATATCAAAGGCTAGTGGAAGTTGTGTTCAGGATTCGGTTGGCAACTATACTTTCGTAAATGGTACAACTTCCACCTCGCTGAATCCGGTTATTCGATTTGTAAACGAAGGGGTATATACTGTTCAACTTAGCATTACAAATAAGTGCGGCACATCCGTGTCTTCTGCAACTATCACAATATCCAGAAAACCGTCCCTTTCAATGAATGTGGGATCCAGTGTTTGCGAAGGAGGTACTCTTTCTCCAACGGCAACTATTTTGAATTGTCAGCCCGGGACATTAACGTATGCTTGGGCAATTACAGGCGGCACGCCGGTAAACTCATCTGGTGCCAATCCAGGTTCAATCACTTTCTCTCCGGCCGGGGCAGCAACTGTATCAGTTAGCGTGACTAACGCATGTGGTACTACAAGCGCACAGTCGTCGGTTACTGTTAAGCCGACGCCCGTAGTTACTTTGCCAGCCAACCAAAGATTTTGCCCTGATGTCGCTACCGGGAATCTAAATCTTACCAGCAGTTTATCGGGCACAACGTTTAGCTGGACGAATACGAATAATTCTATCGGACTTCCTGTGAGCGGGACCGTAAGCCCAATCAACTTTACGACAGTCAATAGTACAGCAAATACAATTTCCGGAACTGTGACAGTAACGCCAACTAAAGATGGGTGCGTAGGTGCCCCACAATCTTTTGTTATTAAAGTGGATACAAAGCCCACCGCGCCCACCGTCTCCAGCCCGGTGACCTATTGTCAGAACGCAACCCCCAGCGCGCTCAGCGCGACCGCTACCGCCAGCCATCACCTCATCTGGTACACGGCTTCCAGCGGTGGCACCGGATCTGCCACGGCGCCGACGCCTTTAACCGGTACGGCCACGACAACGTCTTATTGGGTGAGCCAGGTCAACGACACCACGAGTTGTGAGGGACCGCGTGCGCAAATCGATGTGAACGTGAAGCCGACGCCGGCGATCACGGCCACACCGCACAACCCAACATCCTGCGGCGGCAACAGCGGCTCGATCGTTATTAGTGGCTTGGCCAACGGTAGCTACACGGTCAGCTATGTACGCAACGGTAGTGCCGTGAGCCTGCCTGCCCAAAACGCTTCCGGCGGTAGCATCACGATCACGGGGCTGAATGCCGGCACCTACGACCAGATCGAGGTCACGCTCAACAGTTGTCCCTCCAATGTAGTTGGTCCTTTCACCCTTTCGGATCCGTCGGCACCGGCCGCTCCCAATGCCACCGTAAACGGCCCCATCTGTGCCGGTGCCAACCTGCAGCTGAATGCCAATACGGTTGCGAATGCAACCTACAGCTGGAGTGGTCCCAATGGCTTCAACAGCACGCTGCAGAACCCGGGCATTACCGGCGCTACCATTGCCGCCACGGGAACCTATTCAGTAACTGTCTCGGTAGCGGGCTGCGCCTCGCCGGCCGGCACCGTCAATGCAACGGTGAACATAAAACCCGCAACCCCCACCGTTTCGGCCCCCGACGTGTGCAGCGGAAACACGCTCACCCTCACGGCAACGTCGGGCACTCCGGGCGTCACTTATAGCTGGACCGGCCCGGGCGGCTTTACTGCCGGCGGCGATATCGCCACTATTGCCAATGCTCCGACAACGGCCTCGGGCACCTATACGGTAACAACCACCCTCGGAAGTTGCTCGTCAAGTGCCCAGGTAACGCCTGCCGTCAAGCCGACTCCGGTCATCAGCGCCATTGGCAACAACCCCACGTCCTGCGGTGGAAGCAATGGTTCCATTGTCATCAATGGTCTCAGCGCTGGCACGTATTCCATTTCCTACAAGCGGAACGGGACGTCGGTACTCTTAAACAGTGTAGTGATCGGTGGCTCCTCGTACACCATCGCCAATCTTAACGCGGCTACCTATAGCGAGATTAAGGTGACGCTGAATGGCTGTGCTTCCAATGAGACAGGCCCGTTCACCCTTTCCGACCCAAGCGCGCCTGCGGCACCTACGGCTACCGCTCCGGCCGCCATCTGCTCCGGAACGAACCTGCAACTCAATGCGGGAACCGTGGCTAATGCCACTTATTCCTGGAGCGGTCCCAACTCGTTCAGCAGCACCCTGCAAAACCCGCAGGTCAGTGGCGCCAGCACCGCGGCCAGCGGCACCTATTCAGTAACGGTGACCGTTGCCGGGTGCGCCTCACCGGCCGGCACCGTGCAGGTAACCGTCAACCCAACCCCCGTAACCCCAACGGTATCCGCACCGGCGGTATGCAGCGGCAACACGCTGACCCTTACCGCCAGCAGCAGTAATGCTGTGACCTGGAGCTGGACCGGGCCCAACAGCTTTGCCGCAAATACGGCCATTGCCACCGTGCCCAACGCCGCCACCGGCGCTTCGGGCGACTATACCGTTACGGCAACGCTCGGTACTTGTTCGTCCAGCGCCGTCGTAACCGCCACCGTGAAGCCGACCCCGGCCATCAGTGCGGTCCCGCTCGACCCGACGACCTGCACCGGAACCGATGGTTCGATCGTGCTCAGCGGGTTGAGTACCGGTACCTATTCCATCAGCTATGTACGCAACAGCACCCTGGTTGCCCTCGCCAGCGTGAACGTGACGGGAACGACCTATACCATCTCCGGCCTCAACGCCGGCAACTATGATCACATCAAGGTGACGCTGAACGGCTGCCCCTCCAACGAAGTGGGTCCGTTCACGCTTTCCGATCCGAGCGCACCGGCTGCGCCCAACGCCACTACGGGCGGTCCCGTCTGCGCCGGCAACAACCTGCAGCTCAATGCTTCGACCGTTGCGAATGCCACTTATACCTGGAGCGGGCCGAACGCTTTCAGCAACACGGCACAGAACCCGCTGATCACCGGCGCGACTACTGCCGCAACGGGCACTTACTCGGTGACGGTAACTGTTGCCGGTTGTGTATCGGCACCCGCCACTGTTGATGCCGTCGTGAACCCCACGCCCGCCCAACCCACGATCACGACCAATGCGCCGGTATGCAGCGGCAATACGCTTACCCTCAGCGCTGCTACGACCACGTCCGGTACTATGGCTTGGAGCTGGACCGGCCCTAATAGCTACAGCAGCGGCACGCAGAACCTGAACTTCAATAATGCAACAGTTGCCAACTCCGGTACTTATACCGTTACCGCGACGCTGGGCTCCTGTCCGTCGGCGCCGCGCTCGCTCGATGTGACGGTGAAGCCAACCCCGGTGATCAGCGCTACGCTCTTTTCGAACCCGACCAATTGCAACAGCAGCACGGGTACCATCACCCTCAAAGGCCTGGCCCCCAATACGACGTACCAGGTTTCTTATACCCGCAATTCGGGAACGCCAAGCGTTGTGCCGCTCACCAGCAGTGCGACCGGTGACGTGGTGATCTCGGGTCTTTCTGCCGGCACCTACGATGCGATAACCGTGAGCCTGGACGGATGCCCCTCGGCACCCGTCGGCCCGTTCCAGCTTGTTGACCCGACCCCGCCGGCTACCCCGGTTGTTACCAACGATGGACCCCTGTGTTCCGGTGGTTCCATTCACCTGACCGCGACTTCGGACGCCGGTGCCACTTACAGTTGGAGCGGCCCCGCTACCTACAGCAACAATAGCCAGAACCCGACGATCAACAACATCGCTATGTCGGCTGCCGGTAACTACTCTGTGACGGCTACGGTCAACGGCTGTACCTCGGCGACGGCTACAACGACCATTGTGGTGAACCAAACCCCCGCGACTCCAACCGTAAGCAGCCCCTCCGTTTGCAGCGGCAACACACTTGCCCTCAGTGCCAGCAGCGCTACTGCTGCTGTAACGTATGCCTGGAGTGGTCCTGCCAGCTTCAGCAGCGCCCTGCAGAACCCGACCATCGACAATGCGACGGCGGCCAATGCCGGTACCTATACCGTGTTGGTCACCCTCGGCACCTGTACGTCTACCGGAACGACGGATGCCGTAGTGAAGCCGACACCTGTCATCAGTGCCACTTCTGCGAACCCCGTAAACTGTAATACCGCCACCGGCAGCATCAGCCTTTCGGGACTGACCGCGCCGGGCACCTACACGGTGACCTACACCGAAAACGCATCGCCCCGGACACTGACGAACCAAACACCGACAGCAGCCGGCTTGCTGGTTATCCAAAACCTCGCCTCCGGTGTGTATGATCATATTAAGGTTTCGGTAAACGGATGTCCTTCGAACGAGCTCGGGCCTTTCAGCCTCGTTGATCCGACACCCCCGGCTGTACCAACAGCTGGTAACAGCGGCCCGGTATGCTCGGGCAATAACCTGACACTAAATGCCAGTTCGGCCACGCCAGGCGTTACCTATAGCTGGACCGGCCCCGGCAGCTATGCCAACAACAGCCAGAACCCGACGATCAATAGTGCGGGACTGAATGACGCCGGGACGTATTCGGTAACGGCTACGCTCAATGGCTGTACTTCGGCCGCCGGCAGCACCACCGTGGTAGTGAACCCGACGCCTGCGACGCCCGTGCTGACGATCCCGGCTACCTGCAGCGGTAGCACGCTGAGCCTCAGCGCCACGAGCACTACAGCCGGCGTCACTTACAGTTGGAGCGGCCCTGCTGGCTTCAGCAGCAACCTGCAGAATACGACCATCGACAATGCCGCAGCCATCCACTCCGGCACCTATACCGCGACGGCAACGCTCGGACCCTGCTCCGCCAACGGCATCGGCACCGCCATCGTGAAGCCCACGCCGGCTATCACGGGCACCTTTACCAACCCGACGGATTGTAATTCGAGCACCGGCACGATCACGCTTTCGGGACTCATCCCCGGAACCTATACCCTGAACTACCGCGCTGCCGGCAACCCTGTGTCGGTGCCCAACCTGACACCGGCCGCCAACGGCACGCTCGTTATCGGCAGCCTGCCCGCGGGCGTATACGATCACATCAGCGTAACGCTCGACGGATGCCCTTCGAATGAAGTAGGTCCCTTCGATCTGAAAGACCCCAACCCTCCGGCAACCCCCGTGGTCACCAACAGTGGTCCCGTGTGCTCGGGTACCGACCTGACCCTCAGCGCAACTACCAGCACCGCCGGAGCGGTTACCTGGAGCTGGACGGGTCCCAACGGCTTCAGCAACAACCAGCAGAACCCGCTCCTCGCCGCGGCTCCCATGGCAGCAGCCGGTACGTACGTGGTTACGGCTACCCTGAATGGCTGTACCTCCGCGGCCGGCAGCAGCACGGTGCAGGTAAACCTGACCCCCCAGGTGCCCACCGTCAGCATCCCGGATGCGTGCAGCGGCAATACGCTTTCGCTCAGCGCCAGCAGCAGCACCCCCGGCGTGACGTACACCTGGACCGGTCCCGCCGGCTTTGCCAGCGCATTGCAGAACCCGACGATCGGTACTGCCACGGCAGCCAACGCCGGTGTTTATACCGTTACCGTCACACTCGGAAGCTGTACATCGAACGCCACGGCAAACGCGGTCGTGAAGCCCACGCCGGCAATCGCGGGCACATTCAGCAATCCGACCAATTGTAATACCTCTACGGGCAGCATTTCCATTAGCGGGCTCAGCGCCGGTACCTACACGGTGGAGTATACGTTCAACGGCGCTCCGCAGGCGCTCAGCAACCAAACGCCCAATGCTTCCGGCACCATCACGATCCCCGCACTTCCGGCAGGCCTTTACCAAGGTATCCGCGTAGTGCTGAATGGCTGTCCGTCGAACGAAGTGGGTCCCTTCGACTTGAAGGATCCCAACCCGCCGGCGGCACCCGTGGTGGGCAGCAACGGTCCGCTTTGCGTGGGCAGCACCCTCGATCTAACCGCAAGCCCGCTCGCTGGGGGCGCCTACAACTGGAGCGGTCCGAACGGTTTTGCCAGCACCTTGCAGAACCCTTCCATCAGCAACAGCACGGTACTGAACAGCGGCACTTATAGTGTAACGGTGACCTTGAATAACTGTGTTTCGCAACCCGCATCGGTTACGGTTGTCGTGAATGCGCTCGCAGCTGCACCGGCCGTTGTATCGCCGGTGGAATACTGTCAGGATGTGGCGGCACCGAGCCTCACTGCAGTCACTTCGCCCGGCGCTACCCTGAATTGGTACAATACGCCCACCGGCGGAAGCGCGCTGCCTTCGGCGCCGGTACCGGTTACCGCCACACCGGGCACGACCTCGTGGTATGTGAGCCAGACGAGTCCGGCAGGATGTGAAGGCGCCCGCGCGGAGATCCAGGTGGTCGTGCGCCCGGATGCCGATGCGCAATTCACCTTTGCAAAGGACACTGCCTGCTGGCCCTTCCTGCTTCCGATCCGGAACACTTCGGCTGCCGTGCAAAACGGCAGCTACAACTGGTATGCAAACGGCATCTCTTTCGCTACTACGACCTCCACTTCCTTCCCGGGATATACGTTGAGCAACCCTTCCGACGAGGTTCTGATAAAGCTGGTGGCCATCAGCGCCTTTGGCTGTAAACCCGATAGCATCGAGCATACGTTTCGCACACTGCCGAAGCCCGACGCGCAATTCACCGCTTCCACCACCACAGGTTGCGGGCCGCTGGCGGTCACGTTCACCAACACAACGCCACTGGTGGATACGTTCCGCTATTCCTGGAATTTCGGCAACGGCCAGGTTTCTTCTTCAGTCCAGCCCGGTACCATCGTTTTTGCGTCCGCACCAACCACCAACGATACGGTATATCATGTGCTGCTGAAGGCCTTCAATGAGTGCGATACAACGTCTTTCGGCGTAGACATCACCGTCTCCTCCAAACCCAAAGCCATCTTTACCCCCGACCACAGCACCGGCTGCTCGCCGATGCGCGTGGTATTCACCAACACATCGCTTGGCATCGGCAACAGCTACGAGTGGATCTGGGACGACGGCACACCGAACACGCTGTCGCCCGACCGCAGCCCGGTGACGCACATTTTCAACACCGCGGTGCAGGACACCTTCCATGTGAAGCTCGTGGCCAGCAACCAGTGCGGTACCGACACGACGTCGTTCGACATCATCGCGGCGCCCAATCCCATCCGCCTCCTGATGGCCGTTAACGGTCCGCAGCAGGCCGGCTGCGCGCCACACGCCGTGCAGTTCGTCAACAACACCGTGGGCGCCACGGGTTTCCAGTGGAACTTCGGCGACGGCAACACGCTGAGCACCACGGGTGCCGGCACGGTCACGCATACCTTCCTCACCTCCGGTACCTACAACGTGCAGCTCACCGCCTTCAACGGGTGTACGGATACGACGATGACCCTTGCGATCAACGTGTTCCCGAAACCGACGGCCAGCTTCACCGCCGACCGCTTCTCGGCTTGTCTCGGCGACTCGATCCACTTTACCAACAACAGCAGTGGCGCCACTTCGTACCTCTGGCAGTTCGGCGACGGCAATACGTCTACGCTCACGGCACCCGCGCATGCGTACACGGCCCCGAACACCTACAACGTGAAGCTGATCGCCTACCGCCTCAATGCGCCGGGGAATGTGTGCTCCGATTCCATCACGGTGCCGGTGCTGGTGGTGGCTTCGCTGCCGGGCGGCATCACGCTCAGCGACTCGGTGTCGAGCTGCGTGCCGTTTACCGTAACCTTTACCAATCCCAACCTGCCGGCGGCCGTTACTACCTGGAACTTCGGCGACGGCAACAGCGGCACGGGCAGCCCGGTCAACCACACCTACACACAAGCGGGCACCTACCTGGCCACGCTCACGAGCATCGCTCCGGGTGGCTGTACCTACCTCGCCGAACGCCGTGTGCGCATCAACGCACCGGCGGGCACATTCAGCTACCCGTCGGGTTACATATGCGGCGGCCGCTCCGTGCGCTTCGATGCTATCGTGTCGGGCACCGATACGCTCCTCTGGAACTTCGGCGACGGCCACACGCAGGCTACGCTGCAGCCCTTCGCCTTCTACACCTATCCGAACCCGGGCCTCTATGTGCCGTCGGTGACGCTGGCCTCCAGAGCCGGTTGCCACCTGCTGCTGCCGGGTATTGATACTATTAAAGTAGACCGCATCGTAGCCGGCTATACCGCCACACAAAACCGCATCTGCGGGTCGACCGATGTAACGTTCCGCGACACTTCGAACGTGTTCTTCGGCATCGACCGCATTGTGTGGGATCTCGGCGACGGCACGGGTGCTACGGGTGCCCTGGTGCAGCATCGCTATAGCAGCAGCGGCGCGTACAATATCCGCCAGATCGTGTTTTCCAACAGCGGCTGCTCCGATACGGTGCTGCGGGTGCTGAACGTAACGGTACACAGTATTCCTACGGCTTCGATCACAGCGCCGCCGCTGGCCTGCGCCAATACGACCACGAACCTGCTCGCCAACGTGCAGTCGGTTGACCCGGTCTCGATTTACGAATGGTCCGTCAACGGGGTGGTGCAGTCTTCGGCCAACCTGTTTGCGCCGAACTTCACCTCACCCGGCACGTACCAGATCCGGCTTGTTGTGGGTACGGTCAACGGTTGCTTCGACACGGCTACGCTCAGCCTGACGGTGCGCCCCACGCCGGTGGTCACCGCATCTCCCAGCCAGGACCTTTGCCTCGGAACCTCCACGCAACTGAATGCAACCGGTAACGGCGTGGTGCAATGGAGCTGGGCACCCATACAGGGGCTTAGCTGTACCACCTGCCCCAACCCGCTGGCAACACCCAACGCCACGACACCCTATATCGTCACCGGCACCAACAGCTTCGGCTGCCCGGGCTACGACACGGTGGTCATCACGATTCACGGACCGGTCCACATGACCGTTTCGGACAACGACTCGATCTGCGTCGGTCAGTCGGTGCAGCTGCTGGCGAGCGGCGCGGCCACTTATGTATGGCGCCCCGACCAGTACCTCGACAACGATTCCATTCCGAACCCCGTGGCTACGCCGCCCGTGACCACGTTGTACCAGGTGGTAGGCTATGACGGGTGGAATTGCTATACCGATACGGCTTCGGTGCTGGTTGCCGTGGGTGAATACCCCACCGTGAATCTCGGTCCCGACCTCGTGCTGGCCACCGGCACGCAGCGTCCGCTGCTGAGTATGGTGACCAACGGTCCCATCCGCAACTGGAGCTGGGCGCCCGCGGCCGACCTCAGCTGCAGCAACTGCCCGCTGCCGACGGCTACCGTACGCAACGACGTGACCTACACCGTTCGCGTAACCACCTTCTACGGTTGCAGTGCCACCGACACGCTCGTGATCAAAGCGTTTTGTAAAGACGCGCAGGTGTTCCTGCCCAACGCTTTCAGCCCCGATGGCGACGGTGTCAACGACGTGTTCCTGGTGCAAGGCAGCGGTATCCTGCGGGTGAAGACCTTCCGGATCTTCAACCGCTGGGGCGAGCTCGTATTCGAGAAGAATGAAGTGCCGCCGAACGATCCGCGCTTCGGCTGGGATGGACGCGTGATCGGCCGGCCGCCGGTTCCCGACGTGTATGTGTATACCGTAGAAGTACTGTGCGAGAATGGCATTCCCTATACTTATAAAGGCAACGTAACGATTTTAAAATGAGGTGTATGAAAAAGCTCCTGTTGTGTGTAACCGCCACGCTCGCCCTTGCGGGCGCGAAGGCCCAGGATATCAACTTTTCGCAGTTCTACGAGCTGCCCCTGCTGCGCAATCCGGCGCTGGCCGGCTATTTCCGCGGCGACCTGAAAGCCACGGGCGCCTTCCGCAACCAGTGGGGGAGTGTGACCACGCCTTTTCGAACCATGGCGCTGGGCACCGAGATGCGCTTCGGCCTCGGCGGCTCGGAAAACTACCTGACGCTGGGTACGCAGATCACCAACGACGTGGCGGGCGATTCCAAGCTGAGTCGCACGCAGCTGCTCCCGGCGCTGACCTTTCACAAATCGCTCAACGAAGACCGCGACGCATACCTGTCGGCGGGCTTTATCGGCGGCTTTGTGCAGCAGCGCTACGATGCGGCCGCGCTCACGTTTTCCGACCAGTTTGTGAACGGCGCTTATAGTCCTACCAACCCCACGCGGCAGCGCCTGCCCAGCTCCAACGTGACCTACCTCGACGCGGGTGCCGGCATCGCCTACAGCAGCACGATGGGCTACGACGTGCGCTACTACGCCGGCGCGGCGATCTTTCATTTCAACCAACCGAAGGTGGCCTTCGACGCGGCCAACGACGTACGGCTCAACCAGAAGTTCTTTGTCAACGCCGGACTTTCGGCACCCGTGGCCGACCGCAACCGGGTGGTGCTCTACGGCGACTTCTTTATGCAGGGCGGCCACCACCAGGCGCAGGGCGGCGTGCTCTACCGGCATTTCATGGTGGAGGAAGACGACGACTATGGTGTAAGCTTTTCCTTCGGCGGCTTTTACCGCTGGAACGACGCCGTGGTGCCCGTGGTGAAGCTCGATTACTACAAGCTCTCCTTCGGCCTTACGTATGATGTGAACGTGAGCAAGCTGGTGAAGGCTTCGCAGATGCGCGGCGGCTTCGAGCTGACGATGACCTACAGCTCTTTCCTCAATATCCGCAGCAGCTCGGCGAATAAAGTACGGTGCCCGGTGGCGCTGTAACGGGTTCAAAAGGTTTAGGAGGTTTAAAGGGTTGAGGACGTTTAGAGTGTTAAAAAGAGTTCCGAAGGCGTTGCGCAAGCGACGCCTTCAGCGTCATTGCGCTGCCGCGCAGCTGCTTGCGGACGGGTTTCTGCGGAATCGGAAAAGCTTGTACCTTGAGGAGTTTGCTTCACTTCGTTCGCAATGACGACCTACGGCCATCGCTGGCGTCAGCAACTACAAACCAAAAACTACAAACTACAAACTGTTCTACTGCGTCTTCCGAATCTGCAGTTCCTCCCACGGTGTCGTTCCATCTTTCTCCCGGGTGAATACGAGCGAAGGATCTTCCTGCAACACGATCTCGGCGGTTGTATAAATACGGTTGCCCTCGAGAAGGTGGCCGCCGATGGTTCGACCCGCGCTGTCGGCGATGGCGATGTGGAGGTGGGAGCCGTTTTTCGACAGCGTGCCGGTAAGGCTGACGATCTCGAAGTGGCCCGCGCCGCCGCTGCCTTCGGGCTGGTTGGCGAAGCGGATGTGGTAGTCGGTGAGGCTGCCGGCGCAGGTAACGATCCAGCCGGCTTCGATCCCGTTGCGTTCGGCATACGACTGGAGCTCGCGCCTGAGGTCGGCGCCGGGGCGAAGGCGGAGGGCGTGTGTTTTGTTCATGGCGGAGTGGCAGGAGAGCAGGGGGAGCAGCCCGATGAGCAGGTAGCGTTTCACCGCGTCAAGGTAGCGAGAAAAAAAATTCGCGGGGCTGGTTACGTTTACTCCCGCTGCGGGGACCATATCGTATAGCAACAAAAATTACCGTTATGAAATGCCCCTCCCTCCTGACCGCCCTTTCCTTTGGAATTCTCCTGGCCAGCTGCTCGAAGTCGAAAGAAGACACGAACGGCGCCGCGTCGTTCGACTATCAACTGAAAGCCACCAATCCCGCGGCTACGCTGGCCCGTGTGCAGGGCGGCACGCTTACCTGGACGGCCGGAACGGCGTCCGCACAGCAGATCAAGTTTGAGGCGAAACGCGCAGGCAGCGAGGTGGAATACAGCCGCAGCCTGCAGCAGAGCGTGGACCTCTTCGCGGCCGCGCCGGTGTTGGGCAGCATCAGTCTGGAAGCCGGCACCTACGACGAGGTGGAGTTCAAAGCCTTCCTTGCACCCAACGGGGCCACGCCCGCCCTCGAGCTGCAGGGGCAGTATGTATCGAACGGCGTCACGACACCCGTGCTGTTCCGCGCCAACGAGTCGGTGTTGCTCAAAGCCGAAAAGCACAACGTGACCCTCAGCGCCGCTACGGGCTACCAGGCCGTCACCCCGTTGAACCTCTCCCTGGGCACCTCCAGTATTTCCGGCAGCGCCTTCGACAACGCGGTTCGGAATAACGGCACGATCCTCATCACGGCTTCGGTGAACGGCACGCTGTACAACAGCATCGTCAACAACCTGCGCAGCAGCAGCCACGGTGAGGCCGGCTTCCATCGCTAACCTATGCCCGGCGCGGCTTCCAGCCAAATGCTTTATCTTTACCCGAACACCCCTGCCTACCGGCGGGGGTGTTGCGGCGAATCGCAACCTTCCGACTATGAAACAGATTTTTCCCTTCCTCCTCCTGCTGCTGGCCTGCTCGCGCAAGCCCCAGGCCGATACGCCCGCCGCGCCCCTCAGCTACGGCGACTCGGTGCTGTTCCTGCGGCCCGGTACCGGCGAGACCGTCGTGGCGCCTGTAAGCCCGCAGCCCGGCCGCTATTCGGCCTTTCCCGAAGGACTGGAGATCGACGAGCGCAGCGGCGTCATCAATGTATCGCGCAGCGAGACGGGCCTGCGCTACCGGGTAGATTATGTGTCGGAAAGCGGCGCCACGGCCAGCACCTACGTGGTGCTTTCGGGCGTCAACTACGTGGACAAGTATTTCAATCTCGCCGCCGGCGACAGCGTGCTGCGCCCGGTATACAACGCCGACCCGGCCCGCAGCCTTCCGGCGGGTTCTTTCGATGAAAGCCGCCTGGCAGCAGGACAAGGCTGCGCCGTGGCCACGGGCAACGGCAGCATCAACCTCGCCAAGACCCTTCGCGACGGCTTCCTGGGTGCCAGTCCGCAAAACGATGCCTGCAAGGAAGTGGAGATCGCCTACACGCTCAACGACGGCAGCAGCCGCGCCGCCAATAAGATCAAGGTCAAAATCTACTACTACAACACAATGGCGGACGTGACTTCCGAGATCCGGCAAACGCTGCAGGAGCGCGAAGGAATGATCCTGCGCACTGCTTCGGCACCGTTGCCCGCATCGGCTACAACGGCCCGCGTTACCGGCCGTGCCAAGCCCCGCCCGCCCTGCATCATCATCATTGCGCATTGACCGGAATTCCCGATCTTAGGCAGGTGCGTTCCGCCCTGCTCATACTGCTTTGCTCCCTGGGTATAACCACTGTTGCGCAGAACGGTACTTCCAACCATGCAGCCGGGTTGACCACTAACAGCAATACGTTGTTGCGGGCCGCTGATGCCGCCTACGGCCGGTCGATGGTTATGGAAGATGAAGACGCATCGGATGCGCTCGCCCGCACCGCCCTGGACAAATACCGGATTGCTTTACGGCAACCGGGTAACCCGGCCCCGCTGCAGGCGCAGGCCGCAACCCGTGCCGGCGAACTGGCGCAGTACTTTCGTTTAGAAGAAGAGGCCTTGCGTTGGTACCGCACGGTGATCGATCTGCCTGGCATTGCCGACTCGCTGCGCTTTCGTCCCCTGATCTTTTGCGGGATTATCAACTACGGCCGCAGCCGTCTCGACAGCGCCGAATACTACTTCGACGCCGCCGAACGGATCCAGGCTCGGTACCCTGCGCCTTTATCCGAAGCCCAGCGCCTGTATAACAACCGAGGCGCGCTTTTCTTCGCAGCGGGCAATTACCGGCAGGCGCGCAATTACTTCGAGCGGGCGCTGGAGTTGTTGCCCCGATCGAGCCCTTCGTACCGCGACCTCTTTGTAAATTACGAGAGCAACCTGGCGGCCATCCAGGTGCGCCTGGGTGAATACAACGATGCGCTGGCCCGTTACCGGCGCCTGCTGCCCTACGGCCTGCAGCTGACCGAGATCCGCAACAACATTGGGATCATTCACCTCCGCCAGGGCCGGGCGGCTGAAGCGCTCCGTTGGCTGGAACCCCTGCGCTACGACGATGCGCGCATGTCCGGGCTCTGGAACGACCGTGCCGAAGCCTGGCTGACGGCCGGCAATCGCGATCAGGCAAACGCCTGCCTCCGGTCGGCAATGGCCGAGGCGGAGCGCCGCCAGGGCACCGCGCCCCACGCCGAGCGCGGCCGCTCGCTGCGCCTCCGTGGCGACCTGAAAAGATCCCAGGGCGATCCGCGCGGCGCCCTTGATGACTACCAGGCGGCCCTCCACCAGTTCGACCCCGCATTCGTGTACCGTAGAAATACGGACAACCCGCAGCATTTCGCCGGGCTGTTTGCCTACCTGCCCTTTTATGAGACCTTGCTGGCCAAGGCCGGTACGCTGGCCGGGCTCGGTACAAGCGAAGGTGCCGATGCGGCATTGGATACCTATGCAGCGGCCTTCCGGCTCGCCGACTATGTAAGCCGCACCTACGACAACGACGAAGCGCGGCTGCTGCTGCAGAAAGCCAAGTATGGCGCGCACGGCGCGTCGATCGACCTTGCTTTTGCGCGCTACCGGCAAACGGGCGGGCGCCGCTACCTGGAGCAGGCGTTTTCTTTCGATCAGCAAAACAAGGCATCGCTACAAGTGCTGTACGAGCAGGAAGCCCGCGGTGGGAGCGGGGCCGACAGCCTCTGGCGCCAGGTGCGGCTACTGCGTGCGGAGATCGGCCGGCTGTCGCTGCGGGCGCGGAGCGCCGACCCGGTGCAACAGGCCGCGCTGCGCAGCGAGGGTCGCCGGCAGGAGATCGGGCTCGAGCGGTTGCTGCGCAGGCTGCACGAGCGGCATCCCGGCGGCGCCGACAGCCTGCCTTCGGTGGCAGCGCTGCAGGCACTGTTGCCCCGGCAAACGGCGCTGCTGTCGTATCATTTCTCCGGCCGCCGGCTTACCGTATTTCTACTGTCCGGCAATCGTTTCGAAGGGAGGCAGGCGGAATTGTACCGCGGTTTTGAAGAGGACCTCCGCGCCTGGCAGGCGGCCTTACGCTCGGGCGGTCTTTTGCCGCAGGGAGCAGGCCAACGGCTGTATAGGCTTCTGTTGGCGCCGTACCGGCAATCGGAAAAACGCCTCTTACTCATCCCCGACGATGAATTGCTGTACCTCCCCTTTGAGTCGCTACCCACCGAAAGTGGGTACCTGGCGGAGCAGTGCGTGCTGCAATACGCCGCCACCACGGCCTTGCTGCGGCGGGGCGGGCCTGTGGCTCCGGGGCCGGTACTGACCTTTGCCCCCTTCTCGGCGGCTGGCTTCAGTGGCGGTCCGGTCAGCTTTTCGCGGTTACCTGCTTCGGCCTCCGAAACAGAATCAATGAAAGGCGCGGCTTTGACCGGCGCCGTGGCCAGCAAGGAACGGTTTCGCGCGCTGGCGGGCCGCTACCCGCTGCTGCACCTCGCCACGCATGCCGTGGCCAACGATTCGCTGCCCGGACTTTCTTACGTAGCGTTCGCGCCGCGGGGGCTTGCGCCCGATTCGTTCCTGCTCTATGCATCGGAAATATATGACCTGTCGCTGCCGCAAAACCGGTTGCTGGTGCTGAGTGCCTGCGAGACCGGTACGGGCGCGCTGGTGCGGGGCGAAGGCCTCTTCAGCCTGGGCCGCGCCTTTGCCTATGCCGGCTGCGCAAACCGGATCACAACCCTGTGGAAGGCAGACGATGTATCGACTGCCGATATTCTGCGTCGGATGTACCGCTACCTGGAAGAAGGAAAGGACCCGGGAGCGGCGCTGCAGCTGGCCAAGGCCGCGTACCTCGCCGATCCTCAGGTGCACCCGCGGCGTAAGGCGCCGGCCTACTGGGCCCACCTGGTGTATACCGGCGAGTTGCCCGCCGAACGTCCGGCGCACTGGCTGTGGTGGGTGCTGGCCGACCTGTTGCTCGTAGGCCTCTCGATCGGGTTGCTACGGCGCCGGCGCAAACGGATCACTGCGCGAGCCGGCGGGCAGAACGGATAAACGAATCGTCTACCTGGCGGTGGTACAGATGTGCGGGGTTGTTGCGGATCTTTTCAAGCAGCGCCAGCGCATCGCCGTAGCGCGTTACCCGTAGAAATACAAGTGCTTTGTAGTAATCCGCGTCGTCGCTGAAGGGGGATGATTCAAGCTCCGTCAGGAACGACAATGCCGTAGACCATTCCTTCAGGTGCATGGCTGCCAGGGCGCCCCGGAGGTACTGATCCTTGGGAATTGCATCGGTGCCGCGCATCCGGTACGCCTGCTGCAGGTCGTCTACCACCTGCCGGTAGTTGCCGGCGAGGTACGGGGTGCTTTGGCGCGAGGCCGTGTCGCCGCCCCGCAGCTGCGTCGGCTCCCATTCCACGAAATGTTGTGCATATAAGGTTTCGGGGCCTGCAGCCGGCGCCATTAAGCGGGTTCCGATCCACGCGAGGAGCAACACCGCCGCGGCGGTGAGGCTATAGCGCAGCCAGGGCATGCGCCGGATGGTCGCCGTCGTTGTTGCGGCCGATTCGTGTTGCGATCGTGCCGAGGCCACCTGCTGCTGCAGCGCGCCCCAGTGCAGCGCCCGGGTAGCCAGCTGCAGGTTGTCGAGGCCTTCCCGGAGCGCGGCTTCCTGTTGCAGGCGCCCCTCGAGGGAACTACGCTCGCCTGCGTTCAGTTCTCCATCGAGGTAGCGTGCCAGCAGTTCATGATCGTTCTCAGAAAGGGCCATATAGGAGGTTTTTCAATTGTCGGGCAAGGGACGGTGCGGCTTCGAGTCGCTCCGCCAGTTTTTTAAGGCAGCGGACCTTCTTGTTGCGGGCCGCCTGCTCGGAGCCAAGGCCGGCTTCGTCGGCAAGCTCCTTCATGGATTTTCCGCCGTAATAGAAGCCGGTGAGCAGTGCGCGGCAGCCTTCGCCGGTGGCGGCCAGTACATCCTTCAGGGCGGCTGTGGCTTCCTTGTGCTCGAGCAGCGCCACTGTTCCTTCGTCAAGGGCGGGGCGATCGGCTTCGTAGCGTTCCGCGCGTCCTTCGGCGCGGCCGCGGCGGCGCAGCTCGTTGTACCACTTGTGGCGCGTCAGCACCGACAGGTAGGTGCGGATGCCCGCTTCTCCGCGGTAGCGGTCCTGCTGCACGCTGTACACAAAGGCCAGCACCACATCCTGGAACACGTCCTGCCCGTCGGCATAGGTGCCGCCGCCGGCCTGCACGAGGCGTGCCATCTCGTCGGCATAGAGCGCATACAGCCGGGCGATGCCCGCTTCGCTCCGCTGCCGGTTGCACAGCCATTCGAGAAGTTGCTGGTCGTTGATCGTGCCGCTTTTCATATAGTACCCGCCGGCATTGGAGATGTAACCAGTGCCGGCCTTTTTTTACCAGTTGCCCATCTGGTCGCGGTTAATCCGCTCGTTGTGTTCAAGGGGATGCTGGCGCCAGTCGGGGTCGTAGCGCACAAACCAGGAAAGCCAGAGGGCGCGCGAAAAGCGCATCAGGAAGGGCTGCAGGAAACCCAGCAGCACACTGTTGAAGACCACCCAGTACAGGAAGCGGTTGTCGTGGAAGGAAAACCCGATGACGAGCCACCAGAGCAGGAGCGTGGCCACCGACAGGAAGATACCGATGAAGTAGCTTACGTAGCCGGTGCCGTAGTAAAAGCCCACCTCGATATCGGTGATCTGCCCGCACACAGGACAGTGCTCGTGCATTTTCATCGTGCCCTTCAGGCGAAAGCTGAGCGGGCGCTCGAAGAGCTTGCCCTCGCGGCAGCGCGGACAATAGCATCCGAAGACGGTGGCCCAGTAGCCGCGGTGGGGTTTGGCTCCGCTCATAGTTTAGATGTAGTCCAATACTTTTTCCATACCTGTGCTCCGCGAGCCCTTCACCAGGAAGCTCGTGTTCCGGTAGCCCTGTTGGCGCAGCCATTCACCGGCCTCGCCGGCTGTGGCAAAGCGCCGGAAAGGATGGTCGATCTTTTGAAAATCGCCGCCCACCAGCAGCACCTCCGTCCAGGGATGCTGCCCGATGAGCGCGGCGAGGCTGCTGTGTTCGTGCAGGCTTTCCGGACCGAGTTCGGCCATCGCGCCGAGCACCAGCACTTTGCCCGAACCGCTGGCGCGGGCGAAGTTCTCCACGGCCAGCTTCATGCTGCTGGGGTTGGCGTTGTAGGCGTCGAGGATGATTCGGTTGGAGCCTTTCTCCACCAGCTGCGAGCGGCTGTTGGAAGGGGCATAGCCTTCGAGGGCTGTGCGGATCGCTTCTTCGGGCACCGCAAAATGGCGACCCACGGCCACCGCCGCCAGCACGTTGGGCAAGTTGTAGCTGCCTACGAGCTGTGTGCGCACCGTGCCTTCAAAGCCTTTTTCAAATGCAACGGAAAGAAAGGGATCGGCCTGCGCGACGGTGCCGGTGTAGTCGGCGTTGCTGCTGCCGTAGGTGATCACTTCGGGGATACCGCGGCTCATCTCATGGAGGTAGTCGTAATCCGCCATAATGAAGGCGCTGCCGCCCGCCGCGCGGAGGTGGTCGAAGAGCTCGCCCTTGCCCTTGCGCACGCCTTCCTCGCCGCCGAACCCTTCGAGGTGTGCCTTACCGCAGTTGGTGATGAGGCCGTGCGTTGGCTGCGCATAGCGGCAATAAGAGGCGATCTCCTGCTGGTGGTTGGCGCCCATTTCGATGATGGCGTACTCTGCGTCGTCGCGGATTTTGAGAATCGTCAGCGGGACGCCGATGTGGTTGTTGAGATTGCCTTCGGTAGTATAGGTGCGGTAGCGGGCCGACAGCACGGCATGAATGAGTTCCTTGGTGGTCGTTTTGCCGTTGGAGCCCGTGATGGCCAGGAAGGGGATGCGGAACTGGCGGCGGTGCTGCGCGGCGAGGTCCTGCAGGGCCTGCAGCACGTCGGGCACGAGGAAGGTCTTGCCTTCCACCGCGTGCTCGGCCTCATCGATCACGCAGGCGGCGGCGCCGGCGGCGAGCGCTTGCGGCACAAATGCGTTTGCGTTGAAATTGGGGCCTTTCAGGGCGAAAAAAAGATCGCCCTCTTTTAGCTTGCGGGTGTCGGTTTGCACCGAAGGGTACCGGCGATACAGTTCATAAAGCGCTTCGATCTGCGACATAGCTCAAAGGTAATGGGGTAATGGGATAATGGGTGATGGGGGAATGTGCGTTTGCCTTAAAGGATGGTCGGTCCCTTTTACCAATTAGCCCATGGGCCAATCCACCGACAAACAAAAAGCCTCCCGGGTGGGAGGCTTTTCTATGAAAGACAGTATGCTTGTTAGCGCTTTTGTTTTTTCTTGGCGAACCAGTTGCCGGTCTTGCGTCCGTTGCCTTCGGGCGATCCCATGCGGTCCATGGCGCAGCGGAATCCGATCATGCTCGAGGCCTGGTCTTCTTCCATGTAGCGGCGGGTGCCGGGGCTCAGCCAGTAGGCGCGGTCGTTCCAGCTACCGCCTTTGTACACGCGGCTCTTGTCGGACACGAGCGTGGTCTTGCCGTAGCCGTAAGCAGCGTCGGAGAGGGTATCACCGTCGAGGAAGTTGATCACGTTGCCACGCTGGTAGTTGCGGCGGCTCTTGCTTTCTTCGTCAGTTACGGCGGTCATCTTCACGCGGCCCATCGAATCGATCTCGGCTTCGCCACTCGAGTTCTTGTAGAGCTTCATGAATTTGTTGCCGCGGAAGGGTGCTACGTCGTCGGCGTCGAGGTTGGTCATCGGGCGATACACGTCGGCTACCCACTCGCTAACGTTACCGGCCATGTTGTACAGACCGAAACCGTTGGGGTAGAACGACTGAACCGGGGCGGTGTAGATGGCCTTGTCGTTGAGGCCACCGGCTACACCGGCGTTGTCGCCCGCGCCGCGCTTGAAGTTGGCGAGGAAGGAACCGTGCCAGGAGCCGTGCTTGGTTTCACGCAGGCCGCTGTAGTTCATGTTGGCCGTCCAGGGGTACACCTGCTTGTTGGTCACGAGCTCTTCGCCGCGCTTGCCTTCCTTCTTGGAGGGGCGGGGGTTGTTGGCTACATAACCGTAGGCAGCGTATTCCCACTCTGCTTCGAAGGGCAGGCGGTAGTCGGGCATCAGCAGGCCGTCTTCCATCGTTACGTTGGGACGGGGCTGGCCCTGCGGGGTCTTCAGCGGGTTCTTCTTTGAGCGGGCCATCGTGCCGGGCTGGGCCTGGTAGAGGCCGAGCAGGTACGACTTGGTGGTGAAGATCTGCGATTCGCCCTCGGCATTGCCCTGCTGCTGCAGGATGCCTTGCTTGTTCACATATTTTTTCTGGATGAGGATGTTCTCGTTCACACGGTCGGTGCGCCACAGGCAGAAGTCGTGCGCCTGCTTCCAGCTCACACCCACCACCGGGTAGTCGTTGAAGCCCGGGTGACGGAAGTAATACTCTACAAGGGGTTCGTTATAGCTCAGCTCGCTGCGCCATACCAGGGTATCGGGCAGGGCGCCGTCGGTGATCTTTTTGTTTTCCGGAACGTCGGAAGGGAAGAGGCGGTTCAGCCAGAAGAGGTACTCGCGGTAGTGTACGTTGGCGACCTCGGTGCGGTCCATGTAGAAGGCAGGAACCGTTACACGGCGCGGAACGTTGTTCCAATCGCCCATCACGTCTTCTTCGGTCTGGCCCATGGTGAAGGTACCGCCGGGTACGAATACGAGACCGGGACCGGTGCCCTGCTCTTTGGACTTGGCCACCTGGTAGCCGCCCATTTTCTTGTCGTTGTAGCTCCAGCCGGTAACCGAGGATTTTCCGCCGCTCTTGTTAGACTTACAGGAAGCCAGCAGACAGGCTGAGGATAAAAGGATTGCGAAAGTTTTCAGTTGCATAAAGCGGTTTATTTGTCTTTCAAAAGGACTACTGGTGAAAACATTACCCCACGAGCCTTTGATCAGGAACAATAAAAACGCCGTCGAAACGGAATTATTGTATCACCCCGGATATTGGATCAAGGAGGTTTGCGAATATAGAAAGTTTGTCCTAAACCCCGAAGCGGAATTCGTTTTTTTGCCGATATTACCGTATCACTCGTTATTTTACTGCGATGACCTTCTCGTGCCGAACTGTTTTGCTGCTGCTGTTTACCACCTTTTCCGTCGCCGTTCTCCATGCCCAGCGCAACTGGAAGCCCCACTCGGTTCTCGCTTCCGGGACCTGGTACCGCGTGGCCGTGCCGGCCGACGGGGTGTATAAAATGGACGCCGCTTTCCTGTCCGGTCTCGGCCTCGGAGCAGCGATCCCATCGGCGGCACTGCGCGTATGGGGCGGCGGCGCCGGCGCCGTGCCCGAAAGCAACGCCACCCCCCGCGTAGACGACCTCGAGGAGGTGGCCCTCCTGGTGCAGGATGGCGGCGACGGCAGTCTCGGCGGCTCCGACTACGTGCTGTTCTACGCCCGCGGCCCGCACCCCTGGCAGAAAGATTCGGTCAACCGCTCCTTTACCCACGAACAGAATCCCTATTCGGACGTCGCCTGGTATTTTATTACCGTGGGCGGCAACGGCAAGCGCGTAGGCACCGCCGCCGGCGGGGGCGGCCCCCAGGTCGTTACGGGCTTCGATGAACATATATATTATGAAAAAGACTCGGTCAACTTCCTGTCGAGCGGCAAGGACTGGTGGGGCGAGGAATTCAGCAACCTCCCGGGCCGCACGCTGAGTCGCTCCTTTGCTCCCGATGCGCCCGATGTGCTCGCCGGCACCCAACTGCAGCTCCGCACCCGTGTGGCGGCCCGCTCCATCGGCAACGGCTCCTCCTTCCGCATCGAGCTCAACGGTGCCCCGGCCCTCCAGGTTCCGGTGCTGCCGGTGAGCGGGATCTTCAACGACCTGTTTGCCCAGCAAAGCAGCCAGACCGGCTACACCATATATAGTGGCAGCGGGTTCAGCCTGACGTATACCTATGTGCCCGGCGGCCCCAATGCCCAGGGCTGGCTCGACTGGTTCGAAGTGGTCTACCGCCGGGCCCTACGCCTGCCGGCGGGGCGGCAGCTTCTCTTTCGCGACTGGAGCTCGGTGGGCGGCGGGGGCGCTACCTTCCAGCTGTCGGGCGCCAGCAGCTCCACCGGGGTGTGGGATGTGACCGATCCTTTCAACGCCCGCGCGGTGAGCGGCACGCTGAGCGGCGGCACCTTCTCCTTCGGGGCCGCCACGGACCGCCTCCGCGAATACGCCGCTTTCGGCACGGACTTTCCCGTTCCGGCAGCCGCCGGCACCGTGCCCAACCAGGACCTTCATGCCACCACACCGGCCGACCTGCTCATCGTGACCCATCCCGCCTTCGTGGCGCAGGCGCAGCAGCTGTCCGCTTTTCACCGGCAGCACGACGGCCTCCGCGTGGTGACAGTCAGCACCGAGCAGGTATACCGCGAATTTTCGGGCGGCTCGCCCGACCCCGGCGCCCTCCGCGACTTCGTCAAAATGTATTATGACCGCTACCGCTCCACCTGGGGCGCCTCCGGCAAATACCTGCTGCTGCTCGGCCGCGGCTCCTTTGATTACAAAGACCGTGTGCGCAACAACAGCAACTTCGTCCCGGTTTACGAAAGCCCCATCTCGCTCGACCCGCTGTCGACCTATGCCTCCGACGACTTCTTCGGGTTTCTCGACGACAACGAGGACATCAACAGCGGCCTCGTGCTCAATACCCTCGACATCGGCATCGGCCGCATTCCCGCCCGCAACGCCACCGAGGCGCAAAACTTCGTAAACAAGGTGCTGGCCTACCATAGCCCGGCCTCCTTCGGTCCCTGGCGCAACAACGCGACCTTCGTGGCCGACGACGGGGACTACAACCTGCACCTCGACGACGCCGAAACGATGGCCGCCACCGCGGCGGCGCAGGATCCCTTTCTCAACGAAACGAAGATCTACCTCGACGCCTACCGCAAGGAAGGGGGCACCGCCGGCGGCACCTACCCGCAGGCCAACGCGGCGATCAACAACAACATCCTGAACGGTACGCTGATCTGGAACTACAGCGGGCATGGCGGCTACGCCCGCCTCGCGGAGGAAACCATCGCCGACCAGGACATCATCAACAACTGGAACAACGCCAACCGGCTGCCCCTGTTTGTAACGGCCACCTGCGACTTCGCACCCTACGACCTTCCGGGGATCAACTCGCTGGGAGAGGACCTGCTGGTGCGGCCGCGCACGGGCGCCATTGCCCTGATGACCACCAACCGCGTGGTGTTTGCGTTCAGCAACCGCCTGCTGAACAACAATTACCTGAAGGTGGCCCTGCAACCCGACGCAAACGGCCGTTATAAAACATTAGGTGAAGCCGTGCAGGCATCGAAGAATTTGACCTACAGCACCAGCGGCGACCTGACCAACAACCGGAAGTTTGCCCTGCTCGGTGACCCGGCGATGACCATCGGCTTCCCGAAGGGCCGTGTGCGCCCGCTGCTGTTGAACGGGCATCCCATTGCCAACATCGATACGCTGAGCGCCACCGAGTTTGCGGAGATCGAGGGCGAGGTGACCGACATCGCCGGCGCGCGCCTGTCCGACTTCAGCGGCACCGTGTCGCTGACACTGTTCGACAAGCCGCAGACGGTGCGCACCCTCGGCAACGATCCGACGAGCACCCCGGTTCCCTTCCAGCTGCAGACGAATTCGCTGTTTCGCGGAAAGGTAACGGCGCAGGGGGGGCGCTTTAAGTTCCGCTTCCGCCTGCCCCGCGACATCAACTTCCAGTACGGCGCCGGCCGAATGAGCTTTTATGCGCAGGACAGCAGCCGCGACGCAACGGGTGTGTCGGGCAATGTGCTGATCGGTGGGCTCGCGCCGGGCGCTATCACCGACAACGAAGGCCCGCAGATCAGGGCCTGGCTCAACGACGAGCGCTTTGTAGGCGGCTCTGTAACGAACCAGAACCCAGTGCTGCTGCTGCGCCTTGCCGATTCGTCGGGGATCAACACCGGCAACGCCGGCATTGACCACGACATCGTGGTGACCCTCGACGGCAACAACCGTAATTATTACGTCCTCAACGACTTTTACGAAACGGAGCCCGACACCTACCAGAGCGGATCGGTGCGCTTCCAGCTGCCTGAGCTCACGCCGGGCCATCATACACTGACCATCAAGGCCTGGGACGTGCTGAATAACTCCAGCACCCGCACCCTCGAATTCACCGTGGCCAACGACGAGGAGCTCGTGCTCGGTCACGTGCTGAATTACCCGAACCCTTTTACAACGGGCACCCAGTTTTGGTTTGAGCACAATAAACCCGGCCTGGAGCTGCGGGTGCGGGCCGAAATCTTCACCGTCACGGGCCGCTTAATAAAAACGATCCGGCACACAATATTGACGGATGGAAACCGTTCCAATGACACCGAATGGGACGGTCGCGACGATTTTGGCCAGCGCGTTGGGAGAGGGGTGTATATCTACCGGTTGACGGTGGAGAGCAGTGATGGAAAAAGGGCCAGCCAGCTTCAAAAACTGGTCGTCTTGTAGCGGAAACGTTCCCGAAGAAAAAATTGCGTTTAAACCAAAACTCTATATTTTCACACCTCTATTACAAAAAATGTCTATGAGAGCAACTGCTTTGAAACTAACTGTTGGCGCGATCTTGCTAGGTTCTTCCACGCTGCACGCGCAGCAAAAGCTCAATGTCGTTACAACGGCTGTACCCTTCCTGCGTATCTCTCCCGATGCCCGCGCCGGCGGCATGGGCGAACTGTCGGTAGCTACCAATCCTGATGCGGCTGCTTCCTACTTCAACCTCGGTAAAGTTCCCTTCAACGAGCAGCGCGGTGGCATCAATGTTACCTATACGCCCTGGCTCAAGAAATTTGTGAACGATGTATATATGGCATCGGCTGCCGGTTACTACAAGATCGATGATAATTCGGCTGTTTCCGGTTCGCTGCGCTACTTCAGCCTCGGCAACATCCAGTTCACCGACGAGAACGGCAACGCCCTCAGCGAAGGCCGTCCCCGCGAATTCGGCGTGGACCTCGCCTACAGCCGCAAGCTGTCGCCCCGCACCGGCATCGGCGTGGGTCTGAAATACATCCACTCCAACCTCGCCGGCAACACCACCATCGGTTCTACCAGCTACAAGCCGGGCAACGCCATCGCAGGCGACATCGGCCTGTACCACAACCGCCAGAACTCCCTCGGACAGGGCTGGGCCTTCGGTCTCGCACTGACCAACCTCGGTTCCAAGATCGCGTATACCAACAACGCGCAGCAGAAAGACTTCATCCCCGCCAACTTCGCCATCGGTACCACCTACACCTTCGTGTTCAACGAGAGCAACAAGCTGATGGTAGGTGCTGACTTCAACAAACTCCTGGTGCCCACGCCCCCGGCCTTCGACGAGTACGATCCCAACGGCACCGTGACGCAAAACCAGGTGGATTCCATCAACAGCGCCCGCGCCACTTCCTACCGCAACAAGAGCGTTGTAGGCAGCTGGTTCTCCTCCTTCGGCGACGCCCCCGGCGGCTTCAGCGAGGAACTCCGCGAATGGCAGGTTTCGGCAGGTGCTGAATACTGGTACAACAACCAGTTCGCACTCCGCGCCGGTTATTTCTACGAAGACAAAACCAAAGGCAACCGCCGCTATTTCACTGCCGGTGTGGGTCTGAAGTACAGCTCTTTCGGCCTCAACTTCTCTTACCTCGTTCCTTCGGGAGGCAACAGCGTGAACCAGAACCCACTGTCCAACACCCTCCGCTTCTCGCTGATGTTCGACCTTGGTGGCAACAATGGTTCCGCCACGAGCACGACGGCGCAATAAGAACGTGAGCCGTGAGCTCGCTACCTACCGCATAAAGAAAGGATGCCAGAGGCATCCTTTCTTCGTTACCGGCGTCCGCGTTTACGCCTCAAGGCTCACGGCTAGCGCTTCGCTATCTTCGCCCGAAAATCTCCCCTCATGTCCTTCCGAATCGGATCCGGTATTGATTTTCACCAGCTCGCCGAAGGCCGTCCCCTGATGCTCGGCGGCGTGCACGTGCCCTACGAACGCGGCTGCATCGGCCACAGCGATGCCGACGTGCTGTTGCACGCCATCTGCGACGCGCTGCTCGGCGCCCTGGCGCTGGGCGACATCGGCGTGCACTTCCCGGATACCGACAACCGCTACAAGGGGATCGACAGCAAGCTCCTTCTGGAAGAAACGGTGCGCCTGGTTACGGCCGAAGGCTACCGCGTGGTGAACATCGACAGCACCCTGTGCCTGCAGGAACCGAAGATCAAGCCCTACGTGCCGCAGATGCAGGAAACCATCGCCGCGCTCACGGGCCTCACCCTGCGCGACGTGTCGATCAAAGCGACTACTACCGAGAACCTCGGCTTCGTAGGACGCAAGGAAGGGGTGGTGGCCTACGCCTCTGCATTATTGCAGCGGATTTAACATACTTCGCCGCGGGCACCCTTATCTTTGGCGCTATGCCCCCGGTAGCAGTCCCCATACGGAATGAGTCGCCCTGGCCCCTGCCGGCCTATGCCACGCCCGGTGCCGCGGGCCTCGACCTCCGTGCATTCCTGGAAGCCCCGATGACGCTCGCCCCGCTGCAACGGGCGCTGGTGCCCACGGGCCTCTACCTGGAGCTGCCGGCCGGCTACGAAGCGCAGGTGCGGCCCCGCAGCGGGCTCGCCTGGAAGCAGGGGATCACCTGTCTCAACAGCCCCGGTACCATCGACAGCGACTACCGCGGGGAGCTCAGGGTTTTACTGATCAATCTCGACGCGGCCCCGCAGGTGCTGCAGCCGGGCGAACGCATCGCCCAGCTCGTGCTTCAGCGCGTGGAGCAACTGCAATGGGTGCCCGTAACGGAACTCGCCGCCAGCCACCGCCAGGACGGTGGATTCGGCTCGACCGGAAAAGACTAGGAACACATGAAGAAACTGATACTGATCGCATTGATCGCCGCCGTAGCGGCTTCCTGCCGCTCCACCAAGAAGATTGGCGTGGCGCTGGCCAAGAAAGATTCTGCGCAGGTGGGGCAAACCAACAGCGGCCACAACGACAGCCTCGCGCTCATTCAACGGACGCTCGAAGGGCTGCGCAGCCACCGCATTGACTTCAACTCCTTTACTGCGAAGATCAACGTGGACTACAAAGACGCCACCAACAAGAACCAGAATCTTAACGCCAACCTGCGGATGATCCGCGACAGCGCCATCTGGATCTCGGCCACCGGCTTCATGGGCATCGAAGGCATGCGCGCCCTCATCACCAAAGACTCGGTGAAGATCCTCAATAAGCTCGATAAGGTGTATACGGCACGCAGCATGGCCTACCTGCAGGAAGTAACCGACATGCCGCTCGACCTCACTACGATGCAGAACCTGCTCGTGGGCAACCCGATCTTTTTCGACAGCGCCACCAGCTATGCCCGCAACTCGGGCACGCTGACCCTGCTGAGCGTGGGCACCTGGTTCAAGCACCTGCTGGCGCTCAACGAAGGCGACGGCAGCATCAGCCGCAGCAAGATCGACGACGTGGATCCCAGCTCGAACCGTACGGCCGACATCACTTACTCGGACTATGAACTAAAGAACGGCGTCCGGTTTGCGACGAAGCGGCAGATCATCCTGTCGGAAGCGAAAAAACTGAGTGTGAAAATGGACTTCCGGCAATATGCGTTCAACGAGGAAGTAAGCTTCCCGTTCAACGTTCCGAAAAATTACAAACGCCAATAAAAATATACCCGGGCTTTGCGGCGTTATACGTCTCCGGCCAAAACTGTAGCGGATGAAAAAACAGCTTCTCGTATTTCTACTGGTGCTCTTCGGAGTCGCGGCGTCGGCGCAGCCGGCGGCCGAGCGCGCGCGCATGGAAAACGAACGCAAGGCGATCCAGAAAGAACTCCGCGAGCTGCAGGCGCAATACAGCCAGATCAAAGGCAAGACCAAGGCGACGCTGGGCCAGCTCAAAGTGATCCAGGACCGCATGGAGGTGCAGAACCGCCTGCTCCGTAGCATCGACAAGGAGATCCACATTCTCTCCGACGACATTTACACCAGCACCCTCGAACTCAACCGCCTCCAGCGCCAGCTCGATACGCTGAAGCAGGAATATGCCCGCAGCGTGGTGTATGCCTACAAGAACCGCAGCTCCTACGACTACCTCAACTTCATCTTTTCGGCCGAAAGCTTCAACGACGCCCTGAAGCGCGTGCGCTACCTGCGCACTTACCGCCTCTATCGTCAGTCGCAGCTGACCACGATCCGCGAAACGGCCAAGGCTATCGAGGAACGCAAGCAGCAACTCCTGGCCAAGCGCAACGACAAGAACCGCGTGCTGCAGAACCAGACCGAGCAATACAATGAGTTGGAAGACCAGAAGAAGGAAAAAGACCGCGTGGCGACGCAGCTGAAGTCGCAGGAAAAAGAGCTCTCGCAGCAACTGGCCAGCAAACGCAAGCGCGACAACCAGCTGAAGCAGCAGATCGCCGCAATGATCCGCCGCGAGATCGAAGCGGCCAAGCGGGAAGCCGAGCGCCGCGAAGCGGAGCGCCGGGCGGCCGAAGCCGCTGCGGCCAGAGCCAACCCCACTGCGCCTAAGGCAACAACGCCCAAGCCGAAGCCCAAGGGCGAAAGCGTGCTGATCTTCAACGAAGGCGAGCGGGCATTGGCCGCCACCTTTGAGCGCAACCGCGGTAACCTGCCGTGGCCGGTAGACCAGGGAAGCGTCAAGATTCCCTACGGCATCAGCAAGGTGGGCGGGCTCGACTTCGACAACGCGTTTCTCACCCTGTCCACACCCAACGCAGGCGCGTCGGTCAAAGCGGTGTTCGACGGTGAGGTGACCATGGTTACGGGCACCGCCGATGTAATGACGGTGATGATCCGCCACGGTAAATACTTCACCATCTATTCGGGCCTGGCCAACGTGAACGTGAGTAAGGGCGCGCAGGTGAAACGCGGCCAGGTGCTCGGTACTACCTCCGAAGACGATGACGGATCGGGCGGCAAGCTGGACTTCGGGATGCAGATGGAATACACCCGCCTGAACCCGAGCTCGTGGCTGCACCGGTAGGAATTGACCAGTGAATAATGCTTAGTGAATAAGGTATAAAGAAAGAGCCCTCTCCGGAGGGCTTCTTCTTTTTTGGGAAGTTTCATGAAACGATCCGATAAACATTATCCAATAGTCATTATTCCATACGCCTAAACCACCGACTCTTTGCTCAGCACGTCGTCGTACAGGCGCTCGTAAATGGGAATGATGTTGTGGATGTCGAAGCGATGCGCGTGCTCGAGGGCATCGCGCTTGAACTGCTGGAGGCACTCGTCGTCGGACAGTATTTCTACGGCCCGCCGGCTCATTGTGTCGATGTCGCCGATGTTGCCCATAAAGCCGGTCTTGCCTTCGATCATAATCTCGCCGAGGCCGCCGGCATTGGTGCTGATCACCGGCACGCCGGCCGCCATCGCTTCCAGTGCGGCTAGGCCGAAGCTTTCGTATTCGGAAGTAAGTAGGAACAGGTCGGCGATGGCCAGGATGTCTTCCATCTGCTCCTGCTTGCCCACAAAGCGCACCTCGTCGTATACCCCGAGCTGACGGCTCAGGTCTTCGGCCGTGGCGCGCTCCGGACCGTCGCCCACGAAGAGCAGCTTGGCCGGGGTTTCTTTCAGCACGTTGGCGAAGATGCGCACCACATCCTGCACGCGCTTCACCTTGCGGAAGTTGGAGGCGTGCAGCAGGATGCGCTCGTTGTTGGGCGCAATGACCTTGCGAAAGGCATCGATGGGCTTGCGCTGGAAGCGAGCCACATCCACGAAGTTGTGGATGACATGAATGGGCTTGGTGATCTGGAAGTGCTTGAAGGTTTCGTCCTTCAGGTTTTCCGAAACCGCCGTGATGGCGTCGCTTTGGTTGATGGAGAACGTGACTACGGGCGCATACATTTTGTCGCGGCCCACGAGCGTGATGTCAGTGCCGTGCAGCGTGGTGATCACCGGGATGTGGATGCCTTCCTGTGCCAGGATCTGGCGGGCCATATACGCCGCCGAGGCGTGTGGAATGGCGTAGTGCACATGGAGCAGCTGCAGGTGGTTGTTCTTGATCACGTCCACCATCGTGCTGGCCAGGGCCGTTTCGTAAGGCGGGTAATCGAAGAGGGGATAGGTGGGCACCTGCACCTCGTGGTAAAAGATATTGGGAATAAAGCCGGTGAGCCGCACCGGTTGCTGGTAGGTGATGAAGTGAACCTGGTGTCCTTTCTGGGCGAGGGCCTTGCCGAGCTCTGTAGCGAGCACACCGCTTCCGCCGAAAGTAGGATAGCAAACTATTCCAATGCGCATGGGACCAAATACCGTTTAAGAAGCTAAGGTACGTGGGGAATGTTCATCACTCCCTATTCAATGCACAGAGGCACAAAGACCAACTTGAATTAGGAGCATGGAAAATTGAATATTTTTAGTCCCATGAAACGTGCCCTTGCCCTTCTCGCCGGCCTCCTGCTGGCGACGCTTTCCGAGGCCCAGAACCCGGATTCCGTTTTTCTCCGCCGCCTCGCCGATGAGATCCTGGTCAACAGCGGCGCCTACGAAAACCTCCGCCAGCTCACAAAAAGCGTGGGCGGACGCCTGGCCGGTTCTCCCGCCATGGCGCGTGCCGAGCGCTGGGGACAGGGCGCCCTCGAGGCTGCCGGCGCCGAACGCGTATGGCTGCAGGAATGCCTGGTGCCACATTGGGTGCGCGGTGGCAAAGACCGCTTCGAGATCCGCCTCAGCGGTGCCAAAGGCCGCAAAACCCGTACGCTCCAGGCCCTGGCGCTGGGTAATTCGCCGGGCTCGAAAGGACCCCTGACGGCACCGGTGCTGGTCGTTCGCGACTTCGCCGAGCTCGACGCCAAAAAAGATTCGGTAAAGGGAAAGATCGTGTTCTTCAACTACAAGTTCAATCCCCGGTTCGTGCACACTTTCGAGGCCTACAGCGACGCCGGCATCTACCGCGGACAGGGGCCGGTGCGGGCGGCAAAATACGGCGCCGTGGGCGTCGCCATCCGCAGCCTCTCCGGTGGCACCGACAACTTTCCGCATACCGGCACCACGGCTTCGGGCGATACGATCCGGACCGTTCCCTCTGTTGCGCTCGGCCTCCGCGATGCCGACCTGCTCGATAGCCTGCTGCGCGGCGGGCAGCCTGTAGTTGCCACTCTGCAAACTTTCGGTCGCTTTCTGCCCGACACCATCGGCCACAACGTGATCGGCGAGCTGCGCGGCACCGAAGCCCCCGACGAGATCATCACCATCGGCGGCCACCTCGACTCCTGGGATCCGGCCGAAGGCGCCCACGACGATGGCGCCGGCATCGTGCATACCATCGAGGTGCTCCGGGCCTTCCGGGCCCTGGGCTATCGCCCCAAACACAGCATCCGCTTTGTGCTGTTTGCCAACGAGGAGAACGGGCTGCGCGGCGGCCGCAAATACGCGGAGGAGGCCAAGGCGAAAGGGGAGCGCCACATTTTCGCCCTCGAGAGCGATGAGGGCGGTTTCACGCCGCGCGGCTTCGGGCTGACGGCCTCCGACGAGCAGTTTGCTAGGTTTCGGAGCTGGGCCCCGCTGCTGGCGCCCTATGGCGCCTCGGAGCTCCGCCGCGGAGGCGGTGGCTCGGACATCGGTCCGCTGGGCCGGCAAGGAACGCCCACCTGCGGCTTCATACCGGATTCGCAGCGGTACTTCGATGTGCACCACGCCTCCAACGACGTATTCGAGAACGTCAACAAGCGCGAGCTGGAGCTAGGTGCGGTTACCATCGCCGCGCTCATTTACCTCGTGGACAAATACGGACTCTAGGAATCAGGCCTGCGCTCCCGGCGTGGCCTGCGTTTTTTAGTAGCTCTGGAAACTCCTGCCATGGATCGCCTTACCATTTCCGACCGCACCCGGGGCGGTGCCCGCAAGCTGATCTGGACGATCGTGCTGCTTTGCCTGCTCGTACTCAGCATCTTTATTTATTGGAGATACTACAATACCTACAGCGAAGGCAACCGCTTTGGCCTGTTGCAGAAATTTTCCCGCAAGGGCAACCTGTTCAAGACCTACGAAGGGGAGCTCATATTAAGTTCGGTAAGCAGCACCAACAATGTGCCTATCGCCTCGGAGAAGTTCTTCTTTTCCGTGGCCGAAGACAGCGTTGCGAAGCGGCTGCTGGAGCTCGAGGGACACCGTGTATCGTTGCATTATACCGAAAAGCGGGGAGCGCTGTTCTGGCGCGGGGAATCGAACTATATTGTCGATGGCGTAAAAGCAGAGCCCTGAGGCTTCGGTCAGCCTGCGGCAAACAGCAGGAAGATCGCCGGCCTCTTGTGCAGCTCCGGCAGCGACGCCCGCCACTGTGCGGGCGTTTTTGTTTGCACCGACTCCTGCGGGCCGGTGAGGTCCACCGCCACGCAGATCAGCGTTTGCGGCGCGCAGGTTTTGAGCAGTACCTCCAGCAGCTGGTTGTTGCGGTACGGCGTTTCAATGAAGATCTCCGTGCAATTATTCTTGCGCGAGTCGGATTCGAGGGCACGGATGGCCTTCTGGCGCTCGCCCGCTTCGATGGGCAGGTAGCCGTTGAAGCGGAACTGCTGGCCGTTCATCCCCGAAGCCATCAGCGCCAGCAGGATCGAAGAGGGGCCGACCAGGGGTTTTACCAGGGCGCCTTCACCCTGCGCCAGGTGCACCAGCAACTGCCCCGGGTCGGCCACACCGGGGCACCCGGCCTCGCTGAGAATGCCCACGGTATGGCCGGCCTGCAGGTCCCGTAGAAATACGGTCCGCAGCTCGGAGGTGAGCTCTTTCATATTGTGCCAGCCGTAGTCGTCGATCACCATTTCCTTCCAGATGCTCTTCAGGAAGCGGCGGGCGGTGCGCTCGTTTTCAACATAGAAAACACGACAGGCTTTTATCGCGTCGAGCAGGTAGGCGGGAAGGCACTGCGTGGCGCCTTCGTGCAATACGGTCGGGATCAGGTAGACGGTGGCGCTCATGCCTTTTTTATTTTATGGAGACTCAGGGTGGCGGCGATCACGGAGTAGGCCGGGGCCAGCACCCAGCCCAGCACGGGCACCAGGTGCATCCCGTAAAACAGCATGCCGTTGCCGATGGCGAGGCCCTTGTGGCGGCCGATGTAGTCGATGCTTTCGGGGGCGCTCATCCGCGCGCGCTCCAGCGAATAGTCGAGCATGGAAAAACCGTAGTAATAGCATTCTACGAACAGCGCAATCAGTGGCGCGATCCAGCCCGCCACCGGGATGAGCGAGATAAGGAACAGCGCAACCATGTACACTGTTTGCCAGAGTCCATTGCGCAGGGCGATGCGGATACCGCGGGCCACATCGTGCAGCAGCTGCGACAGGGAAAAGGGAAAATCCTTCCCCTCCAGGATCGCTTCGGTCTTCTCGCTCAGGTAAGCAAACACCGGCGACCCCACGATGAGGAAAAAATATTTGAAAAAGGAGAAGTAGAGCACGAAGGCCAGCAGCCACAGGAAAATGCCGGCAAAAACGAACAACGCGCCCAGCAGGCCGCTGCGGTCCTTACGCACCCAGGCCGCCAGTCCTGTTTTGAGGCTGAACCATTCGTAGGCCGATTCGAAAGAGTGCAGGAAGAAGTAGCCGCCTACGAGGAACAGGAGCGTATAGATGATCCCCGGCACCAGGATCCAGCGCCACAGCCGCTCGCGACGGATGAAGGCATGGGCTTCCACGAAGGACTGTATGGCGATGATGAGCTCTTTGAGCAAGGCAACGGGTTTGCGGCAAGATACGGAAAACGTGAGGCGTGAGGCGTGAAGCGTGAATGGCTGACGTCGATAGCCAGGAACGGCTGCCGATGGCATCCATTCCTCGTTTGCTGCGCGTTGCGAATTCACGATTGACGCCTCACGGTTCACGGTTCACGCTTCACGTCCTTAACTTGCAGCATGCGCATCCTGCCCCTTTCCTGGTACCAGAACCCCGATGTGGTGGCCCTTGCCCGCGACCTAGTGGGTATGGTGCTGGCCACGGAGTTCGGCGGGGAGCGGACGGCAGGCCGCATCGTGGAGACCGAAGCCTACATGGGCGCCCAGGACCGCGCCTCACATGCCTACAAGGGGCGCACGCCGCGCACCGAGGTGATGTTTGGCGCAGGCGGCCGGGCTTATGTGTACCTCTGCTACGGCATTCACCAGCTGTTCAATATCGTGACCAATACCGGCGGTATTCCCCACGCCATCCTGGTGCGCGCGCTGGAGCCGCTGGAAGGGATCGAAACAATGTTGCGGCGAACGGGCAAAAAAAGCCTCGACGCCTCGCTTACCCGGGGTCCCGGGAACGTGGGGAAGGCACTCGGCTTTCATACCACTCAATGCGGCCGGTTGCTGACCGGGCCGGAGCTCAGCATTGGCGACGACGGTTTCCGGTTTCCGCCCGGGCAGGTGCTCGCTTCGCCACGGATCGGGGTCGATTATGCCGGGGACGATGCCGCCCTGCCCTTCCGTTTTTATGTGTCCGGCCACCCCAATGTGAGCGGAAAGCCACGCTAAATGGACCCTTTCAACCGGTTTTTTCAAAAAGTTATCGAAAAAGAAGACCTATCCTTGTTCGGTTTCACGTCAATCCGTAGATTTGTAGCCCTTAATTTTATTTGTTCACGCATTTAAATGTCTATTTAAAATGCCAGTTAAAATCCGACTGCAGAGACACGGGTCCAAGAAGCGACCCTTCTACTTCATCGTTGTTGCCGACGCACGCGCCCCCCGCGACGGCAAGTTCATTCAGAAATTAGGTACCTACAACCCCCAGACTTCGCCGGCTACGGTTCAGCTGGATCGTCAGCGCTCCCTGGAGTGGCTGAACAAAGGTGCCCAACCTACCGACACCGTACGTAAGATCCTGTCGAACAAAGGTGTTCTGTACCTGAAGCACTTGCTCCGTGGTGTATCCCTGGGCCTGTTCGATGAGGCTACGGCTATGGAGAAATTCCAGCAGTGGCACACCGAGCACGAAGCTCAGTTCCGCAAGAAGCAGGAAGAGGCCATGAGAGCACGCCGCGCTATGCGTAACCCGCCCTATCAGCGTCGTGAGCGCCCCGCCGCACCGGCAGCGCCCGCAGCTGAAGACGCAGGTTCCGAAGCGTAAGCACCCAAAACCTCAAATCATTCAAGGTCCCGCATTGCCGGGACCTTTTTGTTGATTGGTACGAAAACGCGTGCGCCAATCCTACTTAAGTTTGCCTGCAGTGGAACGCTGCCACCGAAACGACTTTTTACCAATAGACCAGTAGACTACCAGACCAATCGACCTTTATGACGGAGTATTTCAAGATTGGCCGCCTCGTAGCGGCACACGGAGTGAAAGGCGAGCTCATCCTGCGCCACAGCCTGGGCAAAAAAACAGCCCTGAAAGGGCTGCAGGCCCTCTTTGTGGAAGAGGGTAAAGATCGCTTCCTGCCCTGGTTCGTGGCCGAGGCGCGTGCTAAAAGCGATGAGGAAGTGCTACTCCTGCTCCAGGATGTGGATACCCGCGAAAAGGCCCTGCGCCTCACCCAGAAAGACGTGTGGCTGGCAGAGCCCGATTTCAAGAAACACTCGGGCAAATCGGCCCCCATCTCGCTGCTCAACTATATGATCGTGGAAGACGGCAAAGAGCTGGGCATCATCCTCGAGGTGATCGAGCAGCCACACCAGGTGCTGTGCCGCATTGAAGTGGAGGGCAAGGAAGCCCTCATTCCCCTCAACGAAAACACCATCCGCAGCGTCGACCGCAAAAAAAAGCAGGTCCATGTGGAACTGCCGGAAGGATTGCTGGAGATCTATCTAGGCTAAAGCCTGTTTGTAGTTTGTGGTTGGTGGTTTGTAGTTGGCTGGCGCACAAAGCTGGCGCCGCATCGCGGAACTACAAACCCCAAACTCCAAACTGATCTACGCCAGGGCTGCCTGCGACGCGCGCGGCGCCATTTCGAAGAGCACCGGGAAGCGGTCGGTGGCGATACCGAGCGTTTTCAGCATCGTACGCGCCTGGATGAGGTGCCGCTGCTCGTGGGCGATGAGAAAGCGCAGCGTGTCGCCAAGCCGCAGCTTGATCATCCGGGTGATCGTGATGGGCACGCGCACCGCGCCGACATCCACGTGCTGGCACAGGTCGATGAGCCGGGACAGCTCTTCCTGCTGCGCCTCGAACTCGTTGAGCACCGTATCTACATGGAGGCTGTTGGGAAAGCTGTAGGCTTTCATCGCCTTCATCTTGTTCTTTACCTCGTATATGTTGGTGGGCTTCATCGCTTTCGTGAAATAATCACCCCAGAAGCCCGAGTGGAACCAGGCGTTCTTGTGCGTCACTTTATCGGTCATCGCTTTGCGCATGGCCGGCAGGTAATAGCGGCCATAGGCGTTGAGGTGCTCCAGGATCTGCACCACGCTCCACTTGTCGGGCGACGGCGTATAAGTGAGCTTATTCTTGTCTGCTTCCTTGAAAAATGCGGCCGCAGAGCGGATGCGTTCTACATCGGTGCGCAGTTGCTGCAGCAGGTCTTCTGTTTTGAATTTTGCCATAACGGGAGGGTTTTTTACAAAGCTACCCGGGCTATTAGTACAAAATCTTTGCCTACACCAAGGTTTGGGAAGGAAAAACCACAGCCGGAGCCCGGAGGCGATTGAATTTTGACTAAGGTCTAATCGATATACAATAATGCGCTTTCGTCCATTATTCAATAGACATTATCCAATTAGGGTTAGTCAATGGCTGCCTACAGCCGCACCGTTCCCAGCAACTTGCTGAACGTAGCCGCATCGAGGCCCAGGTAGCTCGCCAGGTATTTGTGCGGAATGAGCTGCAGCAGGTGCGGGCTGCGCGTGAGCAGGCTGCGGAACTTCTCCTCGGCACCGGCGGTCTGCTGCTCCGCCATCCGCTCCAGTACACCCCGCAGCACAAACGACGTCGTGCGCAGCACCAGCGATTGCACCGCCGGGTATTGATGCATCAGCGCCGACAGGCCGCTGTAAGGAGCGCGCAGGAAGTGGGAAGCCGTCAGCGTTTCGAAATGAAAGCGGGACGGCATCTGCGTGAGAAACGAATCGGCCACGCCCGAAAAGGAATGCGGGTAGGTAAACACGATGGTGGCCTCCTTGCCCGCCGGCGACAGGTAGTAACTGCGCTGTACGCCTTCCAGCACGAAATAGAGATAACGCTCCGTTTCGCCCGGCGCCGTCAACAGCATTTTACGCTTGCACGCAAAGGGCTGCCACAGGTCCGCGAAGGCTTCCCACTCGGTGTCGGGCAGTGGGAAAAGCGCATGAACAAAGGCTTGAAGCGAGGAAAGGGGCGTCATTCGTCGGGGTCAAGATACGGTCATTTTTCAATTCCCTAAAACCTTCCAAAAGCCGTCAAAACCTACCCAAAACCCTGGCTGAAGCTGTACCTTTGGCTGTGACCGCTTCCCCCCGTCATATTGCGCATTTCGACCTCGACGCTTTCTTCGTGTCGGTTGAATTGCTGAAGCGTCCCGAGCTCCGGGGCAAGCCCCTGATCGTGGGCGGCGATGGCCAGCGGGGAATCGTGGCGGCCTGCTCCTACGAGGCGCGCAGGTTTGGCATCCAGAGCGCCATGCCTTCGGTGACCGCGAAAAAGCTTTGTCCCGAGGCGATCTTCATCTCCGGCTCGCACGGCGAATACAGCAAGTATTCGCGCCTGGTGACGCAGATTATTGCCGACTCCGTGCCCCATTACGAGAAAGCTTCTATCGACGAATTCTACGTAGACCTCACCGGCATGGACAAGTTCTTCGGGGTGTCGCAATACACCCGTGAACTCCGCGAAAAGATCATGCGTGAATCGGGGCTGCCCATTTCGTACGGGCTCTCGGCCAACAAGCTGGTGAGCAAGATGGCCACCAACGAGGCCAAGCCCAACGGCTTCCTGGAAATCGCCCATGGGCGGGAGACCTCGTTCCTGTGGCCCCTTACCGTAGACAAGATCCCCGGCGTGGGTGGCGCTACGCAGCAGCAGCTGTACGGCCTCGGCATCCGCACCATCAAAGACCTGGCGCACACGCCGGCGGAGCACCTCGAAGCCTGGCTGGGCAAGTGGGGAAAAAAGCTTTGGGAAAAAGCCCACGGCATTTCCGATTCGCCGGTGGAAGCCTACAGCGAGCAGAAGTCGCTGTCGCACGAGACCACCTTTTCAGAGGACAGCAACGACCTGGATTTCCTGCATCGCCAGCTTGTGCAGCTCACCGAAGAAACCGCTTATGACTTGCGGAAGGAGGAAAAGCTGACGGGCTGTGTTACCGTAAAAATACGGTACTCCGATTTCACCACGGTGTCGCGGCAGGAAGTGGTGGACTACACCGCCTTCGACCCCGTGTTGCTGACGCGGGTGAAAAACAATTTCGAGAAGCTGTGGAAACGGGGAGAGAAAGTGCGCCTGCTGGGCGTGCGCTTCTCGCACCTCATCCCGGTAACGCTTCAGATGAACCTATTCGACGACGCGCTGGAGCAGCTCGAGCTGTTCAAGGCCGTCGACGCGATCAAAAATAAATTCGGCAGCGCGCTGGTACAGAAGGCGGCGACCGTGAAAAAGAAAGAACCCTGATGAACGAGCGCTTCCTGTTCCTGAAAAATGCGGCCAAGAAAGTAGTGGCCCTGCTCCCCTTTGCCCTCACGCAAAACCAGCGCTACGACCGCGACACGGCGCTCGTGTTGCGGAAAGTATGCCGCCCCGACAGCAACTGCGTGGATGTAGGCGCCCACCGGGGCGAGATACTCGAACTGATGCGCCGCGCCGCGCCGCGCGGCCACCACTTTGGCTTCGAGCCCCTACCGCAGCTCTTTGCGCGCCTGCGCCAGCGCTACGGCACTGTGCCCAGCGTGCACATCTTTCCCTACGCGCTGGCCGAGGAAGCCGGCAGCGCATCCTTTAACTGGGTGAAGACCAACCCGGCCTACAGCGGCCTGCGCAAACGGCACTACGACCGGCCCAACGAGGAAGACGAGACCATTACGGTGGAAACGCGTCGTCTCGACGATGTGCTGCTGTCGTACGGCCTGCCCGTGCACTTACTCAAGATCGACGTGGAAGGCGGCGAGCTGGGTGTGCTCCGCGGCGCCACGGAAGTGCTTCGCCGCCACCGCCCGGTGGTGGTGTTCGAGTTCGGGCTCGGTGGCTCCGACGTGTACGGCAGCAACCCCGAGCTGCTCTGGGAATTCTTCAGCGCACTCGGCTACCACATCTCGCTCATGGAGCGCTTCCTGGCCGAAGAGCCGCCCTTCACTGCCGAAGAATTGTCCGACCAGTTTCACCAGCGCAAGAACTATTATTTCATCGCCTACCCGTGAGCGGATCGCTGATGGAGGATGCCGGATGTCAGATGGCGGGAGAGGAAACGGATCGGGATTTTCAAATCAGACATCCGGCATCCTACATCCGACATCTCCTCCTACCTTTGACGCATTCATCAACAATTCATTTTGCCATGGAACATACCCACACGGCCTGGACCGAATACCAGAAGCAGCACCAGCAGCGCTTTCTCGACGAGATGCTCGAACTGCTGCGCATCCCCTCGATTTCCGCAAAGAGCGAGCACAAGGACGATATGCGTAAGTGCGCCGAACTCGTGCGGCAGCGCCTGCTCGACTCGGGCTGCGACCGCGCCGAGGTACTGGAAACGGCCGGCCACCCGGTAGTGTTCGGCGAAAAGATCGTTGATCCCGCCAAGCCTACCGTGTTGGTGTACGGCCACTACGATGTGCAGCCCGCCGACCCGCTGGAGCTCTGGCACAGCGGCCCTTTCGAGCCGGTGATCAAAGACGGTAAGGTCTTCGCACGCGGCTCCGCTGACGACAAGGGCCAGTTTTATATGCACGTGAAAGCGCTTGAGACGATGGTCAAGACCGGCTCGCTCGAGTCGAATGTCAAATTCCTCATCGAAGGCGAAGAAGAAGTGGGCTCGCCCAACCTCGGCACCTTCGTAGCCCAACATAAAGACCTCCTGAAGGCCGACGTCATCCTCATCTCCGACTCGTCGATGATCTCGCTCGACACGCCGTCGCTCGACATCGGCGTGCGCGGCCTCTCCTACATACAGGTGGAAGTGACCGGTCCCAACCGTGACCTCCACAGCGGCACCTACGGCGGCGCCGTAGCCAACCCGATCACGATGCTGTGCAAGATGATCGCCTCGCTGCACGACGAGAACAACCACATCACCATTCCCGGCTTTTACGACGACGTGGTGGAAGCTTCGAAAGAAGAACGCGAGCTGATGGCCCGCGCGCCCTTCAGTGAGAAGGAATACAAGGAAGATCTCGGCGTGAAAGAGGTGTGGGGTGAGAAAGGCTATACCGTCAACGAGCGCACCGGCATCCGCCCTACCCTCGAGGTGAATGGCATCTGGGGCGGCTATACGGGCGAAGGCGCCAAGACCGTGCTTCCCTCGAAAGCCTACGCGAAGATCTCCGCCCGCCTGGTGCCCAACCAGCAGTCGCGCAAGCTGACCGACATGCTGCTGGAGCACTTCCGCAGCATCGCCCCCGAAGGCGTAACCGTGCACGCCGAAGAGCACCATGGCGGTGAGCCCTATATGACGCCTATCGACAGCAAAGGCTACCAGGCGGCGGCCAAGGCGATCCAGACGACGTTCGGCAAAGAGCCGATCCCGGTACGCGGCGGTGGCTCCATCCCCATCTGCTCCATCCTGGAACGCGAGCTGGGCACCAAGATCATCTTCATGGGCTTTGGTCTCGACAACGACAACCTGCACTCGCCCAACGAAAAATACAACCTGGAGAACTACTACAAGGGCATCGAAACGATCCCGTATTTCCACAAGTTCTTTGCCCAGGGCTAAGCGGCAGGAACACGATCTTTACCGGCCGGGAGCGTTGCGCTCCCGGCTTTTTTCTTTCACCGCAGCAGTTGCAGGTGCGCAGGAACGGCTGAGGTAAGACCCGCTCCGGTGTAAGGCCGGCAATTTGCTACATGCGTCTAAAACCATTTTATGGAGAAAAGGGAATATCCTTTTTATATAAAAGTGACCGCGATCCTTTTGGGACTTGTCCTGACGACCTACATCCTGAAAGGCCTTGGTGATATCCTGACCCCGCTGGCCTTTGCCGTGATCATTGCCATCCTGCTCAACCCGCTGGTAAATAAGCTGGCGAAGTTCCGCCTCGGAAAGATCCCCGCCATCATTCTGGCGATGCTGCTGGCGATCCTTGTTTTCGCCGGGATCTTTTATTTTCTCTCCTCGCAGATCATGGGCTTCGGGGAAAACCTGCCGGCCCTGAAGGCCAAATTCGGCGGCCTCACGTCGAAGCTGCAGGTCTGGATGCAGCAGAAGTTCGGTCTTTCCCTGCAAAAGCAGGCAAACCTCATCAACGAAGCCGCCAACAACAGCAAAGCGCTGATCGGCGGCACCCTCACCACGGTGATCGGCACGCTGGGAGTGCTGCTGCTGCTGCCGGTGTATGTGTTCCTCTTTCTTTTTTACAAGACCCTCATCCTGAATTTCCTGTTCAAGGTGTTTGCCGAAGACGATGCCAGCAAAGTGGGCGAGATTCTGGGCGAAACGAAGCTGGCCATCCAGAGTTATATGGTGGGCCTGCTGCTGGAAGCCGCGATCGTGGCCGCCATGAACTCGACCGCCCTCCTCCTGATCGGGGTGAAATATGCGCTGCTGCTGGGCGTGCTGGGGGCCTTGCTCAATATGCTGCCTTATATCGGCGGCCTCATCGCCATCGGCCTCCCGGTGCTGATGGTTACCGTCACCAGCGAAGGCTTCAGCAAGCAATTGTGGATCGTGCTGGCGTACCTGTTCATCCAGTTCATCGACAACAACGTGCTGGTGCCGCGCATCGTGTCGTCGAAAGTGAACATCAACGCCCTCATTTCGGTTGTGGTGGTCTTGCTGGGCGGAGCCCTGTGGGGCATCGCCGGCATGTTCCTGTCCATTCCTTTTGTAGGAATACTGAAGATCATCTTCGACCGGGTAGAGGGCCTGAAGCCCTGGGGCGAACTCCTCGGCGTAGAGGTGCCCACGAGCTACAACCGGTTTTCTTTCCGGAAAAAGAACGACACGTCCGTGGCCGAAAAAGTGGTGAAGAAGTCCGTAGATTAACGCCGGTGGCGCCGCTCAGCAGCTGTACCGCTCGGCCGCCTGCATATTCAAGCTATATTAAGAATAAATGGGCTATGTTGCGGGTCTATTCCAAAAGGGTGCAAACGTGAAAACAGAAACGAAAGAAAAGATCCGCATCGACAAGTACCTCTGGTCCATCCGCATCTTCAAAACGCGCTCGGAGGCGGCCGCGGCCTGCGAATCGGGTAAAGTTCGACTGGGCGGCAGCCCCGTGAAGGCCGCCCGCGCCGTGGGCGTCGGCGATGAATACGAGATCCGCACCGAGGCCCGTAAATGGGTGATCAAGGTGACGGCCCTGCTGTCGGCCCGCGTGGCCTACCCCGAGGCGATCAAACACTACCTCGACATGACGCCCGAAGAAGCACCGGACCTGAACAAGTTCCAGGCCGCGACCTTCCACACCGGCAAGCGCCGCAGCAAGATCGGGCGCCCCACCAAAAAGCAGCGCCGCGATATCGAGGACTTCACCGGAGATGACGCCGCGGAGCCCGACACGGAAGCCTGATTGCCGGCCCATAAGACCCATCCCAACCTGCCCAAACGCCAAGAACCCATCCAGATGCACATCGACTTATTGACCGTACTTCCCGAGCTGCTCGAGAGCCCCCTGAATCATTCCATCATGAAGCGCGCCCAGGACAAGGGCCACCTCACCGTAACCGTGCACCAGCTCCGTAAATGGGCCGTGAACGCCTACGGGCAAGTGGACGACTACCAGTACGGTGGCGGCGCCGGTATGGTGATGATGTGTGAGCCGCTGGTGGCCGCCATCGAGGAGCTGCAGCGCGAGCGCCGCTTCGACGCGATCATCTACATGACGCCCGACGGCGAGCGCTTTGAGCAAAAGACCGCCAACCGGTTGTCGCTCCTCCAAAACATACTGATCATCTGCGGGCACTACAAGGGTATCGACCAGCGGGTGCGCGACCACTTTGTAACGCACGAGATCTCTATCGGCGACTATGTGCTGAGCGGCGGCGAGCTGGCCGCGGCCGTGCTCGTAGACGCCATCGGCCGCCTGCTGCCAGGCGTGCTCAACGACGAGACCTCCGCCCTGACCGACTCCTTCCAGGACGGCCTGCTGGCGCCGCCTGTATACACACGGCCCGCGGAGTTTCGCGGCTGGAAGGTGCCCGACATCCTGCTCAGCGGCGACCCCCGGAAGGTGGAAGAGTGGCGCCACGACGAAGCCGTGAAGCGCACCGAAGAACGCCGCCCCGACCTATTGGATTGATGTCTGATGTCGGATATCTGATATTGAAAAGATCGCCTTGCGATCTTTTCAATATCCGTCGCCCGCCAAATCAGCGATCCGGGATCAGACTTCCGCCATTAGAAAGCCCCGCTTTTGCGGGGCATTCAATAAGCAGGCAGTTCTACACGTTTCCGTGTGTTGTTTGGGAAACTTGATTTCAGCAGGTTGGAGGGATAAGGTATCGGGAAATCAGAATTTCGGGCAATTCAGCTTCGGCAGGTGATCCGCCGGCTTGGCGATGTAGATGAGCGACAGCTCGATACCACCGCGCATGTTGGAAGCCGCTTTCAGCGAAGAGACGTTGATGTCGTAGCTCGCACCCACGCGGAAAGAGCCGAATTCAAGGCCGAGGTAGGGAATGATCGCGTCTTTGAAGCGGTACCAGCTGCCTACGTAGAAGCTGGTGGGTGCGTCGGACTGCTGGTTGAGGTTCCACTCGTAGGCGCCGCCCAGCATCGTGTTGGTGGCGTTGGCCTGGCGGCTGTAGTTGGCGCTGAAGTGAATGGCGTTGAACTCACCCACCGGCAGGCGGGCGCCACCGTGCACGGTTACGCGGGGCTGGAGGAAGTATTCGCCCTTGTTGAACGTTTCTTTCTGGCGGTTGATGTGGTACATCGACACGCCGAGGTAAATGTTGTTGTCGCCGTTGGTAGTGCCGCTATAGAGGGCGCCGGCGTTTACATCGAGGTAAGAAACCGAGAGCTTGCCTTTGTCGGAAAAGTCTTCGGAAGTAACGCCCGTGAAGCCATCGGAGCGGAGCATGTCTTCGAAGTTGAGGCCCACTACGTTGAGGCGTTTGTTGACATACGAGCCCTGGAAGCCGAGGCCGATCTGGTTGGAACCTTCCTCGTCGAGGGCCTTGTGGTAGGAAGTAGAGAAGGAGACGACGTTGTTCTGCAGGGCGCCGTTGCCGCTCTTGTCGGAGAACATCATCACGCCGAAGCCGAACACATCGTTCTCGGGGATCCGGTTCTTCAGGATGCCCATATCGGCAGAAGCGGTATAGGTGGTAAATGCGTTGTTGATCGTCGGCCACTGGTTGCGGTAGTTGCCGGCCACGCGTACGGTGCCGTCGAACTTACCCGTCAGCGCCGGGTTCAGCGTAAGCGGGGAGACGAAGAACTGGGAAAAATTCGGATCCTGTGCCTGCACAGAAAAAAAGCCCAGACACAGTATGATGGTTGCGTAAAGACGGTTCATGCTCACATAAGTTAGGAGAGTGGAAAATTAAGATTTATTTTAATACACACCCAAATAAATCGTCAGCTCTGGATTTTCGGTCCGAAGGCGAGATCGCCCGCGTCGCCGAGGCCGGGCACGATATAACCCTTGGCGGTGAGCTCCTCGTCGATGGCGCCGCACCAGATGGTGGCGTCGGGAATGTGGCGCTGCACGTGCTCGATGCCTACGGAGCAGGCAATGGCAGCCACGATGTGGATGTTCTTGGGCTCACCCTCCTCGCGGAGGTACTGCACCGTCTTTACCAGCGAGGCGCCGGTGGCCAGCATCGGGTCCGACAGGATCAGGATCCGGTTTTCAATGTCGGGGGAAGAGTAATATTCCAGGGCGATCTCGAAAGAGCCGTCCGGGTTGTGCTTGCGGTACGCCGACACAAAGGCGCAGTCGGCCTTGTCGAAGTAGTTCAGCAGGCCCTGGTGCAGGGGCAGGCCGGCGCGCAGGATGGTGGTCAGCACCGGCTGCTCGCCCAGTACCTGGGCGGGGGCGGTGCCCAGCGAGGTCGTCACTTCGATGTCACGCGTGGGCAGGATCTTCGAGATTTCGTAGGCAGCGATCTCTCCGATGCGCTCGAGGTTGCGCCGGAACCGCATCCGGTCCTTCTGGATCTCGGTGTCGCGCAGCTCGGCGACCCAGTTGCTCACCAGCGAGTGCTCCTCGCTCAGATTAATTACCATTCCTGTTGACATAGCGGCCAAAACTAAGATAAATGTGCTAATCTGCTAATGTGCTGGTCCGCTAATGCGGGTTCTGTACCAACATTAAAAGAAGGAGCGTCTCGACAACGTCGGAGCATTGGCCTGTCAGCCCATTAGCAGACAAGCAGATTAGCACATTACATTTGTGCAATGATTTACCGCGCCCTGGGCCTTATGAGCGGCTCTTCACTGGATGGACTGGACCTGGTGTTTGCCGAATTTCACGTCAATGCCGGGCATTGGAGCTGGGACATCCGCGCAGCGGCCACCGTGCCCTACGCCGAAGACTGGGCCGACCGCCTGCGCGGCGCCGCGGAACTCAGCGCCCGCGACTACCTGGTGCTCCACGCTGCTTACGGTCGCTACCTGGGTGAAGCCGTCAACCACTTTATCGAGGAGAAGGGCCTGCAGTTCCAGGTGGGCCTGGTGGCCTCGCACGGGCATACCACGGTGCACAGCCCACAGGGCGGCGTTTCTGCCCAGCTCGGCGACGGCGCCACGCTTGCGGCCGTCACCGGCCTCGCCGTGGTGAGCGACCTCCGCTCGCTCGACGTCGCCCACGGCGGCCAGGGCGCCCCCATCGTGCCCCTCGGCGAAAGCCTCCTCTTTACCGACTACCGCCTCTTTCTCAACCTGGGCGGAATCGCCAACCTGTCGGTGCACGACGGCCCGCCCGTGGCCTTCGACATCTGCCCCGCCAACCGCGTGCTCAACGCGCTGGCGCAAAAGGCCGGCAAGGAATTCGACGAAGGCGGCCGCCTCGCCGCCATGGGCACCGTCAATGCGCCCCTGCTGTCGCAGCTCAACGCCCTCGACTACTACCAGCAGCCTTCGCCCAAATCGCTGGCCAACGAATTCGGCACCGGCGTGGTGCTGCCGCTCATCGAGGCGGCCGGCCTCTCCCACGAAGATGCACTGGCCACCTATACCGAGCACGTGGCCGTGCAGATCCACGAATCCCTCGAAGACCACCTGCCCGCCCACCTGCAGAACCGCAAGCTGCTCGTTACCGGTGGCGGCGGCTTCAATACGTTCCTGGTCAGCCGGCTCCGCGAGTGGGTGGAAGACAACCAGGTAGAGCTGGTGGTGGCCGACGACAACCTCGTACATTATAAGGAGGCGCTGGTAATGGCCGCCCTCGGCGTGCTCCGCTGGCGCGAAGAGAATACAACGCTGGCCTCCGTTACCGGCGCACGCCGCGACAGCATCGGCGGCGCGCTGTGGCTGGGGCAGGAAGCCTGATTCGTTGATCGCACCTAAAATAAGAAGCCCCCGGGAACGGGGGCTTCTGTCATAAGCGCCGTCGCTTGTTACAGCGGGCGGTTATTGGTATCGTTGCGGCGATCGTAGTCCGTAGAACTACGGCCGCTCTCGTTCGTCTTGTCTACATCGATATCCGTGCGGCGTACCGTGTCGCGGATCGTCTCGTCGCGCTCGGTCACTTCCTTGCGCACGCGCACTTCTTCCACCACGCGGGCTTCCTTGTTCACCACCGGTACTTCCGAGCGTTCCGTGAGCTCGATGTTGCGCTCGCGGAAGGCTTCGCCTTCGTTACCCGCAAGGGGGCGGTCCACTGGTGTGCGCTCCACGCGGACGTGTTCTTCGCGCAGGCGGATGTGTTCTTCCACCGGCTTCTCCACGATGCGGCTGCGCACCTGCACGCCACCGCGCTCCACTTCGCGCTTGCCCACTTCGAGGTGTTCTTCCACACGCGGGATCGTGGTGCCGCGCTCAGCGCTCACCGCCTGGCGATCGCCGGCGCCTTCACTGCGGGTGTTGCTGAAGCCGTACTGTTTGGCGCGCTCGTCCACATCGATGGCGCCGCAGCGGTCGAGGATCTGCGCGGCCGATTCAGCTTCCTCGCGCGAGGCCGCATGCACGGTCACGATGGTGTTGCTACGCTCGGCTACGCGGCTGTAGCGCGACGCTTCTTCCTTATTGCTGTTTCCGAAAAGCGAATTGAAAAAGTCGGTGATCGCATTGGTATTGCGGCCGTCGCGGTCGGTGGTCGCCTCGGTACGCTCCGAGCTGACCGTAGTGCCGGTGCCGCTGCCGCGGGATAGATCGATCCGGTCACGCGCGATGCCACGGGCCATTAACTCACGGATCGCTGTCTGCGCTTCGCTGGATTGGTCGAAAAAGCCGACCACTGTTTGTGCCATAAGTCACTATTTAAGGGTGAAAACTAGAGACGTCGTTTATTGCCCTCCGCATCGGTGCGGATCACGTCCACCTGCTCTTTCAGGAGGGTGATCTGCTGCACGTGCGGGGTGGTGCTCACGCGCTTCGTGAGGTGCACTTCTTCGGTCACCTCGTAGCGCTTTTCGATCACGAGTATTTCCTTCACCACCGGAACGATGATGGTGTCGCCTTCCTGGCGCGGCACCGGCGGTTTCAGATACACATCACTTTTGGCAACCCGCTTCACGTCGTATTGCTCCGACACGAGCGGGATGTTGAGCGCGGCCTCTTCCTCGCGCACCGTCTTGCGCACGGTTACGCGGCCGGTTTCGACCACTTCCTTTTCCACGGTCATGAATTCCTGGATCACGGGGATCACGATCTCTTCGCCGTCGCCGGTGGCCTGCACCGGGCGTTGCTCTTCCGTCCCGTCGTTGCCGGGCTCTGCGCGCCACTCATTCCTGTTTTCCATACGGGGAAGGACCGCCAATTCCGTGCCCTTCCCCAATGGGGCGCTTGTTAAGATTTGCAAAAAGGGCGAAGCCCGTCGCTAGGGCACGAACGAAAACGTGTCGCCGTCGAAGAGGCCGAGGTCGCTCAGCTTCAGGTGCGGGATCACGAGCAGCGCCATGAACGAAAGGGTCATAAAGGGCGCGCCCAGCGGGGAGCCGAGGGCCTTGGCCGCCTTGTCGATGGCGGCGTATTTCTCCGCCACCACGTAGCCGTCTTCGGTGCTCATGAGCCCGGCTACCGGCAGCGGCAATACGTACTCCTCGGCGCCGTCGATGCAGCTGACGCCGCCGCCGGCGGCAATGACCGCGTTGACGGCGCGGGCGAGGCTTTCATCGTCGGCGCCTACGGCCACGATGTTGTGGCTGTCGTGCGCCACCGACGAGGCGATGGCGCCGCGCTTGAGGCCGAAGTTTTTGATAAAGGCCGTAGCCACCGGCGCCTCCTTGTAGCGGTTCACCACGGCGATCTTGAGCACGTCGTTTTCGGGGTCCGACACGATATGGGCATGACTCACTTTGGCGGGCAGCAGCAGCTTGTTGGTAATGAGTTGCCCGTCGAGCGCCTCGATCACGGGAATGGTCGTTTCGCCTTTTAAGGGCACGGCGAAATCGTTGACCGCCTTCGGTGTGCAGCTGAACTGGTTGATGAGCCCGGCCTTCGGCGCGGTGATGAGGGTCTTGCCGTTGGCGGCCACCTGCTGCCCGTCGATCCAGGTTTGCAGCACTTCAAAGTGCACGAGGTCTTTCACGAGGATGAAGTCGGCGGGGTCGGCGGCCTGCAGCTGGCCCACCTTCATGCCGTAGTGGTGCACGGGGTTGAGGCAGGCGGCCTTCAGCACTTTGAATACGTCGATGCCTTTGGCCACGGCGCGGGCGCAGAGCACGTTGATATGGCCTTCCACGAGCGAGTCGGGGTGCTTGTCGTCGGAGCAGAACATGATGGCGTCCTCGTGGTCGTGGAGCAGCTCAATGAGGGCTTCAAAGTTGCGGGCGGCGCTGCCTTCGCGGATGAGGATCTTCATCCCGTAGTGCAGCTTGTCGAGCGCTTCTTCCTTGGTAAAGCATTCGTGATCCGTAGAAATACCGGCGTCGATGTATTGCTTTGCCGCCACGCCGCGGAGGCCGGGCGCGTGGCCGTCGATCACCTTACCGTGCTTTTTGGCCAGCGCGATCTTCTGCATAACGACGGGGTCGGCGTGGAGCACGCCGGGAAAGTTCATCATCTCGGTGAGGTATACGATCTCCTTGCGCTGCAGCAGGTGGTCTATGTCTTCCACCCCGATGACGGCGCCGGCCGTTTCGAAGCCGGTGGCCGGCACGCAGCTCGGCGCCCCGAAGTAGAATTTGAAGGGCACCTTGCTGCCGTTGTGGATCATGTAGTCCACGCCGGCCACGCCGCATACGTTGCCGATCTCGTGCGGGTCGGAGATGGTGCCCACCGTGCCGTGCACGACGGCCAGGCGCGCAAACTCCGACGGAACCAGCATGGAGCTCTCTACGTGCACGTGCGCATCCACGAAGCCGGGCAGCAGGTAGGGGAGGCTGTCGGCATCGGCGCCGGTGTAGGGCGTCACGGAAGCGATGCGTCCGTCTTCAACGACGACCGTGCTGGGCTCGATCGTTTTGGTGGCGATGCGCACGAGGCGGCCGGAAATGGTAACGGGAGTGCTCATGCGGCTAAGCTAGGGAAATGAAGGGAGATGAGCGTGCCCCTTTCCCTCGGGAAGGGGTTGGGGATGGGCTGGGGTGAGCTCCGGATGAGCGCTCCAGGCCTTTCCGCGGCCTAACTTTATCCTTTCCCCGAAAGCACTCCGGTCCGGTCCCCCGTTGCAACGCATTTTTCAACCCAAAAACCGATCGTTATGAGTGAATCCGCAATCGTACAGCCCGCCGTCAATCCCAACCAGGCACTCTGGGAGAAGGGCGATTTCACCCGCCTCGCCGAAACGATGCGCGCCTCCGGCACGCGCCTCGTGGAATCCATCGGCGTCCGTGCCGGCATGGACGTGCTCGACGTGGGCTGCGGCGACGGCACCACGGCGCTGCCGGAGGCCCGCCTCGGCGCCAACGTACTGGGCGTCGACATTGCCCGCAACCTCGTGGAGGCCGCCCGCCGGCGCGCCGAGGCCGAGGGGCTGACCAACATCGAGTTCCGCCACGGCGACGTGACCCACCTCGAAGGCATCGCCGACGAAAGCTTCGACCTCGTGGTGAGCATCTTCGGCGCCATGTTCGCCCCGAAGCCGCACGAGGTGGCGAAGGAGCTCGTGCGCGTTGCCCGCCCCGGGGGGCGCATCGTGATGGGCAACTGGATCCCCGGCGACACTACGCTGGTGGCGCAGATCCTGCGCATCGCCTCGGCCTACACCCCGCCGCCGCCCGAGGGCTTCGTGAGCCCGATGCTCTGGGGCGTGGAAAGCCACGTCACCGAGCGCTTCGCCGCCGCCGGCATCGCGCCGGAATGTATCTCGTTCCAGCGCGATACCTATACGTTCGAGGCACCCATCCCGCCGTCGGAATTCCTGGAGCGCTTCCGGTATTTCTACGGTCCGACGATGAATGCCTATGCAGCCGCTGCCCAGGCGGGACGCGAAGACGAACTGCAGGCGGAGCTGGAAAAGCTGTTCACCGAACAAAACCGGAGCGGCGACCCGAACAGCATCTCCATCCCGGCCACCTTCCTGCGCGTGACCGTAAAAAAGTAGGAGCGGTGCGGAACCGGTACATCATAAGGGGCTTGCGCCCCTTTTTTTGTGCGGCCGGGCGCCCGCCCGTCCCGGTATCTTTGACGCATGCATCCGCTCCTGCACAACCCGGTTTACGAAGCGCTCCTTTCCGGCGACGCCCGCCTCGGCACGCGCCGCGGGAACGTGGCATTTTTCGACGCCGACGTGTCGCCCTTCGTGGGCTTTCCCGAAGGCCACGAAACAGGGTTTGAGGAATTACGGCGATACCTTCCGGCAGGCCGGAAGGTATTGTACGCCCGCACGGAGCCTATCCCGCTGCCCGCGGGCTGGCGGCTCGGCGCTTACCTCGAGGGACGGCAGTTTGTATTCGAAGGAGTGGCTGCGGAACCCGACCCACGTATAACGTTGGTGCCGCTGCGGGCGGAGCACGTGCCCGAGATGATCGCGCTGACCGCGCTGACGCGGCCGGGACCTTTCGACCGCCGCACCATCGCGTTTGGGCACTACTATGGGGTGTTTGAAGACGGCCGCCTCGCATCGATGGCGGGGCAGCGCCTCCACCCGACGGGTTATTCGGAGATCAGCGCCGTGTGTACGCATCCCGACTTTCTCGGCAGGGGCTACGCCGCCGCGCTCCTGCAGCTGCAGCTCGTGCTGATGCGCGACGCGGGAACGACACCCTTCCTGCACGTGCGCGCCGACAACGACCGCGCCATCGCGTTGTATGAGCGCCTCGGCTTCCGCGCGAGCCGCCCGATGCATTTCTATTTTATGGAGCGGGAAGTGTAGGGGCTATGTACCCTTTGCGCCCAGGGCATCCCGCAGCAGCGTGGTGAGAACGTCGGGGTGCAGGTCGGCTGCTTTGGATGCGGGCTGTGTGGCGATGTATTGTTGGATTTGATCGGGGATGGTCCTATCACTGAAAGTAGGCGCTTATTACCTGCGATTTGTATTTCGGATCCCAGCGCTGCAGGTTGTTCAACCGCGTGTGAAAATCGAACTGTTGCTCGTTGCTGCTCATTTCGGCCAGTGTCGCTCCCTGGAGTGTCAGCGCTTTCCAGGTCCCGCCGACGACCGACCACTTTTCCGCCTTCTCATCGCCGCAATGCCATTTTATGATCCGGCTGCCGCCTTCATTGACGACGACGATCGTGTCGGAATAAAAATACAGGGCGTTGTAGCGGATCGGAAGCACGGCTTCGTTCCGCTCATTGACCAGGCCCCAATGGCCTTCCCCCAGCGTGGCTTCGTAGTAGTCGCCGTTCCAGGACTTGCGGTCGTCGATCAGCTCGTGGAACAGTTCGAAGGTCGCTTCGTCGTATTCGTCCCACGTAAAGTTCCCGGCAAACACGGCGAACAAATCATTCCGCATCGGCTGCGCGATATAGTCGTAGTCCGTGGGCAGGAGCTCCCGGCCCTGGCTGTCGAGCAGGCCCCACTCCACCCGGTTGTTCACCAGGCGGGTCACGCGGCTGATGCCTTGCTGGCTGTCGATCAGGGTGAACTCGGGGGGATGCATGCAGCGGGATTTAAGAAGTGGGGCCAGGAGTTGTGGCCGGCAGACAAGTTAGTATTTATGAATTTACCTGAACGGAACGACGCTGCGATTCATGGGGAAAGCTGATCGCCGTTCTACTCCAAACGCAACAATTCCGTTCCTGATGTAATACGGTTGTTGACCTGCTGGAGATGCCATACAGCGGGTGATTGAAATTACCTGCTCACATACATTGATATACACAACTATAGCAGGTCCATTCCTTTCCTAACTACACACTTTCCGCCCCCCTCCCGTTCCGCCCTGCCAAAAATCTTTTCGGCCTTGCCCCCCTCCGAATTAGCCCTGCCCGGAAAAGGAGCGGGCCTGTCCCGGTCCGGGGCAGCCTCGCCTGGAAAATTTTCGGCCCTTCCCCGGGTAGGGATCGCCTTCGGCAGGAAAATTTCGGCCCTTCCCCGGGTATGGATAGACCCGCCCGGAAAATGGACGGGGCTATCCATACTGTAGATCAATGCGTTATAAAATGCCTTCGGATGGCCCATCCCGGTAATGCACGCGTTTTCCACAAAGGGGAGCGGGCTATTGCGGCTGCTTTCGGAGTGCTGTAACTTGGTAGAAAAGGAAACCACATGAACGAACTGCTCCGCCTCCCCCCGCGCGATCTCAACAACGCAGAATGCGTCCACTACAACGACCGCATTGCCAAACGCTTTACCGGCCTCAGCCTGGCGCCCCCGGTAGCGGCAGCCCTCGCGCATTTTTCCGCAATCAACGACGAGATGAACGGGCTCGTGCAACTGGCCAAAGGCTCGCGCTTCTCCGACGACGTGCAGGACGCCGATGCCGGCCGCGACCGCTACTCCACTTCTTTCTTTTACCTCTGCGAAGGCTTCGCCCTGTGCAACGACGAGCGCCGCGTGGTCGCTGCCGTGCTGCTGCTGGAAGCGCTGAAGCCCTACGGACCGGCCAGCAGGCTGGCGAACGCTAACTTCGACAGCCAGACGAAGCTGACCTCCAACCTCGTGCGCGACCTCCGCGCCCGCCCCGAGCTGCTGGCCGCCCTGGAAACCCTCGGCCTCGTATCGCTGCTCCAGGCCATTGAAGGGGCCAACAACCGCTTCATCGAACTCCAGGAGGCGCGTACCGACGACGAAACTGTGAAGCCGGCCGCCTACCGGATGGTGGCGCTGCGCCGCGAATCGGCCAAGGCCTACACCGCGCTGATGAAGCAGGTGGAAAGCGCCTGCAACTTCACCGGCGGCGCCGAGCCCTATGCGGGCCTGGTTGCCGGCATCAACGCCGTGACCGCGGAGGCGAAAACGAAGCTGGCCCAGCGCGCCGGCCGGGCGGAAGAAAAGCCCGCACAGGCCTGAGTGATGCACAATGATATAAGAAGCCCCTTCGCAAAGGGGCTTTTTTATTGTGGTAACCGGACCAAACAGGGGCGTTGGCGGCGGTTCGGGAGCAACGATTGGCGACGGGTAGCCTTGCGTCCCTTCGGAACGTTACGTGCGTGGGGTTCTCTATCCCCTCCCTCCCGGGGAGGGGCCAGGGGTGGGGTGGGGGATGGAGCCGGATCGGGTTGATGATGCATGGGCGACTTCATCGTAGTTTGCAAACCGATAACGATTCTTATGAAGCGCATACTCCTCCTCGCATTCGCCCTCTTCTCCACCGCCGCCGTTTTTTCGCAGGCCGGGCTCTCCAGCAGCTACGGCACGGTCGAAGCGGTGTCCTATGGCAATAACAGCTACAAGATCACCGTCCGCAGCAGCCGCCCGCACGGCGAGCCCATCAGCGATGCCGTCATTGCGAGGCCCACGGGTAAAACAGCGGCCCTGCGGGCCCTCGGCCGCGATTCCTTCGAGCTGCGCGCCGGCGGCCACAGTGTTCGCTTCGCGCTGTTCCAGTCGGGCGATACGGCCGGCTTCCGCTTCGCGCTGGCGCCCGACGAACGCTGGTACGGCGGCGGCGAGCGCGCCCTGCCCCTCAACCGCCGCGGCTACCGCCTGGCCCTCAACAACAACCCCTGGTACGGCTACGGCGAGGGCGCCGACAACCTCAATTACAGCGTGCCCTTCTTTACGTCGTCGGGCGGCTACGGCCTCTTCTTCGACAATCCCGCCCGCTCGTATGCCGACATCGGGAAGAAGGCGGCGTCTTCCTTTGAATGGGGCGCACCCTCGGGCGAGTGGAGCGTATACGTGCTCCTTGGCGACTATGCCGGTGTGCTCTCCGGCTACCACAAGCTGACCGGCACGCAGCCGCTGCCGCCGCGCTGGGCCTTCGGCAACCTGATGAGCCGTTTCGGCTATACGAGCCAGGCGCAGGTGGAAGGCATCCTCGCCAAAATGGACGCCGAGCACGTGCCCGTGGAAGCCATCATCTTCGACCTCTTTTGGTTCGGCGACTCCATCAAGCAAACAATGGGCAACCTCGACTGGGTGAACCGCCAGAAGTGGCCCGACCCCAGGGGTATGATCGCCGGCTTTAAAAAGAAGGGCGTCAACACGATCCTCATCACCGAGCCCTTCCTCGTAGAAACGTCCACGAACTACGCGGCTTCGAAGCCGTTCCTCGCCGTCGACAGCGCGGGCAAGCCCTACTACCTCACCGACTTCTATTTCGGTAAAGGCGGGCTGCTCGACCTCTTTCGCAACGACGCGCAGGCCTGGTTCTGGTCGTTTTACAAAAAGCAGATGGCCCTCGGCGTGGAAGGCTGGTGGGGCGACCTCGGCGAGCCCGAGCGGCATCCGTCCAACATGTACCACAACCTCCGCGACCTCGGGTATTCGAAGCGCCTGTTCAAGGCCGACGAAGTGCACAACATTTACGGCCATGCGTGGACGAAGATGCTGTATAAATACTATGCGAAAGAATACCCCGCCAAGCGCCTCTTCTCGCTCAACCGAAGCGGTTTTGCCGGCTCGCAGCGCTTCGGCATCTTTCCCTGGACGGGCGACGTGGGGCGCAACTGGAGCGGCCTCCGCGCGCAGCTGCCCGTGCTGCTGGGGATGACGATGAGCGGCGTGCCCTACGTGCACAGCGACGCCGGCGGCTTTGCCGGTGGGGAAGGCGATGGCGAGCTCTATGTGCGCTGGCTGCAGTTCGCAGCTTTTACACCCATCTTCCGCCCGCATGGTACCGCCCTCTACGAGGTGGACAAAGCGGCGTTCTCCTATCCCAGCGAAGTGGCGCTGATCGACACACCCTGGCGCGCGCCGGCCAAAGAGGCCATCCGCGGCCGCTACCTGTTCTTGCCGTATAACTACAGCCTTGCCTACCTGCAGGCCAAAGAGGGCAAGCCCCTGATGGCGCCCCTGTATTTCTACTACCCGGGCGATACCACGGCCACCAAGATCCAGGACCAGTATTTCTGGGGGCCGAACCTGCTCGTATGCCCCGTGCTCGAGAAGGGCGCCCGTAGCCGCCACCTTTACCTGCCGGCCGGCAACTGGTTCGACCTCGGCGGCCGCTCCTACGCCGGCAGCCGCTGGCTCGACCTGCCCGTGGGGCTTTCCACGATTCCCGTATTCCTGAAGGAAGGCGCCCTCGTGCCCACCCAGCAGGCTGCCCGCCTCCGGAACACCGCCGCCGACAGCGCCGCCCTCCCGATGCTTTATTACTGTCCTTCCAGCACGCCCACGCGCTTCGACTGGTACCTCGACGACGGCCAGTCGAAGTCGTCGCTGGCCAGCGGCCGCTATACGCTGCTGCGCTGCGAAGGCGTGCGCAAAGACAGCGTCATCCGCGTAAAGGCGACGCCGTCCAATCAACGGTATACCCGCAAGCAATTGCAGGTGCTCGTAGCCGGTGTGTCCTCGCGCCCGGCGCGTGTGCTCGTGAATGGCAAGTCCGTGCCGCTCGTGGGCAGCCCCACCGAAAGCGCCGCGCTCAGGGGGCAATCGACCGCCTACTGGAACGAGCGCTTCGGCACCCTGCTGGTAACCAGCGCCAAAGGCATGAAGGCCGCGCTGGCGATCGAGGTCAAAATGTAAGGAACATCGTCCGCTGCAATTGATCAGATCGGCGTAAGCACTGCTTACGCCGATTTTTTTGTGGCGTCTCCCTGCTCATTTCGAATGCATGCCGGCGGCATGCGCGGGATCCGGGTGCGCGGACGTGGCGATGGGGCAATTGACCGCCGAATCCTGCACCTCGCGGCCGGACGGCCGCATGCAACCCCTGTCGCGCATGCCTCCGGCATGCCGGGGGAATGCGCACGGATTCGTGAACCCGGGATTTCATCCCGGGCTGTTAAGCGAGCATCCCTAAGGGATGGCGTTTCGTTACCAACGCTTGCTACCAAGCGAGCATCCCTGCGGGATGCGGGCTATGCCGGAAGCGTTTTGACAGACAGGGAAACGTTGTTCCTACGAAGCTGCTGCTATTAGCATCTTTCTATGACCCTATTAACCGGTTACCTCATTAACCGGTTAACCCGTTCTCCCATTATCTTACGGGCACAATTCCCCCGTATGCGCCGACCCTTACTCTTACTGACGTTGTTTCTTTCCGTGACCGTCTTTGCCCAGAAGCGAAAGGCTGCCGCCGAACCCGATGCTGATTCGGCCCTGTTCAGCCGCCTCAAATTCCGCCTGGCCGGTCCCTTTCGCGGCGGCCGCGTTGCAGCCGTGGCGGGGAGCACGCGGCAGAAGAATACCTTCTACTTCGGTGCGGTGGGTGGCGGCGTGTGGAAGACCAGCGACGGCGGCTCCAACTGGAAAAACGTTTCGGATAAATATTTCGGCGGCTCAATCGGCGCCGTGGCCGTCGCGCCTTCCGACGACAACGTGCTGTATGCCGGCGAAGGCGAGAACACGCTCCGCGGCAACGAAAGCGAAGGCCTCAACGGCATCTGGCGCTCCGACGACGCCGGCCGCACCTGGAAGAACTGCGGGCTCAAAGACGCGCGCCACATCAGCCGCATCCTCGTGCACCCGCGCGATCCCAATACCGCCTGGGCCGCCGTCATCGGCCATTCGTTCGGACCGAACGACACCCGCGGCGTGTATCAAACCACCGACGGCGGCAAGACCTGGAAGCGGCAACTGTTTGTCAACAGCAGCACCGGCGCGGCCGAACTCGCCATGGAGCCGGGCAACCCCTCGGTGCTCTATGCCGGTATGTGGCGCGTTCAGCGCACGCCCTGGAGCATGGAAAGCGGCGGCACCGGCAGCGGCCTCTGGCGCAGCACCGACGGAGGCGCCACCTGGACCAACCTCAGCGCCCGCAAGGGCCTGCCCAAAGGCGTATGGGGCATCGTGGGCGTGGCGGTAGCGGCCACGAATCCCGACAAGATCTATGCGCTCGTGGAGAACGAGAAAGGCGGCCTCTTCGTGTCGAACGACGCGGGGGAGACCTGGACGCTTACTTCCTCCGACAACAACATCCGCCAGCGCGCCTGGTATTACTCGAAAGTGTTCGTGGACCCGAAGAACGAGAACACGGTGTATGCCCCCAACGTCAACTTCATGCGCAGCCGCGATGGCGGCAAGACCTTCCAGTCGATCCCCGTCGGCCACGGCGACTGCCACGACGTTTGGATCGATCCCGAAGACGGGGCCCGCATGATCCTGGGCGACGACGGCGGCGCCGAAGTGAGCTTCGATGGCGGCGGGAACTGGAGCACGCTGCGCAACCAGCCCACCGCTCAGATCTACCGTGTTTCTACGGATAACAGTTTTCCCTACCGCATCCTCGGTGCGCAGCAGGACAACAGCACCATTCGCCTCCGCAGCCGCGGCCGCGGGCGCGGGGGCATTACCGACAGCGACTGGGAGCCCACCGCCGGCGCCGAAAGCGGCTACGTGGTGGCCGACCCGCTCAACCCCGACATCGTATACGGCGGCAACTATGGCGGCTACCTTTCGCGCCTCGACCATCGTACCGGCGAGAACCGCGCCGTGAGCCCCTGGCCCGACAACCCGATCGGCGCGGGCGCCGACGTGCAGAAGTACCGCTTCCAGTGGAACTTCCCCATCTTCTTTTCGCCCCACAACCCGAAGCGCCTCTATTGCGCGGCCAACGTGCTCTTCGCCACCGAAGACGAAGGCGCCACCTGGAAGCAGCTTTCGCCCGACCTCACTACCAACGACAAGAGCAAGCAGGGCCCCAGCGGCGGGCCCATCACCAAAGACAATACCTCGGTGGAATATTACTGCACCATCTTCACCGCGCTGGAGTCGCCCTACGAGAAAGACCTGCTCTGGACCGGATCCGATGACGGCGTCATCTCCGTGAGCCGCGACGGCGGCGCTACCTGGGCGAACGTCACACCGGCGGGACTGCCCAAATGGATGCTATGGAACTGCGTGGAGGCGGACCCCTTCCAGAAAGGCGCCGCCTACTTCGTGGGCACACGCTACAAGCTTGATGACTTCACCCCGTATATCTACAAGACCGAGGATTACGGAAAAAGCTGGAAGCTGCTTACATCAGGTATCCCGCCCTTGCACTTCACGCGCTGCCTCCGTGCCGACCCGAAGGTGCCCGGGTTGCTTTATGCCGGCACCGAATACGGGCTCTACCTGTCGCGCAACGGCGGGCAAACATGGCGCCCCTTCCAGCTGAATCTGCCGGAGACGCCCGTGACCGATATGACCATTAAAGACAACGATCTCATCGTAGCCACGCAGGGCCGCTCCTTCTACGTGCTCGACGACCTCGGGCCGCTGCAGCAGTGGACGCCGGCCACGGCGCGCAAACGCCTGCAGGTGTTTACGCCGGCGCCGGCCTATCGCCTGGCAGGCAGCGGCAACGCTTCATTTACCACAACGCCGCGCAATGCCGGGGCCAATCCGCCCGGTGCCATCGTGGTGCCCTTCTGGGTCAGCGGTCTGGCCGACAGCAGCAGCGTGCGCGCGGTGGTACTCGACAAAGACCACAAAGAGATCCGCAGCTTCAGCAGCCATGCGACAGAAGACGCCCGTAAGATCGACATCGCCGACGGCTTCAACCGCTTTGCCTGGAACGCGCTCTACCCCGAGTCGGAACGCATCGAGGGGATGATCCTTTGGAACGGCGTGCCCGGCGGCATCCTGGCGCCCCCGGGACAATACTATGTGCGTATCGTGGTGGACCGCGATTCGGCCGAAGTGCCGGCGACGATCCTGCCCGACCCGAATTACAAAGCGACCGTCGCCGATTACGCCGCGCAGTTCGCATTTCTGAAAATGGTGCAGGACAAATTCAACGAAACGCAGAAAGCACTGAAAGACATCCGCGCCCTCCGGAGCCGCATCGACGCCTTCCTGGAGCTACAGGGGAAGAGCGTACCCAAAGAGGTGAAGGAAGCGGCCGATACGGTGCAGAAGCGGCTGCAGCGAATCGAGGAAACGCTGTACCAGACGAAAGCCCGCAGCGGGCAGGACGTGCTCAATTACCCCATTCGCCTCAACGACAAGCTCTCGGGACTTTTCGACGTGGCCAACAGCGGCAACTTCGCCCCGAGCCGGCAGGTGCAGGAAGTTTACCGCGAGCTGGCGGTGCAGATCGATGCCGAACTGGCCCGCCTGCGCCTCGTTCAGGACGTGGATGTGAAGCGCCTCAATGAAATCATCCGGGAAAAAGCATTGCCGGTGATTGGGGTACGGTAGGGTTTTTGCCCTAACTTTCGGGCGGTAAGCGATTCAAGAATCAACGATCATCCTTAGCTATGAAGTGTATTATCGTAGACGATAACAAGATGGCCCGCATGGCCATGAAGCAGTTGGTAGGCCAGGTGAAAGACCTGGACCTGGTGGCGGAATGCGAAGATGCGATGGAGGCCTACAACATCATCAACAAGCAACCGATCGACCTTATATTCCTCGACATCGAGATGCCCGGGATGACCGGACTGGAGCTGACGAAGAACCTCGGACACAAGTCGCCGCTGATCATCTTCACCACAGCCAAGACCGATTACGCCGTAGAGGCCTTCGAGCTCAACGTGGTGGACTACCTCGTGAAGCCGATCCAGCCGGGGCGCTTCCTGCAGGCCGTGGAGCGCGCGCAGGAAACCCTCGCTTCCGACAAAGAGGAAGTAAAGGTGGAAGCGCAGGAGTTCGTATTTGTGAAAGACAACGGCATCCTCAAGCGCATCAACGTGGAGGAGATCCTCTACCTCGAGGCCATGGGCGATTACGTGAAGGTGCATACACCGGCGAAGTTCCACGTGCTGCACGCCACGCTTAAGTCCATCGAGGAAAAGCTGTCGCCGCAGAAGTTCATCCGTGTGCACCGCAGCTATATCGTGTCGCTGAGCAAGATCGACTTTATCCAGGAGGGCGTCATCTCCATCGGCAAGGCTTCGGTGCCCGTGGCCGATACCTACCGCACGGCGCTGAACAAACGCCTCAACCTGCTCTGATTTCAACCGCCCGGAAAGCCGGTTCGCCGAATAAAAGATTACACTTAGCTAATACAGGGGCCCCGCGGGACCCCTGTCTCTATTTTTGGCCGGTAGCGTCCCGGCGCTATCCACCAAAATCTAACCCCGGCTCCCGCTGCCGAAAGGCTACCTGTATGAGCAGACGCTACCTGTTTTTTTTCCTCACCTGCTTCGCCGTGCTTGTCGGCTCGGAGTATTTCTTCGTGACCGAGGCCTTCAACAGCCGCCGCCTGGCGGTGCTGCTGCTCTCCGGTTTCGCCCTGCTCGGCAGTATCGTTGTTTCGTGGTGGGGTTACCGTAAATTCCGAAAAGCCATCGCCGCTGTTGCGTAGACCCGCCTTTTTCGTACTTTAGACCTCTTGATGAAGGACGGTCGCCTGAAATACTTAGCCCTGTGGTTTTTTATCGTCGGCGTATTGCTGATCGTCTTTATCCAGGTCATCACCGCGGAGAACGTCAAGCGGCTGACCGACGGCAACCGGCGCCTGCTGGCCGAAGTGGCCACGCAGAACAAACTGCGCCGCCTCGAGGCCGACATCCTGACCGTGGAGAGCGACATCCGCGGCGCGATCATTACCGATAACCGCGACCATATCCGGGGCGTCAACGCCAAGATCGAAGCCCTGCGCACCGGTGTCGACAGCATCCGCAAAGACCTGGGCGAGCCGGCGCTCCGCGCCGACGAGCAGCTGCTCGAAGAACTCGTGAACCGCAAGATCGCCTTCAGCTTCGCCATCCTCAACGCCTACTACCGCCAGGGCAAAGACGCCGGCGAGCACGTGGTGAATTCGGGCCGCGGCAAAGAACTCCGCGACAGCATCGAGGTAGTAGTGGCGCGCCTCGACAGCGCCCGCCAGGGCAGCCTCAACGCGATCATTGGCGGCATCGAGCGCAGCGGGCAGCGCGCCAGCTATATGGGGCTCGGCCTCGCCATCATTGCCTGCGTGGCCTGTGTGCTCGCGTTCTTTTACGTGGTCAATAAAGGCCGGCAGCAGGAACGGATGATCCAGATGCTCAACGAATCGGAAAAACGCATCAAAGAAGGCGCGCTCATCAAAGAACAGTTCCTGGCCAACATGAGCCACGAGATCCGCACGCCGATGAATGCCATCCTGGGCTTCACCAACCTGCTGCGCCGCTCGACGCTGAGCCCGCAGCAAACCCAATATGTAGACTATATCTATTCCTCCAGCCAGAACCTGCTGACACTGATCAACGACATCCTCGACCTGTCGAAGATCGAGGCGGGGATGATGCACATCGAGCAGACGCCCTTCAGCCTTAGTGGTCTCGTGGGCTCGGTGCAGGTGATGTTCGAGGAAAAGGCCCGCGCGAAGGGATTGCAGTTCACCATCAACGTGGAGCCCTCCATCCACGACACTCTTAGCGGCGACCCCGTGCGGCTGACACAGGTACTGATCAACCTGCTGAGCAACGCGGTGAAATTTACCGAGCGCGGCTTCGTACACTTTGAAGTAAGCGCGCTCACACAGGCCGAAGACCAGGTGGTGCTCCAGTTCCGGATCAAGGATTCAGGTGTGGGCATTCCGCCCGGCAAGCTCAATTCAATCTTCGACCGCTTTCAGCAGGCCGAGGCCGAAACCACGCGCAAGTTCGGCGGCACCGGCCTGGGGCTGGCCATCGTGCGCCAGCTGATTGACCTGCAGGGCGGCCATATTCACGTGGACAGCGAAGTAGGAAAGGGGTCGGAGTTCCTGGTGCGCCTGCCCTTCCGGCCCATTCATAACGTGACCGTAGCGCCGGTGCGCGCCGTAGACACGGTCCAGAACCCGATCCAGGGCATGCGCATACTGGTGGCCGAAGACAACCAGATGAACCAGCAGCTTATACGCCACCTGATGCGCCAGTGGGGGCTCGATTACCTGCTGGTGAACAACGGGCGCGAGGCGGTGGAGGCCCTGCGCCAGGAGCCGTTTGCGGCGGTGCTGATGGACATCCAGATGCCCGAGATGGACGGCTACGACGCCACGCAGGCCATCCGCGGCGAGCTGCGCTCGGAAGTGCCCATCATTGCCATGACCGCCCACGCCATGACCGGCGAAAAGGAGCGCTGCCTTTCCTTCGGTATGAACGATTACATCTCCAAACCGATCAAGGAGCAGGAGCTTTATACGATCCTACAGCAACACTACCAGCCTATGCAAGCGGCATCCGACCACACCCCGGTGATCAACCTGAACTACCTCCACGAGCTGTCGCTCGGCGACACGGAGTTCGAGAACGCCATCGTACGCCAGTTTGTGGTGCAGGTGCCCGAGGAACTGGCACTGCTCCAGGAAGCGGTGCAGGCCGGCAATTTCATCCAGATCAAAAGCATCGCCCACGGTATGAAAAGCTCGGTGGCGTACCTCGGGCTCACCGAGCGGCTGCAGCCTTGCCTGCACCGGATGGAGGTGGAAGCCGTGTCGCAACCGGAGCAAACCCACTTTCATGAGGACCTCGAAGAAGTGCGGCTCGTATGTGAGCAAGCGGTAGCCGAAGCCCGGATACTGCTGAGCGCTGCATCGTAAGGGCTATCCCTTAAACTTTGGGCGGGTGTTTCGGCGAGGTCTACCGTCTTTTTTACGGGTTTGGACGATAGAAATTTGCGTGGCGTGCCCCGGAACCGTAGCTTTACAACGTAAACGAAACAAACAGTACATTCTAACTCAGAATATAAGATCTTGGTTTCGTATGGTTAAGGGTGAAGCCCTGTCATTCTTGACGGGGCATTTTTTTTCTTTTAATGTTCCAACTTGCCATAACAAAGGGATAACAAGTCCTGATGAAAAGCCTCTCGTTTCTACGAAGGGCTTTTTAAGCTGTGGACGGCGCATAGCCATCACCGGGAGCAGGCGGCAGCCGCTCCCGCAATAGCCCGGAAAGACGGGCGCGTCAGCCCGCTTCCCCCTTTCCGTACTCTTTCTACAACATTTATTACCGGCGACCGCGGCCTACCAGCCAGAGGATCAGCACGACCACCAGGACAATCAGGATGATGGCCGTCCAGAAGCCGGCCTTGAAAATGCCGCCTACAACTTCGCAGGAAGTAAGGGTCGTTGCCAGTGCCAGCGCGAAAAGCCAGAGCGAGGAATTCCGTTTCATAGTGCCTTTTTATTCCCTTCCTGCAAATGCATTGCCAAGGGGGGCCGGGGAGCGCCAATGGCATTTAACGTTATTTAACGGCAGCCGCCTTAAACCCTGGTCTTCGGGCTCCGTCTATGTAGTATCCTTTTAAAAAAAACAACACAGAGCATATGAAACGTATCCTTACCAGTGCCCTCGCCATCCTCCTGCTGGCAGGCGCCGCCCAGGCACAAACCACCGGCAAAGAAGGGAAAGCGCACAAAGGCGACCGTAAAGAACACCGCCAGGATATGGCCGCGCTCAACCTGAGCGCCGACCAGAAAACGAAATTGAAATCCATCCACGACCGCGAAAAGACCGAAATGGATGCCCTGCGCGGCAATACGTCGCTGAGCGCCGACCAGCGCCGCACCCAGGCTAAGGCCATTCATGAAAAATACGGCGCCGAGCGCAAGGCTATCCTGACGCCCGAGCAGCAGCAGAAGGCTGCCCAGTTCCGCGAGCAGTGGAAAGACCGCCGCGGCGGTCGCGATACGGTACACGGCCGTCGCCCCGAGGGGCAGGCCCGCGGTGATCGCGGCGAACGCTTCCAGAAAATGCAGCAGGAGCTCAACCTCACCGCCGATCAGCAGCAACGCATGAAGGCCATCCGCGACCAGTACCGCCCCCAGCTTGAGGCCATCCGCCAGGATCAAAGCCTGACACAGGAGCAGAAGAAAGCCAAGTCGAAAGAGCTGTTCAAGGCCCAGTCAGAGCAAATGAAAGCCGTGCTGACACCCGCCCAGCAGGAAAAAATGAAATCGATGCGCAAAGGAAAAGGCCGCAAGGATGCTGCGGTACGCTAACCCCTTTCACAGCCATCATGAAGAAAAGACCGTGCCCTCGCACGGTCTTTTCTATTTTTGCCGGATGAACAAGAAGTCTGGGTTCGAGAAGTTTCACAAGGGCGGTCCCAAGAAGGGCTCGGCCCTGAAGGAGCAGCTGAGGCAGGAAAAGAAGGCGCAAACGCGCGAGCGGAAAGCGTTTTTTGAGCAGCAACGTGCCGACAAAGCTGCCTCCCGGCAGGCATCCGCCGACGGTAATGCAGCACCGCGCAGCGGCGGCGGACCCCGGCGAGCCGGCGCTGAAGAGCCCGGCAAATTCCCCAAAGAGGGGCGGACCACGGCAGGCAAAGCCAGTCGCCCCGCCGGCGCCAGGAGCCAGGGCGCCAAGCCCGAACGCAGCAGCGGCAAACCCGATCGCTTTGACCGGGAAGCCCGTCCCCAGGCCGCCGGCCGCACCGAAAAGGCCGAAGGTCCTGCACGGAAGGTGGTTGTGAAAAGCGGCACAGCCGGAAAGGGTACCCTCGACCAGATGCCGCTCAACAAGTACCTGGCCCACGGCGGCGTTTGCGGTCGGCGCGAAGCTGCGGAGCTGGTGAAGAAAGGCAAAGTGGAAGTGAACGGAATCGTGGTGACTGAGCCCGGCTATAAAGTGCAGGAGAGCGACGAAGTGCGCTTCGGCGGAAAAAAAGTAACGCCCACGGGCAACCTGGTGTACATCCTGCTCAACAAACCCAAAGACTACCTGACCACCACCGACGACCCGCAGCAGCGGAAGACGGTGCTCGACCTCATTGCCAAAGCCACCGACCAGCGGGTATACCCGGTAGGTCGCCTCGACCGCAACACATCGGGCGTGCTGCTGCTCACCAATGACGGCGAGCTGGCCCAGCGCCTCACCCACCCAAGCAACGAGGTGCGGAAGGTGTACGCCGTGACGCTCGACAAGCCCCTGACGAAGGCGCATTTCGAAGACATCCTGAAAGGCACACCCCTCGAAGACGGTCTTGCCCACGTGGACTCGCTGGCCTTCACCGATGCGGGTAATAAAAAAGAAATCGGGATCGAGATCCACAGCGGCCGCAACCGCATCGTACGCCGTCTTTTCGAACACTACGGCTACGATGTAAAAGGACTGGACCGCGTTATTTTCGCCGGCCTTACCAAAAAGAACGTACCCCGTGGCAAGTGGCGCTTTCTCAACGAGAAGGAAGTACGCGATCTCAAGTTTTTCAAGAAAGGGAAAAAATAATGTGCGAATCAGCTAGTCTGCAAACCTGCTAATGCAGGCTGGCAACGTACATGCGGATGCTGATCAGTAGCGCAAACAGCAACAAAGCGGGCCTGCCTGGTTAGGTCTAAGGTATTCGCAGACTAGCAGATTAATTCTATGTCATTCAAGATCTCCGACGCTATCCTATACGAAGACGACTACCTGGTGGCCGTGAACAAGCCTTCGGGCCTGCTGACCATCCCCGACCGGGAAGCCGTTCCCGGCCTGCGCAACCTGCTGCAGGAGCGCTATGGCGCCATCTTTACCGTGCACCGCCTCGACCGCGACACGAGCGGCCTTGTGATCTTCGCAAAGACCGAAGAAGCGCACCGGCACTTCTCCAAACAATTCGAGGAGCGCAGCACCCGCAAGATCTACAACGGGCTCGTGCTGGGCACTCCGTTTCAGTCGGAAGGCGTTGTCAACGAGCCGATCGCCGAGCACCCGACCAAGAAAGGGATCATGACCGTGTGGCGCAAAGGCAAGGAAAGCATCACGGAATTCACCGTGCTGGAGCGTTTCCGTCTTTATTCGTGGATGCAGTTCCGGATCCTGACGGGCCGCACGCATCAGATCCGCGTGCACATGAAGCACCTGGGCCACCCCGTCGTGTGCGATCCGCTGTACGGCGACGGCAAGCCCGTGCTGCTGTCGGAGTTCCGGAAGAAATTTACACTGGGCAAGTTCGAGGAGGAGCGTCCGCTGCTTAACCGCCTGGCCCTTCATGCCGCCGCGCTCACCATACAGAACGTAGACGGAAAAGAGCTGACGATCGAAGCACCGCTTCCGAAGGATATGCGGGCGACATTGCAGCAGCTGCGGAAATAGTTTCGGAGTTTACAGTTTTTAGTTTACAGTTACGCAATGCGACAACAGTTAGGAAGGCGGTGCAAAGCACCGCCTTCCTAACTGTAAACTAAAAACTATAAACTCTTTCTCGGAACCGCCTTTTTCAGTGAAGAAACCAGGTCCTCCTTCCCGGTCTTCAGATCCGCCATTGTCTTGTTTTCGAGAATGCCCAGCATGGCGTCGCGCACCTGCTCCATGATGTCGTGGAGACCGCAGTTCTTTTCGTCGCAATTGTGGCAGCGCTCGTAGAAATACAGGCTTACGCAGGGCAGCGGTGCAATGGGTCCGTCGACGGTGCGCATGATGGTGGCAATGGAGGTTTCTTCCGGGCGGTTGCGGATGAAGTAGCCACCGCCTTTGCCCTTTTTGCTGTCGAGCACCCCGGCTTTCTTGAGCTGCAGGAGAATGTTTTCGAGAAACTTGAGGGGGATCCGCTTTTTGTCGGCGATGTCGGCAATAAGCACCGGCCCCGAATCGATATGGTCGACGAGGTAGGTAAGGGCGCGAAAGGCATAGATGGCTTTCTGCGTCAGCATCAGGCGTCGGGGTTTTGCAGGTGGAGCGTGTAGCGGATGGGCGAATTCTTGCGCAGCATCGCGGCCACGCCGCAGTATTTATCCAGCGACAATTCGATGGCCTTCACCACTTTGTCTCGGTTTTCTTCGTCGGTGCGGAGGGTGTAAATGATGTCGATGCCGGTGAACACGCGCGGGTGCATGTCGGTCTGCTCCGCGTTCACCTCGATCTCCAGCGCTGCGAAGGGAACGCGCATCTTCTCCAGTATATCTACGATGTCGACGCCTGTGCAACCCGCCAGGCCGCTCAGCAGCAGTGCCTTCGGACTGAAGCCGGCCGTAGCGTTGATGGCGATCTTCGCGCCGTTGGGCTGCTCGCTTTCATAGGCCGAGCCGCCTTTCCAAACCGTGGTTGTTTTCATGCATGAAGCGTTTGTGTCAAAAGCGAAGATAAGGCAGCCGTTGAGCATACGCAGATCTTCGATGCCTGATCTCGGATGTCTGATGTGGGTTCCAGACAAATCAGGTATCAGACTTCCGACATCAGAGATCTTCAGGTCCGTGTTTCTTGTTCTGGAGAATGTTGTTCACCGTCCACGTGATCTCCTGGCGGAACGGATGCTGCCGCACAGGGCAGTCTTTTTTGTCGCAAATGGGGCATTGGAAATAGAGGCAGCCATCGGAGTGCACAAAGAGCTCCAGCGATTCTCCAAAGCCGGCGCGCGCCAGTTCGGCCAGCCGGTCGATCTCGTGGTGTGCCTGGTGCACGTTGAAATACCAGGGCACGGTGAGGTGGCAGTCCATGTGCAGGGTATTGCCGTATTTGATCACCCGCAGGTTGTGCAGGTCTACCCAGCCGTCGCGGCGGTTGGCATTGAGCAGGTCCACCATCCGGCCGAGGAGCTCGGTGTCGGCTTCGTCCATGATGCCCGCGAGCGAAGCGCGCAGGATTTTGTAGCCGGTGTAGATAACGAGTACGCCCATGGCAACGGCCACCGCCGAGTCGAGCCAGAGGGCGCCGGTAAAGCGGATCAGCAAAAGAGCCACCACGATGCCGAGGGTGGAATACGTGTCGGTTTGCAGGTGCTTGCCCGAGGCGATGAGCGCCAGTGACCCATTGCGCTTGCCTTGCCGCACGGCGCCGTAGCCGAGGATCCAGTTTACCAGCGCGGTGCCGGCGATGATGTAGATACCCGTGTCGAGGGTGCCGAGCTTTTCGGGAACGATAAAGGTCTTGACGGCCTTGTAAATGATCAGCGCGCCCGCCGAGAGCACGAGCGTTCCTTCTACGGCGGCGGAGATGAATTCGGCCTTGCCGTGGCCGTAGGGATGGTCGGCGTCGCGCGGCTTGGCCGACACATAGAGGCTGTACAGCCCGATAAAGGCGGCGGCTACATTGACGATGCTTTCAAGGGCATCGGTAAGTACCGCCACGGAGTTGGTGCGGTAGTAGGCGAAAAACTTGGCGAGCAACAGCAGGCAGGAGGCGACGGCGATCCAGAACTGCAGGCGCAGGTTGCTTTTTTGGGGCGAATGGGGCACGGTAGAAATACGGTTAAACGAAATTCTGGTAGCGTTGCTGCAGGTAGTTCCAGTTGACGACTTTCCACCAGTTAGCGATGTAGTCGGCGCGCTTGTTCTGGTAGCGCAGGTAGTAAGCGTGTTCCCACACGTCGAGGCCCAGCAGGGGTTGCCCGTGGATCTCGGCAACGTCCATCAGCGGGTTGTCCTGGTTAGGCGTGGAGCCGATGCGCAGCTTCTTGTCGTTATCGACGTACAGCCAGGCCCAGCCCGAGCCGAAGCGGCCGGTGCCGGCGTCGGCGAACTGCTTGCGGAAGGCTTCGTCGGAACCGAAGGAGGCCGTGATCGCCGATGCGAGCGGGCCATCGAGGGTGCCACCGGCGGGGCTCATCGTCTTCCAGTATAATTCGTGGTTGTAGTGGCCGCCACCGTTGTTGCGGAATTTGGCCGAGCGCTTCGATACGTTGCGCAGCGCATCTTCCAGCGGCTTCGACGTGTCGACGCCTTCAGCTTTCGCAGCATCGTTCAGGTTGTTCGCGTAGGCGGCCGCGTGCTTGCTGTAGTGCAGCTCCATCGTGCGCGCGTCGATCGCCGCTTCGAGGGCGTTGTACGCATAGTGGAGCGGCTCCTGCTTGTAGCCCGTCGGCTCTTTCAACACCAGTGCTTTCTGAGCGCCGGCGCAGGAAGCCAGCGAGGAACCGATAGCCAGGCCGAGGCCGGCCTTGGCAGAGGTGACCAGGAATTCGCGACGGGAGGGTGCCATAGGGAGAAGGTTTTGGCAAAGGTAACCGGGGGACAAAAAGGTTTCCGAAAGTTTAGGGGGTTTAGAAGGTTCAGGCCAACTACAAACCACAAATTCCAAACTACAAACTTTTCTTCTTCCGCCGGAACTTCCGGAATAGGCGGCTGTAGTATTCCCTGTTGAACAGCTGCGAGTCATGGATGGCCTTCCAGGTAAGGAACAGGCCGATAGGTGTTAGCACGAACGTAGCCAGCCACATGCCTGCGAACACCGACCATTCGCCTTCCTTGGCAAACTTCTCGCCGGTGTTGGCGATGAAGTAGAACAGCATAAAGAACACGATGGAGGAAAGCAGCGAGTTACCGAGCCCGCCCTTGCGGATGATAGATCCCAGCGGCGCGCCGATCATGAACAGCACGAGGCAGGCCAGCGACAGCGAGATCTTGCGGTGCCACTCGATTTCGTAGCGGCGCATTTCCTTGGCCTGGTCTTCGGTGGAGGTGTAGAGAGCGTCGGCACTGCTGCGCAGCATGCCGATGCGGCTCACCACGCGCTGGTTGAGCATGTTGCGCACCGAATCGTTGATGAGCGTAAGCAGCGGTGCCGGCGCCGGGTCGGCTGGTGGCACGCGGCTCCAGTTGGAGTCGACGAGCGTGGCGAAAGAGCTTTGAACAAATACGTCGCGCGTTACGCGGCGGCCGATGGTGTCGTTGCCGCGCTTCATCGAGTCGATCACCCTGGCCAGTTGCGGCATGCTCATCACGCGGAAGTTGCCGGCGTTGTTGGAGTCGGCCTTGGAGCGGGTAAACTGGAAGCCCACGAGGTCGAGGCTTTTCTTGTATTCCTTGAAGCCGAGGCGCACGAATTCGGAGGCGCCGCCCATGCCGGTGCCGCGCTCCTGGTAGCGCCAGCCGTTCTTCAGGTTGAATTCAAGAAAGCGCTTGTCGGGCGATACGCGCATGATGCCGTCGGTGGCCACGATGAAGTTGTCCTGCACATTGCCGGCCTGCTCGTAGATGATGATGTCGCGGATGATGGAGTCGTTTTCCTTCTTGCCGATCTTGATGGCGAGCCCGCCGATCTTGTCGTAGAAAACGCCTTCCTTGATATCGAAGGCGGGCTTCGCCCAAACGATGTCGCTGAGCAGCGTGCGGCTTTTGAGCTGGGTAATGGGGATGACGCTGTTGCCGAAATAAAAGGCGATGCCGCAAATGACGAGCACCACGAAGAAGAGCGGCCGCATAAAACGCAGCAACGAGATGCCGGAAGACTTGACCGCAACGAGCTCGTAAGTTTCGCCGAGGTTGCCGAAGGTCATCAGCGAGGAGAGCAGCACCGCCAGCGGCAGGGCGAGCGGCACCAGCGTGGCGCCCTGGTAGAGGATGAACTCGAGGATAACGCCCACCGACAGTCCTTTCCCCACGAAGTCGTCGATCCAGAGCCAGAAGAACTGCAGCACCAACACCACCAGCGTGATGAAGAAGGTGGCCGCGAAGGGACCGAGAAAGGCTTTGATGATGAGCTTGTCTAATTTCTTGATCACAGCGGCAGTTACGGAGCTAATTTTGAGCGTGGACGAAGCAAAAATACAGTTTTCACCTGCGGAGATGGAACTGATGTGCAACGCGGGTGTGATTTTAACGAAAAACAGGATTCTCTACGGCATCCGCCGCCTGCTCGAATCGCTCGAGGGGCAGATGCAGCGCGCCGCCTACCTCGCCGACCCGGGGCCGCTGGCCGATGCGCTGGGTCCTTCGGCCAAGATCTCGAAGGGCGAGAACTACCTAGGGCTTCCTTACCTCGTGCTCGACTACCCGCGGTCCTTCGACAGCCGGAGCATTTTCGCGGTGCGCACCCTCTTCTGGTGGGGCCACTCGTTCAGCAGTACCCTGCACCTGTCGGGCGCATGGAAAGACCTGTTTGCCCACAACATCGTAGAAGCCCACGGGCTGCTGTCGCAGAACAACTATTTTATCGGCATCAACGAGGAGGATCCCTGGCAGCATCATTTCGAAGAGGATAACTACCGCGCCATCGCACTGATGAACGCCGGTGCCTTCTCCGACCGGGTGGAGCGCGCCGACCACCTTAAGATCGCTGCTGAATTTCCCCTGCGCGACGTGCACTTCGTGGCCGAAGACCTGCTGCAAAGCTGGCAGCGGCTTTTGGAGGTGTGTGGGATGAGGTTCAGAGGGGAGTGGTAGGCCGATTTCTTACCCCATGACTCATGTAATCCATTGCTCATGTACTCTTCCCTCCAAAGAAAATGCCTCCGGACGGAGGCATTTTCTTTGGTATCAGTTTCCTAAACGGTGAAAAAGGTCCTTCACCTGGTGGTTCCAAAGCTGGCTCTGGTCTTTAATCTCTTTCTTGTCGGCGAAGTCCTTGATGACGAGGATGGTCTGGTTCGAAACCTCGGACTTTTCGATGCGGAATTCGAAGAATTCGTCTTTCGGGGCGTGGCTCCAGTGGAAGCGGATGTATTTGTCGGTTTCCTTTTCGAGCACTTCCGCCGTGTCTTCCGTGCCGTTCCAGCCGAAGGTGAACACATTGTCCTGGTCGTCTACATGGTCGGCGAACCATTCCTGCAGGCCCGAGGAAGTGGACAGAAATTCATACAGGATGGCGGGGGAACATCGAACGGGGAATTCCAGGGTGAACATTTGCTTTTTACTCATCGGCTCATTTTAATCCTCAGGTGGTGTGCAATTATAGGAAAATAGCCGAAAGCACAAAATATTTTTTAGCCGCTTCGCCCGGGCGACCCTAAGCTCTGCAAAAAAGATTTCGGTTGGAGCGCCGGAATCGCTAATTTGGAAAGAGTTATGCCACTGACGGCTCCGTGCTCACGGCCAGTGATGGGTATTCCGGCACAACCAAACCGTATCGCCTCCAATCCAGAATCCATAATTCGTTCCTATGAGTATGCGTCAGATCAAGATCGTTAAGTCGATCACCAACCGGGAGTCGCCCAGCCTGGAAAAGTACCTCCAGGAAATCGCCCGCGTCGAGCTCGTCACCCCCGAGGAGGAAGCGCGCCTCGCCGCCCGCATCCGCCAGGGCGATGCCGCCGCGCTCGAACGCCTCACGAAAGCCAACCTGCGCTTCGTGGTGTCGGTGGCCAAGCAGTACCAGAACCAGGGGCTGTCGCTACCCGACCTCGTCAACGAAGGCAACGTCGGCCTCATCCGGGCGGCCCAGCGCTTCGATGAAACGAAGGGCTTCAAATTCATTTCCTACGCCGTGTGGTGGATCCGCCAGTCGATCCTCCAGGCCCTCGCCGAGCAGTCGCGGATCGTGCGTCTGCCCCTCAACAAGGTGGGGCTTACCGCCCGTGTGCAGCGGGCCGTAACGCAGCTGGAGCAGGAATTCGAGCGCGATCCCACTGCCGAGGAAGTAGCCGAGCTGCTCGACATGGAGATAGAGGAAGTGCGCGCCACCCTGGCCCTCAACACCCGCCACCTGAGCACCGACTCGCCCGTGTCGGAAGGCGAGGACGGGACGCTGCTTGACCGCTTCGTGAACCCCAATGCCGACAGCACCGACCGTACCGTAGCCTACCGCGATTCGCTGCGCACCGAGATCCGGCGCACCCTCCAGACGCTCACCGAGCGCCAGCAGGAGGTCGTTTGCTACTTTTTCGGCATCGGTATCGCCGAGCCCCTGAGCCTCGACGACATCGGCCTGCGCTTCAACCTCACCCGGGAGCGCGTGCGGCAGATCAAGGACAAGGCCATCGCCAAGCTGCAAAGCACCAATAAAACCACCCTTTTGCGCGGGTATCTCGGCGCCTGACGGCGCCGGAACCGCAGGACAGGGAGCTAAGAAGAATGAATGGAGAAGGGGGCGCGTCGTCCCATCTTCCTAACATTCCCACTTCCCGTCTGAATGCTGAGTTCCTTGTTCCCTGTTCGTCTGTTCCCTCCGGGCCGTATCTTTGCCCTCCAAAATTTAAAGTGAATCCTTAGGTTCACTTTTCTGTTTTAAAACCGACTACATATGTTCGAATCATTACAGGACCGGCTGGAAGGTGCGTTTAAGAATCTGAAAGGTGAAGGCCGGATCACCGATTTGAATATCGCTTCTACCATAAAAGAGATCCGTCGCGCCCTCGTGGACGCCGACGTCAACTACAAGATCGCCAAGGAATTCACCGACACCGTGCGCGAACAGGCCCAGGGCGAAAAGGTGATCAACGCCATCTCGCCCGGCCAGCTGATGGTCAAGATCGTGAAGGACGAGCTCGTGCGCCTCATGGGCGGCGATGTGGCCGAACTCAACGCCAAGGGCGCGCCGGCCGTGATCCTCATCGCCGGCCTGCAGGGCTCTGGTAAGACCACCTTTTCGGGCAAGCTGGCCAATTACCTCAAAACGCAACGCAAGCTGAGCCCCCTGCTGGTGGCTGCCGACGTGTACCGCCCCGCGGCTATGGAGCAGCTCCGGGTGCTGGGCGAGCAGATCGGCGTGGACGTGCACATCGAAGCCGAGAACAAGAACCCGGTGGAGATCGCCCAGAACGCCATCCGCGAAGCCCGTAGCAAGAATAAAAACGTGGTGATCATCGACACTGCCGGCCGCCTGGCCATCGACGAGGCGATGATGACCGAAGTGGCCAACATCAAAGGCGCCGTAAGCCCCAACGAGATCCTCTTCGTGGTGGACTCCATGACGGGCCAGGACGCCGTGAACACGGCCAAGGCTTTCAACGACCGCCTCGACTTCTCCGGTGTGGTGCTCACCAAGCTCGACGGCGATACCCGCGGCGGTGCGGCCCTCTCCATCAAATACACCGTCAACAAGCCGATCAAGTTCATTTCCTCGGGCGAAAAGCTCGACACCCTCGACGTCTTCTACCCCGAGCGGATGGCCCAGCGGATCCTCGGCATGGGCGACATCACCACCCTGGTGGAGAAGGCCCAAGCCCAATTTGACGAAGAAGAAGCGAAGCGTCTCGAAAAGAAGATCCGCAAAAACCAGTTCGACTTCGACGATTTCAAAACACAGCTCGAGCAGATCAAGCGGATGGGTAACCTGAAAGACCTGCTGGGCATGATCCCCGGCGTGGGCAAGGCGATCAAAGACATCAACATTTCCGACGACGCCTTCAAGGGTATCGAGGCCATCATCGGTTCCATGACGCCCGCCGAGCGCGGCAACCCCGATCTGATCGACGGCTCGCGCCGCAAGCGCATCGCCAAAGGCTCGGGCAAAGACATCTCCGACGTCAACAACTTCATGAAGCAGTTCGAGCAGATGCGCGAGCTGATGAAGATGATGAACAAGATGCCAATGGGGAAGATGATGCCCGGCGGGTTCGGAAAGCGATAAAGCAAGTTTTTAAGTCGGAAGTCGGACACTTCGGCTACGCTCAGTGTGACACAATTGTCAGCCTGAGCCTGCCGAAGGCCGACTTTCTTACTTTCAGGGGTGGCATATGTTTTTTGCGTAACTTATGCTGATGCTTCGCCGTTCCACCATACAACTGCTGCGCTTTCCCTTTTCGCTGTTTTTGTTGCCGGTGTTCCTGTTTGCGCTGAGCGAGTCGGAACATCTCGACACCCACATCGCCTGGATCATCTTTGCCATCCTGCACCTGCTCGTGTACCCGGCATCGAACGGCTACAATTCGTATATGGACCGCGACGAAACGCCCATTGGCGGGCTCGAGCGGCCGCCGGCGCCCTCGCGGGAGCTATTCGTGGTCACGATCGTGATGGATGCGACGGCCCTGCTGCTTTCTTATTTCCTCGTCAGTCCCTTTTTTACGGCAGGTGTTGCGGTCTACATCATCGCCTCCCGGGCCTACAGCTACCGGGGCATCCGGCTGAAACGCTTCCCGGTGGCGGGTTTTCTCACCGTATTCATTTTCCAGGGCGCCTGGATCTACTGGATCGTTGCCCGAACAACCGACGGTCATTACGGGATGGACCCCCAGTTGCTACCGGCCCTGGCTTCCAGCTGCCTCATCGGTGCGCTCTACCCGCTCACACAGGTATACCAGCACGAAGCCGACATTGCCGATGGCGTCGTTACCATCTCGTACCGCCTCGGCAAGCGCGGTTCCTTCCTGTTCAGCGGGCTGCTGTTTGGGGTAGCCACCGCCTTGCTGTATGCCACCTATGCCGCCGAAGGCTCCGGATCGTTTATTCTCGCCTTTCTCGTTTTTACCTTACCGGTAGTGATCTATTTCCTGTATTGGATGTTGAAGGTGTGGAAGAACGAAGCGGCGGCGGACTTCAAGCACAGCCTGCGCATGAACATCATCGCTTCGGTTTGTATGACGCTCTATTTTTTCATCCTTACCCTACCCAATTTTTCGTGAGCAAGATCTTGTCCATCGGCACCGCGGTTCCACGCTACCGCCACGAGCAAAGCGATATCCTGCAGTTCATGCAGCAGGTGTACGCGCCCGACGAGCGGGAGCGGCGCAAGCTGCGCTTCCTGTACGCGCAAAGCGGCATTAGGCAGCGCTATTCCGTCCTGCCCGATTACAGCCGTCCGGCGCCCGAATGGGAATTCTACCCGCCCACCGAGGAACTCGAGCCCTTTCCATCATTGGAGCAACGGATGGATGTATACAACCTCGAGGCGGCCCCCCTGTCGGCAGCGGCGATCCGCGACTGTCTCGGCGCACAATTCGACGCCACTTCAATCACGCACCTCATCACCGTGAGCTGCACCGGCATGAGTGCGCCCGGCCTCGACCTGCAGGTGCAGGAACTGCTCGGGCTGTCGTCAACGATCTTCCGCACGTCGGTCAATTTTATGGGTTGCTATGCCGCGCTCCACGCCCTCCGCCTCGGCCACGCGCTCTGCGGCAGCGACCCGTCGGCGCGTGTGCTGTTCGTATGCACCGAGCTGTGTACGCTGCATTTTCAGAAAGGTGCCAGTATGGACAATATCGCGTCTTCGCTGCTCTTCGGCGATGGTGCTGCCGCCGTGCTGATGGCGCCCGATGCCGCGCCGGAAGCGGGGCTGACGATCGACGGCTTTTACAGCGAGGTGCTGCCGCAGGGTAAGGCGGATATGTCGTGGCAACTGTCGTCCACCGGTTTCCTGATGACGCTCAGCGGCTATGTGCCGGACCTCATCGGTCGCGACTTCCGGCCCATCGTGGAGCGGGCGCTCGCGGCGCAGGGCTGCCCGACCTCCGACGTTAGCCACTGGTGCATCCACCCGGGTGGCAAGCGAATCCTCGAAGCGATCTGCAAGAGCCTCGGGTTCAGCAACGGCCAACTGGAGGCTTCCTGCGCTGTGCTCCGTGATTACGGCAACCTCTCGTCGGCCACGGTGCTGTTTGTGCTCAAGCGGATGCTCGAAGGGCACGCGCCGATCCCGCGCCTCGTGGGTGCCGCCTTCGGCCCGGGCCTTACCGTTGAAACCTTTACGGCCCACCGATGAAGCCCGACTTCCGCATACGCAGCTACGAGCCCGAGCTGCTCGACCGGCCGGGAATTCCGTTTGCCGATATCGCCGACAACATGCGCGAGCTTGATGTGATCAACACGCGCCTCGGCGGCCATCGGATTACACTCAAAGGCGTTCAGGCATTGCTTCGATACCAGGTGCCGGGCACCGTGCCGCACATCGCCGAAATCGGATGCGGCGGCGGCGATAACCTGCGCGCCATACGCCGTTGGGCCGACGCGCGCGGACTGGAACTCCGGCTTACCGGCGTCGACTACAACCCGGAATGCATCGCTTATGCTGAAGGCCGCGCGGGCAACAGCGGCATCGCTTTCGTTTGCTCCGACTACCGTAACCTGCGCTGGTCCGATAAGCCCGACATCCTCTTTTCCTCGCTTTTTTGTCACCACTTCACTGACGGGCAACTGCTGGAGCAATTGCGCTGGATGGGGGCGCAAAGCCGCAGCGGATTTTTCCTTAACGACCTGCACCGGCACCCGCTGGCCTGGTATTCCATCCGCCTGCTCACCCGCCTGTTCTCCAAAAGCTATATGGTGAAAGCCGATGCGCCGCTGTCGGTGCTCCGTGCTTTCCGCCGGGCCGAATGGGCGGGTCTGCTGCGGGGCGCGGGCATCACGCGCTACCGATGCAGCTGGCAGTGGGCCTTTCGCTGGCTGGTCCTCGTACACAACCATGAGCAATGAAACACGATACGACGCCGCCATCATCGGCGGTGGCCTTGCGGGCCTCTCGGCAGGCATCGGGCTGGCGCGGGCCGGCCATTCGGTGATCCTTTTTGAAAAAGGACACTACCCGGCCCACCGCGTTTGTGGCGAGTACGTGTCGTTTGAAAGCTGGAGCTACCTGCAGCACCTCGGCCTGCCGCTCGAAACCTGGGACCTGCCGGAGATCCACCGGCTGCGGCTTACGGCACCCGACGGGCGCGCCTTCGAGGCGCGACTGCCCCTGGGTGGCTTCGGCATCAGCCGCTACAAGCTCGACGCGGCGCTCGCCAGCTGCGCCCGCGCCGCCGCTGTGACGGTGGTGGAAGGCGCCCGCGTAACCGCTGTTGACGGAACCGAACCTTTCCGCATCACCGTAGAAATACGGGACGGCGCAACACGCGTTATAGAAGCCCGCGCCTGCTGCGGTGCCTGGGGAAAGCGCGCCAACCTGGACGTTGGGTGGGGCCGTGCCTTTCTGCAGCGCACGGACCGGCGGCTCGACAATTTCGTGGCCGTTAAGTACCACCTGCAGAGCAACTGGCCGGCGCACAGCATCGGTCTGCACAACTTCCCCGGCGGCTACTGCGGCATTTCGGGGGTAGAGGAGGGGCGCACCTCGCTTTGTTACCTCGTGCGCGCGGAAGCGTTGCGGGCCTGCGGCGGCAAGCTGGCGCGCCTGGAAGCAGAAGTGCTCGGCACGAACCCGCACTTGCGCCGGATCTTTTCCGAAAGCTCCGTGCTGGAACCCTTCCCGCTTACGATCTCACAGATCTCCTTCCAAACGAAAGCGGCCGTGGAGCGGGGCGTGCTCCTGCTCGGCGATGCCGCGGGTATGATCAGCCCGCTCTGCGGCAACGGGATGAGCATTGCCCTGCACACCGGCAAGCTGGCGGCCGGGCTCACCGCCGCCTTCCTCGAAGGCACCTGTAGCCGGCGCGAAATGGAAGACGCCTATGCCAAGGGCTGGCGGACCCATTTTTCGGGGCGCCTCGGCCGTGGGCGGTTGCTGCAACGCTTCTTCGGCAGCCGCCGCGCCAGCATTGCGTTTGTGCGACTCTTCTGTGCCTTTCCGGCGCTGGCAAAACCGGTCATACGGAGCACACACGGGGAGATTTTTTGATCTCAGATCTCCGATCCCGGATTTTCAGCGGATAAGAAGCCTCACGCCTCACGCTTCACGGTTCACGCTTCACGACAGGCACACCCTTTGTACTTTCCTTGCCATGAGTGTGAAGAAGACCCTTGTCCTCGGTGCGTCGGATAACCCGAGCCGCTATAGCTACCTGGCCATCCGCCGGCTATCGGCGCACCAGCATCCTGTTGTGGCGATCGGCCGCAAGCCCGGCGAGGTGTCGGGGGTGCCCATCAGCACCGGGCAGCAACCCGAAGAAGGCATCGACACCGTTACGCTCTACCTCAACCCGCAAAACCAGAAGCCCTATTACGACTATATCCTGGGCCTGAAGCCGAAGCGGATCATTTTCAATCCCGGCACGGAAAACGACGAGCTCATCGCCAAGGCAAAGCAAGCCGGCATTCAACCCGTATTGGGCTGCACACTGGTCATGCTCAGCACCGGGGAGTATTAGGAAAGTTTGGCGTTTGGTTGCTTGGAGTTGACCCGGAAGCCACAGGCTATTGATGAGCTGTGACAGGAGAATGGAAGCTCTTCCATTACATTTACTTAACATATAAATTCCCCCCTTCCGCCCCGGTTTGGGCCGGTTCACCGAAAGAGAGCGCTTTTCGGTTAGCCATCGTCGGAACTTTAAGCCATGGGCCCGCGCCCCGACCTTAAAACACCGACCATGAAACCCATTGCCTGCCTGCTTATGGGGCTGCTGCTCACCGCCGCCGCCCAGGCCCAGAAGGCCCCGCTTCGGGAGCCCGATGCTAACAAACCCCGCCAATTCATGACCCTGCCGCTGATCGTACCCGTGGTGCTGCAGCAGCTCGACTCCCTGCTTCAGAAACCCGAGGGCAGCCCTGTGAGCCTGCAACTGCAGGACCTCCGCCTGACCGGCCGTGTGGTATCGCGCGGCGATGGCGTTGATCGCGGTTTGGAGACCGTGGTGATCCGCCTCGAAGGCGGCAACACCTTCGCCCTGGCGCGCCGCGCCGGCAGCAACGGCTTCGAATGGTCGGGCCGCATCCTTAGCTACGAGCGCGCCGACGCTCTCGAGCTCGTGTCCGACAAAAGCGGGCTGCGCTTCGAAAAGCGCGCCCTCTACGATCTGCTCAGCGAATAAATTTTTTCCCGATGCGCCCACTGGTTCTTTCCTGCTGCCTCCTGCTCTCGCTCTTCACCACGGCCCAAACGCCGCCGGCCTGGAGCAGCTATGACGCCGCCGCCCCCGTGATTTTCCTCGACTTCGACGGCCACACCATTAACGGTACGCAATGGAACCTGAACGGCCCCATCGTATGCGGCCCGGCCAACATCAGCCTGGAGCAGCAAACGGAGATATTCAACCGCATCGCCGAAGACTATCGCCCGTTCCAGATCAACGTCACCACCGACTCCACGCGCTACTGGAGCGCACCGCCGAAGCAACGCATGCGCGTTGTATTCACTATTACCAACGGCTGGTACGGCAACAGCGTTGGCGGCGTTTCCTACATCGGTTCTTTTTCGTGGGGCGACAACACACCTGCCTTCGTGTTCACGGCCCTGCTCAACTACAACACCAAATGGCTTTCCGAGGCCGGTGCCCACGAGGCAGGCCACACCTTCGGCCTGCGCCACCAGGCGTCGTACAACACCTCTTGCGGTAAGATCACCGACTACAACCAGGGTACCGGCACGGGCGAGATCGGCTGGGCGCCCATCATGGGCGTGGGCTACTACCGCAACATGACCACCTGGAACCTGGGGCCCACCAACCAGGGCTGCAGCACCCAGCAGAGCGACGTGGACGTCATCACCAAAGCGGTCAACGGCATCACGTTCCGCGCCGACGACGTGCCCGACAGCCGCGAGCTCATTCGTTCGGCGGTCAGCAATGCCGACACCTTTTACGTGCAGGGTGTGATCGAGCGCAGCTCCGACCGCGACCTGTTTCGCTTCGCGCTGGCGCAAACGGGCCGCTTTCGCCTTGATGCTATTCCCTTCAACCTGGGCTCCGGCAATGTGGGCTCCAACCTCGACATCCTCGTGCAGCTGCTCGATACCGACGGCAACCCGCTCGGCTCTTATAATCCCGCGCCGCTGCTCAACTCGGTGATCGATACGCTGCTGCCTGCCGGCACTTACTACCTGTCTATCGACGGCAAGGGCAACCAGTTTGCCCCCGAATACGGCTCGCTCGGATCTTACGCCCTGCGCGGCAGCACCATGCCGCTGACGGTGCTGCCCCTGCGCAGCCTGCGCCTGCAGGGCCGCGCCGGCGCCGGCCGCCACAGCCTTTCCTGGGGTATCGATGCCGATGAGGCCGTAATGCGCCAGGAGCTGGAAGTGTCGGGCGACGGCCGCAACTTCCGCCCCCTCGCCGAACCCGGCGCTGCCGAGCGTGCCTATAGCTATGGCGCCACCGGGCGCCTGCAATACCGCCTGCACGTAACCTTCGACAACGGCCGTAGCTATTATTCCAACACGGTGCTCATCGCCCCCGCGGCCTCGGACGGCCACCCGCGCCTGCTGCAGAACCTGGTACGCGGCGGTGCGCTGACCGTGCAGGTGACAACCGAAACGAAGTACCAGGTGGGCAACAGCCTCGGCCAGCTGTTAGCCCACGGCACCCTTCCAACGGGCGGATCGACGCTATCGCTGCCGTCGCTGCCCGCGGGCACTTACTGGATCCGCTTCTGGGCGGGCGGTGAGGTGTTCCTCGAAAAGTTCGTTCAGCCCTGACGCCCGTTTTTGCACCCTATTTCCACACGGTGCGCCTGGGATTCGCCTGCGGTCCATTTTTTTTCGTATATTAGGGAAACCTTATATCTATGCGTTGGAGAAGATTCAACGGCGCAACGATCGACCTTCCGATCTACCAGGCGGTGGAAGACACCATCCGCCGGGAGACGGAGAAGGGGCAACGGCTCAAGGTCTGCATCGGCACCGATTCCCAGGTCAAAGGCCGCGATACCGAGTTCGCCACGGTAATCGTATTCCTGCGGGAAGGCCACGGCGGGTTCATGTTCATCCACAATGATCGCACGACCCAATCCTACTCCATAAAAGAGCGGATGCTGGTAGAAGTTGCGAAGAGTATAGAGGTTGCCTACGAGTTGTGCAACCTTTTTACTTTATACAATGTGGACATGGAAGTACATGCGGACATCAACACCAATCCCGGCTTCAAAAGCAACGACGCCCTGCGTGAGGCGATGGGCTATATCCTGGGGATGGGGTTTGCGTTCAAGGCGAAGCCGGATGCCTTTGCCAGCAGCTGTTGCGCCGACAAGATGGTGAATTAGCGGCGAAAGGCTACGGAAGCGGCGGCTCCGGTAGCCGCCCGGACCGCTGCGGGCGCCCCGGCGAAGCGCTGTCCCCGGTCGAGCAGCGAGCGCGCCTGCTCGGCGGCGAAAAAGGTGAGCAATACCACAACGAAAAGCGCTTGTACCACTCTTTTCTCGCGGGTTTTAAGTGCAGCTGGAATCATTCGGCAACAAAAGTAAAGACATTCTGCTCCGCCCGGCTTCCGTATTTATACAAACGGTCGCCTTCTAATTGCATTCTCATCCGTTGGCGGTCAGCGAGCTGATAAATCCGAGGATCTGTTTAATGCCCGTCCGCTTTTCGGCGGAAGTAACGAAGTGCGGCGGCGGCTCTTCCCAGGATTCGGAAAGGGCGTCGAGAAAGCGGCGCACGTTGGCGGCTACCTCGCGCTGGGTGCTTTTATCCGACTTGGTGAACACGAGCGCGAAGGGCACGCGCCAGGCGCCCAACTGGTTGACGAACTCGAGGTCGAGCTCCTGGGGCTCGTGGCGGCTGTCGATCAGCACAAAGAGGTTCACCAGGTTTTCGCGCTTCCGGATATAATTCTCGATCATCTTCGACCACTCCTTGCGCAGGCTTTGCGAGCGCTTGGCGAAGCCGTAGCCCGGAAGGTCTACGAGGTACCAGCTATGGCCGCTTTTGGCGTTGATGGTAAAGTGGTTGATCAGCTGCGTCTTGCCGGGCGTGCGCGACACCTTCGCGAGTTCCTTTTTGTCGGTGAGGGCGTTGATCAGCGAGCTTTTGCCCACGTTGCTACGCCCGATGAATGCATACTCGGGCCGGTCGGCCTTGGGGCACATATCCACAGACGGTGAGCTGATGAGGTATTCGGCTTTGATGATCTCCATGCGGCAAAGATAGTAGCCTTACCTTTGCCGCCCCATGAAGCGCTTTGCCCACGACGAGATAAAGCCCTTTTCCGAAGAAGGGAACAAGAAGCAGCAGGTGGCCGAGATGTTTGACGACATCGCCGGGCGCTATGACTTTATGAACCGCGTGCTGAGCGCACGGATCGATGTGCTGTGGCGCAAAGCGGCCATGCGCGCCCTCGCGCCCTACAAGCCGCAACTGCTGCTCGATGTGGCTACCGGCACCGGCGACATGGCGCTGATGGCGGCGCGCAGCCTCCGCCCCGCGCGGATCGTAGGGATCGATATCTCCGAAGGGATGCTCCAGGTGGGCCGCGAAAAGGTGCGGAAAGCCAATCTTGGAACGCAAATTGAGTTGGTCAGCGGCGACAGTGAGACAATAAACGCCGACGACAATACGTTTGATGCGGGAATGGTGGCCTTTGGTGTGCGCAACTTCGAGCACCTCGAAAAAGGCCTCGGTGAGATCCTGCGGGTACTGAAGCCGGGAGCACCGCTGGTAGTGCTGGAATTCAGCCGCCCGCGACTGCCGGTCGTGCGCCAGTTGTATGGATGGTATATGGGATGGCTGGCCCCGCAATTGGCAAAGTGGTTCCGTCAGAATAAACAGGCCTATCAATACCTCAACGCCTCCGCAAACGCCTTTCCCGACCGGCAGGATTTTGTCGCAATTATGAACAACGTGGGTTATATCAATACCTCGTTCAAACCGCTAAGCTTAGGAATATGTTGTTTATACGCCGGAATCAAAAGGCAGGATTGATTGGATGGGTACTGCTGTTCGTATGCTCGCTGGGAGCAAAGGCGCAGTTTATGAAGGAGATTAACCTCGAGGAGCATGAAGCCAAGCCGTACTACTTCGGCATCACCCTCGCCGGCAATATGGCCCGCTTTCACATCGAGCAGCATCCCTACTTCCTCGCACAGGATACCGTGCTGGTGATGGAGCCTACCAACTCGGGCGGCTTCGGTCTCGGACTGCTGGCCACCCTGCGGCTCAACCACCGCTTCGAAGCGCGCTTCAACCCGACGCTCATCTTCATGGAGCGCAACATCATTTACCAACTCAAATACAAGGATATCTTCGAGGACGGCGACGGCTTCAACGTCACCAAGAAGGTCGAGTCGGTCATCACCTCGTTCCCCTTGCAGCTGAAGTTCCGCTCCGACCGGATCGGCAACTTCCGGGTGTATATGCTCGGCGGCGTCAAGCTCGATTACGACCTGGCCTCCAATGCCAAGGCGCGACAGGCCGAGAACATGATCAAGATCGGCAAGCTCGATTACGGCATCGAAGGCGGCCTCGGCTTCAATTTCTATTTCAAAAGCTTCATCTTCTCGCCCGAAGTGAAATTCTCCAACGGCCTGCGCAACATGCACGACCGCGATGCCAACCTCAAATACTCCAACGTCATCGACCGCATCCAGAGCCGGATGATCGTGTTTTCCATTCACCTCGAAGGATAGCCCGGCCCCTTGTCCGCCCGGCCTCCGCGCCCTAGACTACGGCCGGCGGCGCGAAGGGGGGCACATAGGTGGAACCATCTTTTTGTTTTCAACAATCTTATTGGCTTGCTCTTGAAAACCCGGATCGCATCGCGATCCGGGTTTTATTTCCCCTTCCCTCGGGGAAGGGGCCAGGGGATGGGTCAGGCGAGTTGTTTCCGAAAGCAAATACTGCTTTCCACGCCTGCATACGGCCCGTAATTGGGAATCACTTCGTAGCCGGCATGCCGGTACACGGCTACCGCTTCGGGGTTGTTGGTGCCCGTTTCCAGCACGGTGCTTTCGTAGCCCAGCTCGTGGGCCCAGCCTTCGAGCCCCGCCAGCACGCGGGCGGCGATGCCCTGCCGGCGCGCCCCCGGCTGCACGAACATGCGCTTTACTTCCATAGCGCCGGGCGCCCACTCTTTGATGGCGCCGCAGCCCACGGCCGCACCGTCGCGACGTGCCAGCAGCACATAGCGGATGGCGTCGAGCCCGTTGTATTGCCCGTAGAAATCCTGCGTGTCGCCATTGAGTTCGGCGAGGCCGGCATCGAGTTGCTGCACAAGCGCGCGGAAGTCGGGATCAGCCGCATCAGTGCGTTGAAGAACGATCGCGTCGGGATGGGAATACAGCATGGTAAAAATTTACAGGCCTCAGCGCCCTATTGAATGGTCCTTATCCAATGATTATCAGTCAATGGCCCCCCCGGCCTACAGGCTTTCAGCGTGCTCCTTCAGCAAGGCGCGCTCGCGGGCGCTGAGGCCCTGCATGCCCTTCCGGGCCACCTTTTCAAGAAGGCGGTCCACTTCCTCCTGCCGCAGCTTGCGGCCGGCGTTGTATTGGTCGTCGATGCTGTAATCGCCGAGTTCGTAGCGGGGGGGCTGTGAGCGCCGCGTAAAGAGGTAGACCAGTGCGCCTACCACAAGAAAGGTAATCAGAAGCAACATGGTGAATTCATTCCTGGATGGTCGGATAAAGATAGGGCGGCAGTTGGTTTGCGGCTGTTAACTTCGGGCTAAGCCTTAGCGTACGGACAGCCGGTTGATGACAAGGAGGCAGCCGGCGCGGGCCGGAGCGTTGGAGCGTAGTAACACGCGGCCCCGGCGAAAGGGAAGCGGGCCGCTCTTCGTTTCGATGAGAATGCCGCCCTCGTCGGGAAAGCCGTTGTAATAGGTGCTCACGGTATACTGGCCGCCGTTACTGCGGATGCTGGAAAAATACCACACGTTGTTGCGTACTTCCGTGCTGCCACTGTAGGCACTGCGGGTGGAAAGTTTGTTGAGATCGCTGTACAGCGGCTGGCTGTTGGCGGGGTCGTACATCAGGCCGGAGCTGTCCGCCAGGGCGAGCGCGAAGTCGCTGCTGCTGCCGGCATCGTTGCACATCCAGGTAATGCGGATCTCGCGGTTGTCGAGCGCGTAGGTACCGGCGGTAAAGAGGATGCTGCCGAAGCCGGGGCTGCTGTTGTAGCCGTGCACGCCGTCGCTTTCAAATTCAAAGTGGCCGGGAGCCGGCGTTTCGAAGGCGCGCCGCCCCAGGTCGTAGTGCCGCCAGTGTGCGCTGTCGTTGGGCACCATTGTGCTGTCGGCCGTCGCCGGTGGCGGGGGGGGAATCGGGAGCCCGGGGTATTCGTCTGACACCACACGGCAGCCGGCCGTAAGCAGGCAACAGGTGAGGGCAAGGAAGCTGAATTGGGATAAACGACCCATATATGCAGGTATTTGGCAGCCTTTGGGCTTCCCAAATTTACTTTTTTCGGGCAATAAAAAAAGCCGGCGCGGGGCCGGCTTTCGAAAAATAAGGTATCGGTCAGCGAATAGAAAGCTCGTGAATAACGATGCTGGCGCCAGACCCGCCGAAGGGGTCGCCGGCGCGGAGGCTGATGCGACCGCGGTTGCGGGTGAACGAGCCGCTGCGGCTCTCGATCACGGTGCCGCCACTGCCGCTGTAGTTGCCGGTGGCGGTGCTGAGCGTGTAGCTGCCATTGCCGGTCACGATGGTCGTATAATACCAGAGATCAGCGGAAATGATCACCGAGTTGCCCACCGCGTTGCGGGTGCTGAGGTTGTTGAGGTCTTCGAAATTTCTCAGGTTGGTCACCGGCTCGTAAATGGTGCCGGTGCTGTCGGCAAAGGAGAACATATAGTTGCAGAAAGAACCGCCGTCGCGGGGCTTCCAGGCTACTTTGATGGTACGGTTGGTCAGCGTATAGGGCAACCTCGTGAGCAGGAAGGCCCCGAGCCGGTAGCTCTCGGCGGTTGCTTTCACACCTTCACTTGTATACTCGAACTTACCCGCCGTGGGAGCCACGTAGGCTACCGACTGCACCCCGAAATAGGTCCAGTGAGCCGTGTCCATTGCCACGCTCGAAGAATCCACCGGGGTGGTTACCACAGGCTGGGGCGGGGTGTGGTCGTGCGGCTGGCAGGCGGCCAGTGACAGGAGGAGGGACGTGCCGCCGAAAAGGGCGGCAAAGTAGAAGCGGGCAGTTAGTTTCATACGTTTTTGTTTGATGCTGAGTCTCCCTAAAAATACACCTAACGCCCGCCGGACGCAAAAAAAAACCGCCCATTTGGACGGTCTGTTCGGGGGATTTTCGGGGGATGCTAGTTGTGTTTGACCTTCACCTTCCGGCCTTTCTTGCGGTCCTGGTGCTTACCCCAGGCATAACCGCCGGCCGCGCCCACAACACCGCCGATAACGGCGCCTTTACCTTTCTTGCGGCTCACGACGGCGCCGGTGGCGGCACCGGCTGCGGCACCTATGACCGTGTTCTGCCGGGCGCGGCTGCGCGTGGTCGTGGTCTGGGCATCGGCCTCCTGGCTGAAGGCGCTCAGGGCAAGGGCCAGCAAACCGCTATAAACAAGCTTTTTCATAATCCATTGATTTGTTCCGCCTTTTCTCAAAAAAGAAACGTGCCAGAATCCATGCCCAGCTCTTCGCTACGCTTGTTAAAAGCCGGGTTGGAACTACGGAGACCGGCTGAAGGGCGGTGCCTTTTTCCAAAAAAACAAAAGGCCCCGAAGGGCCCTTTCCTGAGTAAGGTGCATGCCCGGATCATTTACCCTGGAACAAGCCGTCTACCAGTTGCTGGTCGAAATGCTCCGTCGGGCTACCCGTTACGTTATGGTATACCGCCGAGATGAATACGGTGTGGGCGGCGCTCATCACCGTCATCAGCAGGAACAGCCCGGCGAGGCCAAGCACGATACCGAGCACGAGATGCACGGTGAAGCCGAGGAGGAACAGCGGTAATACCACCAGCAGCAGGCCCAGCAGGTTCACGACCCCGAAGCTGAACCGCGATCCGAGGCTCTCGCCCCACTTCTCGCGCATCAGCTGCGAAGAGCGTTTGAAGGCATCGATGGGGCCGAGTTCTTCATACGCGATCACGGGCACCACGAAGAACGTAGCGATACTGAAAACGATCCCGATAATACCGGTGATGATCTTGCCGATCAGCCCGGAATTTTCCTGGATGACCCGCAGGATCGTTCCCACCGTGGCTGCAAAGAGCGCCCACGAAAAGATCACCGGGAGGCGGCTGACGCTGAACCGGATGCCTTCCCGCACACTCACTTCCTGGCCCAGGAAATACAGGCGGGTGCAATGCACGAGGGCCATGTTGAAAAAGGTAATGACAAAATAGTTGACGAGGTAAAACACGAACATCGTTCCGTAGGTGAACACCTTATTGTCGGGGTTGAATTGATCGATGTCGGCAAAAGCAAAGAAAGCGCCGGCAAACGAGCCGATGATCAGGAGCAGTGACAGCCCGGAAAGCACCGGGAAAATCAGCAGCTGCTTGTTGGCACGCAGAATGGAAAAGCTGTTGAGCGCAATGCGCCAGCCGGTGGAGAGGCGATCAAAAAAAGACATAGAAGAAAGTTTAGGTTTTGACTAAGCTACAAAATCCCGCTCGTTGTTTTAAAGCGGCCGGAAAAAAATGCGGCCGCACAGCCAGGAACGGAAGAAATAACCTAAAAAGCAAAAGGACGCGCATACGATATGATGCCAAACCTGATGTTCCTTAACGCGGCTTCGCGCGCTCGTATGGTAACGGCCAGGGAAGATCGTCGCCCAGTTCCTGTGCCGCGTGGAGGGGGAAGTAGGGGTCGCGCAGCAACTGGCGGGCAATGAGCACGAGGTCGGCCTGCCCGGCCTGGAGAATGCCTTCGGCTTCCGCCGCGCTGTTGATCATACCCACCGCGCCGGTGCGGATGCCGCTCTCCCGGCGGATCTGCTCGGCAAAAGGAACCTGGTACAGCGGTCCCACCGGGATGTGCGCCTTCGGTACGTTGCCGCCGCTGGAGCAGTCGATCAGGTCCACGCCGAGCTCCGAGAGGAGGCGCGCGAGGGCCACCGAGTCTTCGGGCGTCCAGCCGCCTTCGGTCCAGTCGGTGGCCGACATCCGTACAAATACGGGAAGGTCGGAAGGCCAGGCCGCGCGCACGGCGTCGGTCACTTCCAACAGCAGGCGCACGCGGTTGTCGAAGGAACCGCCGTATTCGTCTTCCCGCTCATTGCTCAGGGGCGAGAGAAACTGGTGCAGGAGGTAGCCGTGGGCGGCATGTATTTCTACAACTTTATAACCGGCGGCGCGTGCGCGCTGCGTAGCGGCCGTGAAGTCGCCGATGACCTTGCGGATGCCGGCCGCATCCAGCGCTACGGGTTGCGGGTAGTCGTCGCGGAAGGCTTTGGCGCTGGGCGCCACTACCGTCCAGCCGCCTTCGCTGACCGCCGTGCCGCCCTTCCAGGGTGCGCTGGTACTGGCCTTGCGGCCCGCGTGGGCGAGCTGGATGCCGGGCACGGAGCCCTGTGTTTCGAGGAAGCTGGTGATCCGCTTCAGGCCTTCGATGTGGGCGTCGCTCCAGATGCCGAGGTCGTCGGGGCTGATGCGCCCTTCGGGCGATACGGCCGTGGCCTCGCAGATGATGAGGCCGGCGCCACCCACGGCGCGGCTGCCCAGGTGCACGAGGTGCCAGTCGTTGGCGAAACCGTCCACACTGCTGTATTGGCACATGGGCGATACCACGATGCGGTTAGGAAGGCGAAGGCCGCGGAAGACGATAGGCTCGAAGAGTAGGGACATGCGCTCAGGGGTTGGGCATCAAAACTAACGACGGGCCCTGTAGCCTCAGAGGCTTTTCTCGAGCGCGCGCCGCGCGCAGTTCTCGCAGTAGAGGCTTTTCCAGAAAGGCTCGAGCAGCAGTTGCATGCTGATGCCGCCGCGGTCGGTGGCGCGGAAGAAGCCGCACACACGGGCATTGTCGATGCTTTCGGCATTGAGCAGGATCCGCCGCATGCCTTCGTCTTCCTCGAAATCGTGGCCGGTGAAAAACGCCAGGTTGATGTAAAAGAACAGCAGGTCGGCATCCACATCAACCCGCTCCATCCGGGGCGCAATGAGCTCGTCGGCCCATTGGTATTGCGCGTAATGGCAGAAATAGCGGCCGATCGACAGCAGGTCGTTGTCGGGCCAGTCGGGGCGGATGTACCGGTTCTTCACTTCTTCCAGCAGCTGGTCTTTTTCGGCGAATTTCTCCTGCCGCATCAGGATCTCGCACAGCACAATGCGGGAGTTGATCTCCATGCGGTCCACGAGCGCCGCTGGTGTACCCAGCCGGCGAAGCCGGGCGATGCGTGCCGCCACGTCGTTGCGGTCCGCCGCCTTTTCATTGTATTGCCAGAGGCGCAGCAGCAGCGCGGCGATGTTGTACTGCACGCGCAGATTCGAAGGGTCAAGCTGTTCGATCTTCCGCAGTTCCTGCAACGCTTCGTCCTCGCTGATCTCGCGCAGCAGCTGGCGGTACACCACCTGGTCGTTGAGCAGGCGGCTGTAGGGCTTTTCAGCCGGTATCTCGAGGCGCGCCAGGAAGTCGTCGGGAAGGTGGTTGTCGGCCACCCGGCCGAATACCTCGCGCTGGATCGCGCTGGCCTCGTCGAGCCGCGCGCGGCCGAGGGCCTGGCGGAAGCGGGGGAGGAGGCTGTCCGCGGGGAGGCGCAGGCCTTCGTTCTGATCGAGGTACAGGGTAACGACGGCCTTGCGCTGCGGCGCCAGCAGGTATTCGAGCGAGTCGAGCAGCGCCCGGTTTTGCAGGCGTTGTTTTACCGCCGCCTTGGGCAGGCCGGCGAGGTAGGCGAAGGGCGTTCCCGGCAGGGCCTGTACAAACTCCACCCAGTTTTCACCGCTGCTCAACTCGGTGCGGATCGGGTCTTTCTGGAACGATTGAATGGCGCCGGCGATGCTTTGCCCGCGCTGCCGCTGCAGGGTGAGGTTGGCTGCCAGCGCGCCTTCCACGGAGGAGAACGCGCGAATGCTCACCTTGCGCACCCGCTGCCCGCCGCGGCTCAGCGAATCGTAGAGCGGCGCGATGTCGGCGGGTGCAAAGCGGGCCGCTCCTTTTCGGAACGGAATGACCACTGTCGCCTTCCGGGAAAAGAAAAAGGCCTTCCCGTCTTTCGCGGCGGCGCCGTTGCGCAGCAGCGAGTCGGTATACAGGCCCATGTCGAGCAGCTCCCAGAGCGACTGGTCGAGGTGGGTGAAGTTGCGGTAAAAGCTGACCTCGCGGTTGCGAAGGATCACCAGGTTGCCTTCCAGCTCCTGTCCGCGCAGCGACGGCGGCACCGGGCCGATCCGTACTTCTACGGTTCCGTCGGGAAAGCGCTTCAGGGTGCGGAGCATTTCTTCATAGAGCACGGGCTTCAGCACCACACCGCGGTACCAGTTGCCGGCAGCAAGCGGCGCCGCGCCGCATTCAAGGCGGGCCCGCGGTACGAGGTCGGCCGTCAGGGCATCGCCCGGGCCGCTGAAGATCTTGTGGAACCAGTTTTCACTCGTCAGCTGGAACACCACGTCGTCGCCCTTGAAGTGGATCCCGAAGAGCACTTCCTTGGGACGTGCTTCTATAGTGGCCTGTTGCTGCAGCGCCGCGGCGCCTGTGGCAAAGCCGGAGATACCGAAAACAGTTTGCGCTACCGATACCGAAGCGGTCAGCAGCAGGCAGAGGAAGGAGAGGGGACGAAGCATGCGGGCAATTGGTTGGCACCAAGGTACAGCATCCGGCGGGTTCGGAAGAATCGTCTTTATGGCCTGTACGGCGCCGTTAGGTTTGGATCTTCAGTGCTTCCACGGGCAGCAGCACCTGGAAGGTCGCGCCCTCATCGGGTCGGGAGAGCGCCCGCACCGCCCCCCCGTGCCGGAAGGCCACCTTCTGCACGATGGCCAGGCCGATGCCGGAGCCTTCGTATTCGGCGCGGCCGTGCAGGCGTTGAAATACCTGGAAGATCTTGCTGGCGTATTGCATGTCGAAGCCGATGCCGTTGTCGCGCACTTCCACCAGGTACCAGCCGTCGCCGGAGAGGCCCGCTGCCGCCGGTGCTTCATCGCCGGGTGGCAGGAGGCGGCCGCTGACCGCGATGACCAGCTTGCGCTCCGTACTGTGGTACTTGATGGCGTTGCCCAGCAGGTTTTGAAAGAGCTGCTGCAGCTGGCGCGCATCGCCCTCCAGCTTCGGCAGCGGCCCGATCTGCACGTCGGCGCCGGCTTCCTGGATGGCGCCGTCGAGGTCCTGCAGCACTTCGCCCAGCACCGCGTTGAGATCGACCGGGCTGAATGCCTCCTGGCGGGTGCTCACGCGCGAGTAGGCCAGCAGGTCTTCGATGAGACCCTTCATACGGCCCGCCGCCGATTGCAGGCGCTGCAGCAATCCTTCCTGGCCCGCCGACAGCGTGCCCGCCAGCTCGTGGGCGAGGCGGTCGGAAAACGTGGTGATCTTGCGGAGCGGCTCCTGCAGGTCGTGCGAGGCGGCGTAGGCAAACTCCTCGAGGTCGGCATTGGACTGCTCCAGTTGCCGCGTGCGCTCGCTGATCTCCTGGATGGCGCGGCGCTCGTCCGACTTATCCTGCATCATCGTGAGCACGCCGCCGCGAAAGCGGACGCGGAACACGCGCGCATAGCGGTTGATGATCGGGTTATACATATCGGCTGTAACCGTTTCGCCGTCCGTGAAGGCGCGCAGGTGCTCGGCCAATACTTTGGGACGCATTTCGTCGGTGAGCGAAGGTGTGTCGGAAAGGCGCAGGTGGCCCAGCTGCGCGCGCGACAGTTTCAGGTATTGCAGGCCGGTATCGTTGCTGAAAACGTATTCGAAATCGGCCACGCCTTCCCCCGATTCGTTCCAGATGGGGCGCAGCCACACGTAGGCCTGCGGTTGCCAGTCGAATAGTTCGCTAAAAAGGGCCTGGTCAAGGGTGGGTTCACTCATGGTAGAAAGGGCGAGCGGCAAATTACGGATGGGCCGCCGAAGAGCAAAGGCGCCGGAACAGCTTCCTTACCCGCAGCAGCGGTTTGAGATTAAGGAGTGCCGGCAGCATTGCTTACCGGCGCTAGCGGGTTTCCCCTAAAATACAGAAATCGGCGCTGCCGCCTGCCGCGCTTACGGATGGGGTTGAGTAGATTCGGTAGGTAAATCCGAGTGCCCTATGCAACTCCATACCCTCCGCCTCCCGCTGCCCCGCCTCGGCGACTTCCTGGCCCCCGTGAGCCGCAGCGCCTATTATGAAAGCCTTATCGGCGACAGCCTACCCGGACTTTACCGCGAGCTGGGCGGATCCTTCCCGTTCCGCCACGCCTGCACCGCGTCGCTTGAAGCGCCTGGTCTCCGTTTCGGCAGCAGCCCCCTCCAGGTGGCGCTGCAGCTTGGCCTGCCCCGCCACGTGCAGAAACGGGAGGGCGTGCGGATCGCGCTTTACGGCAGCCGCTGCGGGCGCCGTGGCGCCTACGTGATCTGTCATTTCGTGAAAGGACGGCTGGCGCTGGTGCAGCAGGTGTTTCCCGCCTTTTCCGATGCCGGCACCGAGGTGGCGGCGCTGCTGGCGCAGCAATACGGGCTGCGGCTGCCCGCGCAGGAGGAAGACTTCCTGCTGTTCAACGCCGCGGGGCAGCGCCTCGTGGTGCGCCGCGACCGCTCGGTGCAATTGTTCTACCTCGGCGGCGAAGGACTGCCGGATTTGAGCGACGGCTTGCCGCATCGAACGGCCTGGTATGCAACCCATCATTGATATAGCAGAGCGCCTTTCGGGGCGCTCGTTTTTTTAGGAAGGCGGCCCCTTCGTTCGTAACTTTAAAGTACCCACCCACGCACCCTTTGAAATAGTTGTACGATTTCCTAACCTCTAAACGATACAGCTATGAACGAAGCTTCCCAACTGCAAGACGTCCGGCCGGAAGTGCTGCACGATCTGCAGGATTATTTCAAGACCCACGACCCACGTTACCTCACCGAAGACGTCGTGTACCGCAACCTCTCCACGGGCGAAGTGCACCGCGGCCGCGCCGAAGTAGGCGCCCTGCTCCAGCAGGTGTACCGGGTGGCTTTTGATGCCCGCCTCGAGGTAGACCTCCTGTTCGTGCACGAGCACGAAGCGATGATGGAAGGCACCATCCGCGGGCGGCACGTGGGTGAATTCAACGGCATCGCTGCCACCGGCCAGGAAGTGGCCATTCCCCTCCAGGCAGCCTATACCCTCCGCGACGGACTTATCGCCGAAAACCGGTTCTTTATTTCGCTTGCCGTATTTTACCAGCAACTGGGCATGCAGCCCGCGCAGCCCCACACGCGCAGCGCATACGTGGTGCGCGATGCTTTTCAATTGCACTTCGGCGCCTTCCGCGAAGCCCGCAAGCTGCTGGTGGAAGCCCTCGACAAGGACCTCGTGCCCCGCGACCCGGGCACCCGCGTGTTTACCGACTTCACCGGCGACTCCTACCGCCTCATACTCGAAAAGGGCTTCGACAGCCTCAGCGCCTACGAGCAGGGCCTTAGCGGCAATATGAGCCAGGAGGCCTGGCAACAGTGGTACGCCAGCTTCAAGCCACTGGTGGAGCGCAGCCACCGCGAGATCCTGCGGCAGGTGTATTAGAAGCGGTCTTCAAGGGACTGCCCGAGTCGTCAGGCGTGAGGCGTCAGGCGTGAACTGGGACGGCCCGAAAGTGTCGTGAGGCGTGAGGCGTCAGGTGTGGGCAGGGACTGCCCGAAAGAGTCGTCAGGCGTGAGGCGTCAGGTGTGGGCAGGGACTGCCCGACAGTAGTGAATGTTCTTCTGACGCCTCACGCCTCACGCCTGACGCCTCACGCCTCACGCCTGACGCCTGACGCCTCACGCCTCACGCCTCCCGCCTGACGCCTGAAGCCTGACGCCTCACGCCTGACGCCTCACGCCTCCCGCCTCACGATGACTCTGCGAGCTTCATTAAGCTGCCGACTTCGGGTCCCAGCCGATGCTCCAGCGCACGCCGAAGCGGTCGGTGACCACGCCGAAGAGGGCGCCCCAGAATTGCATCTTGAGGGCGTCGTATACGTGACCGCCGTCGGACAGCTTTTCAAAGTAGCGGCGGCATTCTTCTTCGGTGGCGCAGGCGACCATCACGGCGAAGTTGTTGCCGGCGGTGAAGGGCGGCGGCGTCAGGTCGGAGGCCATGAGCACGAAGGCGCCGTTGTTCAACTGGCCGTGCATGATGCGGCTATGCGCCTCGGGCGGAAAGTGCGCCGCCATCGGCGAAGATCCGACCTCCAGCAGCTGCAGCTCGCCGCCGAAGCAGTCTTTGTAAAACGTGAGGGCTTCGCGGGCCTGCCCGTCGAAGTTGACGTAGGGAATAGCGTGGGTATGCATAAGCGGTTGTTTGTGCAAACGTAAGAGAAGGTTTTGGTGGTTTTGAAGGTTTTGGAGGTTTTGATGGTTTGGTGATCCGGGCACAAAAAAGCCCCCGCCGCGGCGGGGGCTCCGTTTTTCGGGGGAATCAGTGGGCGAGTTCGGGCACTTCGGCCGTGGTGGGATCGATGATCTCCTCCACGCGGCTGATCCGGTTCGCTGGAAAGCCGCCCCGGTTGGCATGCTCGCGCACTGTCGCTTCGTCGGAGGCAATGTAGACGCAATAAATTTTGTCGTCGGTTACATAGCTGTGTTGCCACTGGATGCGCGGCCCCATGTCGCGGAGCACTTTGTTGGAGTTCTGGGCCATCTCCTGCAGCTGCTGGCTGGTCATCTGGCCGGCACCGGGTACGTCGCGCTCAATCACAAACTTGGGCATATGGTTGGGTTTTGATGACGAAGGAAAGGCGGGTAACGTAGCTACTTCTAATTTACGAACATGTCGCGAAGGAAGGATGGATGAGGTGAGGGAAAGTTTTTAGTTTGTAGTTTATAGTTTGTAGTTGCTGGCGCCCGCGAAGGCAAAGCTGTCATTGCGAGCGGAGCAGGCTGCTTTGCTCGCAATGACACCAAAAGGCGCCGCGGGAGCGACGCCTTTTGACAAACTATAAACTATAAACTCTAAACTGTAAACTATAAACCGGAAACCGGCAACTCCCTACACCGCTTCTTCCTTCTTCCGCTCTGCCGCATACAGGAGGTCGAAGGAAAAGAAGGAACCGGCCGTTGCGGCGTCGGCGGGGTAGCGGGCGCCCACTTCGTGCAGCGCCTTGCAGAGGGCTGTTTCCAGCACGCGGCGGGCGGCGCGCACGGAGGCCGCCTTATCGTCGGCAGAGCCCGCTTGCACCTGCTGGGCACCGCGTACACGGAGCCAGCCTTCGGGGAAGGCCGCGAGCTCGGCGGCGAGCTCGGTGGTCAACAGGTCAGGGTGCTTGCTGGCGGCGGCGGCCGCCAGCTGCATCAGCGCATGTGCGCTGCCGCGGTTGATGTCGTTATAGCCGTCGAGGCCCTGCGGAAAAAACTCGAGGTAGGTCGGATGTCCTTTGCGGATGTTGTGTACGCCGAGGGAATCTTCCGTTCGCCGGATCGTGCTCAGGAAGGCATCGGAATAGTCGTCTACCGACACGGTGCGGCCCTTCAGCACCGCCCGGGCGGTAATGACGCCGCCCAGCAGGTCGCGGTAGGTGGCCAGCGGAAGCTCGATGCCCGCGGCCATGTCGGCCAGGAATTCCTTCAGCGACGAATAGGCGTCTTCACCGAAAAGAAGCATGCGGTAGTTGGAGATCTTGGGATCGTTGAAGAAGTTCCCGAAAAGCTTTACAGGATTGATGCGCATAAAGAGTTGATTATTAATTGTTTTGGTAAATTGGGATTGTCAAAATCGGAAAGGCGGCGGATCGTCGGCGGAATGCACCTGTCAAAACCGACAGGGGCATCGATCCACCGCGCGATGGCATTGTCAAAATCGACAGTGCCATGGATCGTTTGCGCGATGGCATTGTCAAAACCGGAAGTGGCCTGGATCGGCTGCCGGATGCCACTTGCAAAATCGGAAGTGGCCCGGATGGACGCCGCAGTGCCCTTGTCAAAAATGGAAGTGCCATCCGGCGGCCGCGGCAGGTGGTTGACGGTTTTGTCAGCGAAGCAGACCCACCCGCGGGCGGGGCAGGTGGAAACTGGGGAGGAGGAAGTAGGTTGCAGCGCCATAGCTACTGGTTTGGTGGGGGCGGTGCTTTTCGGGGGTGGCTAGCAGTTGGTTGGGGAAGGAGGCTGGATCGGATTTAAAAGTAGCCTGCTGTTTTGGAGAAAACAATAGAGGAAATACGGTATTTCGGAGGGTAGAAATACGGAGGGCTACGGAAAGATTTGGCGGCTGCCCGCTCCGCAGGGGCGGTCTGTCGGTAGTCCCGGGTGCAACCCGGGGTATGCAGGAAACAACGGATCATTTTGCGCCCCTGCGGAGCGGAATTTATGGTTCGCACGCTGTTTCAACAGGTAATTCCCTGCAACAAAAAGGCACCCTTCCGGGTGCCTTCAAAGCATTCGCCGCGCCTCGCGCAACTACAAACTACAAACTCCACACTACAAACTTCTCAATAAGCCCACTTCACCAGCGTCGCCCCCCAGGTAAACCCGCCGCCGAAGGCCGCGAGCACGATGTGGTCGCCTTTATTGAGCTGGTTCTTCCATTCCCACAGGCAAAGCGGGATGGTGGCCGCCGTCGTATTTCCGTATTTCTGGATGTTGAGCATCACCTTGTCGTGCGACAGGCCGATGCGGTCGGCGGTGGCGTCGATGATGCGCTTGTTGGCCTGGTGGGGCACGAGCCAGGCGATGTCGTCGCCGGTCATTCCGTTGCGGTCGAGGAGCTCGGCGCTCACGTCGGCCATGCCTTTGACGGCGAATTTGAATACGGTCTGGCCTTCCTGGTAGGCGTAGTGTTCTTTATTGGCCACGGTTTCGGCAGTCGGCGGCTTCAGCGAGCCACCGGCCTTCATGTGGAGAAACTGGCGGCCGGAGCCGTCGGATTTGAGCAGCGAGTCGAGGACGCCGTAGCCGTCGTGGTTGGGTTCCAGCAGCACGCCGCCGGCGCCGTCGCCGAAGATGATGCAGGTCTGGCGGTCGCTGTAGTCCACGATGGCGCTCATTTTGTCGGCGCCGATGATGACGACCTTCTTGTAGCGGCGGCTCTCGATGAGGGCGGCGCCGGTAGTGAGGGCGAAGAGGAAGCCCGAGCAGGCGGCCTCCAGGTCGAAGCCCCAGGCGTTTTTGGCGCCGGCCTTGTCGGCAGCGATATTGGCGGTGGCGGGAAACACCATGTCGGGCGTAACCGTGGCCACGATGATGCAGTCGATCTCTTCGGGCGAGATGCCGCGCTTTTCGCAGATCTGCTTGATCACGGGCACGCACATGTCGGAGGTGGCGAGGCCTTCGCCCTTCAGGATGCGGCGTTCTTCGATGCCCGTGCGGGTGCGGATCCACTCGTCGTTGGTGTCTACCATCTTCTCCAGGTCGGCATTGGTGAGCTTGGTCTCGGGAACAAAGCCGCCGACGGCGGTGATGGCTGCGTTGATTTTCTGGATCATAGGCGCCAAAGGTAGGATAGAGATCCCGTACGCAAGCGTACGGGATGACGACGGGCAGGCCAGGGAGACAATACAGGCGCGGCCGGGACTGCAGTCGTCATAAGGGGCCCGCTCCCGGCCGCGCCCATGGTTCCCTCAAGGGCGACCGTCATCCCGGCGCCCGCGCCGGGATCTCACCGGCGGATGCCCACAGCGCTTCGCGTTGGTCGACGCGCCCGCGCCGGGATCTCACCGAACCGTGTCCGCTCATCTGGTTCTATTCCACGCGCCCGCGCCGGGATCTCACCGAACCGTGTCCGCCCCGCCTTGCGCTATGGCACACGCCCGCGCCGGTAACGCTCGTCCCGGACCGCCCGTTCCGCCAACCGCTTCGCGGAACACCTTATTCGCTTCTTTTCTTTGCGGTTCCGGACCTTCTTTCCCTTCCGGGCCCTTCAGATAGGTGTCAATACCCTTATTTTCGTAGATATGATCGCTTTTCTGAAAGGGGACTTCGTGCACAAAACCCCCGCATCCGTATACGTGGATGTGGCCGGGGTGGGCTACGAAGTACACATCAGCCTGCATACGTATTCCGCCATCCAGGACCTGGAGAAGGGCACCCTTTATACCCACCTGCTGGTGCGGGAAGACGCCCACATCCTTTACGGCTTTGCCGGTGAGGGCGAGCGGGAGCTTTTTCGCATGCTCCTCGGCGTGTCGGGGGTGGGGGCCGCCACGGCCCGCGTGATGCTGTCGTACCTGAAGCCCGACGAGCTGGGCCGCGCCATCGCCAACGGCGATGCCCGCCAGCTGGAGCGCGTCAAGGGCATCGGCCGCAAGACCGCCGAGCGCATCGTGCTCGAACTCCGCGAGAAGCTGGTGAAAAACCCGGTGGAAGGCGGCGGCAGCGCCCAAAATATATCGTCGTGGAAAGGCAATAGTCTGGAGACGGATGCGTTAAATGCGCTGGTGGCCCTCGGTATTGCCCGGGCGGCCGCTGATGCCGCCGTGCGCAAGGTCGTGGCCCAAAGCCCCGACCTGGGCGTGGAAGAAGTCATCAAAAAAGCCCTCCAATCCCTGTAAGAACCGACTGTAACCGCCCGAGAACCCATTGATCACGCTAATTGACTGAGAAAACCGCTTGAATCCCCGACAGAACCTAACCACGCGCTGGCTGCCTGTAGCCCTCCTGTTGCTCGTATGCATGAGTGGCGCCTTCGCACGTACCCCGGGAGCTCCCGGGTTTTTCGCTCCTGGCCAACCCCGCACCGATACCGTTCCCGTTCCCGGACCCGACTCCCTCCGCTACCCGATCCAGGACCGCCGCGGCGACCCCTACAACTACAACAACCGCAACCCCTTCGACCTGAAGGATACCGGCTACGTAAAGCGGACGGTGGAGTACGACCCGCAAACGAAGCAATACTATATCGTGGAAAAGATCGGCAACCGCTACTACCGCACGCCGATGACCTTTTCGATGGAAGAATTCCAGCGCCTGCAGGCCCGCCGCGACGAGCAGGAATACTTCCGCCGCCGTGCCAACACGCTCTTTTCCCTCAACAACCGCAAGGCCCGCCCCAACTTCGGCTTCTCCAAAGACTGGATGAACCGCATCACCGGCAACGGCAAGGTGGCCATCAACCCCTCGGGTTACGTCGACATCGCCGCCGGCTACCAGGGCCAGAAGATCAACAACCCCACGCTCCCCGAACGCGCCCGCCGCAACGGGGGCTTCGACTTCCAGATGAACGCGCAGCTGCAGGTGGACGCCTCCATCGGCGACAAGATCAAGCTGCCCATCAACTACAACACGCAGGCGAACTTCGATTTCGAAAACCAGCTGAAACTCGATTACCAGGGCAAGAGCGACGAAATGCTCAAGGTGCTCCAGGCCGGTAACGTCAACTTCACCTCCAAGGGCACGCTCATCCCGGGCGCCCAGAACATCTTCGGTCTGAAGACGCAGCTCCAGATGGGCAAGCTCTACGCCACCGCCGTGCTGGCCAACCAGCGCTCGCAGCGCCAGAGCGCCAACCTCCAGGGCTCCGCGGCCACCGCTCCTTTTAATATCCGCGCCGACGAATACGAGGAAAACCGCCACTTCCTGCTGGCGCAATACTTCCGCCTTAATTACAACAAGGCCCTGTCCAACCTGCCCGTGGTGCAAAGCAACGTGCAGATCACCCGCGTGGAAGCCTGGGTAACCAACCGCACCGGCGCCACCACCAACGTGCGCGACGTCCTGGCCCTCATGGACCTCGGCGAGGTGACCCCCTTCGGCAACCCGGGCCCCGCGGGCCTGCCCACCAACATGGCCGGCTCGCTCTACGCCGTGCTCAACGGCTCGGCCGGCGCCCGCAACTCGTCCACCGCCACGTCCACCCTCACCGGCCTCGGCCTCCAGTCGGTGCAGGACTTTGAAAAGACCTTTGCCCGCCGCCTCACGCAGAGTGTCGACTTCCAGGTGAACGAGCGCCTCGGCTACATCTCGCTCAACCAGCCCCTGCTCCCCGACGAGGTGCTGGGCGTCGCCTTCGAATACACCTATAATGGTAAGCGCTACCAGGTGGGTGAATTTTCGCAGGACGTGCCGCCGGATTCCTCGGGCAACTCGCAGAAGGTGCTGTTCCTCAAAATGCTGAAGGCCACCTCGCAGCGGCCCAACCTGCCCATCTGGCGCCTGATGATGAAGAACGTGTATACGGTGGGCTACGGCTCGCTGCAGCGCGAAGACTTCAAGCTCGATGTGGTGTACGAGCAGCCCTCGCTCGGCGAGAAGCGCTACCTGCCCCTGAGCGACACCGTGGCCACCATCACGCCCACGGTGAAGCCGCAGTATCTCGGCGTGCCGCTGCTCAACCTGCTCAACCTCGACCGGCTCAACAACCAGAACGACCCGCAGCCCAACGGCGTGTTCGACTACATCGAAGGCATTACCGTGGTGTCGGCGCAGAGCCGCATCATCTTCCCGGTGCTGGAACCCTTCGGCCGCGACCTGGAATATGCCTTCAAGGACGGTCCGCCGACGGCGCCCGATACGATCCGCCGCTATTACCTCTATTACCCGCTGTACGATACCATCAAAGCCATCGCCCAGACCTACGCCAACCTGAACCGCTTCAAGCTGGTAGGCAAGTCGAAGCAGGCCAACAACGTGGACTACCAGCTCGGTTTCAACATCCCCCGCGGATCGGTAACGGCCGTGGCCGGCGGCCGCGTGCTGCAGGAAGGCATCGACTACGAGATCAACTACGACCTCGGCACGCTCCACGTGATCAACCCCGCCATCATCCAGAGCGGCATTCCCGTACAGATACAGTTCGAGAACAACGCCACCTTCGGGCTGCAGCAGCGCAACTACATGGCGCTGCGCCTCGACTACCTGGCCAACAAGCACCTAACCCTCGGCGGTACGATGGTGCGCCTCTCGGAGCGGCCCTTCTTCACGAAGCAGCAATACGGCGAAGACCCGATCCGCAACACGATGTACGGCGTCGACTTCGACTACCGCAAAGACATCCCGCGCCTGTCGCGCCTCCTTGACAAGCTGCCCTTTTACAGCACCAAGGCCATGTCGGCCATCACGGCCTACGGCGAAGCCGCCTACCTGCAACCGGGCCACGCCCCGCAGATCGGCAAGGGCAACGAGGGTCTTATTTATATCGACGACTTCGAAGGCACCCGCTCCTCCATCGACCTGCGGTTCCCGCTGTCGGCCTGGACGCTGGCCTCCGCCCCCCAGGGCGCCGTAGACCCCTCGGGCACGCCGCTGGTACCCGAAGGCAGCCTGACCAACGACCTGCGCTACAACGACAACCGCGCCAAGCTGGCCTGGTACAACATCGAGCCGGTGCTGCAGGAAAAGAGCAACGCCAACAACCCCCTGCAGCGCAACCTCGTGGAGCTGTCGAAGCCCGAAGTGCGCCAGGTGTTCCAGAACGAGATCTTCCCCAAGCGCACCCTCGACGTGGGCCAGGGCATCCTCACCACCTTCGACCTCGCTTATTACCCGAAGGAGAAAGGTCCGTATAACTACAACACGAGCCCCGGCGCCGTGAATGCCGCCAACGGCCTCAGCAACCCGAAGAAGGCCTGGGCCGGCATCATGCGCTCCATCGACCAGACCGACTTTGAATCCGGCAACATCGAGTTCATCGAGTTCTGGATGCAGAACCCCTTTACCAACCGCGCCAGCAGCAATGGTGGCGACCTTTATTTCCACCTCGGCAACCTGTCGGAAGACGTGCTGAAAGACGGCCGGCGCCAGTTCGAGAACGGCCTGCCCACGCCGTCGAGCCCGGCCACGCCCACCGATGAAACGGTGTGGGGCCGCGTGCCGCGCAACCCGCAGCAGGTGACCAACGCCTTCTCCAACGACCCCGCCGACCGTCCCTTCCAGGACGTGGGCTTCGACGGCCTCCCCGACAGCGCCGAGCAGCGCAAGTTTGCCCCCTACGTGCAGCAGCTGCAGTCGATCGTCACCGACCAGGCCGCCCGCCAGGCGCTGCAGGCCGACCCCTCCAACGACAACTTCCGCCACTACCGCGACGCCGCCTTCGGCGACAATACCGGCATCCTCGAGCGGTACAAGAACATCAACAACCCGCAGGGCAACTCGCCGGTGGCCAACAGCGCCGACCAGTTCTCCTCCGCGTTTACGCTCTACCCCGACCAGGAGGAGCTGAACCGCGACAACACGCTCAACGAAACGGAAGCCTACTTCCAGTACCGCGTGCACCTCGAGCCCAACATGCTGGCGGGCACCAACTACATCACCGACATCCGCGACGTGCCCGTGCGCCTCGCCGACGGCAGCACCCGCAACGAGAAGTGGTACCTGTTCCGCATCCCGATCCAGGCCTATTATTATAAGACGCCGAACATCCCCGACTTCAAGTCGATCCGCTTCATGCGGATGTTCCTCACCGGCTTCGACGATACGCTCGTGGCCCGCTTCGGTAAGCTGGAACTCGTGCGCAACCAATGGCGCAAATTCACCAACGAGATCGACACGCTCGGCAACGTGCGCCCGCCCGTAACCGGCTCGACCACCACCGAGGTGCTCGCTGTGAACCTCGAAGAGAACGACCAGCGCGAGCCCATCCCGTACCGAACGCCCCCGGGCATCGACCGCCAGCAGCAGCTGTCCAACAACAACGTGCAACTGCTCCAGAACGAACAGGCGCTCAGCGTGCGCGTGTGCGGCCTGCAGCCCAACGAATCGCGCGGGGTGTTCAAGACGCTCAACATGGACCTGCGCCAGTACGGCAGCCTGTCGATGTTCATCCACGCCGAAAGCTCCGCCAGCCCCGGCAACGACATCAAGGACGGCGAGATGCAGGCCGTGATCCGCATCGGCTCGGACTTTGTGAGCAACTATTACGAAATCAAGATTCCGCTCCGCATCACGCCCTGGGGCACGAAAGACTCCGGCGGCATCTGGCCTTCGGGCAACAGCCTCGAGCTAGACCTCGAAGAGCTGGCGCGTGTGAAGATGGCCCGCAACCGCTCGGGTACCTCGCCCTCGAAATACTGGAGCACCACCATCGGCGACCGCGTGTTCTCCATCTTCGGCAACCCCAACCTCGGCGAGGTGCGCGGCATCCTGCTTGGTGTGCAGAACAAAAAGACCGAACCGATCTGCGCTGAAACCTGGTTCAACGAGCTGCGCCTTTCGCGCCTCAACGAGGAAGGCTCCTGGGCCGCCCTCGGCCGCGTGGACCTGCGCCTCGCCGACCTCGGCTCAGTCTCCTTTGCCGGTACCATAAAGAAAGCCGGCTTCGGTACCCTCGAGCAGCGCGTGAACGAGCGCGCCCGCGAAGATTTTTCGCAGTACGACATCGCCGCCAACCTCGACCTCGGCAAGCTCATTCCGAAAAAGGCCGCCATCGAGATCCCGGTATACGTAGGGGTGACGAAAGCCGTCTATACGCCGAAGTACGATCCCTACGACCTCGACATCCGGCTGAAGGACAAGCTCGCCGAAGCGCCCGCCGACGAGCGCGACTCGATCCGCACCAATGCCGTGGACCAGACCACCATCAAGACCGTCAACTTCACCAACGTGCGCAAGCGCAAGACCAATGGGAAGCCGACGCAGCCCTGGGATATTTCGAACATCAACCTCAATTACTCGTATACCCACCAGGCGCATACGAACCCGATCATCGAGGAAGACGACATCAAGCGGACCCGCGCGGCCGTAGGCTACAACTATGCCCCGCAGCCGAAGTACGTGGAGCCGCTGAAGAAGCTCATTCGCTCGCGCTCGCCCTGGCTGGCCTTTATCCGCGACTTCAACTTCAATTACAAGCCGCAGGTGGGCTTCAAGGCCGACGTGTTCCGCCAGTTTGGCGCGCTGCGCCCCCGCAACGTTGGTGGCGATGCGTTCATCATTCCGGAGTCTTACGACAAGCGCTTTACGTTCGATCGCTACTATACCCTGCGCTGGGACCTGACGCGGTCGCTGCTGTTCGACTTCAGCGCCGTGACCAATGCCATCGTGGACGAACCCTACGGGCGCCTCACGAAAGAGCAGCGCGACACGGTGGCGAACAACTTCTGGAAAGGCGGCCGCACCACGCACTATTCGCAGACCGGTACGCTCACCTATAACCTGCCCACGGCGAAGTTTCCGCTTCTCGACTGGACGCAGGCCACCGTGTCGTACACCGCGAAATACGAGTGGATCGCCTCCTCGTTGCTGGCCCGCACCGACACCATCAACCTCGGTAACAAGCTGCTCAACGGCCAGACGAAGAACGTCAACACGACCCTCAACTTCGACCAGCTGTATAATAAGTGGAAGTTCCTGCGCACGATGTACGCCACCCAGGGACAGGCACGCCCGCGTCCGCCGGCGGCCGGCGGCAAGGGAGGCGGCCGCGATTCGGCGCAGCAGGCCCCGCAGCCCCGCGTGGCCCCCCCGGGCAACATCGGCACGCTGCCGCGCTTCCTGCTCAACATTGCTACGGCGCTGAAGCGCGTGGGCGTGCAGTACACCGCCGACGCCGGCACGCTGCTCCCGGGCTTCCTCGACAGCGCCCGCACGCTCGGCATGAACATGCGCAGCAATGCTCCCGGCTGGAAATACATCTTAGGCTACCAGCCCGATACCAACGATATCAACATCCTCGGCAACCGCGGCCTGCTCACGCGCGACAAGCTGTTCAACGAGCTCATTCAGCAGCGCTACAGCCAGAAGCTGGCCATCACCGCGCAGTTCCAGCCTTTCCGCGACTTCATCGTGGACGTGAACTGGGACAAGAGCTTCGAGAAGAATTATTCGGAGCTGTATAAGGACACTACCGGCTCCGGCTTCGGGCCGCTGACGCGTGTGAATCCCTATGCCGCGGGTTCGTTCAGCGTGTCGTTCATTTCCTATAAGACCCTGTTCACGAAGTTCGATCCCAACCAGGTATCGGAGACCTTCCGCACCTTCGAGGCCAACCGTATCGTGCTGTCGCAACGCCTGGCGGCCGCCAACCCCTACTTCCAGCAGTTGGGCCTGGGCACCACGGCCGACGGCTTCAAGGAAGGCTACGGGCGCTATGCGCAGGACGTGATCATTCCCGCCTTCATCGCTGCGTATACCGGTAAGGACCCGATGACCGTGGCGACGATCAAGAACAGCAACCGGGACCTGCGCTCGAACCCCTTCTCGAATTTCATTCCGAAGCCGAACTGGAGCGTGAGCTACAGCGGCCTGTCGCGGCTGCCGGTGCTGGATAAGATCTTCACCAACGTGACGATCCGCCACGGCTACCACAGCACGCTCGGCATGAACCAGTTCAACACCTCGCTGCTGTTCCAGGACCTGAGCCGCGTGGGCTTCCCCTCGTTTATCGACACCACGGCCGGCCGCAACACGTTCGTGCCCTACTTCCTGGTGCCCAACGTCACCATCGACGAACGCTTCGACCCGCTGCTGGAGGTGGACATGACCTTCTCCAACCAGCTGTCGACGCGCGTGGAATACAAGAAGAGCCGCACGCTTTCGCTGAGCCTTACCGACTACCAGCTGGCCGAGAACCGATCTACCGAGTATACCATCGGCGTCAACTGGCGCCGCCGCGGGATCCCGCTGCTGAAAAGCTTCCGCGGCAAAAAGCTCGACAACGATGTGACCTTCCGTTTCGACTTCAGCCTCCGCGACGACGCTACGGCCAACACCAAGCTCGACCAGAGCACGGCTTATCCCGCCGCCGGTCAGAAGGTGGTGCGCTTCTCGCCCACGATTGACTACGTGCTGAACAACCGCATCAACATCAAGCTCTATTTCGAGAACAACAAGATCATCCCCAAGCTGGCCACGACGGCCCCGATGAGCACCACGCGCGGCGGCGTACAGATCCGCATCTCGCTGGCGCCGTAAGGCAAGTTTGTAGTTTGTGGTTTGTCGTTAGGGCTTTAGTGCCGGGGAATGAACCTGAAGGTTTTTTTTGAAGTCTGCTCGTACCACCTGGTACAACAAAGGCACTGCTCAGCAGTGCCTTTGTCTTTTTGTTGCTTACGCAACTACAAACTTCAAACTACAAACCCCAAACGGTTTAATTCCCTCCCGTAAGGTATTGGTCGTAGTTGTTTTTCTTCTTTTTGGTCGAATCGGTCTTGCTGCCGGGGTCGGCCGGAATGGGGCTGCTGTCGCGCACCGGGATGGATGCGGTGGGAGCGGCGCCGCCGTAGCGCTGGGCCTGCTCTTCGAGCTCCAATTGGCTGTGGGTGCGGCGGAACAGCATGACGTAGCCGGTGAGGTCTTTTTTCTTCTGTTTGTTGACCTGCAGCACGCGGAGCAGGTGGTATTCCGTTTGCCGGGCGGCATAGGGGTAGGCGATGATGTTGCCGTCGATGTCGCCCCACATGTGCTTTTTGTAATACACCTGCTTCTCGGCCCAGTCGAACATCCGCACCTCATAAAGGCGCGAGCTCATCTCGCCGATAAAGACGAACTGGTACTGGACGCCGGCCTGTAGTTGCATGAGCACGGGAAACTCGAACTGGCTTTCCATGTTGACGGCGTTTTCCTTCATGAGGATATAACCGTTGGCCATGTAGAGCTTGCGCAGGCTGTCGGCCTGCCGGTTGATGGTTGGATCCAGGTCGCCGGCGGGGCGGGCTGCGCCCTGCGCGCCGGCCGTAGCCGTCAGCAGCACAGTGATCAGGATCAGGGCGAGGTTCTTCATTTTTGTTGGACGGGGTTGGTTACGTAGGGATTAAAATTACCCAGCCCGGCGGGACCGCGATCCTGTTTTTCGATGAAACGCCCCTGGAGCTGGATGTTTTAACAAAAACGGCGTAGGAGCCGCTCTGCCGTAACAGACGAACGGAACCGTTAGACCGCTGCCTGCTTGTGAAAATAAATGGCATCGGCCTGCGCGGTGCAGGTAAGCACGAGGTCGTTGATGCACACATGCGGCGGCAGGGTGGTGGTATAATAGATCACCGAGGCCACGTCTTCGGGGCGGAGTGGCTGGAAGCCCTGGTATACCGAACCCGCCGTGGCCGCATCGCCCTTGAAGCGCACCAGCGAGAACTCGGTTTCGGCGGCGCCGGGGTGGATGCCCGTTACCCGGATGCCCTCGCTCAGCAGGTCGATGCGCATGGAGCGGTTGAGGGCGTCAACCGCGAACTTGGAGGCGCAATAAACGTTGCCCCGCTCGTATACTTCCTTGCCGGCCACCGAGCCCAGGTTGATGATATGACCGCGCTTGCGGGCCAGCATGAACGGCAGCACCGCCCGGGATACGTACAAGAGACCTTTCACATTGGTGTCGAGCATCGTTTCCCAGTCGTCAAGGGAGGCGTCCTGGAACTTGTCGCGGCCGAGGGCGAGGCCGGCGTTGTTGATAAGCACGTCGATACTTTGCCATTCGGCAGGGAGGGTGGCCACGGCAGCCGTCACGGCGGCGCGGTCGCGCACGTCGAAAGGAAGGAGGTAGCTGTCGGCGCCATAGCGTGCCTTCAGGTTGGCAGCGGCTGCCTCGAGGCGCTCGGTGCGGCGGCCGTTCAGCAGAAGCCGGTAACCGTTTTGGGCGAAAATCTCGGCGCAGGCCGCCCCGAATCCGGCCGTGGCGCCGGTGATGAAGACCGTCTTGTTCATAGGGCGAAACTAGGGAACAGACGAACACGGATTAAAGAACAAGGAATGTAGCAGCCAGGGAGCATGCTGAATGAAAAAGTATTCTACCGGATCAGCGTCACGGTGCCTTTGGCGAAATAGGGCTTACCGGTAAAGTCGATCGCTTTTACGATCCACACGAATACGTTGGTGCCCTGTTCCTTGCCATTGATACGCCCGTCCCAGCCCGCGCCGTTGACCCTCGTTTCGAATACCAACTCGCCCCAGCGGTTGTAAACGCGGAAATATTCGATCTCCCGCATACCCACGGCGATGGGCTTCACCACGTCGTTGCGACCGTCGCCATTCGGAGTAAAGGCCGTGGGCACGAAGATGGACGGCTCGGTGCGGAAAACGCGCACCGTGAGGCGGGCCGAGTCCACGCAGTTGAGCGAGTCGTACACACGAACCAGGTAGCGGATGAATTCGGGATTGGTGTCGTAGAAGCCGATCGGGTCGGAGGTGTCGGGGCGGTCGAGGCCGGTAGTGGGCACCCATTCGTAGCGCACGCCGCCTGAGGCATGCAGCTGCACGGGCTGTCCGGCTACCACCATCGTGTCGTTGCCGGCATCCGGGAAGATGCGCGGCATTACGTTGACCGCCACCGTGTCGGAGCTCGGCTTGGGACAGCCGCTCAGCGCGTTGCGCACGGTGAGCACGTACACCATCGTGTCGGGCGGCCGCGCGGTGGGCGTGAGTGTGTTGGCGTTGGTCAGCCAGGTGGTCGGCGACCAGCTGAAGCTCGTACCGTTGTGCGTGCCCTGCAGCGTAACCGAGGCCCGGAAGCAGATCGTGGTGTCGCCGCTGACGCTAACCTGCGGGTAGGGCACGGTGCGCACCTGCATTTGCCTCGTGGTGCTGCAATGACCGATAAAGGACGTCAGGCTGTACAGGTTCAGCGCCTGCGTAGGCAGTGCCATGGGCTCCAGCACGGTAGGATCGTTGAGCTCGCCACCGGGCGTCCACAGAAAACGGAGACCATCGGTCGTTCCGCCCAGGCGCACCGAGTCGGTAAGGCAGATGGTCGTATCGGGACGCAGCTGCAACGTTACGAAGTTGACCACCCGCACGCGCACCGTGTCGCGGTTGAGGCATCCGTTGTCGTCGAGCTGCGCGGTGTAGGAGGTCGTCACGGCCGGCCACACGAGCGGGGTGGCGGTGTTGGCGTCCTGCATCTGCCCGTTGGGCGTCCAGCTGAAGTTGCCCGACCCTACGGCCGACAGGCGCAGCGAGTCGCCGCGGCAGATCAGTGTATCGCGGAAGGGCAGCGTCAGCGGCGGCTTATCCATGATGGTCACCTGCCGTACGACGGTGTCGCGGCAGCCTTTGCTCGTCCCCACCACGAAGCGGACACTGTAGGTGGACGGTGTTGGATACGTATAAACCGGGTTGCGCAGCAGCGAGGTGTCGTTGGTAACGGCGGGGTCGCCGAAGTCCCAGCGCCAGAAACTTACGTTGCCGTAGCGGGTGCTGGTGGTGTCGATGAATTGCGTGGGTTTACTGGCGCAGATGCCCTGCCAGCGGAAGCCGGGGAAGAAGCCCGGGTACACCCGCACCGTGGAAGTGGCACTATCGGCGCAGCGCTCGCCGCGGTTCACCACCAGCTTTACGATGTAGACGCCGGTGTCGGGATAGCTGTACGGGGCGGTGGGCAGATTGGAGGTATCGTTGGTCAGGCCCGGAACGCCAAAATCCCAGAAGCTCGAATTAACACCCGTGGGTGTATTGTTGAAAAAGATAACGTTGAAGTCTTTGCAGTTGACGTACGAAGGGTCGAGGGTGGCACGAACCGCGGAGCAATCGGCCACCTTGATGTGCAGTTCCTTGCGGTTGCGGGCAATTAGGGTGCTGCCGCGCCATTCTTCCACGCAAACGGTTACGACGTATTCGCCCACATCCGGGGCGATGCCGCTCATTATACCGGTGTTGGGATCAATGCTCACACGGTCGCCGAGGGGCGTGCTGCCGCTGAAGCCCGTTTCGTAGGGGATCGTCACATAAGGAGGCGGGGCCGCCGGGTTGGGGGTCACGCAGGAGTAGCAGGTGCCGTTGTTGGCGCTTCCCTGCCCGCCGCCTTCCCAGGCATCGCAAAAAGAATAAACCAGCCGGTCGCCATCAGGGTCGGTACCCTCAAATGAATACTGGAAATAGTTGTTGCGGCAGATCACCACCGTGTCGTTCACCTGGAAGGAGCAGCTGCTGTTCTTCGGACCATCCGGGTGCACATCCGTGCCGGGAATACCGATGGAGTAGGTATTGCCGAGGGCATTGGAGGCGCCGAAAATGTTGGAGATGCCGGCGATGCGGCAGCAGCGTTGATAAGAGAGCGTATACCCTTTCGGGCTGCCTGCCAGCTCCAGCCCGCTCAACTGGTATTCCTGAATGAGGTAATAGCATTTCTCCGGCTGGTTGGTGATGCATTCTTCATCCTTGCTTTTCCGGAGAAAATAAGAATTGGACAACTGCGCATTCACCGTCCTGACCTCCTGCCCCGTCAAGGCGTCAAAAATGGTGATGGGAACGGATTGGGAAAGCTGCCCGCCATTGGCCGTGCAGATCATATAAACTGTCAGGGTAACATCGTAGCGAAGCTTGGAGGGATCGGCGATGCCTTGCCCGACATACGTATACGTGAAAAAACCGCCTTTCAGGTGTTCGGCATGTGCCGATACGAAGGCCATTGCCAGCAGCAAAAAAAGATACAGTCTTTTCATCGGTCAGTTCGACGTTGGTGTATGAAGCGCAAGTAGGTCAGTAGGTGTTGGTTCGCTAGTTCGGGGCACTCCCGCATCCCCATGTGCCCGGCCTCTTCCAGCAGGTGTACCTGGCTGACGCGCGGCAGGTGACATTGGGCGAGCCCGTCCGCTAAAGGTACGGCATTGTCATGCCTGCCAAGGGTAAAGAGAACGGGTATTTCTGCTTCTTTTAACACATCCGTGCGGTCGGGGCGCGCGATCATCGCCTCGTAGTATCCTATTAACGCATCGGGGTTCATGCCCGTTGCCTCGGCGAGGCTTTTTTCGATGAGCTCCGGGTGCCGCTCGCGGGTGGCCGGGCTATAAAGGTTAGGCGTAGTCGTTTTCATAAACGCGTCCGCGCCCTGCCGGCGGATGAAGTCGATGCCCTTGCGGCGCGTGTCTACCTTGGCTGTTGTGTCGGCAAACGCCGTGGAGTGAAAAAGGCCGAGGCCCAGGAGCCGCTCCGGCCAGCGTTCGGCGAAGGCCAGCGCCACGTAGCCGCCCATGCTGTGCCCCACGAGCACGCAGCGCCCGATCCCTTCGGCGTCGAGGCGGTCGCGCACGGCTTCGGCGAGGCTTTCCATCGACCAGGTTTCCGGTGCCTCCGTGCCGCCGGAGCCGGGCAGGTCGGGTGTGAGCAGGCGGCAGTGTTCGGCCAGCGGTGCCTGCCGGTCCCACACGCGGCTGTCTTCGCCGAAGCCGTGCAGGAGTACGAGCGGGGTAGTTGCGGAGTTGTCGGGCATGCGGGTTTGATTCGGATGAAGCGATGGTTCAGGGTCTTCTAAATATACCACGCCGGCGGCGAACCGTAAAATAGTTTAGTGCCCTGCGGGCGCATTTGCTTCCGGGTTGTGGTGCGGCTTCAGCACGATGAGCCAGGCGCGCAGCAGCAACAGCAGCACGATGGGCAGGAAGCCGATGTTGAGTTCCTGCGGCAGGAAGATCCACCCGAGCAGCAGGGCGGAGTTGATCACCATCGTCGCCAGCAGGTACCAGTGGATCCAGCGCCGCTCGCGGCGGAGAAAGGGCGCCGCCAGCAGGTGCGTGGGCAGCGCCCACAGCAGGTTCCAGTTGTTGCGGCATACGCTGTGGTCGGTGCCGAACCACATAAAAAGCAACACCACGCCCACGATGCCGGCGAGCGCGAACAGGAGGAAATCAAAAACGGTCAGCGCCCGCCGCACGCCGCGCGCCGGTACGAACGACAGCACACCTACCAACGCCAGCAGCAGGCCGAATACCAGCAGCGGCGACGGTGAATAGCCCGGATCGAGGGGAGGCAATTGCAGCACGTTCTGCGGTGCCGATACCAGTGGCCGCCCGCCGGCGGTGGCGCCGCCGATGCCCTGCAGAAGCTTTTCGGGCAGGAATTGCGCTTCGCGGTTGTGCACGCGCCGGTCGAGGCGGGCGCCGAGCAGCAGGTCGATGCCCAGCTTGCTCCAGGGCTGGCGGCCGCGGTCGAGGTATTCGTGAATGAGGTTGCGGAAGGTAGGCGCTTTCGTGCGGTCGGCGGGAATGACGCCCGCCGTAGACACTTGCGCGCCGGCTTGCCGGTAGATCATCTCCGCGGCGCGGGTGGTGCAGTTGTCGAAGAGGAAGTCGTAGCGGTATTGCCGGTTGGCGGGCAGCAGGTTGGTCTGCAGGGCCTGCAGCAGTGCCGTTTTCTGCGCGCAGTCGAGCAGCACTTCCTGTTCCACTACGCTGCGCCCTTCGAGGCGATAGCCATACAGGAAGTAGGGCATGGGTTCTACGTCGAGGTAGTAGGGCAGGCGGCCGCGGATGAATTTGATGTAGAAGTCGTCGCCGAACTCGAAGGTGCCGTAGTTGTACACGTCGTCGGTGCCCGACACGGTGTTCTGCACCCGCAGGGCGGTGTGTCCGAAGATCGAATACAGCTCCGTGCCGGGGCTGCAGGTGAGCAGCGTGATGCGCAACGAACAGGTCTCCTGCGCGCGCAGGCCGGTCAGGAGGAAACAAAAACAAGAGAGCAAAAAAAAGATTCGCCGCACACCGATCGCTTTGGCGGCAAGATAGCGAAAAGCGCTTCGGAGCGTTCAGGGCTTCTTTTTCTTCGAAGCCTTTGCATGCCGGTTGAAGTCCAGGCATAACTCCATCCACCAGCGGAAGTCGCCCGGCCTGCGAAAGCCCGCCGGCTCCACGAAGCAGTAACCTTTCATCTCCTTGCCCTTCATCAGCATCGGGAGGTACCCATGGCGTTCGGCCACTTCTTCGAACCGCGCCGGGTCGAAGCGGCACATCAGGTTGTCGCGGCTGATGTTGACGCACATTTTTCCATTGACGAGGAAAGCCAGTCCGGAGAACATCGCCTTTTCGGTAATGCGGATGCCCGCAACATCCGATAGGTATTCGCGCACGCGGTCGGCAAGCTGTGAGTCGTAAGCCATGATCCGGGGTTGTTTGCCGGCTAAAATAGCGATGGAACCGATGGCTATTCCGGCTGCCTCCGATGGTCGGCCGGCAAGATGATGCGTTCGTCGGGCCGCGCTTCCAGGCCGGGTATCCGGCGGATGGTAGCCGGCTCCTTCACTTTCTTCAGTTTCGGCTCCGGCACCGCATCGCTGAACGTGAATTGTACGCTGTCGCATTGTGAGCGGATGTATTGGAGCAGGTAGCGGCAGAACAGGATCAGCCCACCCATCTCGAGTCCTTCTTCCACCATCGTCAGCACTTTGTAGGTGAAGTTGTTTCCATGTGCTTCGAAGTAGGAGCCATCAATGGCTTCCACACCGAGGGCGCCCGATAAGTAGATGAATGCCGACAGTACGAAGCCGATGCGTGTTGGGCGGGGAAGCGCCTTCAGGAAGCGCAGGTAGGCCAGCCCGATCAGCCCGGCCACGGCGATGCCGGGAAGGATCCAGGCATTATACAGCAGGCCCAGGTGCCCCGCGCCCAGCCGTTGACGCATAGGGCCGATGAGGTCTTCGTGAATGGTCCACGCTTCATCCATGGCCATGCATACGAAGCCGATCGACAAGGTCAGCCAGCCGAGACTTTCTACAAGCCGGCCGCGGATCGCACGGGCCGCGATCACAAACAGGAGCACGGCGTCGGCCAGCAGCAGGAACACATTGTAGGCAGTGGGCAGGTTGCGCTCGCCGTCCAGCGACAGCAGGCGCGCGAGGCCGTGTATTTCCGCGGTGCGATGGAGGTAGGGCAGGCTGATCAGGAAATTGGCGAATACAAGCAGGGCGAGGACAGCGAACAGGCCGTTGGTCAGACGGTTGGTCCGAATCAGGATGTGCTGGTGCATAACACTGGTTTTTAGGTTAGCAGCGACCACTTGGGGGAACGGCAGACGCAGTGATATGGATGTAATATATCCGCCACAAATACCATGCGTGAAACGACAGCCGTACCGTAGAAATGCGGTATGGATGGGGAAGCAGTTCTTCCGTAGAAATACAAACAAAACAAAGGCCCAGATCGCTTGCGATTCGGGCCTTCCGTTCCCCTACCCCCGGAAGGGGGGCAAGGGTTGGGCTTATTTCCTCGAATAGTTCGGCGCCTCCCTGGTGATCTCCACGTCGTGCGCATGGCTTTCGCGCATGCCGGCGTTGGTGATCTTTACGAAGGTGGCCGATTGCAAGGCTTCGATGTCTTTTGCGCCACAATAGCCCATGCCTGCGCGCAGGCCGCCTACATACTGGTATACGATCTCTTTCAGGGAGCCTTTATAAGCCACGCGTCCTTCGATGCCTTCGGGAACGAACTTCTTCACGTCGGCTTCGGGATCCTGGAAGTAGCGGTCGGAGGAGCCCACCGACATGGCTCCGAGCGAGCCCATGCCGCGGTACTCCTTGAACTTGCGGCCTTCGTAGATGATGGTGTCGCCGGGACTTTCCTCGGTGCCCGCGAAGATGGATCCCATCATCACGCAATCGGCGCCGGCGGCGAGGGCCTTCACCATATCGCCGGTGTAGCGGATGCCGCCATCGGCAATGAGCGGAATATCGCGGTCCTTCAGTGCCGCGTGTGCCTGCATGATGGCCGTCAGCTGCGGCACGCCGGCACCGGCTACAATGCGCGTGGTGCAGATAGAGCCTGGGCCGATGCCCACTTTCACGGCGTCGGCGCCGGCGTCGGCGAGCGCTTTGGCACCTTCGGTGGTGGCGATGTTGCCCGCGATCACGGGCAGCTTCGGAAAGGCGCCTTTTACTTTTTTAAGCGAATCGATGATGCCCTTCGAATGGCCGTGCGCCGAGTCGAGCACCACCACGTCCACGCCTACATGCTGCAGGGCGGCCACGCGGTCGAGGATGTCTTCGGTGACCCCGATCGCCGCGCCCACCAGCAGGCGGCCGAGGCTGTCTTTGGCGGAGTTGGGATAGGAAGTAACCTGGAGAATGTCGCGGTAGGTGATGAGGCCAACAAGCAGGCCGTTTTTATTGACGACGGGCAGCTTTTCCACCTTCGTCTGGCGCAGGATGGCTTCGGCTTTTTTGAGGTCGGTGCCTTCGGGTGCCGTCACCAGGTTTTCGCGCGTCATCACTTCCGTCACCGGCTTTTTGTCGTCTTCCTGGAAGCGCAGGTCGCGGTTGGTGAGGATGCCGGCCAGCTTGCCGCCGTCGGCCACCACGGGAATGCCGCCGAAGCCGTACTCACGCATGATGCGCTTGGCGTCGCCGATGGTGGCGGTGGTGGGCAGCGTGACGGGGTCGACGATCATGGCGCTTTCGCTGCGCTTTACGCGCCGCACCTGGTCGGACTGCTGCTCGATCGACATGTTCTTGTGCAGGATGCCGATGCCGCCTTCGCGGGCCAGCGCAATGGCGAGCCGCGATTCGGTCACGGTATCCATCGCCGCCGACAACATGGGTACGTTGAGCGTGATGTCGCGCGTGAGGCGCGTGCGGATGCTTACGGAGCGGGGCAGAATTTCGGAATAGGCAGGGACCAGCAGTACGTCGTCAAAGGTGAGTCCCTCGATAAAGGTGCGGGGAGCGTTTGTTGCCATGTGCAAAAGTAGGGGCGGGGCCACGAAAGCTTTCTCAACGAATTCTTAACGTATGTGGAAAACGCGGTCAGCACAGCTGGTACATCTTCCCCGGCAAGGGTGCGATCACGCCTTTGAGCTCCAGGTGCAGCAGGAGGGCCGCTACCTGCCCGGAGGAGCACCCGCTGCGCAGGTTGAGTTCGTCGATGTGCACGGCCGCCTTTTCTTCCAGCAGGCGGACAAGGAGCTGTTCTTCGGCGCTCAGCTCAATGAACAATTGCTTTTGCGCCGGGCTGTTCGGTTGGCGCTCGGCCCAGCCCATCGCCTCTACCAGTTCGGCGGCCTCGCTGAGCAGCTGCGCCTTCTGGCTGCGGATGAGGAGGTGGCCGCCGCCGCTGCCCTTGTCGCCCACCCGGCCAGGCACCGCAAAAACATCCCGGTTGTACGAATCGGCGAGGCGCGCCGTGATCATCGAGCCGCCCTTGGGCGCCGTTTCCACCACCACCGTGGCATCGCACAGGCCCGCCACGATGCGGTTGCGCAGTGGAAAGTGGTGCTTGTCGGGCTTCATATCGCTGAAGAACTCGGTGAGGAGGCCTCCGCCGGCGCGCACCATGTCGCGGGCCAGCGCCGTGTGCTCGGGCGGGTAGATCTTGCCCAGGCCGTGGGCTACCACGCCGATGGTGGGCAGCCCGTATTTCAGCGCCGCCTTGTGCGCGCAGGCGTCGATGCCGTAGGCGAGCCCGCTCACGATGGTCACGTCCTGCCCGGACAGCTCCTTCACGAAGCGCTCCGTCCATTGGCGTCCGTAGTCGGACGCGTTGCGTGTGCCCACGATCGCCACGAAGCGGCCCCGGTTGGGGTCGAAGTCGCCCTTGCCGAAGAGGAGGGCCGGCGGGTCGTAGCAGTGGAGCAGGCGCTGCGGGTAGGCGGCTTCGGTGAGGAAAAGGGTGCGCAACCCGTAGCGCTCGATAAAGCGCAGCTCGGGCTGCAGGGCGTCGAAGCCGCGAAACTGGCGAATGGCCTGCGCCCGCACGGTGCCGATGCCCTCGAGCCGCTCGAGCGCGGCTGTTTTCGCCGCAAACACCGCCGGCGCCGACCCGAAGTGCTGCAGCAGGATCCGGGCGTGCACGTCGCCGATGTGCGGCACCTGCGTCAGGGCCAGCTGGTACAGTAGTTCAGAATACTCCACGGGTCGAAATTCCGGAAGCCCGGCGCGCCGGCAAGGGGAAAAAGAACAGGTTTTTGCGGGAAAATCCCCGGCGGGTGGCTTTTGTACGCTGAAGCCGGTGAGAGCGATCCCAAAAAAGTGCTTTTGGGGGCAGGAAGTTGCGTCGGATAGCGCCAAAAAGTACTTTTTAGCTGAAAAAGGCCGGCCGGGTAGCCCAAAACCGCGGTTTTGGGCAGGAAGACAGCCCGGATTGCGCTAAAACCGAGGTTTTAGCGGAAGTGGATCTGAAGGCTGGCTCGAAAAACGGGTTTGCGTTGGGAAAAGTTAGCGGATGGGGTTCGCGGACGCCTGCAACCCTCAAAACCTTGAAAACCTCAAAACCTTCCAGATCCATTACTTCCCAATGATCTTGAGTTCCGTCCGCCGGTTCTGGGCGCGGCCCTCTTCCGTCTTGTTGTCGTCCACGGGCTGCGTGGCGCCGAATCCTTTGGCTTCGAGGCGCGCCGGCTTGATTCCTTTCTCCACCAGGTAGCGCACGACGGCGCGGGCCCGGTTATCGGAGAGCTTCTGGTTATCGGCGGCCGTGCCCACGTTGTCGGTATGGCCCTGCAGCTGGATGCGCACGGTGGGATTGTCCTGCAGGAACTGCACCACGCGGTCGAGTTCCACCTGCGATTCGGGCTTCAGCTCGAACTTGTTCGTTTCGAAAAAGATGTTCCGTAGAACTACGGATGCGTTCACTTCGATCGGTTGCAGCGGGATGTCTTTGCGATACGTGGAGTCGGGCGTTTTCCCGCTCAGGAAATAATGATCGGAATAAAACAGGTAGCCGCGGCGCGCCACGTTGAACGCATAGTCTTTACCTACGGGCAGCGTCACCAGGTAGTTGCCGGTCTCGTCGGTCTGCACGCGCGACACTTCGCGGCGCGAGGCCAGGTCGACGAGCGAGAGCGCGGAAGGCAGGCCGGCTTTGGTTTTTGCATCGAACACGTTGCCCCGCACCCAGAGCGTGCGCACGGGCTGCATTGAAGGGCGCATGTCGAAGCTGTAGATGTCCATGCTGCCGAGGCCGCCCGCACGGTCGGAGGCGTAGTAGGCGGTGACGCCGTCGGAGGCGATGCACAGCGCGCTTTCCTCGTCGATCGTGTTGATCGGGTAGCCCAGGTTTTCGGGCTTGCCCCACTTGCCGTCGGCGCCCTTGCGCACGAGGAAGAGGTCCTGGTTGCCGTAGCCGGTGAGGCCGTTGGAGGCGAAGTACAGCGTCTGGTTGTCGGCGTGGAGGAACGGCGTCAGCTCGTCGCCGGGCGTGTTGATCTCGGGGCCCAGGTTCTCGGGTTCACCCCAGCGTCCGTTGGGCAGCTGGTGGGCCACGTAGAGGTCGCTGCCGCCGTAGCCGCCGAAGCGTTTGCTGACGAAATACAGGTCTTTTTTATCGGGCGACAGGCAGGGCTGCGTTTCCCACTGATCGGAGTTGATGGAGCTGCCCAGGTTGACCGGTTCGCTCCAGCCTTCGCGCTGTCGGTACGAGATATAGAGGTCGCAGGAGCCGCGGCCATCGGGGCGGTAGCAACCGGTAAACACGAGCCAGTTGCCGTCCTGCGATACGTTCTGCGCGCCCTCATTCATCGGGGTGTTGATGCTTCCGTTGAGGTGATAGGCGGTGTCCCATTTCCCACCCTCGCGGTGGCTCAGGAAGAAGTCCTCGTTGCGTCCGTCGAGGCGGCGTGTGAAGATCATGTCGTTGCCGTCGATGGTGAGCGAAGGGAAGTATTCGGGTTCTTCGGTGTTGATACCGGGGCCGAGGTTGCGGGGATTGAACACGTAGTTGTCGGGGTGGCTGCGGGCCCAGTCGACGGCGAACTGGAAGCTTTTGCGGCGGTATTCGGCGGCCTTGCGCGTGTTGGCGCCGAGCTTAGGTTTGGCCAGCAGCGCGTCTACGGCTGCGAGCGCTTTTTCAAACTGGCCTTCGCCCGCCAGGGCAATGGCATAAGGCAGGCGGATGTCGGTGAGGTAGGCGGTGTCGATGGCGAACGCCTTTTCGTAGTTGGCGATGCTCTGCTTGCGGTCTTTCAACTGGCTGTATACGCCGGCGAGCGACACGTAGGCTTCGAGGTAACCGGGGTCGCGGCGGATGGCTTCCTGCAGGATGTCGCGGGCCTTGTTCATGTCCTCGCGGTCGATGGCGGCCAGTGCGGCGTCGTAGGCCTCTTGTGCTTTCTTATTGATTCGGGACGGGTCGTATTGCGCCTGCGCCACACCCAGGCACAGGAGCAGGCCGGCAAGCAGGAAGGGCCGCATCAGTTTCATCGGATGAAAGTAACGAGAGAAAGAACGCAGATCTGTTAAGATCCTCAGGATTTATCAAGATTCACTTTGCCGCTGAGGAACACCTGCGCCAATCGCAACAATCAAAAAAAACAGCGTTCTTTCCCTTTTTGCCCCGCTTCCCGGCTCACGCCTCACGCCTCACGCTTCACGCTTCACGCTTCAGGCCTCACGGCACATTGATGTACTTGTGGATCTGCAGCGACAGCTGCCATTGGGGGTGTTCCTTTACATAGTCGATGATCAGCGGCGTCATCAGCCCGGCCTTGTCCCATTCGGGCTGCAGGTACAGGCGGCAGGCCGGCTTCACCAGCGCTGCCCATTGCTCGGCCCAGGCAAAGTCCGATTTGTTGAACACCACCACCTTCAGCTCGTCGGCCTCCGCCACCACTTCGGGCAGTGGTGCTTTGAACTTTTTCGGCGACAGCGTGATCCAGTCCCACTGCCCGCTGAGCGGCGAGGAGCCGGAGGTTTCGATATGGGTGCGGATGCCCGCCGCGCGGAGGGCGGCCGTCAACCCGTCGAGGTTGTGCAGCAGGGGCTCGCCGCCCGTGATCACCACGATGGGGGCCGGGGTGGCCGTTACCAGTTCCGTCAGTTCGGGAATGCTCCGCTGCGGGTGCATCGAAGCGTCCCAACTATCTTTTACATCGCACCACACACAGCCCACGTCGCAGCCGCCGAGCCGGATAAAATAAGCCGCTTTGCCCTGGTACAGCCCTTCGCCCTGTAGCGTATAAAAATGCTCCATTACGGGCAGCGTGGCGGCCTGCGGCTGAACGGGTTCATCGGTGATCGGTATGGACATGAGAGAGACGTTTGTAGTTTGTTGTTTGTGGATTGTCGTTACGTCAGAAAAGTGGAAGCCGGCGTCAGCCAACTACAAACTTCAAACTACAAACCACAAGCTGTTTTCAGTCGTAGTGCTTCAGCGCGCAGGCGTGAAACGTGTTCTTTAAGAGGGCGGCGATCGTCATGGGGCCCACACCGCCCGGCACGGGGGTGATGAAGCCGGCCTTGGCCGACACTTCGTCGAAGGCCACGTCGCCGGCGATGCGGTAGCCGCGTTTGCGGGTCGGGTCGTCCACGCGGGTGATGCCCACGTCGATCACCACAGCGCCTTCTTTCACCATATCGGCCGTAACGAAGCCGGGGCGGCCCAGCGCGGCGATGATGATGTCGGCGGAGCGGCACACTTCGGCGAGGTTCTTCGTGTGCGAATGGCAGATGGTGACGGTGGCGTTGCCCTGCGGGCCCGCGGCGCTGAGCAGGATGCTCATCGGGCGGCCCACGATGTTGCTGCGCCCGATCACCACGGCGTGCTTGCCGGCGGTCTCGATCTTGTAGTGCGCCAGCAGGAGCTGGATGCCATAGGGCGTTGCCGGGATGAAGGTCGGCTGGCCCAATACGAGGCGCCCCACGGTGCTCGGGTGAAACCCGTCCACGTCTTTCGACGGATCGATGGCATTGATAATCTCTTCGGAAGAAATATGCGCCGGCAGCGGCAGCTGCACCAGGATGCCGTCTACGTCCGGGTCGCCGTTGAGCTCGCGGATCGTTTCCAGCAGGCGGAAGGCCGTGATGCTTTCCTCGAAGCGGATGAGGGTGGATTTAAAACCGACCTCCTCGCAGGCTTTCACTTTTGCGGCCACATAGGTTTCGCTGGCGCCGTTGGTTCCTACCAGGATGGCTACGAGGTGCGGCACTTCGCGGCCGTTCGAGGCGAGTTGCGCAACATCCAATTTGAGAGCATCCTTGATCGATTGTGCTGCGGCTTTCCCGTCCAAAATCTGCATGCGGCAAAGGTAAAATCCCGCCATTTGATGGGAAAAACATTTTGTTTTTCTGGTATCGGCCGGCGGAGCTTTGACAAAACACCCTGCCATGAGAAACATCCTCTTGCTCTTGCTGCTTGCAGCGCCCTGCTCCGTGCCGGCGCAAAGTGCGCTGGAACCCTATGCCACGCGCTACCGCGGCCTCGGCGCGCTGGCGCCCGGTTTCACCACGGCCGACGCACAGGAACACAACCCCGCCGCGATCGCTGCGCTCGAAAAGCCGTCGGCTACACTTTCTTCCGAGCAACGCTTCCTTCTGCCGGCACTTTCCAATTACCGCTTTCATGGCACCCTGCCCCTCCGCGGCGGCGGCGCGGGCCTCGGGATGGCCTTCGGCGGCAACCCCGACTGGCGGGAACTGTCGCTGCGGGGCAGCTATGCCCGCCGCCTCGGCACCCGCGCATCGGTGGGCATCAGTATCGAATGGATGCGCGCCGGCAGCAATGCCTACGGGCACGCCGGCGCGCTGCTCGCCTCCGCGGGGCTGCGCTGGGAGCTGGCGCCGGGCGTATATGGAGGCGTTCACCTCCAAAACCCGGCGCGCGTGCGCCTGGGCAAAGAAGGGGAGGAGCGGCTGCCCGCCCGCGCGGGGATCGGCCTTGCCTGGCAGGGCGGAACCAGCTGGTTGCTCGCTGCCGACTTCACGCATCGCAGCGGCCAGCCACCGGCCCTTCTCGCCGGCGCCGAATACGTGCTGCTCCGGAAGCTGCGCGCCCGCTGCGGCATCGACAGTGCCGGCCCGGCTGCCTGGCTCGGCGCCGGCACACAGGCCGCCGGTCTTCGCCTGGACGTTACGGTTACCCTGCACCGCCAGCTGGGTGCCACACCCGCGCTGACCCTTATTTATCCTGCTCAATGATCCGTCATGCGTTACCTCATGCTACTTGTAGAAATACTGGTCGCCTTCTGCGCTGCGGCGCAGGAACCCGACCAGCTGGAACGGCGCCAGGAAGCCTCCGAGCGGACGGTGGAAGAAGAACCCCTCGTGCAGGAGTCCGAGTGGCGCCGGCGGCATCCCTTATGCGTCAATACCGCCACCGCCGACGAACTGCGCGGCCTTCCCGGACTAACGGAGCTGCAGGTGCAACGCCTGCTGGCCTGGCGGCGGCAGTTGGGCGCGCTGCTGGTGCCGGAGGAGCTCGCGGCGGTTCCGGGTTGGGATCCCGAAACAGTGCGCCGCCTGCGTCCCTACCTGACCACCGAGGCCGCCGCGCCGGCGCAACTCCGGCAGGCGCTTCGCGCCGGGGCGCACACAGTGCTGTTGCGGGCAGCCCGCCCCCTGCAGCTGCCCGAACCCTACGCCGCCGGCGACTATGCCGGCGGCCCGGAGCGCCTCCTGCTGCGTTACCGCTTTCGCAGCGAGCACCTGCGCGGCGGTGTCAGCCTCGAAAAGGATCCGGGCGAGCCATTGACCCCGGACTTTGCGTCGGCGCACCTCTATTGGCAGGGCAGCGGGTTGCTGCGCACGCTGGCCCTCGGCGATTTTACCGTCAACATGGGGCAGGGGCTCATTCAATGGGACGCGCCAGCCTTCGGCGGTGCAGCCGACCTGGCTTCCCTCAAACGGCAGGGGCCCTTCCTGCAGCCGTTCCTGTCGGCCGATGAATACCATTTTTCCCGCGGCGCCGGCGTCACCCTGGAAAAGGGGGCCTGGCAACTGTCGCTCTACGCCTCGCTGCGCCGCCTGAGTGGCCGGATCGATTCGTCGGCGACAGCGCCTGTTATTACGTCCATCAATCGCTCCGGGTACCACCGCACCGCCTCCGAGCGGGCAGGAAGTGCCACGCTCGGCAGCCATGCCCTGGGCGGGCAGCTGCAGTGGGAGCGGGGAACGTTGCGCCTGGCCTTGAATGCCCGCTGGCTGCGTTTTTCGGCGCCCCTGGCTTCCGGCGGCAAGCCCTACGAGCGATTTGAGGCGCAAGGGCAGCAGCTGCGGCATACCAGTATCGAATGGGGCCTTACCCGCGGCCCGGCCCATTTTTTCGGCGAAGCGGCGCTGGACGCGAAGGGCACAGTGGCTTTCGTGCAGGGACTTTTATTCAGCGGCGGCGCGCTCTGGGACGCCGCGCTCCAGTATCGCCATTTCCCGGCGCGCTACGCGGCTTTCGACGGCAACGCCGTAGGCCGGCGCACAGAGCCGCAAAACGAGGAGGGGCTTTATGTCGGTATCCAGCTTCACCCGGCGCAGGGGCCGCACCTCGAGGCCTGGGCCGAAGGCTACCGCTTTCCCTGGCTACGCTACGGCGTGGATGCGCCCACGGGCGGCTTCAACGGCGGCGTGCAGGTAGGGTGGCGCCCCAACCGCAAGACCGAAGCCGGCATCCGGTACCGCTGCAGCACGGAGGAGGAAACGGTAGCCGCCGGTTTGCCGATGGCGTTGCCGGCGGCCGTACGGCGGCGGGCCCTGCGCCTCCAGCTGGCGCAGGACTGGGGTAGCTGGAGGGGCTCTTTTCGTGCGGAGGGGCTCTGGATGGACGATGCATCCGGGCCACAGCGTGGCTTTGCCGAGTCGGTGTTGCTGAAGCTACCAACCTGGAACGGGGTGCGGGTAAGTCTGCAGGCGCATTATTACGACACCGACAGCTACGCCGCCCGCCTGTATCAATACACCGAGGGGGCGGGTGGGGGCAGCATCGGAATTTTCTATGGAAGCGGGCAGCGCTATTCGCTCATCATGCAATATGATTTAACAAAGCACGTTCATGTCTCCGTGCAAGGAATCCGTACCCTCCCTATCTCCCGGCCGGGTGGTTCTCCGGCGGTCGATGCAGCCGTCACTGAGATCCGGACGCAGCTTTTCTGGCACTAGGCCTGACCTCTATTCATTTCACCCTCAACATTTTTTAAGGAGAAAAAAATTTTTTGTTAGAAAAAGTATAATTTGGCGCAGCATTTCCGCTTGAACTATTGTCTCTGCTTCAATAGTTCTCTTCTGCGGAGAACGCGATAGAATGTATTTAAGGCTTTTTAACACTTAAAAAACACGTCTCAATGAGAAAATTTGCATCGCTCCTATCGATGTCAATGCTCGTTTGCACATTGGCATTCGGACAGGCCCGTACGGTTACGGGTCAGGTTCGGGACGCGCAAGGGCAGCCGGTTCCTTTTGCTTCGGTGACTGAGGCAGGAACGAAGAACACGGTTTCTGCTGATGCGAATGGTAACTTCACCATCCGCGTCGGTAACAATGCCAGCCGTCTGAACGTATCCGCTACCGGATTCAGCAATCAGACCATCAATTTTACGGGTAACGCTGCCACCGTGCAGCTCGAACGCCGCAACGACCAGCTCGAAACCGTGGTGATCACGGGCGGTCTGGGTATTCGTCGCCAGGCCCGTGAAGTAGGCTACGCCGCTACCTCCGTTACTGGCCGCACGCTGACCGCCGGTAAGGCCGTTAACGTACAGCAGGCCCTGACCGGTAAGGTGTCGGGTCTCAACGTAACCACCACGAACAGCAGCGTTTTCGAGAGCTCGAAGCTGCTGATCCGCGGTATCCGCTCGCTCACCGGTAACAACCAGCCGATGCTGGTAGTAGACGGTGTGCCGACGCCCCTCGGTTTCCTCTCCACTATTCCTCCGGGCGACATCCAGGACGTAACCGTTCTGAAGTCGGCCGCTTCCGCCGCTATCTATGGTCCCGACGCCGTTAACGGTGTGATCGTAGTTTCGACGAAGCGTGGTACCGGCAGCCGCCTCAACATCACCTTCAGCTCCACGGTGCAGGCTGCCCGCGTAGCGTACTTCCCCAAGATCCAGCGCCGCTTCGGTGCCGGTGCCGGTGAAACGCTCGACCAGTATGGCAACTACGGCTACGTAGAGTATGAAAACCAGATGTACGGACCTGAGTTCGACGGTTCTATCCGCCCGATCGGTCCCGTTCTGGAAGACGGCTCGCAGCAGTTCGGCCCCTACTCGGACCTGCACTTCAAAGACAAAACGAACTTCTTCAACACCGGCCTGACCTGGCAGAACTCCGTGTCGGTTGCCGGCCAGGACTTCTTCTTCAGCGTCGACGACGCCAACGTGAAGGGCCTGATGCCGAAAGACAAGAACCGTCGTACTTCCTTCCGCTTCAACGGTGGTAAGAAATCCGGCAAGTTCAACGTTGACTACGGTATCAACTATATCCTCGGCAACTACGACATCGTGAACGAAAGCGGCATCGCCAGCCTGTACCCGCGTACTTACGGTGGTTCCATCTTCTTCCAGGTGCTGCAGACCCCGAGCAACGTTCCCCTGAACGATTACAAAGACTGGCAGAACAACAAGTTCGCCCAGTATTCCAACTACTACAACGGTTACGCCATCAACCCGTACTGGGGTATCGACAACGTCCGCACCAAGGGCCGTTCCGACGATATCATGGGCAACATCAACCTGGGCTACCAGATCGTTCCCTGGCTGAAGGCTAACGTACGTGTTGGTACCAACCTTGATTTCTACAGCAACAAGAGCACGACCGCTCCGATCTTCGTGACCGACTTCGCTAAGTCGCACCGCGATGGTACCCAGTACGGCGCTGACCGCCCCGGCTCGGTAAATGATCAGTCCGGTTACTCTTCCCGCATCAACCTCGAGTACTTCCTGAACGGTGAGAAGAACTTCAGCGACTTCAACGTTCGTTACATCGCAGGTGGCATGATGCGTCAGAACCGCCAGAAGGACGTTGGCATCACGGGTAACAACCTCGTGGTTCCCTACCTGTTCAACGTAGGTTCGCGCTCCGGTGAAGCCACCGTGGCCGAGCAGACCGTACAGAACCGCCTCCTGTCCGCTTTCGGTAGCGTAGGTGTTGGCTACAAAGGCTGGGCATTTGTGGAATTCACCGGTCGTAACGACTGGGATAGCCGCCTGCTCGCCGACAGCCGCTCGTTCTTCTACCCTGGTGTGAACGGTTCGCTGATCCTGTCCGACGCTATCGGCCTGATCAAGAACAGCCGCACGGTATCGTACGCCAAACTGCGTGCTGCCTGGTCCAAGTCGGGTAACGTAAACCTCGGTACGTACGCTACTCTGGCTACGTTCAGCCAGCCTGCTGGTTTCCCCTTCGGTAACAACGCTGGCTACACGGCAGGTAACACTACGCCGGACGCCAACCTGAAGCCTGAGTTCGTGGAAACGAAAGAAGTAGGTGTTGAAGTGAGCTTCCTCAAGAACCGCATCAACCTCGAGGCTACGTACTACCACCAGAACAACACCAACCAGATCCTGACGATCCAGCAGTCCTGGGCTTCCGGTTATCCGACCGCGATCGCCAACGCCGCTGACTTCAAGAACTACGGTTTCGAAGGTGACCTGAACCTGACTCCGCTTGTGAAAGTGGGTAAGGCAGCCATCAACTTCAAGTTCAACGCGCACTACAACAACAACGAAGTAATCCGCACGCTGAACGACGCCAACGTAGTAGTAGGTGCCAGCTCGACCTTTACCCAGAACTCCGGTTCGTCGCCCAGCGCCAGCAACATCGCTGTGGTTGGTATGCCGGCCTTCGCCTTCCAGCTGACCGACTACAACCGCGATCCTCAGGGCCGCGTGATCGTAGACGAGCTGACGGGTATGCCGAGCCTCGCTTCTGCTCCCGTTATCAAAGGTCGTTCGCTGCCCCTGTGGACCCTCGGCTTCACGCCTTCGGTTGCCATCGGTCAGTTCAACTTCTCGATGACCTGGGATTACAAGACGGGCCACAACTTCTACTCGCAGCTTGGCTCCGACATGGACTTCTCCGGTATCTCCGAGCGCAGTGCTGAGTACGGCCGTCGTCGCTTCGTGTTCCCCAACTCTGTAATCGGTATCACAGACGCCCAGGGCAAAGTGATCGGCTACCGTCCGAACACCGACGTACAGGTTCAGGATGGCAACTACAGCTTCTGGGCCAACGCCGCTACCAACGAGTCGATCGCTACGAACTACTTCGCTTCTGCCGCCGCCTGGCGTCTGCGCGAGGTGAACATCTCGTACAACCTCCCGATGAAGTGGTTCGGTGGTGCCAGCAAGTTCCTGCGTGGTGTCAGCGTGAGCGCTGTAGGCCGCAACCTGCTGCTGTTCGTTCCGAAGTCCAACATGTGGGGTGATCCTGAGTTCAACCAAGCTTCGGGCAACAACTCCTTCGGTCTGGCTTCTTCGTTCCAGTCGCCTGCTGCCCGCTACTTCGGTGGTACGCTCACTGTTCAATTCTAACCTACTAAAGAATCAAAACGATGAATTTTAAAAATAAATCATTCTGGCTCCTCGCGGTTTCCGGCTCGCTCCTGTTCGGAAGCTGCAAAAAGGGGTTCCTTGATGTAAACGAGAACCCCAACAGTCCCACAGACCTGAACATCACGCCTGAGCTGCTCTTCACGCAGGCCGCCAACGCGGTTGGCCAGCGCCAGGGCAGTGCCAACCTGACCTTCATCATGAACTGGCTGGGCTACACCGGTGCTTCCGGCTCGTACGCCCTCGATGGTACGGAGACTTCCTACAACATCGACCAGAACTTCGGCGAAGGCATCTGGGCCAACAACTACAACGTGCTGTACGACCTGTACCTGGCCAAGACCAAGGCCCTGGCCAAAGGCGACACCGTGCTGGCTGGCGCTTCCATGATCCTTTCCACCAAACTGTGGCAGGACCTGGTTGACCTCTTCGGCAACATTCCCTACAAGCAAGCTTTCGGCGGCGGTGGCAACCCCCGTCCGGGCTACGACGCCGCCCAGTCGATCTACAACGACCTGCAGCTGACCCTCGATACCGCTAAGTCGTACATGGGCCGTACCGCCCGCACGACCTTTGCCGGCCTCGACATCGTAAACGGCGGCAACCAGACCAACTGGATCCGCTTCGCCAACACGATGAAGCTGCGTCTGTTGATCCACCAGTCGAACGTGATCGGTGCTACGCCTCCCACGGCCGAGATCACCAAGATCATGGACGGTGGCAGCTCGCTGAACATCATCCGCACGGCAGCCCAGTCGGCCGACGTGAACCCCGGCTATGTGAACGAAGCCAACAAGCAGCAGCCTTTCTTCGCTGCCTACGGCTTCACCCCCGCAAACGCCTCGGCTAACGAGATCACGCGTGCCAACAACTACGTCCTCAACGAGCTGTCGAACAACAGTGACCCCCGTATTGCCCGCCTGTTCACCACGATCAGCGGTAACTTCATCGGTGTGGATTACGGTCTGAGCGCCGGCAACCCGACTTCGGGCGCCGCCTCCCGCTTCGGTCCTGGCCTGATCAACAACCCGACGTCTGCTACCAACGCCCAGTGGATCATGCGGCACCACCGACCAGGTGAAGCGCATCCTGTACCAGAAGTACATCGCGCTGACGCCGATCGATCCGATCGAAGTGTATACGGACTTCCGCCGCGTTCCGGGTTACCTCCCCGCTGGTTTCCTCTCGGTAAACCCGAGCCGCAACAACCAGGGTATCCCGAACCGCCTGCTCCTCCCGCAGAGCGAGTTCACTACGAACACGGCCAACGCTGTGGCTCAGAACGTGACCAGCCCCTACCAGAAGCTTTTCTGGCAACCCTAATCCAATCACATTCGTCAGCTAAAAAAAACAAAGCATGAAACGTTATTTCGTAAATACAGCCCTTGCCCTCACCGGCTTCCTGGCGCTTGGCCTCACGAGCTGCCTGAAGGACAAGGAGTTTGAAGATGGTTCCATCCAGTCCGTGCACAACGGCGGTGATGAAATCAAGGTGATCGAACTCGGCGTTGCCGGTACTTCTTCCACGGCGACGTCCGAAGGTGGCAGCAGCATTGTGTACGGTCTCAACGCTGCCAACAGCGACACCACGTTTGCTCTCGTTCCCGTGATCCTGGCTACCTCCAGCCCCGCTGAGGAAGACATTCACGTGACGCTGGCAGCGGCCCCGGAGCTGGTTGACAGCTTCAACAACTTCAACGGTACGGCTGCGCAGGTTCCGACCTCCACCATGTACACCATCCTCAACGCCGGCAACGTCGTTACGATCCCCCGCGGCTCGAACGTTGGTTACCTGCAGGTGAAGCTCAATCCCAACAACTTCCTCGGTCAGGACTGGGCACTCGCCTACAAGATCGTATCGGTTGATCGTCCGGGCTATGTTATCAGCTCGAACAACCGTACCGCTCTTACGCTGATCACTATCAAGAACCGTTACGACGGTGCTTACCGCCTCACCCTCCGCGCCAGCGGCTGGGAGCCCTTCGGCATCTCTTCGATGCAAGGTACCTACCCCGGTCTCTACGCCATGGAAACTTCGGGTGTCGCTTCTGTTGACGGTAACGCCCTGGCTCGTGGCGACTATCTTCTGCCTGCCTTTGGCGGCGATGCTACGTCGATCACCAGCAACACGGCTTTCGGTGCTGTAACTCCGCGCTTCACGTTCGACCTGGCCACTAACAGGCTGACTTCGGTTTCGAACTCGACGCCTCCGGATTCCCGCAACCGTATCCTGACGCTCCTGACTACGGCCCCGGCTTCTTCGGTGAACATCTTCCCTGCCGGTGTTACCCTGAACTCGTGGGATCCCAACACGGGCAACATCTACGCTTACTTCAAGCTCGGTCAGACCGGTCGTCCCGACCTCCTGTACCAGGCTATCTACACCTATGTTCGCCCTCGCTAACATCCCGGTGTACTAATAGAAAAGGCCGTCCGCAAGGACGGCCTTTTTTTGCGCGGGAACCAACGCTTGCTGGCAAAATGCCGTACCTTTCTGGTAAATATTCGCTCACTTGGATCAACAACCACCACCGGCTTCGCACCTGAACATCGAGATTTCCGAAGAGATCGCCGAAGGAACCTATGCTAACCTCGCCATCATTACGCACTCGCATGCTGAATTCGTGATTGATTTCGTAAACGTGATGCCTTCTACACCGAAAAGCAAGGTGAAGTCGCGCATTATCTTTACCCCGCAGCACGCCAAACGCTTTATGAAAGCCCTGTCGGAAAACATTCAGCGCTACGAAGCTGCCAGTGGGGAGATCAAAGACCTGGAAGAAGTGCAGATACCGATGATGTTTGGCGGTCCTGCCGGACAGGCCTGAGTGTTCCAACCAATAAACCAATTGCTATGAAGAGGATCCTGACATCCTTACTCCTGTTGTGGGGCGCCGCAGCCGCTGCCCAGCAACCGACCTACGTGATCGAGGCGGGACAATCGCTGAACGACGCGCTTGGGGTGACCGACTTTTACCGTTATGCCAGCTTCCGGGATGCCCGGGTACAGTTCCGCGACGGTTATGTTAAGCCGGCCCGGATGAATCTCAATTACGTGCTCGGCCGGCTGGAGTTCATTACTCCGAAGGGCGATACGCTGATGCTGGAAGGGGAGGGCGACCTGGCCCACGTGGCCATAGGAACCGATACCTTCTTTTTCTACGGCGGCGCGCAGCTGCAGGTCGGCTCCTGGAAAGGGGTAGGACGGCTGTTGCAGCATCAATACCTGCAAGAGGAAGGAACCACCCGCGTTGGTGCTTATGAAAGCAACGATCCCAGCGCTTCCGCGGAAGCGGTGACCCGTTATAATGCGTTTAACCAGGTGCGTTCGGTAGCCGTGCGGCAACGGACGACCTTTGTGCGCGAGTCAAAGCTGTACTTCTGGAAAGACAATACGGCGGAACCGGTGGCACTCGACCGCCGCTCGCTGGAAAAAGCCTTCCCGGACCGTAAGCCGGAGATCGCCGAATACCTGCGCCAACACAAAGTAAATTTCCGCCTGCCCGCAGACGTGAACGGGCTGATCCGGCAACTCCTGAATCTATAAAACACTAAACTTCGCAACATGCAAAAACTCCTGCTTTCCTGCCTGCTGACCGCCGCGGCCTTCGCCGCCTCCGCCCAGGAACCCCGACCGACTTATGTGATCAACCCCGGTGAAACCCTCCGGGGCAAGCTGACCAATGCCGACGTATACAAGTACGCCAATTTTGGCCCCGGCACCGTTTATTTCAAAAACGGCGCTGCCACGAATGCCCCGCTGAACTACAACTTCGTCCTCGCTGCCATCCAGTTTATCGACCCGAAGGGCGATACCCTGACCCTCGGCAACGAAGACCAGATCGACCTGATCACCGTCGGCAACGATTCTTTTTACCACAATAAAGTATACCTGCAACTCGCCGGGCGTATGGGCGATGGCACGAGCATTTACCGCAAGGAATTTATGCGCCTCGCCAGCGTACGCAAGATCGGTCTCTTCGACCAACCCGTGGAAGGCGGCTCGGCAGAAAGCTTCTCGAGCTTCTGGTCAAACAGCACGGTAGAAGACAAGAGCCTGGCCCTTCGCCAGCGTCTTACCCTCGTGCGCGAGACGTTCCTCTACATCACCGACAAATACGAGCACCTCGTGCTGGTGGCCAGCCGCCGGAATTTCGAGAAGATCTACCCGAAGAAGAAATCGGCCATCGGAGAGTACCTGGCCGCCAATAAGGTCGACTTCCAGAGTCTTAACGACGTGCAGGCCCTCATGGTTTACCTGCAGGACCATTCCTAACCCGTTCTCTCAATGAAGCGAAAGACACAAAGGCCTCCTTTGTGTCTTTTTTGTTTAAAGCAGGCCTTCGTCGGCAAAGCTGAAATAGCCGTCGGTGCTCACAATGAGGTGGTCGAGGAGACGGATGTCGAAAAAGCGGGCGGCCTCGCGGATCTTGACGGTGAGCTCTTCGTCGGCGCGACTGGGGCGCAGGTTGCCGGAGGGATGGTTGTGGCAAAGGATCAGGCCAACGGCGTCTTCCTCGAGGGCACGGCGGAGGATGATCCGCGGGTCGGCTACCGTGCCGGTGATGCCACCCTCGCTGACGATCTCGAAGCGGTTGACCCGGTTGGCGCGGTTGAGATATAATACGGCGAACACTTCGTGGCGGTAGTCCTGCAGCAGCGCTTTCAGCTGCAGGGCCACGTCCTGGCTGCTGGTAACGGTCGGTTTTTCAAAGAGGGAGCCTGCCTGGCAACGCCGGCCCAGCTCCAGGGCGGCCGCCAGTGTAACGGCGCGGGCGCTGCCGATACCCGGCACGCGCATCAGTTCGGTGGCTGATTGCCGCGCAAGGCCCGAAAGGCTGTTCTGTGCGCCTTGCAGCAGCAGCCGGGCGAGGTCGAGCGCGGAGTGCTGCGGGGTGCCGCTCCCGATCAAAATGGCAAGTAACTCGCTGTCGCTGAGGGTTTCCGCACCCTTGTGCAGTAGTTTTTCGCGGGGGCGATCGTCTTTTGCCCATGATTTAATCGAGTATTTCTGCGCTTGCATAAGTCCAATTTAACAAATAATTTTACCTCGTTACCATATCCCTTGAACCCAAACCTATCCCTATGACAAAAAGAACCAGCGCCAGCGTAGGCGCACTCCACCCGCTCCTTTTCTTCGTACTGGTGTACGGCATCTCGCTCATTATGGCCCTGTTTGTCTGCCGCTCCGTTTATTACGGAATCAATGGCGATGAAGGCGGCGCCGAGGGCTCCGTCAGCGCGGCGCCTGCTCCTACGGCGGTTGCCTACCAGTGAATTTAACCCGGAAGAATGTGCGGCATCTTGCTATCTTCGCCGCACATTTTTCCTTTCATGCAACTGCAACCCTCTGCCAAAATCTTCTCCGGCACCGGCTCGCAAAAGCTCACCGAGCAAATCTGTGAGCGCTACGGGATGAAGCCCGGCGAAATCAAGATCCAGCGCTTCAGCGACGGCGAGATCCAGCCCGTGTTCAACGAAAGCGTCCGCGGGGATGTGGTTTTCCTGATCCAGAGCACCTACGCGCCGTCCGACAACCTGATGGAGCTGCTCCTGATGATCGACGCCGCCCGCCGAGCCTCCGCCAAGATGATCGTGGCCGTGCTGCCGTATTACGGCTATGCCCGCCAGGACCGGAAAGACAAGCCCCGCGTGGCCATCGGGTCGAAGCTCGTCGCCAACATGCTGGTAGCCGCCGGCGCCGACCGCGTCATTACGATGGATCTGCACGCCCCGCAGATCCAGGGATTCTTCGACATCCCGATGGATCACCTCGATTCATCTGCGGTTTTTATACCATATATCTCCGGATTACGCCTCGAAAACCTTACCTTTGCGGCCCCCGACGTGGGTGCCACCAACCGGATCCGCGAAGTAGCCTCTTACTTCGACGCCCATATGGTGATTTGCGACAAGCACCGGAAGCGCGCCAATGAGATCGCTTCGATGGTGGTGATCGGGGATGTAACGGACCGCGATGTGGTTATTATCGACGACATCTGCGACACGGCCGGCACGCTGGCCAAGTCCGCCGCTCTTTTAAAGGAAAAAGGCGCCCGCAGCGTCCGTGCCCTGGTCACCCACCCCGTGCTGAGCGGGAAGGCTTACGAGAACATCGATAACTCGGTGCTCGAGGAGCTGGTGGTGTGCGACACGATCCCCCTGCGCGGCGAGTCTTCCAAGATCAAGGTGCTATCGGTGGCCGAGCTTTTTGCCGTCGCCATCCGCAACGCCTATGAGAACAAGAGCATCAACAACCTGTTCATCCACTCGCAACGGAGGGACAAGTAGGGAGTTTGTAGTTTGTAGTTTCCGGTTTGTAGTTGAGGGAACGCAAAAACTACGAACCACAAACTGGAAACTACAACCTGTTTTACGTCATTTTTTAAAACCTCAATAATGAAAGCAATTACAATCGAAGGACAACTGAGGACCGAATTTGGCAAGTCAGCCACCCGCCAACTTCGCTCTCAGGAGCTCGTGCCTGGTGTAATTTACGGGGGTGCACAGGAGATCAACTTCGCGGCTCCGGCCAAGGCCCTGCGCCAGCTCGTTTACACTCCGGACTTCCGCCTCGTAAACCTGGAAATCGACGGCAAAACCACCCGTTGCATCCTGAAAGACCTGCAGTTCGACAAAGTAAGCGACGAACTGATCCACGTTGACCTCCTGGAACTCGTTGAAGACCGCAAAGTGGTCGCTACGATCCCGCTGCGTTTCACAGGTACCGCAGCCGGTGTGCGCGCCGGTGGTCGCCTGGAAACCAAGATGAAGGCCCTCAAGGTGAAGACCCTCCCCAAGTACCTGAAAGAGCAGATCGACGTGCCGGTAGATACCCTCGAGATCGGCGCCAACCTCCGCGTGCAGGATGTGGTTACGGAGAACTACGAGATCATGAACTCGCCCCGTATTCCCATCGTATCGGTAGTGACGACCCGCGCCCTGCGCCAGGCCGAAGCCGCCGCCGCTCCCGCCGCCAAAGGCAAGAAGTAAGCTTTCCCAAGTCCCTCCGAAGAGGGGCGATAAGGATACGCCATTTAGAAAAGCCCCTCGTTCGAGGGGCTTTTCATTTACAGTAACCGGAGGCCGGCAGGTATTCGCGAGGCACGATTGGCGATTCCCGTCGATATTTGCTCCCCATGAACAAGTTTCTCATCGTCGGGCTCGGCAACATCGGCACCGAGTATGCCCATACCCGCCACAACATCGGCTTCGACGTGGTGGGCGCCTTTGTGCAAAAACACGGCGGCCAGTTCAGCTCAGACCGCCTTGCCTTTCGCGCCGAGCTGCGCTGGAAAGGCCGGATCTTCGTCTGCATCCTGCCCACCACTTATATGAACCGAAGCGGCGTCTCGGTGAAGTATTGGATGGATAAGGAGAAGATCAGCATCGAAAACGTGCTGGTGATCCTCGACGACCTGGCGCTGCCGCTCAACCGGCTCCGCCTGCGGCCCTCGGGCTCCGATGCGGGCCACAATGGTCTGCGCGACATTCAGGCCGTGCTGCAAAACAGCAACTACCCGCGCCTGCGCTTCGGCATCGGCAACGACTTTCCGAAAGGAAGGCAGGCCGACTTTGTGCTGGGCAAATGGCGCCCGGATGAAGAGCCCATGGTCAAGCGCAAGATCGACAAGAGCGTGGAGATCATCGAGAGCTTCGCCACGGTTGGTTTGCCGGGCACGATGAATGCGGTAAATAATCTCGATTTTGGATCGGCGGAATGACGCCTTATCCCTATTTTAGCAAAGCACTGGTCGCGCAGGACCAATTTTATACAGGACCAACGTCACAGTCTCCTGTATAGGATAAAAACCATCCCCACATGAAGATATTCTGTATCGGACGCAACTACGCCGAGCACGCCAAGGAGCTGGGCAATGCCGTCCCGGACGAGCCGGTCGTCTTTATGAAGCCGAAGAATGCTTTGCTCCAGCCGCATATGCCGTTTTATTACCCTGAGTTTACCAACGAGCTGCACTATGAGTGTGAACTGGTGCTCCGCGTGTGCAAGAATGGTAAGTATATACAGGAGCAGACGGCCAGCCGTTATTATGATGCGATCACCACGGGGATCGACTTCACGGCCCGCGACCTGCAGCAGGTGCTGAAGACCAAAGGACTTCCCTGGGAGAAGGCCAAGAGCTGGGATAATTCTGCTGTGGTGGGTGCCTGGGTGCCGCTGGCGGATATCGCTGACCGGTTGGACATTGCTTTTTCTTTCAAGAAGAACGGAGAATTGGTACAGGAGGGGCATTCCAACCAGATGATCCATTCCTTCGATGCGATCGTGGCGCACATCTCGCAGTACTTCTCGGTGAACATTGGCGACCTGATCTTTACCGGTACGCCAGCAGGCGTAGGGGAGGTGGTGGTGGGCGACCAGTTGGAGGCGTTCCTGGGAGAGAAGAGCCTGCTCAAGCTGGAGATCAAGTAAGCATACAGAACAGGTGTTACGTAAACCCGCCCTTCCAGGCGGGTTTTTATATAGGGACGAATTATATACGATAAGCCCCTGCTTGTTGTCCCGTTGTTTTTGCCACTTTTCTTTTCTGATTGTTTGGCTGTTACGGCTGAGCGTGCTATCTTTGCGTCCGCTTTTTGAAGGTAGGGATTGCAAGGGAATGGAACGGGTGGCAGCACGTTGTTTTCGTTGTTTGGGTGGTGTTTTTCTTTCACAAATTATTTGGGGATTTCTTCAAAAAAGATTTGGCGAGGGAGGTTGGAAGCCCTTATCTTTGCACTCCGCTTTACGACAGGGTGGTGCTCTTTAAAGGATTGGGTTTCAATGAGTTACGAAGGTTTTTCTGAAAATAAATTTCGAAAAAAGTTTGGCTGGTAACGTTGGACCTTCTATCTTTGCACTCCGCTTCTGAAACGAGGCAAACAGTTCTTAAGATACGGTTGACCAGGTGATTAGATGGAGTGGTGGTTTGGAAGAAACGCCGGGAAGTTTAAAAAATAAATTTGGTCAGAATAAAAGAAGCTCTTACCTTTGCACTCCGCTTCGAAAAACGGAGGGGCGCAATTGGAAGGAGTTCTTTAGAAAAACGATGGGTGAGACGCTTTAAAAGTGAGGCGGTCTGCGGTTCGAAACCGGGTCATCTGCGAAACAATTTGGAAGTAGGAATACGGACGGATTGAAGTTCTTTGAAAGAAAGGGAAGCAACGTAGCAACTAACTTCGGTTAGGCTACATTAAGGTAAGGTTGATCATTAGCGAATAAAATTCGACACAAATGACTCGACAATTTTCGAACGAGAATTTTCTAGTCAGGAAGTCAAACACTTTTACAATGGAGAGTTTGATCCTGGCTCAGGATGAACGCTAGCGGCAGGCTTAATACATGCAAGTCGAGGGGCAGCATGGTGTGTAGCAATACACACTGATGGCGACCGGCAAACGGGTGCGGAACACGTACACAACTTACCCGGAACTGGGGGATAGCCTTCCGAAAGGAAGATTAATACCCCATAAGATAGTGGAGTGGCATCACTCAGCTATTAAAGCTCAGGCGGTTCTGGATGGGTGTGCGGCTGATTAGGTAGTTGGCGGGGTAACGGCCCACCAAGCCTGCGATCAGTAACTGGTGTGAGAGCACGACCAGTCACACGGGCACTGAGACACGGGCCCGACTCCTACGGGAGGCAGCAGTAAGGAATATTGGTCA
>NZ_SKFH01000002.1 GCF_004343705.1 Flaviaesturariibacter aridisoli
TCGGTCAGGTCCTTCCAGGTACCACCAACGCCCTGCACTTTGGCCTGGCCACCGAGCTTTCCTTCCGTACCTACTTCAAGGGCCACACGGGTCACCTCGGAAGCGAAGGAGTTGAGCTGGTCCACCATCCGGTTAATTACGTCTTTGATCTGGAGGATCTCACCTTTTACGTCCACCGTGATCTTCTGGGTAAGGTCACCGTTGGCGATGGCGGTTGCTACTTTGGATACGTCACGGAGCTGAACGGTGAGGTTACCGGCCAGCAGGTTTACGTTGTCGGTAAGGTCTTTCCACACACCACCGACGCCTTTTACAGTTGCCTGTCCACCGAGCTTACCTTCCGAGCCCACTTCACGGGCCACCCGGCTTACCTCGGAGGAGAAGGAGTTCAGCTGGTCCACCATCGTATTAATGGTGTTCTTCAGCTCGAGGATCTCCCCTTTTACGTCTACCGTGATCTTGCGCGACAGGTCGCCACGGGCCACGGCCGTTGTTACTTCGGCGATGTTACGTACCTGGCCCGTCAGTTTGGAGGCCATCTGGTTTACGGAGTCGGTCAGGTCCTTCCAGGTTCCGGCTACGCCCGGCACTTCCGCCTGGCCGCCGAGTTTACCTTCGGTACCTACCTCACGCGCCACGCGCGTTACTTCCGATGAGAACGAGTTGAGCTGGTCCACCATCGTATTAATGGTGTTCTTCAGCTCCAGGATCTCGCCCTGTACGTCTACGGTAATTTTTTTGGAGAGGTCGCCTTTCGCCACGGCGGTGGTTACTTCGGCGATATTACGCACCTGGGCGGTCAGGTTACCGGCCATCAGGTTTACGGAGTCGGTCAGGTCTTTCCACACACCGGCCACGCCTTTCACGCGGGCCTGGCCACCCAGCTTACCCTCGGAGCCTACTTCGCGCGCCACGCGCGTTACTTCGGCCGCAAAGAGGTTCAGCTGTTTCACCATGTCGTTCACCTCGCGTGCGATGCGGGCAAATTCCCCTTGCAGCACGTGGTCGCCGATCTGCAGGGTCATTTCCTGCGACAGGTTGCCTTTTGCTACCGAGGAGATCACGTGGGCGATCTCAATGGTGGGGTGAACGAGGTCGGAAATAAGGCCGTTGATGGCTTCCACCCCGGAGCTCCAGGAGCCGCGGGCGTAGGGCAGTTCCACGCGGTGGGTAAGCTTACCCTGCTTGCCGATGGTCTTGCCGGCCTTGGTAAGCTCGCTCATCAGCTGTTCGTTGAGACCGATAATTTCATTGAGCGTATCGCAGATCTTACCGGAGATCCCCACCTGGTCTACAGGCATCCGTACACCGAAATTACCGTTGCGGACTTCGGACAGGATCTTGAGCAGCAGGCGCGCGTCCAGCTGGTCTTCCGTTTCAATAGGAATGGGCGAAGCCGGGGTCTTGGCCTTTGTTTTCCGGGCAACTTTTTTGCCGTTGCCATTGGCCGGAACAACGTCTGTAGGCTCAACGGGTGCAGTTAACTCAATGGGTTCGAGCGGCTCGTGTGCTGAGCCGTTACCAGTGGGCATTTCCGTATTCATGGTAAAAAGGGTGATTAAGGTGACCCCAAACTTACAGCAAAACGCCCGAAAAAACTGAGCAGTAATTCCTTTCTTTGGCTAAATAAATGCCAAACCCTTCTTTTCGCTCCAACCTGAGCAAATTCCTGAGGAACAGTTTAGGGGGAAGTCCGTATCAAAAAGTTTATTTGGTTCAAACAGACGCCTGCTAATACCTTTATCGGCAAGTCGAAAACCTTATGCCGGAACCAGCCCCCCACGCTAACCCTTTTGTATTTTTAGCTGAAGATGATGTGGACGACCAGGAGCTGCTGATCGAGGCGCTGGCCCAGTATGTGCCGGCGATGCAGGTACAAACAGCGGCGAACGGCAAAAAGGCGATGACACAGCTGCTTGCTCTCCCGCCCCAGCAGCTCCCCTGCCTTATTATATTGGATTACAACCTCCCCGAGGTCAATGGCGGGGAAATCTTAAAACAGCTGGCCGCCGAGGAGCGCTACGCTCCCGTGCCGAAAGTGGTCTGGAGCACGTCCAACTCCCCGCTGTACCGCCAGATCTGCATGGACCTCGGCGCCCGCGCCTACTTCGTAAAGCCTTCCGACATCAAAGGCATCGAAAAGATGGCGCAGGAAATGCTGGCCTACTGCCAGCTGGTCACGTCCAGTTAGGCCGAACCTGAATAAAACGGTACTGAGGGCTTCAGCCCCAGACTTTTCCCTTTTCCGGGCACCGGCCTGCACCCTACCCGGAGCCGTGGCTTCAGCCAGTACATCAGCCAGCCTGCCGGTTACCCGGCGGTTCCCGTCGACTGCGCCTGCTGAGTACCCGCTAATTGGCTACCTTTACCGGAAGTCCTGTCGCCTTTTAAACGTACCCAGCTGCTTTGCCTGCCTTTCTTCCTCTTTCGCTGCTCTTCTTTCTACCAGCGCTGATCAACCTCGGCATTGCCACCTATATTGTATTTTTCCTGCCGCGTAGCCGCACCATCGACCTCTTCGCCGTCTGCGTCGTGGCCTTGAGCATCTGGCAGGTTGAGGAAGGCGGGTACATGTACATCAGCAACGCGGCGGCCGCCTATCACTGGGACAAAGTCTTCTGTTTCAGCTGGATCCTCCTCAACCCGGTTGCCCTGCACTTCGCCTGCAGCTATACGAAGAAGCCCTTTGTTGAAAAGCGGTTATTCCTCGTGCTCATCTACCTGCCTTTCCTGCTATTGCATGGGATGTATGTGTCGGACCAATACAAGCGACTGGTGGCCGACAAGCTGTTTGGCTGGGTGATCGCACCCGATACAAGCTTCATCGATGCCCTGCTGATGTGGGTGATGACCGGAACCATGTTCCTGATCACGGGCATGCTGCTCACGTTTGCCTACCAGGTTCGCCACAACGCGCGCCGGCGCACCCAGGCTATCCTGGTGGCACTGGGCATCCTCGTGCCGACGATCGTTGGCTTTATCAGCCAGGTGCTCTTCCCGCTTGTTTTCGGCATCAACGAGTTGCCCCTGGCGCCGACGCTGGTCACGATGTTTTCCCTGTTTACGATTGTGGCGCTGGTGCGCTACAGGCTGTTCGATATCAGCGAGTCGGTCAGCCTGGGCATGGTGCTCCGCCAGTTTCAGAATATTGTCCTGGCCGTGCTCCCCGACCGGAGTGTGCAGGTACTGAACCAATACAGCAGCGACCTTTTCGGGGCTTCCGCCAACCGGCCCCTGCTGACGACGCACTGCTTCGGCTCGCCCGAGGCTGCGGAAGAATTCGATATACAGGTGCTGCAGCCCGCATTTGAAGGCCGGGCGCTGCGCAACAATATGGTCTTCTTCCAGGCCGGGCAGCGTGTAGTCAACACGCTGGTGTCGGTAGAGCCCGTGCTGTACCGCAACAAAGTGCAGGCCGTGCTCGTCGTTGCCAACGATATTACGGAGTACCTGGCCGTTGTGGAGCAGCGCAAGCACGCCGAGCGCCAGCTGGAGGCGGAGCAACTACGCCGTCACCGCGAAATCACCGAAGCGGTGATCGCCGCCCAGGAAAACGAGCGCCGGATCATCGGCGCCGAGCTCCACGACAACGTCAACCAGATCCTCACCAGCGCGAAGCTGTACCTCGGGCTGGTGGCCACCGCCGAACCGGCCGACAGCGGTCGCTTCCTGGAGCAGACCGGCGGGATCATCCTGCAGGCGATGCAGGAAGTGCGCAAGCTCAGTCACTCGCTGATACCGCCCACGCTGAGCGGCGAAACGCTGGAGGAGGCCATGCGCCACCTGCTGCAGGGCCCCGCCCAGGCCGGCTTTGAAGTAGACCTCGACGTATCGCGCTTCGAGGAAGAATGCGTGCCTTCCAAATTAAAACTGACGGTGTATCGCATCGTGCAGGAGCAGTGGAGCAACATCATCAAGCACGCCGGCGCGCGGCAGGTAACGGTTAGCCTGCGCAATTACCGCAATGAGCTGGTGCTCCTCGTCACCGACGACGGCATCGGCTTCGACCCGCAGCAACAGGCACAGGGCGTGGGCCTCAAAAATATCAGCACCCGTGCACAGCTGCACGGCGGCCGCGTCAGCGTGCAGTCCGCACCCAACAGGGGCTGCGCCCTCCGCGTGGAATTTCCCCTGAGCGTAGCCGCATTCAGCCCCTCAGGGCCCGATTACCTAACTTAGGGCTTCATGAATGCCCGCTACTGCTTCCTCGTATTTCTACTGGCTGCCGGATCGATCCTGCAGGCACAGGAGCCGGTATTGAAACTCCCGACCGCGCATACCGCCTGGATCACGCAGTTTGCCCTCTCGCACAACGGTAAGTGGGCGGCCACGGCATCGTACGACAACACGATAAAAATCTGGGACCTGCGTACGCGCCGCGAGCTGAAGGTGCTGCAAGGGCATCGCCAACCGGTGAACGCCATCCGCTTCTCGCCCGACGACAGCCTGCTGCTTTCGGGCGGCGTCGATATGGACCTGCGGCTCTGGAGCGTGCAGCAAGGGGTGTGCGTGCGGCGCCTCGATACGCTCTTCGACCGCGTCATCACCGACGTTGATTTTTCGCCCGATGGCCGGCTGGTGGCGGGCTGCAGCAGCAATAGCCTCGTGGTGTACGAGCTGGCGCGTGGCAGGCGCCAACTCTTTGCCGGACTCAGCGGCCGCGGCCTGCGCCTGCGTTTTTTCCCGGATGGCACGAAGATCGCCTGCGCACAGGCCGACAGCCTCTTGTCGGTGTGGCGCCTGGGCGATTCCGCCGCCTACGTGGAGCGCGAAAGCTTTTCCTACCGCCATGGCCGGATCAACGATTTCCTGTTCACGAAAAGCGGCCTGCTGCTGGCTGCGGTAGAGGCCCCCGTCGACAACGTGCGCCTGCACCGAATGGGTGCCCTCGACTCCTTCCGCTTTGCCGGTCACCCGATGCCGGCGCTGGGCGTCAGCGCGGGGGAAAACGACGACGTGTTTTATTCCATGAGCCGCGATGCCTCGACGTCTCGGCTCCGGCCCGCCATCGAGATCCGCAAATGGCGGATCGGACGGCGCACGCCCATCGACTCGTTTGTGCTGCGCGACCGCGCCAACACCGCTCCCCTGTTCCAGCTGGCGCTGGACCGGCAGGGACGCATCGCCTACGGCAATTCCAGCGCGGTATTGTTCGCCCGGCCCACAGGCGCCCACCTGCAGGAGCAGATCAGCAGCCACACATCCATCGTCAACAGCATCCGGCTGTCCGGAAACCAACTGCTGACTGCTTCGGAAGATGGCCTGCTTCGCTTTATGGACCTCAAAACCGGGCGGCTGGAAGTGGAGGATCTCGGTTCGCGGATTATCTGCAGCCGGCTTTCGGCCGATCGCCGCCTGTTGTACCTCGTGTTGCGGCAGCATACCGACAGCGGGTACCATTCGTTCATCGTGCGCTATGACCCGGAGCGCCGCCGCCGCGATACGCTCGTGCGCGAGTGGAACGCCACCATCCGCGGAATCCCCGGGCTGACCATCTCGGCCGATGGCGCACGGATCGCCTATACGGTCGTGCCCGTAACGCACGGTGGCGTTGACAATTCGAAAGCGCGCTTTCGGATCTGGGACGGGCAGAAGAAAAAATACTCCTACGAAAGCAAGGCAGGCCAGATCTGGGGGCTCACCTTTCTTCGCGGCCACTCTGATTTTGTACTCAGCTCCGGGCTTTCGAACATCCTGTTCCTCGTCAGATGCGATCGGACCCTCCGCCTGCAGGATTCGGTACGTGCGCGGGGCAACACGTATTACGACGTGGCGCAGCTCGATGCGCAGCGTGTGCTGGTGGCCTACGAACAGGGCGTCCAGGTTTGGAACATCACCAGCGGTGTTTTGGAGCGGAAGATCGCCGCCTTTGCGGGCCCTCCGGGCTACGTGTCGCTCGAGTTGCTGTCGGGAGATTCGGCGGTGCTGCTCACCAAAGACGACAGCGTGCGCGTGGTGCACCTTTCCTCCGGCGCGCTGTCGAAGCCGGTCGTATCCGACCTCGGTTGGTTCAATTACGCCACCATGGGCGACAGCGGACAATTGGTGACGGCAGGCATCGACAACAGCATCCGCTTCTGGGATACGGCACAGGGCCGCGAACGGTTCCGGCTTGTGTATATCGACTCTGCAGAGCACCTGTTTTTCACACCCGATGGCTTTTACCAATCATCGCGGGCGGCGGCGCAGCAGGTACACTATGCCACTGCCGACATGCGGATCATCACTTTCGAGCAGCTCGACGTGCAGCGAAACCGTCCCGACCTGGTGCTCCGCGCTGTAGGAGCCGCCGACCCGGCCCTCGTTGACGCCTACCACAAAGCCTGGATGAAGCGCGTGCGTCGTCTTGGGCTCGACACTGCCGTAACAAAGGGTCAGCTCTCGGTGCCCGAGGCCGACTTTGCCGACCGCGACAGCATTGCGCCGGTGCAACGCAACCGGCAGCTGTTGCTGCGCATCCGCGCGCAGGATAAGGAAAAACCGCTGGAACGGCTCAACCTGTGGGTGAACGAATGCCCGCTGTTCGGCACCCGCGGCCTCGCCCTTCCACAGGGGCGGCGCACGCTCGACACCACCCTGGCCATTACCCTTTCTGCCGGCACCAACGTGCTGGAAACTTCGGTACTCAATGCCGCAGGTACCGAAAGCTACCGCTCCCCGTTGACCGTTCATTGCAGCGCGGCGACCGACTCCGGCCGCCTCCATTTCATCGGCATCGGTATCGACAGCTTCGCCGACAACCGCTTCAACCTGCGCTACTCGGTGAAGGACCTGCGCGACCTTGCCACCGCTCTTTCCCGCCGCTACCGCGGCCGCATCCGGATCGATACCCTGTTCAACAGGCAGGTGACTATTGAAGCAGTGCAGGCGCTGAAAAAACGGCTGCTCGAAAGCTCCGTCGACGACAAAGTGATCCTCTCCTATTCCGGCCACGGCCTGCTTGACAAAGACCTCAATTATTTCCTGTCTACGTACCGCGTCCAATTCGATGCGCCCGAAAAGAACGGCTTGCCCTACGAAGCGCTCGAAGCCCTGCTTGATTCGATCCCCGCCCGCCGCAAGCTACTGCTGATCGACGCCTGCCATAGCGGCGAGGTGGACAAAGAAGACGTCCGCCGATACGATTCAACGGCAAAAGGACTTCCCGCAAAAGGCATGAAGGGCGTGGTGCTGCCCAAAGCGGGACCGAGCCGCATGGGTATGAAAAATTCTTTCGAGCTGATGCAGGAGCTTTTCGTGGACGTAGGCCGGCGCACCGGCGCCACCGTGATCTCTGCCGCGGCCGGCACCCAACTAGCCCACGAAGGCGGGTCGGTTCAAAACGGTGTATTTACCTACGCCCTCCTTGAATTCCTGAAACGCAGTCCTACCGGCTCCGTCAACGACCTGAAGCAGTATGTCAACAAGCGGGTGAAAGAGCTGACAAAGGGCTTGCAGGTGCCCACCTCAAGAGCCGAGAACAAACTTCTCAACTGGCAGATCTGGTAAAAAAAGACCCGGGAGTGCTCCCGGGTCTGCTTATGATTTTCAGTAACTTTTATTGAACGATGAACGGAAGCGATGCGCCTTCGTCATTACCGCTCAGCAGGGCGCGGTAGTGGCCCGGGGCGATGCCTGCCGGCAGGGTCAGCGCGCGGCTCAGCGCACCGCCGCTGTGTCGTACGGACTCCTGCAGCAGCACGCGGCCGGTAGCATCGATCACGCGCAGCTCGTAGGTGCCGGCGGAGAGGTTGTCGGAACGAAGTACGAGCGAGCGGTTGCGCACCGGCACCGGGTAGAGCTCGAGGCTGCCGGTAACGGCCGTGGCACGCACACGAAGCACGGGGCTCAGCGTGACGCGGCCGTCCGCATCGATGGCACGCACGCGGTAGTAGTCGTGGCCGGCAAGCAGGGCGCGGTCGGTAAAGCTGTACTGCGCGCTGCCACCTGTGCCCTGTGCGACCGGTACGATACCAATAGCGGTAAAGCTGCGGCCATCGGCGCTGCGCTGCACCTCGTAGCGGGCGACATTGAATTCGGCAGCCGTTGTCCAGCGTACATCCACCGAACCACTGCGCTGCTGCGCCGATACCGAGATGAAGCGAACGGGCAGCAGGTTATCGTTGCTGGTAGAGCCCAGTGTGATGTTGTCGAAGGCGGTCGCCGGGTCGGAGGTGACGGAGCCGGAGCCGTTGAGGCCACCGGAGCCGCTTACGGCACTTTGCCCCATGCTTTCCCAGGCCGCCCCGTTGAAACGCACCGGCACCAGCGTAGACGTGTTGGAAACGTAGGCGCCCGGGCCGTTGCAGCCGCTTTCGGGGCTCCAGAACAGGGTCACCGTAGGCGTGTTGGCGCCGCCTGCTTTTTGCAGGTTCCAGTATTCACAGGCGCTCACCTTCATCACCGGCAACACCATCCCCGAACCGAGTACGGCTTTCGGGTTGCCGCGGTTATAGGTGGCCGTGAAGTCGCCACCGGCACCCGGTGCCGAAATACCGATCGGCGCATATACCCCACCGCCGCCAACGGGGAAAACGAAGGCGCTGGTACCAAGGCGGTGCAGCGGGCCCTGAACATAAGAAGCCGTGCTGGCGCCCGTTGTGCTGGCGCTTGCCTGCAGCGTCAGCAACTCAGTAGCCGTGCTGATCAATACACCGTCGGTAAGTGTCAGCAGTCCCGCAATGGACACGGGGCTGAGAAGCGTTTTAGTACCGCCGCCCGACAGAGTCACGTCGGTGAAGACGAAGTCCACCGTGGGCCCGGTTTGCCTCGCCGTTACGGTGATGTTTTGCGCGGCGCTGCCATTGAAATTGAATACGGAACCGGTGCTGATGATCGTACCGCCCGATTCAGCGACTGCGTTGAACAGCAGGTTGCCGGCAACGCTGATGGTGCCGGCCTCCAGGGTCAGGTCAAACTGGCGGAAGTTCGAGATGCTGAGGTTGTTGTAGCTGCCCGTGCGCACGGTCTGCGCGATGTTGGTGGCGTAGGTGACGGTACCGCCGAAGGTCTTGCCGGCGGCGAAGGGCGTGCTGCCGCGCACGATCAGGTTGCCCGCGTGACCGGTAGCGTCGAAGGTGCCGCCGAGCGTCTCCTGGTTCATATCGATCGTGATGCCGGAGCCGGTTACGAGGAGGCCGTTAACCACGATCGACGACGACTCGTCGCTGCCGCTCCCCAGCACGGTGAGGTTGTTATAGGTGCCGAACACGATCTTTTGTCCACCACCGGGAGCATCATACTGGATCGTGCCGCCCCAGTTGCGGCCGGAGGGAACGGGAAGAAGGGTGGCGGTATGCTGCGTGCGGATGGTGCCCACATTGGTCTGGCTGCCGATGCCTCCCGACGGGTGGGCGGCCAGCTGGAAGGTGCCCATATTAAGGGTTGTGCCGGTGGTCAGGGTGGCTACTTCGCCGCCGATGATGATGTCACCTGACGCGCTGCTTTCGCCCCCCGAAGCGTGGCTGATGTACAGGTTATTGTAAGTGCCCTGGGCGACGGTCTGGCCACCGCTTGCGGCATTGTACAGCACCGCTCCTGTGCCGGCAAGGATGTTGCCCCAGGTGCGACCGGCAGGCAGTGCGGTGGCCGAGGTGCTCTGGGTTTCAATCGTGCCATCCAATACGAGGCCTGCGGCGCCGAGTGTCAGCGCAAAGGTGGCCATATCCAGCACGGAGCTCGATGCGACCGTCAGGTTGTTGCTGACGCTGAGCGGGGCGCCGGCGTGCGTGGTGCGGCTGTCGCCGGGTACGCCGCCCTGGACGGTGAGGTTGTAAAAATTGTCAAATACCGCGGGCAGCGTGTTGTTGCCGTTGAGGATAACGGTGCCCGTGCCGGAGGTCCAGGAGTTGGTCCCGCTGCCCGATGCTGCAAAGCCGGCGGCCGTGAGCGTTCCCGAGCCCAGGTTTAGTGCGCCGCCACCGGTGCCGGCGCCCAGCGATACGGTACCCGCTACGGTGAGCTGCACGCCCGGGTCGAGCGACAGCGTGGACGTTGCGGCAGAAGCGCCGTTGTTGACCTGGATCGCAGCGACGGAAGCGTTCACATCAACGGTCACCGACACACCCGAAGCGATGCTAACGGCATCACCCGGCACCGGCACGCCCGTGCCGCCCCAGGTGGTGTTATCACTCCACGGACCGGAGTTGACGGCCAGCTTCTGCGCCTGGCTGTTGAAGGAGCATAGGACGAATAATAGAATCGCGGACAGGAGACGGAAGCTCGTCCGCACGTTAGGTGTTGATAGGTAGAAATACGGCATGGAAACGGTTTTGGGGTTTGCGAATTTTCTGGCGCTTGATGCATGCAAAAGTTGAACCGCGGCAGGCGCGCCGACAAAAGCTCCGACATAGATCAGGCGGTGCGTAACGCTCCCGCAACGTGGCTGTACGCGCCTGTTATAGCACCGTTCCCCCCGCGCGCCGCAACGACCCAAGCACAGCTTGTGTCGGCACGGAAGTGCTTGACCTGGATGTTTTTAAAAAGAAGACGACACTGTCGTTGCTATCGCACAGCAGGTCATTGAAAGACTACAGGAAAACAAATTTCTTTACGACCGGGCACACCTGAAAAACCGGTTCGCAAAAGAACGGTTGTTGGGGTGTTACCGGGACAGCATCCGAACGATCCTAAGCACCATCAACCCCATCAACGCGATTGCAGGTCTCGGGGGAAGGTAACCGGGAAGCCCGGCCGGAGCAGGGCTGTTTCAAAAAAAGCCGGCGGACAAAGGAGCATCCGGTCAGTCGCCGAACTGCAGTACGTCGCCGTATACAGGCATCAGGCGCCGTTGCACCTGCACCGGCCGGAACGCGTTCCAGGCCTCACCTTCATCGGACCAGCGGCTGACGTCAGCTGGCGAAAGCTTCCCTACTTTTTTATACACGCGAAATAAAAACGGTTGCCCCTCGTCCCAGAAATGGTTCCCGGCATTGACCTGGAAATGCAGGTGTGCGCCGGATGAATTCCCGGTATTGCCCACGCGGGCGATGATCTGCCCTTTGCGTACCGCTTGTCCTTTACGCACGGTCAGGCTCCGGGTGTGAAGATGCCCATAGAATACGCTCATACCGTTTTCCAGGGATAATACGATAAAGTTTCCCGTAACATTTTTGGCGGTACGGGGCACCGTCATCAGGGGCGGCACATTCTCCGGTACATCCTCCTGTGCATCCGCAACAATGCCATCGGCCACCGCGTATACCGGCGCTCCGAACCCGGCATAATTCTCATTGCGGGTGGAGTCGCCGTGGTAAGCTTTCCCGTCGGCGCCCAGCATCGCCCAGTCGTAAGCAAAACGCTGCGGCACCCGCACCGAACCGCCGTAAGGATAAAGAAGTTTGTTATGGCCCTCTTTGCTGGCCAGGCCTGGATCGGAGCCCTGTGCCGTGACCCAGGTGCCGCGTAGCGGCGGGTCGAGCAGCAATGGCGTTGCCCGCTTCGGAACAGCAAGCGGCGACAATGTAAGCGCGTATTTCCGCGAACCGCCAATCAGCAGGCGGTGGTACAACGTTGTGGGTAAGGTTCCGGCCGGGACGGGCAGCCAGATGAACAGCGTGCTCCGGCTGCCGTACGCCAGTTGCAGGGCCAGGGAATCATCCTGCGCGCCCATGTTGCGCAGGCTGTTGCGCAAGCGCTCCCCGCTGATCTTGTCCATTGGAGCATTTTTCCCCGCAGAAGAGAAGACTTCCACCCCGTCCAGCAAAAGCGTTTGCCGGATGAAATTGACCAGTTGAAGCTCGTATACAAGGAATCGGCCCGCCTCCAGTTCCGCTAGACGAGGGGCCGTCAGGAAGGTCGCCTCGAGCGGTGTGCGCGGATTGTCGGCATACGAAGTGTCGGCACTCAGCGGTGCTGCAGAGGATTCCTGTGCGTTTGACGGGTACGACGCCAGCAAACTGACCAGGGCGAATAAAAACAGGGTTCGGAGCATGGTTCTGCTTGAAGCGGTCAAGTTAAACCGAAAGCCGGTGACGGGTTTGCCTTTCATCCTTTTATAAAAACGAAAGACAAAACAGCCAGGGATTCGAACCCTGGATACAGTTGCCTGTATTCCGGTTTTCGAGACCGGCCCATTCAACCGCTCCGGGATCTATCCTGATAAGGAAAAAGGAATTCGACAGGCAGGGCAATCCAATTTTTCGAACCCAGTCCGCGAAACAGCCGGCACGGTTGCCCGGCAAAAAGCCTATCTTACCTGTAAGAATTTTATTTTTTACCTAAACGCAACCAAAATGCAATCAACGATTCCTCTGCCCCAGGGGCCTGCAAATGCAACGCTCCCTGAAATTTCAGAAATCACCGCAGACAAAGTGCTGATCCCCGCGAAGGCCGCCGCAGGCAGCGAAACCTACCAGCAATTTCTTCTTGAACAAACGGCGGCAACCAGCACTTCGCCCGATGCCTTCAAACTGGTTCCCTTTAACGGCTATTACACCTGGGATGAGGTGCCGGGGGCCTTCATTGCCGTAGACACCAATTTTGTATTCAAAGGTACCAGCGAAGCCTCCTTTCAGCAGGTCGACCTGCTTTTTTCGCTCGATGGAAAATCCTGTCAGCGCGTGCCGTTTACCGGTACTTTCGATGGCACTACGCTGATGCAATCGGACACACCTTTCGGGAATGTATGCGCAACGTTTACCCGCAATAATACGGTTAGCAAGGCCGATCCCACGACTGCCGTTGTAGCCACCCTCTGCTTGTCGATCGGCGAGCCCGACACCGAGCATTTCCGTTCGATAACCGCTACAACCTATAACAACCCGATCGGTTACGACGCGTTCAAAGGAACCTATTATGATGTAAAAGCCGCCGGTAAACCCGCCGCCCTGCAGATCTGCGACGGCTACCAGGTGCTGTTCGACGGCGGCTCGGGCGCGCCGCTGGCGCCCATACAGGCCTGGGTATACAATATGAACATGTATTTTTTCTATTTCGATATGCCTGGCGGCTCGGGCCGCCTGATTATGGGTGCCGGTGCCGTGGATGGGCTTATCTGTAACAATATGACCATAACGGCTCCGTCGCTGACACAGCGAATACTTCAAACCATTGCCGATCCGCCTCAACCTGCGATCACCACTCCTAACCCGGCTTCGCCGGCCCTGATGCAGTTCAGCGGGTATTACCCGGTTTCAGGTAAAGGCCTGTCGCCGAATGCCTTCCTCTGCGTACTCGGCCAATACGTTTGTTTAGAAGGCAGCGCACCCGCCTATTCGGCTACAATCGGCTACTCGGCGGATGGCTCCAGTTCAATCGGATTTATGGTGGATACGACGATGGAATTTTCGGGCGACACGCTCCGTTTTGCAGGCTCCGGCACCATACCGGCACTGCAACTCACGTTCACGCGGCAATATGTGCCCGGCCAGGCTTCCCTGGTATCCATAACGGGGTCGATTGGTGACACCGAGCTTACCGGCTTCACGCTCTTCAACCCGGTACCGCTCACCGCTTTTGGAGGCGTGCCCATGACGAGCAGCAGCACCCAGGAAAAACTTACTATAAACAGCCCAGTCCATATCACCCACGATACCGGCAATCAGGATGCGAACGGAAAAGAAATCATTTACGATTACGGAACCTTCGTCTATGCGCCGCTGATGTATATCCTGGTGACGACAGGCTTGAATGACAAGCCGAGTATCACCTTGTCGCTGGGCACCAACGGTGCCAACGGGAATGCGTGCATCGTCATACAAGACGGCGGCAAAGTTGTGACCTCAGTGTACTCGATACCCGGTTGATTTCGGTCTGTTTGCATTAAAGAAAGGAGCCTCAGGGCTCCTTTTTTTATGAACACTCATCCGGTCCGGTAACCAGGCTCGCGACAAGGGCCACCAAAAGCCCCTCGCTGCGGCAAGGGGCGCTGATTTTGTTCTGCACAATGGACGGGACTCGCCCCCCCGCGCCTCAGGCGAGGCGTGCATTGTGGCGCCGGAGAAGGTCATTGGGTTGCGCCGTTTCTCCTTTGCAAAACGTGCCGTCCAAAAGACTTTCCATGATGTAAACGCAGCGGCATACGACGAAAAAGCCCCGGTTTTCACCGGGGCTTTTTGCGGACTGGACGGGACTCGAACCCGCGACCTCCGCCGTGACAGGGCGGCATTCTAACCAACTGAACTACCAATCCAACTCACTCATTCAGAGAGCGTTTCGCTGAATGGAGTGCAAAGATAAGGGGCCTGTTTATTTCACCAAAAAAAATTGAAAAAAAGTTTTTCGCCGTCCTTCCGGATCGATCCGTTGCGATCGCTTCGGGGCGCGCTTAAAATCATCAGCATCAGCAGCATCCGTTATCTTTGGCCTTTAACCCCCGCCAAGCATGCTGCGTGTAGGAATTTTCGGAACAGGCCACCTGGGTAAGTTTCACCTGAACAACTGGAAAGAGATCGAAGGGACCATCATCGCCGGGTTTTTCGACCCCAACGACGCCACCGCCGAAGAGATCGTCCGGCAATATGGCATCCGACGCTATCCCAGCGAGGAAGCCCTTATCGACGACTGCGACCTCATCGACGTCGTATCACCCACCCCCTATCACTTTGCTACCTGCGCCGCCGCTATCCGCAAGGGCCGGCATGTGTTCGTGGAAAAGCCGATGGCCAACACGATGGAGGAAGGCGCCGCACTGGTGAAACTGGTGCAGGAATCGAACGTGAAGCTGCAGGTGGGCCACGTGGAACGCTTCAACCCGGCGTTTGTGGCCCTCGACCGGAGCCGCCTAGCGCCGATGTTTATCGAGGTCCACCGCCTGGCGCAATTTAACCCCCGCGGCACCGAAGTAAGCGTCATCCTCGACCTGATGATCCACGACATCGACATCGTGCTGAGCATGGTGCAGAGCGACGTGAAGCAGCTCTCCGCCTCGGGAGTGGCCGTGCTTACCGATACCCCCGACATCGCCAACGTACGCATCGAGTTCAACAACGGCTGCGTGGCCAACCTCACCTCCAGCCGCATCTCGTTGAAGAAGATGCGCAAAATGCGTCTCTTTCAGAAAGACGCCTATATCAGCGTGGACTTCCTCGACAAAAAGACCGAAGTGATCCGCCTCAGCGATGAAGCGGCCGCCGACGGCCTTTCGTTCCCGATCGAAGTGCCGGGTGGCGGCACCCGCAACATCAGCATCCGCAACCCCGAAGTGGGACCGGGAAACGCTATCCGCGCCGAGCTCGAAGCCTTCGTGGACGCGATCCGCAACAATACCCGCACCGTTGTAAACGAGATCGACGGCTTCCGCGCCATGGAAGTGGCGCACCAGATCCTGCAAAAGATCCACGCCAACCTGTCGACCACCTGAGTGCATGCGGACCCGAACGATTCCTAACACGGTGTATGTCCTGAGCGATTATACGATGGCGGCCCTGTCCTGGGCGCTGTTCTATTTCGTGCGCAAAGTGCTGCTGAATGAGCCCGTGAACATCAGTGAAGGTCACTGGGAGCGCTTCTGGCTGGGCACCATGCTCATCCCGCTCGGCTGGCTGGCCCTCTTTACGGTGGGTGGCTCGTACGGGTCGGTGTATAAGAAATCGCGCTTCGGGGAATTCACCCAGACCTTCATCGGCTCGCTGCTCGGCTCCATCGTACTGTTTTTCGTATTCCTGCTCGACGACGTACAGAGCGACTATACCTATTACTACGCCGCCTTCGGCTGCCTGCTCGGCCTGCACTTCCTGCTCCTGTTCGCCGGGCGCCTGCTGATCCTGCAGCGCGCGCACCACCAGTTGCGCCGCGGCGAGGTGTCGTTCCCGGCGCTCATTGTGGCCACGGGCGAAGAAGCGCAGCGGCTGCACATCGATACGGCCGCGAAGCTGCGCGACGAAGGCTACCGCATCGTGGGCTACCTCTCGCTGCTCCCTTCCGACAACGGCCGCAAGGGCCTCCGCTCGCTCGGGCATATCGGGCAACTCGAAAGCGTGCTCGAAGCGGAAGCGATCCGCTGCGTGATCCTCGGCAACCGCAAGACCGAAGTGCCCATCCTCGAAAGCCTTGTGGACCGCCTCTCCGAGCGCGACGTGGAGGTGAAAATGCCGCCTACCACCCTCGACATCCTTGCCGGGTCGGTAAAGACCAGCAACGTGATGGGTCCCGTGCTGATGGACATCAAAACCGGCCTGATGCCCGAATGGCAACAAAACAGCAAGCGCCTCATCGACATTGTGTTTTCGTTTTTCGCCCTGCTGCTGCTCCTGCCCTTCATGCTTTTCATCGCGCTGCGGGTGCGGTTTTCATCGAAAGGACCGATCTTCTATTCGCAGGAGCGCATCGGCTACAAGGGACGCCCGTTCCGGATGTATAAGTTCCGCTCGATGTTCACCGACGCCGAAGCCGCCGGGCCGGCGCTCTCCTCCGACAACGATCCGCGGATCACGCGCTGGGGCCGCGTCATGCGCAAGTGGCGCCTCGACGAGCTGCCGCAGCTGCTTTCCATCCTGAAGGGCGATATGAGCCTCGTGGGCCCGCGCCCCGAGCGCCGCTATTACATCAACCAGATCGTGGCGCAGTTCCCCTACTACAAATACCTGCTCAAAGTGAAGCCGGGCCTCACCTCCTGGGGCATGGTGCAATTCGGCTATGCCGAAAACGTCGACGAAATGATCAAGCGCTCGCGCTTCGACCTCGTGTACATCGAGAACATCTCGCTGGCCCTCGACTTCAAGATCATGATCCATACCGTGCGGATCATCCTGAAGGGAAAAGGGAAGTAGACGGCTGGGAGTTTGTAGTTTATTGTTTGTAGTTTGTAGTTTGTAGTTTAGTTCCATAAAACCAATTGCATGAAAAAGCTTTGTGTTCTTGTTGCCTTCGCCGGCGGCTTGCAGGCCACCGCGCAACAGGCGCCCTACTGGCAGCAGCAGGCCAACTATACCATTGACGTTTCGCTCGATGACAAGAAGCATATGCTCCGCGGCCACGAAGAGATCGAGTACATCAATCATTCGCCCGACGCGCTGAAAGAAATTTACATCCACCTCTGGATGAACGCCTACCGCAACGACAGGACCGCCTTCGCCCGGCAACTCGCGCGCGACAAGGAAGGCAGCGACCGCCTGGCGAAATTCCGCGACCGCGGCTCCATCGACTCACTGCAGTTCACCGTCAACGGGCAGCCGGCCTCCTACCAGAACGAAAACAGCGACCCCGACGTGATCCGCCTGACGCTGGCCCAGCCCATCGCGCCCGGCGCGCGCGCCATAATCCGCACCCCTTTCGTGGTAGACCTGCCCGAGTACATCTCGCGCGGCGGCCACCGCAAGCAGGACTACATGATCTGCCAATGGTTCCCGAAAGTGGCGGTATACGACCGCAAGGGCTGGCATGCCTTCCCCTACCTTGACCAGGGTGAATTTTATTCCGACTTCGGCAGCTACAACGTGTCGATCACGGTGCCTTCGTCGTACTTCGTAGGGGCATCGGGCGTGCTGCAGAACGCGGGCGAGCTGGCGCAGTACAAAGCCATCGGCAGCGCCAACCGCGCCGCCGGAAGCCGCAGCAATACCGTCGCCTATGTGCCGCCGCCCGGGGCTACCAAAACACTGAGCTACCGTGGCGACAGCATTCCCGATTTTGCGTGGTTTGCCTCGAAAGATTTTACTATCCGCTACGATACGATGCAGCTCGACAACCGCAGCATCGACGTGTTTACGTTTCACCATCCTGATGGCAACAGCAACTGGGTGAACAGCACCGACTATGTGAAAAGCGGCGCCCGCGCCTACTCGGGTTACCTCGGCGCCTACCCGCACCCGGTGGTGCAGGCGGTGGAAGGACCGAAGAACGAAAGCTCGGGCGGGATGGAATACCCGATGATCACGCTCATCACCTCTCCCGACGCCACCGGCGAAGCACTCGATGCCGTCATCACCCACGAAGTAGGGCACAACTGGTTCATGGCGATCCTGGGCTCCAACGAACGCACCCACGCCTGGCTTGACGAAGGACTGAACACCTACTTCCAGTTTCGCTATGAAGCCGAACGGTACCGCTACAACAGCATCTTCGGCAACAACATTCCCGCCGAACTGCGGAAGATGCCGCCCGCCGACTTCCAGGCCGTGGTGTACAAGGCCATCAACGACAATATGACGATGGATGGCCCGATCGACATTCCGTCGGCCGACTACCCGAGCAAAGACGAATACGCACTGAGCACCTACATCAAAACCGCGCTCTGGCTTTACGTGATGGAGTTGCAGTTGGGTCGCGAAACGGTGGACCGCGCCTTTCATTCCTATTATGCGCAATGGAAGTTCCGGCACCCCTATCCCGAAGACCTGAAGGCCGCCTTCGATGCCGCTGCCGGCACCGATACAGCGCCCTACTTCGACTTGCTGAAGAAAAAAGGAAAGCTCTAACCAAACCTGTTTCCAGTGCTCCGCCTGCTGTTGCTGATCGGGTTACTCGCGACGCTGCCTGCCGAAGGCCAATACTGGCAGCAGCGGGCCTCTTACCGCATCGGCGTCCGCCTCGACGACCGGGAGCAGCGCCTGCGCGGATCGCTGGAACTTACCTATGTGAACGGCTCGCCCGATACGCTGCGCTACCTCTGGATCCACTGCTGGCCCAATGCGTACAAAGACGCGCGCACCGCCTTCGCCAAACAGCTGGCGGGCGAGAAGGGCGGAAAAAGCCGCCTGCGCGCCATCCGCGATAAAGGCTCTATGGACAGCCTGCGCTTTTGGGTGAACGGCGTGGAAGCCCGCACGGAGCCGCATCCCGAATGGAGCGACGTGCTGAAGCTGGTGCTGCCGGCCCCGCTGACAAGCGGGGACAGCGTCCAGGTGCGCACCGGCTTCCGCGTGCAGCTGCCCACCTACAACTCGCGCATGGGGCACAGCGGCAAGAGCTACATGATCTGCCAGTGGTATCCAAAGGTGGCGGTATACGACCGCAAAGGCTGGCACCCGATGCCCTACCTCGACCGCGGTGAATATTACAACGACTTCGGCGACTACAACGTAAGCATCACGCTGCCCGGCGCCTACGTGGTGGGCGCCACGGGGGTATTGCAAACGGAAGCGGAACGCGAACGCTACATCGCCCTCGGCGACGCCAACCGAAGCGGCAAGGGGACGCCCAAAGCTTATCGCAACACGGCTATGGAAAAAACCCTGTCCTTCCTTGCCCGTAACGTGAGCGACTTTGCCTGGTTTGCCGACCGCGACTTCCTCATCGAGCACGACCGTATGCCCCTCGGCGACAGCAGCGTGGACCTGTTTACGTACCATCACCCCGGCGCCCACGAAAGCTGGCAGGGCTCCACCGCCTTCCTGCGCGATGCGCTGACGCAGTACTCCGGATGGCTGGGCGCCTATCCCTGGCCGGTAGCACAGGCGGTGGAAGGTCCGTACAACGATATGTCGGGTGGAATGGAATACCCGATGATTGCGCTGATCAGCGTGCCCGGAGCTGAAGATTCCACCCTCGACGTGACCATCGCGCACGAGGCGGGCCACAACTGGCTGCCGATGATCGTGGGCAGCAACGAGCGCGATCACGCCTGGATGGACGAAGGTCTCAACACCTGGCTGGAGCACCTGTACTCGGCACGCAAATACGGCACCTTCGGGGGCGCCAACACGATGGGTGCGCCCTTCTACCTGCGCCAGGATCCAGACGCACTGCGGCGCTGGGGCTACGCGCAGCTGTCGGCCGGCGTGCGCACCCGCGCAGCCGTGGATGCACCCTCCGCCGATTTCGACAGCGAGTCTGACTACAACGAAGCGGTGTACGACAAGGCGGCGCTCTGGCTGTTCCGCCTCGAAAAAACCTATGGACAGGAGGCGTTGCTCCAGGCGCTGAAGCGCTATTTCAACGAGTGGAAGTTCCGGCACCCCTACCCCGAAGACCTGCAGGCGAGCCTGGAGGCATCGCTGAATGCCGGGCTCCAAAAATGGTTCGAAGCGCTCCGCCGTAAAGGCCGCTTTGCGGAATAGGCGCCTATGGCTACTTTCGAAAGGTGAAACGACTCCTTCCCGTTCTTCTTTCGCTGGCCGCACTCACCGCAAAGGGCCAGCAGGCCTCGTGGCAGCAGCGCACCGACTACAGCATCGATGTAACGCTCGACGCAGCCACGAAGAGCCTCGACGGCTTCGAGCGACTGATCTACCACAACGCTTCGCCCGACACGCTGCGCTTCATCTGGTTTCACCTTTGGCCCAACGCCTTCAAGAACGACCGTACCGCATTCACCGATCAGCAATTGCGCAACGGCGACACGCGCTACTATTTTGCCGGCAAAGACGAACACGGCTACATCAACCGCCTCGACTTCCGCGTTGACGGCGCCGCTGCCCGCACCGAAGACCACCCGCATTGGATCGACGTGGTGAAGCTGCTACTCCCGGCGCCGCTGCCGCCCGGTGGCACCGCCAACATTACCACGCCGTTTCATGTGAAATTGCCCTACAACTTTTCGCGCGGCGGCTTTGCCGGGAACTCCTTCCAGGTGACGCAATGGTACCCGAAGCCGGCGGTGTACGACGCCAGCGGCTGGCACCCGATGCCCTACCTCGATCAGGGGGAGTTTTATGGTGAGTTCGGCTCCTACGATGTGCGCATCACGCTTGCCCGGGCCTACCGCCTTGCTGCCACGGGCCGGCCGGGGCCGACGCAGGACCTGTCGGACCTGATCGACGAAAGCGCCCCGGCGAAGCCGAAGCCGCTGCAGACCTACCGGTTCCGGCAGGATAACATCCACGACTTTGCCTGGTTCGCCGACACCGGGTTCATCGTCAAAAGCGATACCTGCCGCCTGCCCTCGGGGAAGGTGATCGACGTCAGCACTTACTATACGAAAGCAGAGAAACAATACTGGGACAGCAGCCTGTTGTACGCGAAGGCGGCCCTTCGGTTTTACTCGGCCGAAGTGGGCGACTATCCTTACGACGTATGCAAGGTGGTGCAGGGGCCCGAAGCCTTCGGCGGTGGCATGGAGTATCCGACCATTACCGTCATCGAGCCGATCCGGAGCGCGCAGGAGCTGGACATCACCATCGCCCACGAGATCGGTCACAACTGGTTTTACGGGGCGCTGGCCAACAACGAGCGCGATGCCCCCTGGCTCGATGAAGGCTTCAATACCTATTTCGAGCGGAAGTATGCCCACGCGCGCTACCGGAACGACGGCGACGTCGAAGAGCTGCTCTACCTGACGCTGGAACGGCAGAAACGCGCGGTGCCCATCGCCACGCCCGCCGACAGCATGACCGATGCCAACTATAACCTCGTCACCTATTTCAAGACCGCCCGCTGGCTCGAAGGGATCGAACGCGACCTCGGCCGCGACAGCATGCGGCAGCTGATGCAGGCCTGGTATAGCGAGCATCGTTTCCGGCACGTGCAACCGGATGATTTCTTCCGCCACCTGCAGCGCTGGACGCCGGGGAGCGCGAACGAATACAAGGCGCAGGTGTACCGGCAAAGCGCCCTTCCCATCCAACGGCTCCGCCCACGCTCCGCGCTGCTGACGCCCCTCTGGCCCAAATCGTACAGCAACTACCTGGCGGCGCCCCAACGGAATGCCTGGCTGCTGGCCCCCGCCTTCGGCGTCAACCAGTACGACCGCTTCATGATCGGCCTGATCTTCACCAACTACCTGCTGCCACCACCGAAGCTACGCCTGCTGCTGTTGCCGCTGTACGCCACGGGGCCGAAGCAATGGAACGGGCTCGGGCGGCTTTCGTACTCGATGTACCCCGACCGCGGGCCCAAACGCATCGAGCTGTTCACGGCCGCCTCCACCTTCAGCTACAACGAATTTACCGACGACAAAGACCGTCGCTTCACGGCGCGCTTCTTCAAGGTGGCGCCGGGCGCCGAGCTTGAGTTCCGCAACCGCGACGGGCGCAGCCTGCAGCGCCGCCTGCTGCATTGGAAGTCGTACTTTATCGGCGAGCAGCCCTTCCGCATTTCGTACGATTCGGTGTTCACGGCCACCGACACAACGCTGGCGCTGAACACCACGAAGCGTGACCTGCGCTACAGCGTGCACCAGCTCGCCTTTCGTATCGACAACATCCGCGTCTTGTACCCGTATAGCGCCGCCGCCTGGGTGCAGACCTCGGCGTACTTCACGCGCCTGCACCTCGAAGGCAATTACTTTTTCAATTACCCGAAAGGCGGCGGACTGTCACTACGCGCCTTCGCCGGCAAGCTGCTCTACGACCGGCACCGCAACGATTATCCCTACGGCCTGTTTCCCGGGCGCTTCTTCCTCAGCATGAGTGGGGCCAGCGGTGAAGAAGATTATACCTACAGTCACTATTTCGTGGGCCGCAGCGCTTTTGAAGGAATCACCTCGCAGCAGATCGCGATCCGCGACGGCGGCTTCAAGATGCGGACGCCCCTGCTGTCGCAACCGGTAGGCCAGAGCGACGACTGGCTGACGGCCCTCAACTTCAATACCTCCATTCCCGACGCGGTCAACCCGCTGCGGGTGCTGCCCATCAAAGTTCCGCTGCACCTCTTTTTCGACATCGGCACGCAGGCGGGCGCCTGGGAGTCGGGCGCGACGGGCGGACGCTTCCTCTTTGAAGGAGGCCTGCACCTGCCAGTGGCCGGCGGCCTCGTGAACTTTTACTTCCCGATCGTATACAGCAAAGTGTACCGCGAGTATGCGCAGTCGATGTATCCGAAGAACCGCTTCTTCAAGACCATGACCTTCAGCATCGACCTGCAGCGAACCTCGGGGCTCATTAAAAACCAGCGCCTGTTTTGATGGAGATCCGGTACCTGCGCCACGACACTATAGACAAGGCGCGCTGGGATGCGGCGCTGGCGCTTTGCCCCAACGGCAAGATCTATGCGTCGAGCCTGTACCTGGACCATATGAGCCCGGGCTGGGACGCCCTCGTGCAGGGCGATTACGAAGGGCTCTTTCCGCTGCCCTGGCGGCGCAAGTGGGGCATTCATTATGTATACGCACCCTTCCTGACGGCGCAGCTCGGGCTATTTGCCCCTGCTCCTTCAAGGCTGCAGCTGGCGGCTTTCGAAGCAGCTATCCCGGCCCACTTCCGGCTGGTAGAGTTGCCGCTCAATGAAGGTAATTTCTTCAGCGACGAAAAGGTTACAGCACGGAGTAACTACGTGCTGCCCCTGAACGAACCCTACGAAACATTGCAGGCGGCCTACCGCGACAACATCCGCCGCAACATCCGGAAGGCGCGCCAATATGGCTGCCGCAGCGAAACGGGTACGCCCCTGCCGGAGATCATTACCCTGGCGCGCGCGCATGCGCGCGACGAGGCGAGCCTGGATGCCTTTACCCGCTTACACCAGGAACTCGATGCCCGCGGGCAGGTGCGGCGTTACGGCGTGCGCTCGGCAGAGGGGCAACTCCTGGCCTCGGCCGTATTTCTACTGGACGCCCGACGGGCCTATTATATCCTTGTGGGCAATCACCCCAACGGCCGCACGCTCGGTGCCTCGCACTTGCTCATCGACTCCTTCATTGCCGACCATGCCGGCAGCGGACTGTTGCTCGACTTCGAAGGTTCCGACCTCCGCAACCTCGCCTTTTTCTACAGTTCGTTCGGCGCCCGGCAGGAGCTTTACCCCCAGTGGCGCATCGACCGGCTGCCCTGGTGGATCCGCCTGGTAAAGTCATAATGGCGGAAGTCTTCATGGGGAAGTGAAAGCTCCCGGCTCCCAACTTCCGCTTCCGGCCTGATCGTTTAAAAAGAAAAGCCCCCGCCTGAGGCGGGGGCTTTTTATAGGCCTCCCTTTGGGAGATTTGGTTGTCTTTATTCGTAGCTCGGACGCATCACCACGCGGCGGTTTTTGGCGCGGCCGGCAGCGGTCTTGTTGTCGGCGATGGGTTTCGTTTCGCCAAAGCCCTGCGACTGGATGCGCGACTCTTCTACACCCTTGCTCAGGAGGTAGGTGCGCACCGAGGCAGCGCGGTCTTCGGAGAGCTTCTGGTTGTATTCGTCTTTGCCCACGTTGTCGGTGTGGCCTTCGATATACACCTTCAGGTCTTTGTCCTCGTTCATCAGCTTCACCACGTCGTTGAGTGCAGCGTAGGAGGTTTTTTGCAGCGTAGCCTTGCCGGTTACGAAGAAGATGCGGCTGGCGTTCTTGTTCATGCGCACGATGGTTTCCTGCTTGATGGCGGGGCAACCGTTGTTTTCGCGCACACCGGCCAGGGTCGGGCACTTGTCTTCTTCATCGTTGATGCCGTCGTTGTCGGTGTCGGGGATGGGGCAACCCTGCAGGCGGGCGAGGCCGGGAACCTGCGGGCACTTGTCTTCCTCGTCGTTCACACCGTCCTTATCCGTATCGGGGATCGGGCAGCCTTTGTATTTGGCCACGCCGGCCTCGTTGGGGCACTGGTCTTCTTCGTCGTTGATGCCGTCTTTATCCGTATCAGGAATGGGACAGCCATTGTATTTGGCAATACCGGGCACCGTGGGGCAGCGGTCGAGCGAGTCGATGATGCCGTCGGCATCGCTGTCCTTCGGCGGCTCGGGCACCACTACGGGAACGGGCTCTTCCTTCTTTTTGCTCAGGCGGGCGGAGAAGCCGAATCGGTAGACGAAGTGGTAGTTGTTGGCGCGGTTCGTTACCGGGATGCGGTAGGTGGCGTCGGCAAACAGGCCTGCTTCGTTGAAAATGTTGAATTTAACACCAGCGCCTGCGGGGATGATGGCGTCGAAGGTGCCGTCGTAGTGACTGGCGCCGATGCCCACCGTGGCGTAGGGTGTAAAGAAATAGCGTTCCGAGAACAACTTGAATTGTGCAGACGCGTCGGCTTCGAGCTGGAGCTTCGGATCGGTGATGCGCGTGCCGTCGGCAAAGATGATGCGCGGCGTCGAGCCACCGATGGAGCCCGCGAAATCGATGGAGTTGGTCAGCCCCTTGAAGTAGTGGATGGCCAGGCCTGGGTCCATTTCGCGAAACTTGGCGAGCTGCTTGGTATTGGTCGTTTGGTTGAACGAGGTCGTACGGATGCGGCTTGCCGTGAGGTAGTCGTTAAAAAACAGGCTGAAGCCGATCGAACCGGGCCGCTTATACGACCTTGTTTGAGTCTGGGCTCCTGTTTGAGTCTGGGCAAAAACCGCGGTACCGCATACAACGGCGAGCAGTGTCACCAGTATTTTCTTCATAAAGCGTGTGGATTGGTTAGACGGAGACAAAAATAACAGTCCGATAACGAAAATGAGAATTTATTTATGCAGGCCCGGTGCGGCTTCAGGTGGCCCGGCGCACGAGGATTTCCACCTTCACCTGCGTGAGGCCGAGGCCGATATAACCGAGGCGTTGCGCCGCGATGCGGCTCATGTCCACCACCCGCTTGTTCTTCGGGTGCAGGCGGTCGGTAACCTGAACGATCACCACGCGCTTGTTGCGCAGGTTGGTCACCCGGATCCAGGTGCCGAGCGGAACGCGGTTACAGGCTGCCGATAGTTTGTGGCTCCAGTATATGCCGCCGTTGGCGGTTTGCCGTCCGTTGAATTTATCGGCATAATAAGAGGCGATGCCGTAGAGGGGTTTGAGGTCCGATATCCGGAGCCCGGGGGCCGCTTCTTCCATCGGGGGCGTTTGTTCGGTCGGCGCTTCCTGTGCCGCCGCCGGAACGGTCAGCGTCAGCACGAAGAGCAGGGACAGGATCAGGTGGCGCATAAGCGGTTTATTTTCGGGTAAGGTAGGCCTGCCGCAGGCGGCGGTCTTCGCCGTAGATGTCTTCGTAAAACACCAGCCTGCCAGCCTGGCGGCCCACGGTGAAATAGCGCAGGAACACCGGCATCGGTCTGCGCAGCGGCACATACTGCCGCTTCTTTTGCGCCAGCCAGCTGTCGAGCGAATCCACCGACACGGGCTTGGCACGCGACGCCGAATCCATCGCCAGCAGCGTCGAGTCGCGATGCAGCAAGTAAGTGGCCAGGCTGTGCCAGGACTCCACCCGCACACAGCCGTGGCTCAGGGCCCGCTTGCTGCGGCTGAAGAATCCGCGCTGGTTGGTATCGTGCAGGTACACCGAGAACTTGTTGGGAAAATTGAACTTCAGCACGCCCAGCGCATTGTCGTCGCCGCTGCCCTGCACCACTTTGTAGGGAATGCCTTTCTTATACTTGCTCCACTTTACTTTATACGGATCTACTTCGTTGCGGTTCGTATCGAGCAGGCTGTAGCCCTTGCGCGCCAGGTAGCCCGGGTCGCGCTGCAGCGCCGGCAGGATGTCTTTGTTAATAATGCTCGGCGGGATCGTCCACTGCGGGTAGGTCATCATGTTGTTCACCGCGCTGGCCAGCACCGGCGTCCGCGTTTCAGGCTTGCCCACGACCACTTTCGAAGTAAGCGTCACGGAGTCGCCGTGTACTACCTGTAGCTGGTACGAAGGCAGGTTCACCCAAATGTATTCCACCGGCAACTCCGGCAAAGCCTTGTATCGGTCCATGTTGAGAGCAATGATCGCAAACTTGTCCGCATCGCTCATGTTCAGCCGCGTGAGCAGCTCCGGGCTGATGCGGCCATCCACTTTGATGCCCTTGCGTTTCTGGTATTGACGCACCATCGTAGCCAGCGCGAGCGAATCGGGCAGCGAGGCGTCGTAATGGATCGAATCTTCGGAAAGACGCTTGCGCAGTTGCTGCGGCAGGTGCAGCGTATCCTTCAGGTTTATGGCCGTATAATTACGGAAGCGCGCTTTGAGCAGGAAGGAATCGAGGGCCGCGCGCAACTCGTGGTAACCGGCGTGCTTCGGCTCGAGGCTGCGTGTGAACGAGTCGACGGGAAGGGTGCCGAAGCGCCGGGCCACGCTGTCGAAGAAAGGCGCATGGAGCGCGCTGTCGCGGCGGCGCAGTGAGTCGGGTTGCAGGCGGCTTACCTTGAGGTCGGTGGCAAAGTCCACGAGGGCGGCGGTCAGGTACAGGTCGGTCTGCGCCCAGAGCGCTGCATCGAGGCGGTTGCCGCGAGCGGTATCGCGGGCGCGCGGCAGCAACGAGTCGAGCTTTTTTACCGAATAGTCCTGCGGAAAAAGGCCGTAGTGGCGCGCATTGTGCAGCAACGCGAGCAGGCTGTCGCTCTTACTGAGCCACACGCTGTCGTGCGACCAGAGCGGGGCGTATTCCGATTTCTTATAAATAGCGGCCATGGCCGGCACATTACGAAAAGGAAGGGCGCCGCTGCGATCGGTGCTGTCAAGGGCGCCTTCGAGTGCCGACTCCAGCAGGTCCGACACGGTGGCCTTCAGCTCCTCAGGGCGCGCCACCACCTGCTTCTGATCGAGGCGGATGTGCTTGCGCTTGCCCTTGCAGCCGGCAGCAGCAGCCAGCAGCAGGAAAATACCGAGGCTGATGCCCCAAAAGGTGGATATTGGCTTTTCGCTCATGAACGATTCGATTATGCGACAAAACAACAGGATGATCCGCTGCCTCGTTACGGCCGGGCTGCAGTTAGCAACAATGGTGCCGCTCTCACAGTCGTGCCGGGCACAAAATATAAGAATTGTCGGGAAATCAAAAATTTACCGGCAGTTGATTCGCCGGGACAGCACCCAACGCATGGTGGAACTCCATACGCTGTCGCCGGGAATCCGGTACGACCTGCGCTATGCAACGGCGAACAATTTCACCGGACGGGTACTTTATGAGCAGGGAACGAAGACCTACCTGCGCGTGTTGCCCGCGCAGGCCCTCGCAGCCGCTCAGGACAGCTTCCGGAAGCTCGGACTGACCCTTAAAATCTTTGACGCGTACCGCCCGCATGCCGCCACCCGCCTGATGTGGGACCTGGTTCACGACGAGCGCTACGTGGCCAACCCAGCGAAAGGCTCCGGTCACAACCGCGGCGTCGCCGTCGACCTGACGCTGGTGGATTTGCGAAGCGGCCAGGAGTTGGATATGGGCACGGGCTTCGACAACTTCACCGATACGGCGCACAGCGATTTCAGCGCCCTTTCTCCGTCGGTTCTAAGGGCCCGGGCATTGTTACGCGGAATAATGGAACACTTTGGTTTTACGGTACTCGCCACCGAGTGGTGGCACTTCTACTGGCCCAACGACCGGAATTACGAGGTGCTGGACCTGCCGTTCCGGAAACTGCGCTGATATGCATTCAGAACTACAAGAACGTCAAGAACCATAAAAACTTACCTGAACTTCCCCGTTTTCTCCTCTCCCGTTATCGGCCCATCCGCCCGCACCTGCAGTTGAAAATGCACGATCCATTCCGCACAGCCACGCTGTTGCAAATGCTCGTTTAAAGCATGGAAGACGGCGATCACTTCGTCGTAGGTTCCTTCTAAAACAGTGGCGAAGGGACCCACCTCGTGGGTGATACCCGATTGTTGGATGACGGCGATGGCTTCGTCCACCCACGCATAAGGATGGCGGTCCTGGACGATGGGCACGAGCTGCAGGGAGGCGTTGACGGTATGTTGGTGCATCAGGAAAGTATTCGCGGGAGTAGCCCCTGTTGTAAGTAGAGATCGGCAAGCACGAGCGCGGTGACGGCTTCCAGTACGGGTGGCACCCGGAGTGCGATGCAGAGATCGTGGCGCCCCTTCACCGAGAAAGCCGCCACGTTTCCGGTTTCGCGGTTCCAGGTCTCCTGTTCCTTGGGGGTCGACGAGGTCGGCTTTACCGCCACACGGAACACGAGTTCGTTGCCGTTCGTGATCCCACCAACGACACCGCCGGCATGGTTGGTCTTCGTTTGTCCGCTACCGTTGAGAATGGCGTCGTTGTGTTCCGAGCCCAGCATGCGCGCTGCCGCAAACCCGGTTCCGAATTCGATACCGCGGATGGCAGGAATGCTGAAAACGGCCTGTGCCAGCAGCGATTCCACCGAGTCAAAGAACGGCTCGCCCAAACCCGGCGGCAGTCCGTGCACGCGGCACTCCACGATGCCGCCGACGGAGTCTTTGGCGGCAATTGCTCTTTGTAGCCCGGTGTCCACGTCGGGTTCGCCGCCCACTTCGGTTATGCGTGCTTCGATGCGCAGGTTCGCCAGCAGCTTCTTGGCGATAACGCCAGCAGCCACGAGGCATACCGTCAGCCTGCCGCTGAAGTGCCCGCCACCGCGGTAGTCTTCAAAGCCGCCGAACTTCTGCGTGGCCACGAGGTCGGCATGGCCCGGGCGTGGCACGGCGCGGATCTTTTCGTAATCAGCCGAGCGCGTATTGCTGTTGGGGAAGATCATGGTGAGCGGCGCGCCGGTTGTGCGGTCATTGAAGAGACCGCTCATGAAATGCGGGCGGTCTTCTTCCTGGCGTGGCGTGGTGCCCTTCTGCTGGCCGCCCTTGCGCCGGTCGAGGTCGCAGTCGAAGTCGCCGGGCAACAACGCGAGGCCGGCGGGCAGCCCGTCGACGGTAATGCCCACGGCGGGGCCATGCGATTCGCCGAAGATGGAAAGCCGGAACTGGCGGCCGAATTGGTTCATGCGGTGGATTGACCGGTTAAAGATACAGCGGCACCGAGTTGCTGCAGGTGCTGCCAGAATTGCGGGTACGACTTGCCCACGGCTTCTGCGCCGGTAATGGTCACGGGCCCTTCGGCGCGCAGTGCTGCTACGGCGAGTGCCATGGCAATGCGGTGGTCGTGGCGTGCGGACACGACGCCGCCCCGGAGTGGGCAGCCCCCGCGAATGATCATGAGGTCGTCCTGTAGTTCTACGGTTAGCCCCAGCTTTCCGAATTCTTCCTGCAGGGTAAGGGCGCGGTTGCTTTCCTTGTGCGCCAGGCGCGACACACCTTCTATAACGGAGGTGCCATCGCAGAAAGCCGCCAGTGCCACCAGGGGTGGAAAGAGATCGGGGCAGTCGGTGGCGTTGAATGCCCATCCCCGCCCCTTTCCGGGAAGGGAGTCCGAACCTACCGTAATCCCATCTTCCCGTACACTGAGTGGAATACCCGCCTGTATCAAAACCTGCAGGATATTTTTGTCGGCCTGCTCGGAAAAGACGTCGAGCCCGTTTACTTCCAGCCTGCCGGCAATAGCGCCGGCCACGAGGCCAAAAGCCGCGCCACTCCAGTCGGCCTCCACGGTATAGGTTACGACACTTTGCGCGCGGGGCTTCGACGGACCGAACACAAAGGCTTCATAACCCTCGTTGCGTGGCACATTCATGCCGAAATGCTGCATCAATGCCAGCGTCAGGTCCACGTAGGGTTTGCTCTTCAGGTCGCGCACCCGGATGGTGGCGCCGGTGTGCGCGGCGGCGCCATAGGCCATCAACAGGCCGGTAAGGTATTGCGAGGACTGTGAGCCGTCGATCTCAATATCGCCGGGTTGCAGCGGTCCGTTTATGGAGATCGGGAGCAGGCCCTTGTTCAAGGTGGTGGGCACACCCAGCTGCGGCAGCACTTCAGCAAAGAACTGCATCGGTCGCTGCAGCAGGCTGCCCCGGCCGGTCAGCTGCAGCGGGCCGTCCACCAGCGCAGCGATCGGCGTGAACATCCGGATCGATAGCCCGCTTTCGCCGCAATCGATCAGCGGCTGCTGCGGCAGCTGCGGATGCCCGGTCGATGCGATCCCGATGCGGTCGCCGTGATCGGAAACCTGCGCACCCAGTTGCCCAACGATGCGCAGGGCCGCGGCATCGTCTTCAGAACGGCCGGGATGATTCACAACGGTGGTCCCGGGGTGGAGCAAGGCCGCCGCGCAAGCCCGCTGCATGGCGCTCTTGGATGCAGGGGGCGTATAAATACCCGAAACCCGTGAAGGTGATACGATAGCTTCCATTACAGCAATTCTTCGATTTCTTTAAGCGAAAGTTCTTCGGTCACCGCCTTGCCGATGCGCTGGAGCAGCACGTAGCGGAGGCTGCTCCCCTCCTTCTTTTTGTCTTTCGCAAGCACGGGCAACACTTTTTCCTTTTTATACAGCGCTTCCGTTGGCAATCCATATTGTTCCAGCAGGGCAACCACGCGCGCCGCCTCTTTGAAGCGCAGCCGCTCCTCCGAAAGCTTCGCGGCAAATGCCATACCGATCGAAATGGCCTCGCCGTGTGTCAACTCATATTGGTTCTCGAGCGCGTGGCCCAGGGTGTGACCAAAGTTGAGCAGGCGACGCTCTCCTTGCTCGGTCTCATCGGCACGCACGATCCGGGTCTTCAGGAGCGCGTTGCGCTCCACCAGCTCGGCGAGCGCGGTTTTGTTCTTCTGGTAAAATCGTATGCTCCCCGACTCCAGCTCTCCGAACAGGCCGGCGTCCTTGATGGCTGCATGCTTGATGATCTCGGCGAAGCCGGAGCGCCATTCGGCCTCGGGTAGTGTTTTCAGCAGGGTATAGTCGTGCAGGATAAAAGCGGGCTGACGGATCGTGCCCACCATATTCTTGTACAAGCCGAAGTCGATCCCGTTCTTGCCGCCGATGGAGGCATCTACCAAAGCCAGCAGCGTCGTCGGCACGAAGCCGCAGCGGATACCCCGTAGAAATACGGAAGCGATATAGCCGGCCAGGTCGGTCACCACACCACCGCCGATGCCCACGAGGGTCCAGCCGCGGTCGGCGCCGAGCTCGATGAGCTCGCCGATCACCGAGTCTACAGTGGCCTGGATCTTATAGGCCTCCCCCGGTTTCAGCACGATGCTGTTCCAGCCTTTGAGCTTGCTGCCGTGCGCGGCAAATACGTGCTCGTCGGTGAGCAGCACCGACCGTTTCGGGTCGGCGAGGGTTTTAAGGTCTTTCAGGCTGCCGTCGAAATGATAGTCGACCGATGCGTTCCCGATCTTGAAAGTGGTCATCAGCTGTTGAAGATTTTGTTCTGGTGGTGGATGCTTTCCATATGCACCGCGTCGAGGTAGCGGGTGATGAACTCCTGGCTCAGGCCATGGCGCTCGCCCTTGCGGATGGCGCGTTCGAGGATCTCGTTCCAGCGGCGCGTTTGCAGGATGGTGATGTTGTGTTCCTTTTTGTATTGCCCGATCCGGTCGGCGAGCTTCATGCGCTGGCTGAGCAGCTGCATCAGCTCGTCGTCGAGCTGGTTGATCTGCTGGCGCAGCTTTTCGAGCACGGCGTGCGCTTCTTCGTTGCCGGTCTCCTCCTTGCGCCAGATGATCCCTTCCAGGAGGGCCGCCAGCGCTTCGGGTGTGATCTGCTGCTTGGCATCGCTCCAGGCGTTGTCGGGGTCGATATGGCTTTCGATCATCAGGCCGTCGAAATCGAGGTCAATGGCCTCCTGGGCCACTTCCTGAAGTATGTCGCGGCGCCCGCAGATGTGCGAAGGATCGTTGATCAGCAGCAGCTCCGGGTTGCGGCGCTTCATCTCGATGGCGAGGTGCCACATCGGTGCATTGCGGTACTCGGTGTTTCCGTACGACGAGAAGCCGCGGTGGATGAGCCCGATCTCTTCCACGCCCGATTTGGCTACGCGCTCCACGGCGCCGGTCCAGAGCTCCAGGTCGGGATTGATCGGATTTTTCACGAGCACGGGCACTTTAACACCTTTCAGGGCATCGGCTACTTCCTGCACGCTGAACGGGTTCACCGTGGTGCGGGCGCCGATCCAGAGTACGTCCACATCAAAGTGCAGCGCGTCTTCCACCTGCTTGCCCGTTGCCACTTCCACGGCGGTGGGCAGGCCGGTGGCCTTTTTGGCGGCCTGCAGCCAGGGCAGTCCTTTGGTGCCCACACCTTCAAAAGAGCCCGGGCGGGTGCGGGGTTTCCAGATGCCGGCGCGCAGCAGATCGACCTTGCCGGTAGCGGCGAGGCGCGCAGCGGTTTCGAGTACCTGCTCTTCGGTTTCGGCGCTGCAGGGACCGCTGATGATGAGGGGCCGCTTATTGCGGACGGTGTCGAGGACGTTTTTCATACGATTCGTTTGTGCCGGCAGCGCGAAAGTAAGGGGCTGCCGTGCGTGTTAATGGATGATGCGCCGGATCGCGTTGGCCTGGCCAATGAGCTCACCGAGGTAGTCGTAGTTTTCTTTTTCGAGGCAGGCTTTGAACTTGCGCAGCTGGCTGATGTGCTCGTTGAGCACGTCGAGCACATTTTCTCTGTTTTGGCGAAAGATGGGCACCCACATCGCCGGGTTGCTTTTTGCCAGGCGTACGGTGCTTTCGAAGCCGCCGGAAGCGAGCTCGAAGATGGTGCCCTCTTCCCGCTCTTTTTCGAGCACGGTGTTGGCCAGCGCAAACGACGTGATGTGCGAGATATGGCTGATATAGGCTACATGCACGTCGTGGTCGCGGCCGTTCATATATACGAGGTGCATGCCGAGGGCGCGGTGGATGCCTTCCACCTTGGCCAGTGCGTCGGGGTCCGACACTTCGCTGTCGCAGATGACGGCGGCTTTGCCCATAAAGCCATTGGAAACCGCCGCTGCCGGGCCGCTGTATTCCGTCCCCCACATCGGGTGCGCCGCCACGAAGCGGCCGCGGCGTGGGTGGCCGGCAACGGCGTTGAGCACCGCTTCTTTCGTGGAGCCTGCGTCGAACACCACCTGCCGCTTCACGCGGTCGAGCACGCGCGGAAGGAGCGTTACCAGTGCGTCCACCGGCACCGCGAGCAGCAGCACGTCGGCAGCATCAACGGCGGCGTCGAGCGGCAATATCTCTTCCACCAGCCCAAGGCGCAGCGCTTCCGCCGCGTGGCAGGGATCCGCTTCCACACCTAACACCCGCACGGCCAGCCCTTTTTCCTTCAGGGTTAGCGCCATCGAGCCACCGATCAATCCGAGTCCGATCACCGCAAGCGTCATAGGTTTTCTTTTTTCAGGTACGTAGAAATACGGTCGGCGGCTTCCGTGAAGCGCTCGCCGGGACTGCACAGCGAAATGCGGAGGTAACGGTCGCCCTGAGAGCCGAAGATGCCGCCGGGCGTCAGAAACACACGGGCGCCGTCGAGAACGGCATCGCTCAGCGCAAAGCCGTCCGACCAATGGCCCGGGATCCGCGCCCAGAGAAACATACCCGCCTGGCCGGGATCGTAGCTGCATCCCAGCAGCTCGAGCAAGGCACCGGCAGCGGCGCGGCGCGAGCGGTAGGTGTCGTTCAATGCAGCATACCACTCCGCGCCGAGGCCGAGGGCTGTCACCGCCGCCTGTTGCAGCGGTTGAAACATGCCGCTGTCCATATTGCTTTTGAAGCGCAACACGTCCCCGATGCGTTCGGCGTTGCCGCAAAGCATGCCCACGCGCCAGCCCGCCATATTGTGCGACTTGCTCAGCGAGTTGAGTTCCACCGCACATTCCAGGGCGCCCGGCACTGCCAGCAGGCTTTGCGGGTTGTCGTTGAGGATAAAGCTATACGGGTTGTCGTGGCAGATCAGGATGTTGTGCTTTTTCCCGAAAGCAACGAGTTGTTCGAAGAGTCCGGCCGGCGGCAGTTGCCCCGTGGGCATGTGGGGGTAGTTGACCCACATCAGTTTTACGCGCGACAGGTCGCTGGCCTCCAGTGCCGCGAAGTCGGGTGTCCAGCCGCCGGCCTCGGTCAGCTTATAATCAACCGCTGTTGCCCCGGCGAGCTGCACGGCGCTGCGGTAAGTGGGGTAGCCCGGGTTGGGCAGGAGGGCTTCGTCGCCGGGCCCCAGGTAGGTCATGCACAGGTGCAGGATGCCTTCCTTGGAGCCGATAAGCGGCAGTATTTCTACGGATGGGTTCAGGCTAACGCCGTACCAGCGGGCATACCAGGCGCTCATGGCGATGCGCAGGGCCTCGATGCCTTTGTAGCCCTGGTAGGCATGCACGCCGGGACGGGCGCTTTGTTCCTGGAGGGTGGCAATGACATCCGGGTGCGGCGCGCCATCGGGGGAGCCGATGCCCAGGTTGAGCACGGGCGCGCCGCTGCGGTTCAGCGCTTCGATGGCCCGCAGCTTTTGCGAAAAGTAGTATTCCCCGATGCCTTCGAGGCGGGATGCGGTGCGGAGGTTCATAGCGGTCGTCCGTTTTTATAGATTCCAAATACGCGGAGGGCCCGGGTCAGGGGGCGCAGGCGCTCCAGCAGGTCCTCGAGCGGCGCGCCGGGCTTGTATTCGAGGTCGGCGTGAAAGGTATACTCCCAGTCGGGGCCCGGCAGCGGGAAGCTTTGGAGCTTGCTCAGGTTGATCCCCGCGCCGGCGATAAGCGTAAGTACGGCGGCGAGTGCGCCGCGACGGTGGGGCAGGCCAAAGGACAGGGAGGCTTTGTCAGCGCTGCCGGCGCTGGCCGGGGCGGGGTGCAGCACCAGGAAACGGGTGTAGTTATACGGGTCGGCGTGAATGTCGGCACGCAGGATCTCGAGCCCGAAGAGCTCGGCCGCCAGGCTCCCCGCGACGGCTGCGGCGTGCCGGTTGCCGTGCTGACGAAGGCGTTTGGCGCTCAGTGCCGTGTCTTCGGTTTCCACCAGCTTCCACCCTCCCGCTGCCAGGAAATCGCCGCACTGCTGCAGGGCCATCGGGTGCGAATGCACCTCGCGGATGTCTTCCAGCCGTACGCCCGGGTTGACGAGCAGGTGTTGCCGGATGGGCAGGTACACCTCGCCGCTGACGAACAGGCGGCTGCGCTGCAGCAGCCCATAGTTGGCCAGGATCGAGCCGGCGATGGAGTTTTCGATGGCCATCAGCCCCGCGGCGGACGCGCCGGACTCCACCGCCTCCACCACCTGGCGGAAGGTGGCACAGGGCAGCACGGCCACTTCGTCGCCGAAAAAACGGCGGGCCGCTACCTGGTGAAAGGAGCCTTCGAAACCTTGTATGGATACAGTCGCGTTTTCCATAAAAAAAGAAGGTCCCGGCAGTTGCCGGGACCTTTATGATGCATTTACATTGTTACTGGTGTTCGTGCACGATCAAAGCATTCCCGGCTTCGGTTGGAAGTAATAAAAATAAAACCAGCGGTATGCGTTTGCGAGGAACATGTACTTCAAATATAAAGAAAAATCAGATTTCGGATCTCAGATTTCAGAATTGACCCGATCAGCAAATCCGGAATCTGACATCTGAAATTATTTGCGGAAGGAATCGGCTTCGTTCATGCGGATGCGGCGGCCCTTGAACTTCTTGCCGTCGATAGCGCGCATCATCTGCTGGGCGGCGCTTTGGTCCACCTCCATCCAGGTATTGAGCTCCTTGAGGTCAATGCGGCCGAGCACATCCTTAGGAAGGTCGCTCAGGTCGAGGATGAATTGCAGGAAGGAAGCCTTGTAGAAACCGTCCTTGGTGCCGAGGTTCACGAACAGCTTTACCATGTTGCTGCTCGAAACGTTGTGCTTGCCTTTGCGGTCGGCACGGTTATCGGGCGCCTTATCACGGCGGTCGTCGTTGCGGTCGCGGCGGTCGGACTGGCGCAGGTTGAGGTCTTCAGCGTTTTCGTAATAGCGCAGGAAGCGGTCGAACTCGAGGGCGGCCACGCGCTGCAGCACTTCCTCTTTGCTCATATCGGCAAACTTCTCTTCCAGCATCGGCAAGTAGGTAGCGTAGTCGCCGTGCGAGATGTCGGCTTGCGTCAGCTTGTCCATGAAGAAGAAGAACTGCTTGCGGCAAACGTCTTTGCCCGTGGGGATCTCCACGCGGTTGAAGGCGAGCTGCACGATACGCTCGATCTGCTTGATCTTAAACGACTCGCGCTGGTGCACGATGGAGAGGCAAACGCCGGTTTTGCCGGCGCGGCCCGTACGGCCGGAGCGGTGGGTGTATACTTCCACGTCGTCGGGAAGCTCGTAGTTGATCACGTGGGTGATGCCCGATACGTCGATACCGCGGGCAGCCACGTCGGTGGCAATGAGGAGCTGGAGCGTCTTTTCGCGGAACTCATCCATCACCTTGTCGCGCTGGCCCTGCGAGAGGTCGCCGTGGAGGGCGTCGATGTCGTAGCCCTCGCGGGTGAGCTTCTCGGCCACTTCCTGGGCGTCGGCCTTCGTTCGGGTGAAAATGATGCCGTACATACCCGGGTTGAAGTCGATGATACGCTTCAGGGTTTCGTAGCGGTGCTGCGCCGTGGTCACGCAGAACTGGTGGTCGATGTTTTTGTTGGCGGTGTTCTTCTTTCCGACGGTGATCTCGAAGGGCTCCTTCATGTAGCGCTGAGTGACGCGGCGGATCTCCGGGGGCATCGTGGCGCTGAACAGCCAGGTGCTGTTGCGCTTGGGGGTATTCTGGAGGATGAACTCGATGTCTTCCTGGAAGCCCATGGACAGCATTTCGTCGGCTTCATCGAGCACCACGTACTGGATCTCTTCGAGGTTGATGGCCTTGCGCTCGATCAGGTCGATGAGGCGGCCGGGCGTGGCCACGACAACCTGCACCCCGCGGCGGATGTCGCGGATCTGCTGGGAAATGGAGGTACCGCCATAAACGGCTACCACGTTGATGCCTCTTTCGTATTTCTTGAACAGCTCGATCTCGTTGACGATCTGCATGCAGAGCTCGCGGGTCGGGCATACCACCAGGGCCTGGGGGTGCTTCTGGGCTGCATCGATGAGCTGCAGCAGGGGCAGGCCGAAGGCGGCCGTTTTACCGGTGCCGGTCTGGGCCAGGCCGATGAGGTCCTTGGTTCCGGAAAGCAATACCGGGATGGCTTTTTCCTGGATGGTGGTCGGCTCGGTAAAGCCGAGGTCCTGGACGGCACGGAGGATGGATTCCTGCAGGCCGAGCGCGTCAAAAGTCATAGCTGATTCTTTAACTGATTCTTTCATGAAGGTGCAAAGGTACCGGTAATGGCAGTCTAGTGGATAATATCTATGGAATAATGGCTATTGTATAACTAAAATTAGCGATGTGGCGGATGGAGTGAAACGTGTTCCCGCAACCGCTTCCTTAATAGGATTGGATGGTTTTTATTGATTATTCACTAAAAAGGCCCCGCAGGAATGCGGGGCCGTTCGATTGCTTGCCATATGAATAAAAGGTCAATTCATTGATGCGGGCAAGCGGCGCACAGGAAATTAGTGCTTGGTCGTATCGGCAGCGTGGCCTTCAACGTGCGTGGTGTCTTTAGTCACCTCAGTCGTCGTCACCACTTTGGCAGTGTCGGGAGTGGGGGTGGTAACAACGGTCGTGGTGTCTTTGGTCTCAGTCGTCGAAGAACCTTCGTTGCTGGAGCAGGATACGAGAGCGGCAGCAACAACGGCTGCGAGGAAGAACTTTTTCATGTTGTTTGTTTTTTTAAGGGGTTTATTGAATGGTTATTCAATGCGGTTATTAATGTTTTGTCGTGTCTTTCCGCAGGGCGTTGTCGACCTTATCGTCGAGCTGGCGCACTTTGGACTTTGTAGAATCCCAGACCTTTTCCGCCGCTGCGCCGACCTTTCCGGTCACCGTATCGGCTTTTTTGAGGAAGGTATCCAGCTTCTGACCGGGTGTCTCGCCGCTGCCGCTGTTGTTGCACGAAGCGAAAAGAGCGGAGCCCAGGGCAAAAACGAACAGGTGCTTCATCACGTTCCGGGGTTTACAGAGGATTAATACCCAAATGGAAAGAAGGTAACCCGGCCGCCGGAAAATATTTTTTTAACGCCCCTTCCGGGTTACTATTTTTAAAGTTTGGTATTAAAAAAGGATTGGTGAAGGCTGTGCTGAACGAAACAACGCTCCTGCAAGGACTGGCCCGCGATGACCGCAAGGCGATCGAAACGATCTACCGGCAGCATTTTGGTATGGTGCAGGCCCTGGTGGTCAACAACAGCGGCTCTGCCGATGATGCGAAAGACATCTTCCAGGAAGCCCTGCTGGTGCTTTATGAAAAGGTGAAAAACGGGCAATTCGAGCTGCACTGCCAGCTAAAGACCTACCTCTACTCCGTCAGCCGCCGCCTCTGGCTGAAGCGCCTGATGCAACAGAACCGGTTCATCACCGGCGAAGCCCACGGCGAAATGGTGCCGGTAGAGGAAGAGCTGGAGAGCCACGAGCAGCGCGACCAGGATTTCCAGCTGATGGAAAAAGCCCTGGGCGGCCTCGGGGAACCCTGCCGCAGCCTGCTGGAGGCGTTTTACCTGCAGAAAAAAGGCATGCAGGAGATCGCGGCCGCCTTTGGCTACACCAATGCCGACAATGCCAAGAACCAGAAATACAAATGCCTGGTGCGGCTGAAGAAACTCTTCTTTTCGCAGTATAAAAATGACGTGTAGTGATGGATGACCTTAATTTACTCGAAGCGGTGGAGCGCTACATCAACGGCCAGATGAGCCCGGATGAGCGTGTTTGGTTCGAGGGTTTGCGCAAGTCGAACCCCGAGATCGACCAGCTGGTGGTCGAGCACACCTATTTCCTGCAACAGTTTCACCGGTTCGACGAGACGCGCACCTTTAAAGCCCGCCTCAACGAGATCCACCTCGACCTCGCCGAGGCCGGCGCTATCGAGTCGCCCCGACTCCAGGGCCGCGCCCGCGTGCGATACCTCTTTAACCGCTACAAGCGCACGGGCGCCATCGCCGCCTCCATTGCCGGGGTTACCGCCGTGGCCATCTCCGCCCTCCTCTGGTCGGTATCGCCGGGCAAGCGCACCTCCCGCGATGTGCAGGACCTCAGCCGCCAGATCAACAACCTGCAGCAGCATAACCGCGAGCAGGACCGCGAGATCAACAATGTAAAAAGCGCGGTAAGCAGCAGCATCCAGCCGGTTACGGACGCCGGTCCGATCGTATACAAAACCGGGGGAACCGGGTTCCTGATCGACGTGAAGGGCCTCGTGGTAACCAGCGCGCACGTGGTCAGCGGCGCCCGCAACATTGCCGTGCAGAGCACCAGCGGCGCCGATTATGTAGCCCGCGTGGTATTTTCCGACGAAAGCCGCGACCTCGCCATCCTGAAGATCGAAGACAATTCCTATAAGGCCCCGGCGGCCCTGCCCTATGCCCTGCGGAAGGCCGGTGCCGACATTTCGGAGCCGGTATTCACGCTCGGCTACCCGCGCAACGACATCGTTTACGGCGAAGGCTACCTGGCCGCCCGCACCGGCTACAACGGCGACACGCTTTCCTGCCAGATCGCGATCGCGGCCAACCCGGGCAACTCCGGCGGTCCCATCCTCAACCACAACGGCGAGGTGATCGGTGTGCTGCGTCAAAAGCAGACCTCTGCCGAAGGCGTTGTATTTGCCACCCAATCGAAATATATCTACCAGGCCCTCGCGCAGCTGGCGCAGAACGACACGTCCTTCAAGCGCGTGAAAGCGCCGTCCAACACGGCCCTGCGCGGTCTTCCGCGCCAGCAGCAGGTGAAAAAGATGCAGGACTTCGTGTATATGGTGAAGGTTAGCTAAAGAGGGAAGAATACTTGATTACAGGATTACAGGATCTTAGAAATCCAATAAAAAAGGCGAAGTACACACTTCGCCTTTTTTATTGGTACCTCACCGCAACGGTTCATGTACTCATGTATTCATGTATTCATTGGGTCCCCCCTTTTATGCTGCCCAAAGGTTGTTGGGATACGCCCCGCTTTCCACCTGCTTCTTCACGCTTTCCGTTACCACGGGTGCGTCTTCCTTGTAGGTAACGCCGAACCATTGGGCGGAGGTTTCCAGCACCTTGATCACGCCGCGGCCGCTTTTGATGAACACGTCGCAGCTATAGGGAATAAGGAATTCGGCCTTCGGATCCTGGCCCTGCTGGGCGAGGAACTTGGCAAATTCTTCCTGGAGGAAAGGAAACAGCGAAGGATGGAAACACCAGAAGTTCATTGAAGCGCGGGTGTTCTCGTCGAGGTTGAGGAAGGAGCCGTCGGGTTCTTCCGACACCATCGGACCGTCTTTGCGGTAGATCTTCAGGCGTTCGTTGATCGCAACGAGGTTGCCCTGCCCGTCCACCTGGCACACACCGCGGCTGACGGAGCCGTTCTCGGATAGGGTTTTGCTGAGCTGGTAGCCCACCAGCGCGTAGGTGCGCTCATCGCACTGCGTGGTAAGAAAGCCGGCTGCCTTCACAAAACCGTCGGCGCCATAAAAGTCGTCGGCATTGATAACGGCGAACGGCCCCTGCACGGCGGTCTGCGCGCACAGGATGGCGTGCGAGGTACCCCAGGGCTTTTTGCGTTCGGCCGGTGCTACAAAGCCTTCGGGAAGGTAGGCGTCCATATCCTGGAAGACGTATTCGGTTTCGATGCGGCCTTTCAGCTTGGGCTCGAAGATATTTTTGAAGTCCTCGGCGAAGTCGCGGCGGATGATGAACACGACCTTTCCGAAGCCGGCGCGGATGGCGTCAAAAATGGAGTAGTCCATGATCGTTTCGCCGCTGGGGCCGAATTGCTGGATCTGTTTCATACTGCCGTAGCGCGACGCCATGCCCGCCGCCATGATCACAAGAGTAGGTTTCATTTGTATTCGTTGATTATTCGTGTGGAAAACAAATCGGGAGCGAATGTACTACATTCACGGCCCCGTCTTCTATGGAGCTTCCGCATTCCCATATCCGCACCGAGCCGCTAAAAAATTGGTGCCAGCCACCCGGTGTTTCGGTCGATGTGTTGCGGCTGGATGAGCTCCACCCGGTGGTGTCGGGCAACAAATGGTTCAAGCTCCACTACTGGCTGGAGCGTGCGCGCACCGAGCACCGGAAGGGACTGATCACCTTCGGCGGCGCCTGGAGCAACCACCTGCTGGCCACGGCCGAAGCCGCGCGGCTGTCGGGCCTCGAAGCCGTTGGGCTGATCCGCGGCGAACGCCCGGCGCAGCTCTCCGCCACCCTGCAGGATGCCGAGGCCCGGGGCATGCGGCTTCACTTCCTCTCCCGCTCCGATTACCGCACGGGGCGCTTGCCGGGGGAGCTTGCCCCTGCCTATCCGCCCGAACACTTCCTGCTTATCCCCGAAGGCGGCTCTGGTGCCGAAGGGTGCGCCGGCGCCAGTCTCATCGCGCAAACAACCCACTGGGAGGCCTATACGCATATAGTAGTTGCGGTGGGCACCGGCACTACGCTGGCGGGACTAGCAGCTATGGCCGGGCCCGGGCAGCAGTGCATCGGCATCTCGGTGCTGAAGAACAACCATTCCCTCGATGGGGCCGTTGCAGCCCTTCTCACCCCGGAGCAACAAGCCCGCTATACGGTGCTGCACGGTTTTGACGAGGGCGGCTATGCGCGCCACAATACGGCCCTGCTCACGTTCATGAACGAATGGTATACGGCCACCGGCATCCCGTCCGACTTTGTGTATACCGGTAAGGCCTTCCGCGCGGCCGACCGGCTGCTCCAGGTCGGTTATTTCGCTTCGGGAAGCCGGGTGCTGCTGGTGCACAGCGGCGGTCTGCAGGGCAACCGGTCGCTGCCCGAAGGAACGTTAATGTTCTGAGCGATTGCCGGTGCCCTTCTATATTTGCACCGATGCGTGCCTCTGAATTGCGGATGAATAAAAGACTCTTTCTGGTGCTGATGGCGGGCCTTGCCGGAGCCGGCGTGCTGCGCGCGCAGGACACTCTTCCCCGCTTCCATGTGCGGAATGCCGGCAGCAACCGGAGCATCGTCAGCTGGACGAACCCCTACCCCAACATCGCGCAGATCTCGATCCAGAGGGCTTTCGACAGCCTGGGTACATACAAGACGGTCCTGAGCGTAGCCGACCCCAAGTCGGTACAGAACGGCTACACCGACCGCAACGCCCCCAACGATCACATGTGGTACCGCCTGTTTTATGCCATGGAAGGCGGCACCTACTACTTTACAAAACCCCGCCGCCCTGACACGAGCCGCGTCCAGCTGCCACAGGCACAGCGTCCCGTGGTGACGCCCAACGACCTGTTGTATAAATACAAGGACTCCGTATTCGTGCGTAACCGCGACACCTTTGTGGTCATCAACCACGACACGCTGCGGGTAAAGAACAACGATACCCTTTCCCGCCCTAAGCCCGGCCCCGCGCCTGTGGTAAAAAAGCCGGAGTGGGTGCCCTCCACGTTCGTGTTCGCCAACAGTGAAGGCTATGTGCAGCTGCGCCTGCCCGATGCGGCACAAAAGAATTACAGCGTGAAATTTTACGAGGACAGCACCTTTCTCTTCGAGATCAAATCGATGAAAGACAGGCTGCTCCTGCTCGACAAGAGCAACTTCTACCATTCGGGCTGGTTCTTCTTTGAGCTGTACAATGATGACAAGCTCGTGGAGCGGAACAAATTTTACCTGAAGCCGTAGCGGCGCAAGCGCCGGTTTCACGTAAAGGTGCGGAGACGTACAGACGCGAAGCATAATTGTAAAAAGGGAAGCCGGCTTTCCTTTTTTGTTTTAGGGAAAGAAACGTTACGTCTCCGCGCCTTTGCGTGCGCGGGCCTCCAGCGGCCTTAACCCGCCACCAGTTCCACGTCGAACACCTTGCAGAAGTTTTCCTTCAAGTATTCCTTCACCTCCTCCATCGGCACTTCGCGGCCCAGTTCCTCTTTGATGGAGGTGACCTTTTTGTTGATGATGCCGCAGGGGATGATGTGGTTGAAATAGGAAAGGTCGGTGTTGACGTTGAGGGCAAAGCCGTGCATGGTGACCCAGCGGCTGCAGCGCACGCCCATGGCGCAGATCTTGCGCTCGCGCCCTTTGACCTGCGCATCGATCCAGACGCCCGTTTCACCCGCCGATCGGCCGGCGTTGATGCCGTAGCCGGCCAGGGTAAGGATAATGACGTCTTCGAGGGCGCGAAGGTATTTACCGATATCGGTATAAAACTTTTCGAGGTCGAGGATCGGGTAGCCCACCACCTGGTCGGGACCGTGGAAAGTGATGTCGCCACCCCGGTTGGTCTGATAAAACTCGATGCCCTTTTCGGAGCGCTCTTCATTGCCGATGAGCACGTGGTCCATCTTGCCGCTCTTGCCCAGCGTATACACGGGCGGGTGCTCCACAAACAGCAGGTAGTGCTTCGTGGGCAGGTCCGCCGGGTCTACCGGGGCCGCCGTCGTGTGGCGTACCGACTTCACGGCCAGGGCCTCCTGCAGCAGGCCTTCCTGGTAGTCCCAGGCTTCTTTGTAGGGCATGTGTCCGAGGTCGCGGAAGTGAACGGGCTGTTTCATCGGGGCAAAGGTAAGACCCATCCCCTAACCCCCTTCCCTGAGGGAAGGGGAACAGAGCGTGTTCCTTTCGAAATAGCAGGCAATCCCCTTCCTTCCGCCCGGGAAGGAGGTCGTGAGGATGGTTCTTTCACGATTCTCGATTCTCGATTCACGATATTTGCAGCCTCATGAGCACTGACGAGACCCATCTTCCCGAAAACACCGACGCCAGCGACGAGCTCTACGAGCGGTTTACCTACCTGATCGACAAGGGCCAGGAACCCCTGCGGATCGACAAATTCCTTATGGGCCGCATCGAGGGCGCCACGCGTAACAAGCTGCAGCGCGGGATCAACGCCGGGATGGTGCTGGTGAACGGGAAGCCCGTAAAACAGAACTACAAGATCAAGCCGCTCGACCAGATCATCGTATATACCGATACGACGCCCGAGAGTACCGACGTGGTGCCCGAAAAGATGGACCTCAACATCATCTACGAGGACGACGACCTGATGATCATCAACAAGCCCGCGGGGATGGTGGTGCATCCCGGCAGCGGCAACTACAGCGGCACGCTGATCAACGGCGTCTCCTACTACCTGAAGCAACAGAATCCCGATATCGACGAAAGCACGCTCCCCCGCTTCGGGCTCGTGCACCGCATCGACAAAAACACCAGCGGCCTCCTGGTGCTGGCCAAGACCGACATCGCCATGCGGCACCTCGCCAGGCAGTTCTTCGACCACACCGTGAAGCGCAACTACCGGGCACTCGTGTGGGGCAACGTGGAGCAGGACGAGGGCACCATCGTGGCCCACGTAGGCCGCAACCTGCGCTACCGCAAGATGTTCGACGCCTTCCCCGAGGGCGATCACGGCAAGGAAGCCATCACCCACTACAAAGTGCTGGAACGCCTCAATTACGTGACGCTGGTGGAATGCGTGCTGGAAACGGGCCGCACCCACCAGATCCGGGTGCATATGAAACACATCGGGCATACCCTCTTCAACGACGACACCTACGGCGGCGACCGCATCCTGAAAGGAACGATCTACACCAAGTACAAGCAGTTTGTAGAAAACTGCTTCGCACTTTGCCCCCGCCAGGCCCTGCACGCCAAGACGCTTGGCTTCATTCACCCGCGGACGGGCGAGGAAATGTTCTTCGACACCGAGCTCCCGCCCGACCTGGCCGCAGTGATCGCGAAGTGGCAGCGGTATTCGAAGGGGCTGAAGGATACGGAGTAAGAGAAAGAACGCCGATTCCATATGATTGTTATGATGAACGCAGATAGCCGTCACCTGCGTCAGCATATCATAACCAATCTTAATGAATCTGCGTATCCCGCATGCGGGATTTGGGTTCTTTCTCTCCGGGGGCGAGGTCAGGGAATCTTGAAATCGTGCAGCGTTGCATTGAACAGGCCGCGCTCGCGCCCCTTGAACATCAGGTGCCAGTTGCCGCGGTAGCTGAGGGTGTAGGGCACCAGGTAGTCGCCCACCTTCATCATCTCCACCTTCATGTGCACGTCGAAGTCGTATACGCCGGCGTCGTAGCTCAGATCGTAGTTGCGGCCCACGATCTCCATCGTTTTCTGGTTGAACCAGGTGGTGATGTTGTCGAACACGATGTCGCCCCGCTCCGACCTGCTGAGGTCGTCGCGCCGCTCGATGCGGAACACGTAGCAGGGAATGCCGTTGATGACCGAGGACGTGTCGATGGAGTAATTGTATTTCTGCGCGATCTCCTCGTCGAACACATCGAGCTTGTTGCCGATGAACGGGATGCCTGGGATCTTCTGGCCCGGGTTAAAGAACAGCATCTTGAGCTGCTCCTTGTTTTTTTCGAGCCCCTTCTTGCCCTGCACGCTGTGCTGGCTGCCGGCCACGATATTGGTCTCGCCGCAAACGGTGCCGTGCGTGAAGAAGAAGGCGTCGTAAAGCTGCGCCGTGTAATAGTTGTAGTTGTGATTCCCGTCGTAAAAGTCGCCCGTCACGGCTTCTTCCAGCACCTCCATCGTACGGCAGTTCCTGTCGCGGTGCTGGCGCGTTTTGCTGCGCAGGCCCGCCTGCGAACGACCCTTCTTGTCGAACAGCTCGATGTAGTTCTCCGACGTGTAGCCGAGGATGTGCAGGTTCTTGAAAGCCTTGTAATACGACGAATCGTTACGGATCCGTTGCAGGAAGCGCGGCACGTTGAGGTCGCTGCGCACCACCACTTCGCTGAGGGTCACCATGCGGCGCACGGCTTCCACCTCGGCGCTGTCGGCCGTCTGGGCTTTTGCGCCCAGGGCGCCAAGCAGTCCCAAAGCCAGGGCGCCCGTCCTCATTTTTTCGGGAAGAGCATTTTGTAATCGGTACGGATAGAGCCGCGGGAGATGTCGTCGAGCTTGCGCTTCATCAGCTTGCGCTTCAGCGGCGACAGGTGGTCGATGAACAGCTTGCCGTCGATGTGGTCGTATTCGTGCAGGATGATGCGGCCGGTGACGCCGTTGAAGGTGCGCTCCTGTTGCTCGAAGTGCTCATCGAGGTAGCGGATCGTCACTTCCTCGGCGCGGTAAATGTCTTCACGGATGCGCGGAATGGAAAGGCAGCCTTCGTTGTAAGCCCAGTCGTCGCCGCCTTCTTCCACGATGTGGGCGTTGAGAAATACCCCCTTGTAGCCCGGCGCGTCCGGGTAATCGTCGTCGTCGTCCTCGTCTTTGTTGGCGAAGATCTGTTCCGAGTCCACCACAAAGAGCCGGATGGGGCGGTTGATCTGCGGGGCAGCCAGCCCGACGCCGTTGGAAGCGTACATCGTTTCCCACATATCGGCAATGAGCTTGTCGAGATCGGGGTAAATGGAAGGGTCAATGTCCTGGGCCACCTGGCGCAGCACCGGGTGTCCATAGGCTACAATGGGAAGAATCATAGCGCGAAGTTAATGGCGCTTCGGCTGCGCTCAGCGTGACAGCGGACCTTTTTGTCAGCCTGAGCGTAGTCGAAGGCTAACTTTTGCTTTGAAGGTATTCCTGCAGCATGATGGTTGCCGCCACCTCGTCGATAAGGCCTTTTTGCTCGCGGCGCTTTTTCTTCAGGCCCATCTGCGAAATGGCCTGTGAAGCCAGGCGGGAGGTATAGCGCTCGTCGACCTCCTGGATGGGCGTGGCGGGGAGCTGCTTTTTGAACAGCTCGATGAACTTCCGCACGGCGCCCGTGGCGTGGGTGTCAGAATCGTCCCAGTTGGTGGGCATGCCGATGAGTACCAGCTCCACGTCCTCCTTTTTGACATATTCTTTCAGGAAAGCCAGCAGCTTGCCGGTCTCGATGGTTTGCAGCCCCGTGGCGATGATCTGCAAGGGGTCGGTGACGGCGAGTCCGGTGCGTTTGCCGCCATAGTCGATAGCCAGCACTCTGCCCATAATTGTTTGTCGTTTGTTGTTTGTCGTTTGTAGTTGGCTGACGCCGGAAATCAAGACGCAAACATAGTGTAGAAACCGGGTACGGCTTTTCCTGCATGGTGCAGCCAGGCTTTCTACACCGAGCGACCATGTTCTATACACCGAGGGATCGTGTTCTACATACCGAGCGCCCGTGTCCGATACACCGTTGTAGGATCGCTGTCAGCGTATTGATAATAAACAGGTTATGAAGGTTTTTTTTTGCATTTCCACGCTTCCGGCAGCATGCCGGAGGCATGCCCGCTTGGTAGCCCGCCATGACATTCCGGGGAATAAAGGCCGCTGGGGTTAATGCACAAACAGGTCGGCGATGACGAATGCGGCGAACACGACGGACGCGATCCCGTTGGCGGTCATGAACGCAATATTGACGCGGCGCAGGTCGGTCGGTTTGACGATCGAGTGCTGGTAAATGAGCATCCCGCCAAATACAAGCACGCCGATCCAATACAGCCAGCCGAAATGCCCGAATTTACCGGCGGCCACCACGCAGGCGGCGCTCAGGAGGTGCAGGAATTCGGAGATATGGAGCGCACGGGCCTTACCCACGGCGGCCGGGATGGAATACAGTTGCTGCGACGTATCGAAGTCGACGTCCTGCATGGCGTAAATGATGTCGAACCCACTCACCCAGAACACGACGGCAAAGGAAAACAGCAGCGGCAGCCAGTGGAAGTAGCCGGTCACGGCCAGCCAGGCGCCAATGGGCGCGAGCGACAGGCCTACGCCGAGCACGAGGTGGCAAAGCGGCGTGAAGCGCTTCGTGTAGCTGTAGCCCAGCACAACAGCGAGAGCAACGGGAGAAAGGAAAAAGCAGATGCGGTTGATGAAGAAGGTGCAGGCCACGAACAGCAGGCAGCAGGCGATGGTAAAGGCCAATGCGTTTTGCGGGGTGATGATGCCCTTGGGAATCTCGCGGATGGCCGTGCGGGGGTTCTTTTCGTCGAACTTGCGGTCGATATAGCGGTTGAAGGCCATGGCCGCGGAGCGGGCGAAGACCATGCACAGGATGACTAAAATGAACTGCCTGATCAGAAATTCGTTCGAGTACAGGGTCATGTGCCAACCCGGCTCATCGAGGACAGGCCAGTCGATATGTTTGATGCTGAAAAGCGCCAAGAAAAACCCGATCAGCGCGAAGGGCATCGCGAAGATGGTGTGGGAGAACTTGATGAGAGAGAGATAGTTTTTTACAGTTGTCATGTCTTTTACTTCAGTTGCACCCCGCGTAACGGAGGAGTTTGCTTCGCTGCGCTCGCGACGACGGCCATCGGCCGTTGCGACCACTTCGATATTCGTTATTCCTTGTTCGCTATTCGCTATTCCTTCAAATGTTGCCGCACGAGCTCCCACAGCACCACCCCTGCGGCCGTGGCCACATTCAGCGAGTGTTTCATGCCGAGCTGCGGGATCTCGATACAACCGTCGCACTGGGCGATGGTCGATTGCTCGACGCCGGTGACCTCGTTGCCGAAGACGACGGCGATCTTCTCCTCCGCTCCCACTTCAACGTCCTGCAGCATCCGGCTGCCCTCGGCCTGTTCCACCGCGTAAATCCGGTAGCCCTGCGCGCGGAGGTCGGCCAGGGCCTCTTCCACGGGCCGGAAGTGCTTCCAGGCCACCGTGTCCTCGGCGCCGAGGGCGGTCTTGCGGATCTCTTTGTGGGGTGGGAAAGCGGTATAGCCCACGAGGTAGAGCGCCTCGAGGCGGAAGGCGTCGGCGGTGCGGAACAGCGAGCCTACGTTGTAGGCGCTCCGCACGTTCTCCAGCACGGCGATCACGGGCAGCTTGTCGGCGGCCCGGAATTCGGCTACGGAGAGGCGGTTCAGTTCTTCGGTGGAAAGCTTGCGCATGTGCGGGGCAAAGTTGGGGATAAAAACCGCAATTCCTGAGGTTTTTCACATGTTTGGTTGCGCCGGCCGGGCTATTTTTGCCGCTACGCTATGAGCAAGACGAAAACCGCAGAAACCCCGTTGATGCAGCAACACAGCGCCATCAAGGCGCGCTACCCCGATGCCGTGCTGCTGTTCCGCGTGGGCGATTTTTACGAGACCTTCGGCGCCGACGCCATCGTAGCCGCGGGCGTGCTGGGCATCACCCTCACCAAGCGCAACAACGGCACGGCCGACAACGAGCTCGCCGGTTTTCCGCACCACGCCCTCGACACCTACCTGCACAAGCTGGTACGCGCCGGCTACCGCGTGGCCATCTGCGACCAGCTCGAAGACCCAAAGGCAGCCAAAGGCATCGTCAAGCGCGGCGTGACTGAAATGGTGACGCCCGGCACCGCCACCGGCGACAAGCTCCTCGAGCACGGTTCCAACAACTTCCTCGCCGCCCTGCACCTCGAAGCCGACGGCGTTTACGGTCTTGCCTTTCTCGATATTTCTACCGGCGAGTTCTTCCTCGCCCAGGGCGACCGCGAGTATGCCGACAAGCTGCTCATGGGCTTCCGCCCCGCCGAAGTGATTTTCCAGCGCCAGCACCAGAAGCGGTTCAAAGAAGAATTCGGCACCCGCTTTTATACCTATACGCTCGACGAATGGGTGTTCCAGCAACACTACGCCGAGGAGTCGCTGCTGAAGCATTTCGATACCCACTCGCTCAAAGGCTTCGGTGTGGACGGCCTCGCCGCCGGCCTAGTGGCGGCAGGTGCCGTGCTCCATTACCTCAAAGACACCGAGCACCCCAACCTGCAGCACGTGACGGCGCTCCAACGCATCGACCGCCAGGAACACCTCTGGCTCGACCGCTTCACCATCCGCAACCTCGAGCTGCTGCACAGCCCCGTGGAAGGCGGCAACACCCTCCTGAAGGTGCTCGACAACACGCTCACGCCCATGGGCGCCCGCCTGCTGAAGCGCTGGATCGTGTTTCCGCTCAAGGACGCGGATAAGATCAACGAGCGCCTCGACGTGGTGGGGCACCTGCTGGAAGACGCCGGCCTGCGCGAACATCTCGGCAACGCCCTCCGCCCCTGCGGCGACCTGGAGCGCCTGGTGTCGAAGATCCCGCTGCGCAAGATCAACCCGCGCGAGCTGCGGCAGCTCGCGCGCGCCCTGCGGCAGGTAGCCGCCATCCGCCAGCTGCTCACCGGCTCGCCGGTGCCCTACCTGGCGCGCCTCGCCGATACGCTCAACCCCTGCAGCCTCATCGCCGATAAGATCCTCGCCTCCATCGCGGAGAACCCGCCGGCCCTTGCCGCAAAGGGCGGCTTCATCGCCGCCGGCGTGCAGGAGGAACTCGACTCCTGGCGCTACATCGCCCACAACGGCAAGGAATACCTGCTGCAACTGCAACAGGCCGAGTCGCAAAAGACCGGCATCCCCTCGCTTAAGATCGGCTTCAACAACGTATTTGGCTACTACCTCGAGGTGACCAACACGCACAAGGACAAAGTGCCCGCCGACTGGATCCGGAAGCAGACGCTGGCCAACTGCGAGCGCTACATCACACCGGAATTAAAGGAATACGAGGAGAAGATCACCGGCGCCGAAGAAAAGATGCTCGCCCTCGAGCTGCAGCTGTTCGACCACCTGCTGGGCGAGCTGCACGACTACCTGGCGCCCATCCAGGCCAACGCCCAGATCCTGGCCGTGCTCGACTGCCTCGGCTGCTTTGCGCTGAACGCCCTGCAATACGACTACCGCCGCCCGCAGCTGCACGACGGCGACGAGCTGCGTATCACCGAAGGCCGTCACCCGGTGATCGAGCGGCAGCTGGCCGCAGGCGAAAGTTATGTAGCCAACGATATCGTGCTGGACAAGGAAGATCAGCAGATCATCATCCTCACCGGGCCGAACATGAGCGGTAAGAGCGCCCTGCTGCGCCAGACGGCCCTCATCACGCTGATGGCCCACATGGGCTCGTTTGTGCCGGCCGCAGAAGCGCGCATCCCCCTCACCGATAAGGTGTTCACCCGCGTGGGCGCGTCCGACAACCTGAGCGCCGGCGAGTCGACCTTTATGGTAGAGATGAACGAGACGGCGTCCATTATCAACAACATTTCGCCGCGCTGCCTCATCCTGCTCGACGAGATCGGCCGCGGCACCAGCACCTACGACGGCATTTCCCTCGCCTGGAGCATCGCCGAATACCTGCACAACGCCCCCCAGGGGCCGAAAACGCTTTTTGCCACGCACTACCACGAGCTCAACGAGCTGGAGGAAAAACTGCCGCGCGTGAAGAATTACCACGTGACCAACCGCGAGATCGGCGGCAAGATCATCTTCCTGCGTAAGCTCGCCCGCGGTGGCGCCACCCACAGCTTCGGCATCCACGTAGCCAAGATGGCCGGCATGCCGCCCGAGCTGCTGGCCCGCGCCCGCGACGTGCTGCAGCAGCTCGAATCGCAACACGTGGACGCTTCGCCCACGGAAGGACTGAAGCAGCTTGCCGCCCCCAAGATGCAACTGAGCATCTTCGACGCCCACAGCCAGACCTTCGACGCCATCCGCAGCCTGCTGGAATCGCTCGACATCAACCGGCTGACGCCCGTGGAAGCGCTGCTCAAGCTCAATGAGATCAAGGGACTGTTGAAATAAGTCGGAAGTCGGAAGTGGGAAGTGGGAAGTAAGCTACGGGAATGCCTTCCCTGCAATCCCGCTTCCGACTTCCCACTTCCGACTTGACCACTTTCCCGCATTATGTGCGTAACTCCCTGTTCGCAGACCGGAAATATTGCTATTTTTGGCGCAAATCAGCCCTGCTATGTTTCAACGACTGACTTTCACAGTGCTCTCCGTAGCGGCCCTCGCCGCGGCTTCCTGCAAAAAATCGCAGGAGACCGTGACCTATGCCGGCAATAACCTGCCGCTTACCGCCAGCCAGGTGGTACCCGTACCGGCCAGCCCCTCGCCGGCCACCGGCAACATCAACGCCAGCTACGACAACACGTCGCGTACCCTGAGCTACTCCGTAACCTGGGCCAACACCACCGACTCCGTGACCTCTATCCGGGTATACGGTCCGGCAGAAGCGGGTTTCCAGGGCGCCCTGGTACAGCAATTCCCCTTCAACACGCCTGCCGTCGGTACACCGCCCCGCCGTAAATCGGGCAGCTTTTCGCAAACCCTCGCCGTAGACAACACGGTCGTGAAAGAAAACGAGCTGCTCGCCGGGCTGTTTTACGTTCAGGTGTTTACGAAGGCGTCGACGTCCGTGCCCGAACTGCGCGGCCAGATTCTCCTGCAGCGCAGCAACTAGAAGTACCGCAGAGCACGGAATAAAGAATTACGAAGGGAGGTCCAACAGGTCTCCCTTTTTTCATTGGGTGCTCCCTTCCGATTTTGCTGTTCCTTGTTCTTCGGTTCCTTTCGGCGGCTTGATTAGTGAGCATTAAACCAAAGCGGGCTGTCGTCGTCGGGAATGCCGTTGTAATTGATGAACAGCTCGGCGCCTTTCTTCACCGGCTTGACCGTGCGCACGAGGATGAGGCCTTCATCGTAGTGCATTTCGTATTCGCAGTTGGCGTCGTAGGCGTGGTTGTAGAGCGATACGTAGCCGAGGGCCACGCAGCACTTGGTGCGGCTCTTACCCCATTCGAAAATGTAATTGTTCAACAGCGTCTGCTCCACGATGCGGCGGTGGGCCGCCGTCAGCACGATCACCGGTGCCACCTCCACGAGGGTATTGGCTTCCATTGCCAGGTTGGTAAAAACGCCGCGGCCGCGGGTTCCGGTATGACTGACCAGCAGCGCCGGGTGCGTATAGTTAATGGGTTTCACGCGGCAAAGATTCGGAATTATCTCTTTGTTACGGCCAGCCCTTTCAAGTTCGGCCCGTATTTTTGAAGCATGTCGCTGGAATTATTGAAGCAGGAGTTCGAGCATGTGCTGCAGAGTGATGACCCGCAGGCCCTGCACCAGTTCCTCGATCAGCAAAATATTACCGAGATCGCAGACCTCGTATACGAGGAGCCGGAGCGCGGCAGCGATATCATCAGCGCCATGTCGGTGCACCGCGCTTCCGGGGTGTTCCGCATCCTGGAGTTCAGCCTGCAGCGCCGCATCATCGAGGAGCTGTCGCCGTCCAAGGTTGCCGAGCTGCTCAACGAGCTGCCCCCCGACGACCGTACGTCCTTTCTCGAAGACCTGCCCAGTAACGTCGTGCGCGAGCTGATCAAACAGCTGAATCCCGAAGAGCGCAAGGTGACCCTCTCGCTGTTGGGTTACCCCGAAAACAGCGTTGGCCGACTCATGACGCCCGACTACGTGTATGTGTACGAAGACAATACCGTGTCCGAAGTGATCGAGGTCATCCGCCGCGTGGGCAAGAGCACCGAGACCATCGACGTCATCTATGTCATTAATGATAAAGGCGAGCTCCTCGACGACATCCGGATCCGCGAGTTCATCATCGCCGATCCTTACAGCCGCGTGAGCGAGCTGATGGACGACCGCGTGATCGCCCTCAACGCCTACCAGGACCAGGAAGAAGCCGCCGAGGCCTTTAAGATGAACAACCGGGTGGCGCTGCCGGTAGTGAGCAACTCCAACAAGCTCCTCGGCATCGTGACCATCGATGACATCCTTTGGGTGGCGTCGGAAGAATTCTCGGAAGACATCCAGAAGATCGGTGGTACCGAAGCCCTCGAGGAGCCCTACCTCGAGATGCCGCTGGTGCGCCTGGTGCGCAAGCGCGCCGGCTGGCTGGTGGTGCTCTTTTTCGGCGAGCTGCTGACGGCCTCGGCCATGGCCTATTTCAACGATGAGCTGGGCAAGGCGCTCGTGCTGGCGCAGTTCATACCCCTGATCATCTCCAGCGGCGGCAACAGCGGATCGCAGGCCTCCACCCTCATTATCCAGGCCCTGGCGATGGGCGAAGTGTACCTCTCCGACTGGTGGCGCATCATGCGCCGCGAGATCCTGAGCGGGCTGCTGCTCGGCTCCATCCTCGGGTTCATCGGTTTCATCCGGATCATCGCCTGGCACCACATGATGGAGCGCGGCTGGATCAAAGATCTTTACGGCCCGCACTATATGGCCGTTGGCGTTACCATCGGCTTCACTGTACTGGGCGTAGTGCTCTGGGGCACCCTTACGGGCTCCATGCTGCCCCTGGTGCTCAAGAGGCTCGGCGCCGACCCCGCCGTCTCCTCCGCACCGTTCGTGGCGACGCTCGTAGACGTTACCGGGCTGATCATTTATTTCTCGGTGGCCTACCTGGTGCTGAGCGGCACGCTGCTGTGACCCCGCCCCGGCCCGCCGGCCCATCCCCTTACCCCTTCCCGATAGGAAGGAAAATAGAAAAGTCCGAATCGCAAGGGGATCGTGGCTTTTAATTAACCGATGGTCTAAAGCAGGGACGACATGCTAAGGAAAAGCCCACCTAAGTGCCCCCCTCGGGGGACAGGGGGCTTGGGCACGACAGTTGCCATACTATCTGAAAAGACGATTATGGCAAAGGCAGATGACAATAAGCGCAACCGCGTTCCGGAGAACGATCCGTCCAAAGCGATGGATTCGAAGCGCGAGGTGGAGCAGTCACCGGACCCGAAGACCGACCAGGACTTCCCCGGCTACCCGCATTACCCTTCCAAGGAAGACATCATGGACAAGCGCACCGATAGCCACCGGGTGGATATGGATGTAGAAAATCTTCCCAATTCGCGCAACCTCAGCGGTGTCAGCCAGCGCTTCAACGGCAACAGCGGCACCAACAGCGAACGCGGCATGCCGCCCACGGGCCGCCGCAACGACAACGAAGATCCCGACCCCGCTTCCGAGGGCCGCGACACAGACGCCCTCCGCAGCTCCGGCTCCCGCGCCTCCGAGATCGGAGCCCCGCAGGATGTGGACGATGACGACCTCGGGATGCGCCCCGGCACCGACGCCGATGTGAGCCCCGATGAAGTGCGCGCCCTCGCCAGCATGAACACCGGCAGCACCGACGAGGACAACCTGCGCCGCGCTTCTCTCGACGACCGCGACTTCGACGGCGACCCGCTCAATGAAGAAAGCTTCGGCCCGATGCAAACGAGCGCCGGCCTCGACATTCCCGATGAAGTGGATGAAACAGAGACCGAATCGCTGGGTCAGGGCGATGAAGAGAACAAATACTACAGCCTCGGCGGCGACCGCCACGAGCCCAACGAAGAAGACCCGTACTCGGGACCGGGACGCGAGTCCTGAGTCTTTGGAAACAGAACCGGTTCAAGGGAGGCATGCCTCCCTTTCCGGCATTAGGATGCAGCGGCTTTCCGTACCTTTAGGAGCCTTAACGTGCCTCCGCCTCACTAAATGAACGCTCGTGCATTCACAAACTGAAACTGATAAGCCTTCGCTCGACCTGGACCACCTGCCTGCCTTTGCGCAGTACCTCCTTACCCACCGGCTTGACGAGCTCATTCAGTTGCAGCGGCAGCTGGCGCAGGAGGAATCGCTGCCCCTGTTGCAACAACTCGCCCACCTCGACCCCGACACGCAGCTGTCGCTGCTGCGCCTCTACACCCACGAGCAACTGACCCTGCTTGCCGACAACCGCGCCGCCGAATGGATCGACCTCAGCATCCGTCACTGGCTGCGCAACGACTTTCCCTTCGATCGCTACGACCTCGTGGCCGAAGACATCATCAAGCTCAATTACATCCGCAAAAAATCCTTCCTCCATTTTCTCCAGCCGTATTGCGTGGACAGTGCCCAAATGCTCCAAGTGGTGGACGACATCGACCGGTTTCACCTGCAGCACAGCACCGAGGTAATGACCGTCTTTAACCGGATCATGCAGGAACACCTGCAACATCGCGAGGCGCAATTGCTGGAAGCGCAGGCCATCGCCCATATCGGCTCGTACGTGTGGGACGTGAAGACCGGACGGTCTACGGTAACGCCCGAGCTGTCGCGCATCCTGGAAGTGGACGACGACGCGCCGGCCTTCCTCCGCCACGTGCACCCCGACGACCGCGAGCGCGTGGAAGACGAGCTGCGGGCCTCGCTGCAGACGGGTTTTTTCAACAGCGAATTCCGCTACCAAAACAGCCACGGGCTCCGCTACCTCTGGTCGCGCGGGAAGGTGCATTACCAGAATGGCGCCCCCGCCACCATCAGCGGCACCGTGCTCGATATTACCGACCGGGAGCTGCTTCACGAGCGCGCCCAGGAAAATGAGCGCCTCTACCAGCAGGCCGAGGAGCTGGCGCAAATGGGCAACTGGTGCTGGGAGCCTTCCAGCGGCAAGCTGTCGTGGACCGATAATCTCTACCGCATTTACGGCCTCGAGCCGCAGGCAGAAGAAGTTACCCTCGACCGCTTCCTTTCGCTGGTACATCCCGCCGACCGGGCACGGGTCACTGAAAGCCTCGAAAAAGGATTCCCCGATGATTCGGAAGATCACGTTTTCCGCATCCTGCGCCCCGATGGCACCCTGCGCGTGCTCCACTCGCTGGCGCGCGCGCGCCGTGCCCCCGACGGCACCCTGCTGCAGGTATACGGCACCGAAAAAGACATCACCGACCAGCACAGTACCGAGCAGGCGCTCAAGGAAAACCAGAATTTCCTGCGCAAGCTTGCCGATGCCACCCCTTCGATCATTTCCTCCTACAACATCCATACAGGGCAATACACGTTCGTAAGCGAGGGCATGGAAAAGATCCTGGGCTACCGGCCCTTCGAGGTCTACGACGGCGGGTTTCCGTTCGTAAGCAGCCTCGTGCACCCCGATGACCGCGAAACGCTGCGGACCCGCAACAGCCGCATCCTCGAAGAAGCCAATGCCCACCCGCTTTCGGAGCCCGTAGCCGAATTCCGGTACCGGGCACGCCATAAGAACGGCTCCTGGCGCTGGCTCCAGACCTTCGGAACCGTGTTCGACCGCAACGAGCAGGGCCAGGTGGAGCACGTGCTCAACATCAGCCTCGACATCACGTCGCAGATGGAGGCGCAACACAAGATCGAAGAACAGGAATATTTCATCCAGCAGATCGCCGACGCCTCGCCGACAGTGCTGTATGTGTTCGACATCGGCAGCGGCCGCTTTCACTACCTCAACCGCGAGATCTTTTACGTGCTCGGTTATACGCCCGAGGAAGTGCTGGCAATGACGCCCGAGGAAGTATCCGAACTCTATCACCCAGACGACCGTCCGCTGCTGCCCGAGCGGGCCGGCAGCGACAGCCGCTTTCAATACCACGAATCGATGATGCAGTATGAATGCCGCCTGCGGAAGAAAGACGGCAGCTGGTACTGGCTCCTCGCCCGCGAGATCGTATTCCGCAAAGACGGCGACGGCCGCGTGCAGCAGATCCTCGGCGCCGCCCTCGACATCAACCGGCGCAAGGAAATGGAGCGCACGCTGCTGCAGAATGCCTTCCAGCTCGAGCAGAGCAACGCCTCGCTGGAGGAGTTCGCCTACGTGGCCTCGCACGACCTCAAAGAGCCGCTGCGCAAGATCTCCACCTTCGGCGACCGCCTGGTAGCCTCGCAGATGGACCGCCTCACCGAAGACGGAATGATCTACCTGCGTAAAGTGGTAGACGCCTCGCAGCGGATGCAGGCCATGATCGACGACCTGCTTTCGGTATCGCGGATCTCGGGCAACCGTTCTTTCGAGGAAACGAGCCTGCAAAGCCTGCTCAGCGACGCCCTCGCCGCCCTCGAGCATAAGATCGAGCAGCGGGGCGCCCGTATTGAAGTGGAAGAGCCCCTGCCCGTGGCCAACGTGGTGCCTTCGCAGTTCCGGCAGTTGTTTCAGAACCTGCTGAGCAATTCGATCAAGTTTGCCCGCGAAGACGTGCCCCCGGTCATCCGTATCCGTTACCGCTACCGCCGCCCCGACGAGGTGCCCGCGGGCGTGGCCAAGGCGCACTCGTACCTGGAGCTCGAATTCACCGACAACGGCATTGGCTTCGAACCCGAGTACGCCAGCAAGATCTTCCAGATCTTCCAGCGCCTGCACGGCCGCAGCGAGTATGAAGGCAACGGCATCGGGCTCGCCATCGTGAAAAAAATCGCCGAACACCACGGCGGCACGATCTATGCAACCGGCACTCCCGAAGAGGGAGCTGTCTTTACCTTAATTTTACCCGTATGAGGAAACCCTACGAGATCTGGATCGTAGACGATGATGCCGATGACCGTGAGATCCTGCGAGACGCTTTTGCCGCCAGCCGCGACGGCGACGAATACGGCTTCCAGGAAAACGGCGACGCCCTGATCGACGCCCTGGCCGCCCGCAAGGCCGACAACCTGCCTTCGCTGATCATGCTCGACCTCAATATGCCGGGCAAAGACGGCCGCGAGGCCCTGCGCGAAATAAAGATGCACGACGAATTTCACCGCATCCCTATCGTTGTGTTCACCACCTCCTCGTCCGACCGCGATAAAAGCCATTGCTATAACCTCGGCGCCAACTGCTTCGTTACGAAGCCCGATACGTTCAAAAAGCTGGTGGAGCTGGCGGGGCATGTGCAGAACCTCTGGCTGCCTGCCCCCTAACCCCCGAAGGGGGCACAACAACCGCGGAAACAAATGATAAAAACAAAGGCCCGGATTGCCTGGTGATCCGGGCCTTTGTTTTGCAGTTTGAAAAGCGAAATGCCAGCTAAAGAAGGACAAATGAACCCCATCGACCCCTTCGGGGGACAGGGGGCGTTGCAATGGTACATTGGTTGCTCCGGCTTTCACTACGACAGCTGGAAAGAGGTCTTTTACCCGAAGGGCCTTGCGAAGAGCCGCTGGCTGGAGTACTACAGCCAGCACTTCAACACGATCGAGATCAACAATACTTTTTACCGGCCGCCCGGGCTGCGCACCCTCGAGGGCTGGTACGCCCGCACGCCGCCCGGCTTCCAGATTACGCTGAAGGTGTGGCAACAGATCACGCACGTGCAGCGTTTTGCCGACACCGCCGACCTGCTGCACGCCTTTTACACGGCTGCCGCCGATGGCCTGCAGGAAAAACTGGGCTGCCTGCTCTTCCAGCTGCCGCCCTCCCTGGCTTACGACCCGGAGCTGCTCAACGCCATGCTGGCGCAGCTATCCACCGAGTTCAACAACGTCATCGAATTCCGCCACCCGAGCTGGTGGAAACCATCGGTTTATGACCGCCTGTACCGCGAAGGCGTCACCTTTTGCGGCGTTTCCTATCCGGGCCTCTCGCCCGACCTCATCTCCAACGCGCCGCTGATCTATTACCGCTTTCACGGTGTTCCGAAACTGTATTTCTCCGGGTACGATGATGCGTACATCGCGCGGATCGTGGAGTTGATCAAAACCGACCCGCTGGCCCGTAAAGCCTACCTTTATTTCAATAATACCGCCGAAGCGGCGGCACTCGCCAATGCGCGGACGACCATGACGCTGGCCGCCGGCTAAGACACAAAAGGCAGCTGCCGGGAGGGCGGAGATACATGCCAAAATGTCTTTATATTTGCGACCATAACCACACTTACTGCATGAGGAACGGGCTACTACTGCTCCCGGTGCTTCTGCTGGCCGCAAGCGCCTGCCAGGCATCCGAAAAGAGCGACTCCAACATCGTGATCCAGTCGGCGCGCGAGGTCTACGAATTTGTATACAACAAAAAAGCCGGGCGCGTGGAGATCCGCCAGGACCTGCAGACCACCTATCGCTGCAACTCCTTCCGCACCACGGTGCCGGTGATGGAACTGTACGACAACGAAACCTCCATCGACAACGTGGAAGCCTGGGTGGACGGCAAGGCCCAGAAGAACCTGAGCCCGGCCTACGGCTACTATTCGGTAGACGACATCTTTTACTCCGACGCACGCACCTGTTATTTTGAATTGCCGCTCCAAAAGCAGGGCGCCCTGGCCGAAGTGCGCGTTCAAAAGACCATCACCGATCCGCGCTACTTCACCTCCATTTACCTCACCGACCGCTATACGGTCGGCACCAAACAAGTGTTTGTAAAGGTGCCCCGCTGGATGAAGGTGGAGTTGAAGCCCCTGAATTTTGCCGGCTTCTCGGTGACCACCCGGACCGAATACGACAGCAAGAGCGACGCCGACATTTACCTATATACGCTCAGCAACGCGCCCGCGCAGGAGCATGAGTCCAATAGCCCCGGCCCTTCGTACCTCTACCCGCACCTGCTGGTGCTGGCCAAGTCGGCGGCGCCGGCCGAAACGCCGATCACCTATTTCAGCACGGTGAAGGACCAGTATGGTTGGTACCGCAGCCTCGTACAGTCGGTGCAGAACGACACCGCCGTGGTCGGTGCGAAGGCCCGTGAGATCATCGCCGGCAAAACGAGCGACGCCGACAAGATCCGGGCGGTGTACTATTGGGTGCAGAACAACATCCGCTACATCGCCTTCGAAGACGGCATCGCCGGCTTTCGTCCCGAAAAAGCGCACGAAGTGCTGCGCCGCAAATACGGCGACTGCAAGGGCATGGCCCACCTCACCAAGGAGTTGCTGCGCAGCCTTGGCTACGACGCACGCCTTTGCTGGATCGGCACCAACCACATTGCCTACGATTATTCCACACCCAGCATGAGCGTAGACAACCACATGATCTGCGCGCTCAACTGGAACGGCAAGATGGTCTTCCTCGACGCCACTGAAACCTACAGCGCCTTTGACGAATACGCCGAGCGCATCCAGGGCCGCCAGGTGCTGGTGGAGGCCGGCGACGACTACCTCCTGACCCGCATTCCCGCCACCAGCTGGCAGCAAAACATCGACGCCTCGAAGAGCGAGCTGACCCTCTCGGGCACCGATCTGTCGGGAAAAGTATCGCAGTCCTGGTCGGGCGAAGAGCGTGAAGGGATCCTGTCGCAGCTGCACAACATCAAAAAAGACCAGTCGAAGGAGGCTTTCATGCGTTTCCTTTCCGACAACAACAAGGAATACAGCATCCAGAACCTGAACAGCTCGGGCCTCGAGCAATTCGACGGCAAGCTGAGCGTCAGCTACGACCTCAGCTTCCGCAACGCCGTCAGCAACTTCGGAAAGGAGTATTACGTCGCACTCGACTTCCGCAAGGAGTACGGTGCCTTTACGTTCACACCCGAGCGCGTATACGACTACTGGTTCGACTTCAAGGGGCAGACACTCCGCGAAGTGACGCTGAACGTACCGGCCGGTTACACGGTAACGTCGGTGCCGGCGAACCTTTCGGTGAAGAATGCCGATTACGATTTCGAGATCTCTTACCAGCAGCAGCCCGGCAAGGTGCTGTACCGCAAAAACATCATCATCAAGAATCCCCGCCTGGCACGCGTGCGCTTTTCGCAGTGGAACGCCGACATCGAGCAGCTGGCCAAGGCCTACAACGAACAGATCGTACTTACCGCCAAATAATACCCAATGAAACAATTCATCGCCTGCCTGGTCCTTTCCGGACTGGCACTTTGCGCCCACGGACAAAAAGACGCCGAACGCTATAAAGCGCGCGCCGAAGAAGTGCGCCAGGATATCTGGGGCAAAGCCACCGCCGAGTTCAAGGTCACCAACTTGCCGGCCGACATGAGCAACGAGAGCGCCGTGATCATCGCCCGCGCCTTCGACATCACGAACTCCTCCAAGTCACGCTTCAAGTGGGTAGGCATCGGCTTCAACGTAGCGCGCCGCAACCTGTACCGCACCGTGTACCACGAGCGCGTGAAGATCAACGATAAGAACGCGCTCAACGAATTCTCCACAATCGAGTACCGCAAAAAGCTGGACAACTCCACGCGTTTCGGCTTCTCCAAGTTGTACAACACGATGGAAACCTATATCGGCGCCAAGATCATCAAAGGCGACGGCAAAGAGGTGATCGTAAACACCGCCGAAGAGGTGCTGACCAAAGACGAGAAGACCCGCCAGGAGGGCAAGCTCGCCATTTCCGACCTGCAGGTCGGCGACATCCTCGACTATTACATCGACGTGGAGGAGATGAAAGAAAACAACGACGACGAGCAGGGTCCTTTTACGTTTGTGATGGGCGGCGACTACCCGATGCTGTACATCAACGTGCGCCTGCAGCTCGATGAGAAGGCCGGTGTGCAATACATTTCAGCAAACGGCGCACCCGAACTGAAGCACAGTACCACCGACGACGGCGACCTCGTGCTGAAGCTCGAGGCCCGCAACCTCGCCAAGTTCAAGAGCAGCATGTGGACCTCTCCGTACCGCCAGTGGCCCTACGTGATCCTGCAATACAAGATCGTGGGCCGGTATGAAAGCCCTTATTCGGATTACAAGGCCGGTACGCTGCACAAGGGAACGATGGCCTTCAAGCTGGCCGACTTCTACCGTGGCGCGATCGCGCAGATGCGCGTCAGCGCCGACTTTACGCCGCAGCGCCTCGCCTACGAGTACCTGGGCGGCAAGAAAAAAATGCGCGACCTTCCGAAAGACTCCGTGGTGAAAGTGCTGTTCGACTACTGGCGCTGGCAGAAGCTGGACGTCTTCAACCGCCAGACCATCGACGTGAGCCAGGACGTGAAATACAGCCGCGCCAACAGCCTGCAGAACGCCCTCTATATGAGCTACTACCTGCAGGACCTCGACCTCGACCACGACCTGTTGCTGCTGTGCTCGCGCAATGAGCAGAGCCTGCAGAATGTGCTCAAGCTCGGCGACATGGATGCCGTCATCCGGGTAGCCATCGACGGCAAAAACTATTACATGGCCTTCGATGACGTCACGACGCGTTTCAACGAGATCCCGGTGCGCTTCCAGGGCGAGGAATACATTGCGATCCGCGCCGAGAAGGGCCGCCGCGCGTTTTCTTTCACCGACGGAACCGCCGGCAGCCTTCCGGTAACGACCGCGGCAGACAATACCACCACTGAAACTATCCGCGTGCAACTGGCTCCTTCGAACGGGCAATTGCTGCAGATCGACCGCAGCTGCTCGCTCACCGGCGCTTACCGCGGCAGCGAGCAAAAGCGCCTGCTGCTGTCCGAAGACATCGACAAAGTGCTTTCGAAAGCCCTGTCGGAAAAGACGCATATGGAAAGCCTGAGCGCCAACAAAACGAGCGCGAAGCTCGTTCCAGACTTCACGGCGGCCTTCACCAAGGAGCGTAACGACTGGAAAAAATATTTCAAGGCGGAGATCAAGGAGCAATACGAGGAAGAGCCGAAGGAAGTAACGAGCTACGAGATCGGCGACCATGGCCTGCTCAACTCTTCTCCTTCTTTCGTGTACCGCTCTTCGTTCACGATGGACAACTTCGTGAAAAAGGCCGGCAACAACTATATCGTAGACGCCGGCAAGCTGATCGGGAAGTTTACAAAGGTGGATGAAAAGGAGCGCAGCCGCAGCCTGGACGTGTATATGTTCAGCGCCCGTACCTTCACGTTCGACATCAATATCGCCATTCCCGAGGGCTACACGGCCAAAGGTGTGGAGGAGCTCGCCACCAATGTAACCAACGAATCGGGTTCTTTCGTGGCCAGGGCCAGCACCGACGAAAAGAACGTGAAGATCAGCGTCACGCGCAGCTTCAACAAAGCCTTCGAGCCGGCAGCCAACTGGCCGAACCTCCTCGGCCTGCTGGACGCCGTGTATGCATTCAACAACAAGAAGATCCTCTTCGAGAAAAAGAAATAATCAAAAACCAACCGTATGAACAAAAAATGGCTTCTCCTGGCGCTGCCCCTGATGGCGCTCTTTGCTTCGTGTGAACACACCATCGACCTCGGCGGCGATGGCGACGGTCGCAGCGTGTGCGACAGCCTGCGGGCCAACCGCATCAGCGGCAATGCAACCGTGGTGGCCGGCGGCGACCTGTCGCTGCGCATCCGCGACCAGCAGTTCGACAACGACTTCGTGTACATCACCTGGTGGGGTCCCGGCAACTTTTCCGACCAGGGACATACGTCGATCGACCGCACCAACGTCAACCTGGGCAGCGCCGGCTGGTATTACGTGCGCCTGCAGTCCATGAACCAGGGCTGCGAGAAGGTTGATAGTATTTATGTAAACGTGACGTTGCCCCAGGGCACGGCACCCTGCAACCAAGCCCTCAACAGCATCAGCTACAGCAATATGGGCACGTCGCCGATCACCAGCGTGCGCAAGACGCTCAATTCGCTCAGCCTGAAAGTACTGAATGCCAATTCGTCGAGCGGCAGCGTCGAGCTTCAGTTCAACCCCTACTGGCGCGACAGAGAGCCGGTGGACGGCATCTACAAAGTGACCACCGACCAGGTGCAGAACGATCCCTACACCGACCGCATTCACATCAGCGCCATCGCCCAGAGCATTTATTTCCAGGGCAACACCGATGGCCAGAACATTTACATCAGCCACGTTAACGGCAAGCTGCAGGCGCAGTTCTGCAACATCGCGATGTCGGGTAACAACGGCCAGTCCTGGACCACCAGCATCACGGGCACCCTGCGGGAACAATAAAAAAGAAGTCTGATGTCTGCTATTGGATGTCTCATTGGGACGAAAAAGTGAAACCCTCCACCCGGAGGGTTTTTCGTTGGCAGCGCGCACGCATACCAATTAACCAATAAACTAATAAACCAATTTACCAACCTCGCAGTTCCTAGCATTCGCTGAGGCTCAGCGGGATGTTGATGGCGAGTCCGCCTTCGGCAGTTTCCTTGTATTTGCTGTTCATGTCGAGCGCGGTGGCCCACATGGTGTCCACGACGGCGTCGAGCGATACCTTGGCGTAGTCGGGGGCGCTTTGCAGTGCCAGCTGCGACGCCGTGATTGCCTTGATGGCGCCCATCGTGTTGCGCTCGATGCAGGGCACCTGCACGAGGCCCGCAATGGGGTCGCAGGTCATGCCCAGGTGGTGCTCCATGGCGATCTCCGCAGCCATCAGCGCCTGCCGCTGCGATCCGCCGAGGGCCTCCGTAAGCGCTCCGGCGGCCATCGAACTCGACACGCCGATCTCGGCCTGGCAGCCGCCCATCGCTGCGGAGATGGTCGCACCTTTTTTGAAGATGGAACCGATCTCGGAGGCCGTCAGCAGGAACTGTACGACCTTGTCGTCGGTAACGTCGGGGAAGAATACTCTGTAATAATGCAACACGGCGGGGATTACGCCGGCAGCGCCGTTCGTGGGCGCCGTCACCACGCGGCTGAAAGAGGCATTTTCCTCGTTGACGGCAAGTGCGAAGCAGCTCACCCAGTCGAGGATGTATTGAAAATGATTCCCGCCGCCCCGGATCGCTTCGATCCAGGCGTCGTAAGAGTCGAAGGTTTGTCCGTGCAGGAGGCGGCCGGCAAGTCCGGCGGCACGGCGTTTTACATTGAGGCCGCCGGGCAGCGTTCCCTCGGTCTGGCAGCCGCGGTACACGCATTCCTGCATCACCTGCCAGATGCGCAGCACGCCGGCACGGGTGTCGGCCTCGGGGCGCCAGGCGCTTTCGTTTTCGGCTACCACCTCGTTGATGGTCAGGCCGGTCTTGCGGCACCAGTGCAGCAGGTCGTCGGCCGTGTTGATCGGGAAGGGCAGCTGTACCGCCGCCTTGCCTTGCGTTTCGCCTTCTTTCACCACGAAGCCGCCTCCGATGGAATAGTAGGTATCCGACAGCGCGGTACCGTCGGCGAAGGTGGCGAGGAACGAAAGGGCGTTGGGGTGAAAGGGTAGCGACTCGGTCATGAGGAACTCGATGTCGGTAGCCGGGTCGAAGTCGATGGCAAAGGTGCCGGCCAGCGTCAGCCGGCGGGCCGCCCCGATGTCGGCGATCTTGCCGTCGAGCGAGGCCACCGGGACCGTGACGGGGTCTTCGCCCGCGAGGCCGAGGAGCACGGCCACATCGGTGCCATGGCCCTTACCGGTCTTGGCCAGCGAGCCGTACAGCAGCACACGGAGGCTGCGCACCGCTTCAAGGCGGCCCTGTGCCCGCAGCGCGTCGGTGAACCGCTGCGCAGCCCGCCAGGGGCCCAGCGTATGCGAGCTCGACGGGCCGATGCCGATCTTGAACATATCGAATACCGAAATCGCTTCGTGTGCCACAGGTCCTTCTCCTTTTGTCAAAGGTATTGCAAAGCGCGTCGCATTGCCCTGTTTACAGATTTACGCCTGTAAGCCGGATGTTAAAATGCAAGTACGAGTTCGCGGGAACGTTCTGGTAGCCGGAAGCGCCATAGGCCATGGTCGGTGGCAGGTAGATGTTGATCTCGCCGCCCACCTTGATCTTGGGCAGCAGCGCGCGCCAGCCGGCGATCACCTCCTTGAGGTCGATATTGCCGTATTGCGTGCTGTCGAAGCGGTTGCCGCCGATGACCCAGCCTTGCGACACTACGTTGACGTTGGAGCAGGGGTCGATCGAAGCGCCGGTGCCGGGGTTCACCACCTGGAAGAAGCCGCCCGTGCAGTGTTCAGTGGCCTGGATCCCCTGGTTGGTAAGTAAGGTATCGAGGAAGTCGAGCTCGCTCTGCGGTGCGTAGGCCGAGCGGCACTCGTCGTAATTGCAGCCGGTGTCTTTGGCTTTGAGGCAGGACGTGGTGGCGAGGAGCACTACCGCCGCGCCGGCGGCCAGGGTCTTTTTCATATGGTGCACTTTTGGAAAGGACAACTTTTGCGGGGGTGCCGTTGCACGGCTTTTGCGTTATTGTACGGCGTCGAGGGTTACGTCGAACACCAGGATCGATCCGCCCGGGATGCCGTTGTAGTCGGCGGCTCCGTAGGCGAGCGACGGCGGGATGAACATCTGGATGCGGCCGCCGGTCTTGACGAGGGGCACCAGGTTGGTCCAGCCCTTGATCACCTGGCTGAGCGAGAAGGTGGCGGTGCCGGCGTCGAACTGGTTGCCGTTGGTGAAGGTGCCGCGGTAGGTGGCCGTCACAGTGGAGCAGGAGTTGGCGGAAGCGCCGGTGCCGGGGTCGAGGATCTTGTACCAGGCGCCGCTGCAATGGCGCGCCGCGCCGGTGATGCTGTTCTGCGAGATGTAGGACTGCACCGCGCTGATTTCCGCCTGCGGGGCCACGGTGGCGCAGGCATCGTAGCTGCAGCCGTCGTCTTTCTTCTTACAGGCGGTGGCCAGCAGCAGGAGCGCCAGGAAGGCGCCGGTCATTTTTTTCATAGGAACCAATTGATCGTTGTACACGTGTTTTAAGATTTGATGTCGGAGCCCTGCCCGTCGCGGGCGCGCAGCACCTGGTAGCGTTCTTCGTTCTGGTCCCACTCGTGCTGCGCCGTGAAATAGCTCATAAACAGAACGATGCCGATGGCGGCGAGGATGACCACGAGGATCACCGAGGAATGGGTGCGTAATACCGCCGTGGCCCGCTCGTACCAGCCGGTGAAGATGCTCACGAAGAGCACCACCACGATGAGCACGCTCAGGGGCAGCCCCGACGAAATACGCGAGGCGATCGACTTGCGGCGAAGGCGTTGCACCGCCCAGTAGTCTACAAAGGCTTTTTCTTCCGGTGTCAGCATATACATGACAGCAAAAAATCCGGCAAAACCGGATTTTTTTGAGAGGTACCAAGCAGATTCGAACTGCTGTAGCAGCTTTTGCAGAGCTGAGCCTAGCCACTCGGCCATGGTACCGGTTACAGCGGTAAAGATTACCGTTGGGCAGGCCGCGAAAATAGATATTTTTACCCAATTAATACCTACAGAATCAATTTTTTAAAAAAGGACCATCCATGCAGCCCATTGCCGAATCCGAACTCATTATCAACAGCCGCGGCGCCATTTATCACCTCGACCTGCGCCCCGAAGAGCTGGCCGAAACGATCATCACCGTGGGCGACCCCTTCCGAGTAAAAGAGGTGAGCAAGCACTTCGACCGCATCGAGTACCGCGCCGAGCACCGCGAGTTTGTTACGCATACCGGCTACATCGGCAACAAGCGCCTCTCGGTGGTATCCACGGGCATCGGCCCCGACAATATCGACATCGTTTTCAACGAGCTCGACGCGCTGGTGAACATCGACTTCGCCACCCGGACGATCAAGCCGCAACTCACCGCGCTGAACATCGTGCGGATGGGCACCTCGGGCTCGCTGCAGCGCCACATCCCCGTTGACACGTTCGTGGCCTCCACCCACGCCCTCGGCCTCGATAACCTGCTCAACTATTACCGCCTCGAGCAAAACCCCGAGGAAAACCAGCTGCTGCAATCCTTTATCACGCATACGGGACTCAACAGCAATACGACCAACCCCTATATCAGTGCCGCCGCCCCTTCCCTGCTCAAGCATTTTGCCGGCGAAGGCTGGTACTCAGGCATCACCGTAACCTGCCCGGGTTTCTACGGTCCGCAGGGACGCGTGCTGCGCCTCGGCATCCGCAACCCGTCGCTTATCGACCGCCTGACGGAGTTCCGCTTCGGCAACCACTTCATCTCCAACTTCGAGATGGAAACCTCGGCGATCTACGGCCTCGGCCGCCTGCTGGGCCACCACTGCCTGTCGCTGAGCGCCATCGTGGCCAACCGTGTGGACAAGCAATTTTCCCAGGACGGCGGCGCGCTCGTGGAACGACTGATCGTGAATGGACTCGGGATTCTCAGTAACTTGCCCTGATATCGTGTGGCGTGAGGCGTGAACCGTTAACAAACCCTGCTTTTCGCAACCGCCGCACGCTTGACGCTTCACGCCTGACGAACATGAAACAAACCTTTTACAAATACCAGGGCACCGGAAACGACTTTGTGCTGTTCGACAACCGCGACGGCCGCTATAACAAGCTCGCGGACGGCAGCCGCGAGTCGGAGGAAACGGTGCGCCGCCTCTGCGACCGCCGCTTCGGCGTCGGGGGCGACGGGCTCATGCTGCTCAGCAAGCACCCCGACTACGACTTCGAAATGATCTACTTCAACGCCGACGGTCGCCCCTCCTCCATGTGCGGCAACGGCGGCCGTTGCCTGGTGAAGTTCGCCGCCGACATGGGCCTCGTGCAGACCGACTACCGCTTTCTGGCAGCAGACGGTCCTCACGAAGCCTCCATCGAGCTCGACGGGCTGGTAGCCCTGAAGATGCAGGATGTTACGCAGATTCAGCACGAGGGCAACGATTTCGTACTTGACACCGGCTCGCCCCACTTCGTGCACCTCACTACCGACGTAATGCATAAAGACATGGTGCGCATCGGCCGCGAGATCCGCAATAGTCCTGCGTATGTAAAGGAAGGCATCAACGTCAACTTCGTGGAGCAAACGAACCAGGACGACGAGATCATCGTGCGCACCTACGAGCGCGGCGTGGAAGACGAGACCCTTTCCTGCGGCACCGGCGTAACGGCCGCGGCCCTCGTATGCGCTCACAACGAGAACGGCTTCAACCGCGTGGAAGTGCGTACCAAGGGCGGCCACCTCGCCGTGGAGTACGACAAGAACGGCAACCACTATACCGAAATCTGGCTCATCGGCCCTGCGCAGCGCGTGTTTGAGGGAACCATCGAAATGGATGTCTGATTTCAGATCTTTGATTTCAGATTCAGTTAAGCGGTATCCCGATAATGTACGGACCTGGAATCTGAGATCCGGAATCTGAAATCTAAATTTTCCCTATGGGTAGTTTCAACGTCCGTGTATACGGTCTACTTTTGAACGAGGCCCGCGAGGTGCTGGTAACCGACGAGTGGATCCGCGGCATGCGGATCACCAAGTTTCCCGGCGGCGGCCTCGAGTTCGGCGAGGGCACGCGCGATTGCCTCGCCCGCGAGTTTCTCGAGGAGATGAACCTCCGCGTGGAAGTGGGCGCACACCTCTATACCACCGACTTTTACCAGCAATCGGCCTACCACCCCGGGCACCAGATCATTTCCATTTACTACCTCGCCGAAGCGCTGGAGCCGATCCGCGTGCGCCTCAACACAAAACCCTTCGACTTCGATGAGAGCCAGCTGGCGCGCTATGCCGCCGAGCAGCAATGCGAATCCTTTCGCTTTATACCCTTCCACGAGTTTTCCGAAGAAAGCGTTACCCTGCCCATCGATAAAGTGGCGGCGGAGGTGTTCCGGAATCAGTTAACCAGTTAACCGGTTAATACATTAATAGGTGAATACAATAATCGAAGAACGTCGTGCCGATCGATGCGACTCACTCGGAGCGAATCGCATCAATTCATTACCCGCTTCTCTGATCAACCGGTTATTACCCGGCTACAGGAAACTCTATATTATCCTCGGATTCGCCCGCGGCCATGCGCTTCATGCGTTCTGAGGTTTCCTTTCCGAAATAGCGGTCGATGCGTTTCTCCACCAGTATTATTACGGGGGTGAGCACAAGCGCCATCAGGAACTTGTAGCAGTAGTTCATCATGCCGATGGCCAGGATCATCTGCCAGCTGAATACGCCACTGAATGCAATGAAAAGCACGATGTAAGAGTCGATGAGCTGCGACACGATCGTGGAGCCCGTGGCCCTCAGCCAGATGTGCTTGCCGCCGGTGATCTTCTTGATGCGGTGGAATACGTATACATCCACCAGCTGGCTGACGAGGAAAGCCACGATCGAGCCGAGTATGATGCGCATGCCCTGGCCGAAGACGCCGTTGAACGCGTTTTGCATGTTGTCGATGCCCATCGTTTTGCCGGTGCCGATCCAGAAGTCGGCCGGCGGCACGCCGATGGCGAGGAAATACATCAGGAAGGCGTACGCTATGAGGGCCACGGCCGTATAGGAGATCCGCCGCACCGCGCGCGGGCCGTAGTATTCGTTCACGATATCGGTCATGACGAACTCAAGCGGCCACAGCAGCACGCCGCAGGTGAGGTTGAAGGCCATGCCGCTTTGCCCGAAGAGCGTGAAGTTGGCCGGCGGAATGCCCAGCAGCTTTTCGAGGGAAAAGATCTTCGTGCCGATGCTTTCGGCGATGAGCGCGTTGGCTACGAAAAAGGCGGCCATGCCGAGCAGCAGCCGCGTGGGTTTGTCTTTAAGCAGTGAAGGTCCCATTGATGTAAAGGATGTATTGTACTTGTAATAGAAGGAAGATGAAGTTACTGAGCGCCAGCCAGCGCGGCACCGCCGGGAGCAGCCGTCGCCGCAGCAGCAACAGGCCGCAAAGCAGGTTGGCCAGCGGGTTGAACAGCAGCACGAGGAAGTAACCGGCAATCGCGATGGTCGATGCGAGTGCTTCGCTGCGGGCCGGAAGACCGAGGCGCAGCAAGAGCATCAGCAGGAAAAAAACGTTGCAGATAAAGGCCACACGGCTCAAAAAAAGCGTCAGACGCATACCGGGATTTGGTGTAAAATAATCTTAATTTGCCCAGATTTTAAACCATAGCTATGAAGAAAGGGCTCCTGTCCAAACTCCTTCCCCACCTGGTTGCCGTTGTTGTTTTCCTGATCGTGGCTGTTCTCTATTGCAAGCCGGCCCTCCAGGGAATGGTGCTGAGCCAGCACGACGTCACCCAGTGGAAAGGTTCGATCCATCAAAGCGAGCTCTATAAAGAAACGCACGGCAAGCTGCCGCTGTGGACCAACAGCATGTTCAGCGGGATGCCCGCCTTCCAGATCGGCTCGCCGGGCAACAACTTCGTGCCCTGGCTCGTACACGGCATCCTGACCCTTTACCTGCCGGCACCGATCCAGTTCTTCTTCCTCGCCTGCCTGTGCTTTTACATTCTTTGCCTTTGCCTGCGCATCAACCCCTGGATCGGGATCTTCGGTTCCCTTTCCTTCGCCTATGCTACCTATAACCCGGTGATCATCAGTGTGGGCCATGACACCAAGATGTGGTCCATCGCCTATATGCCCGCGCTGCTGGGCAGCATCCTGCTCATCTTCAACCGGCGCTACTGGCTCGGGGCCGGACTGACCGCGCTTTTCACCTCGGTGCTGGTGGCCATGAACCACCCGCAGATCGACTACTACCTGTTCCTCACGCTCGGCATCATGACCCTGTTTTTTGCCGTTCGCTGGATCCTCGAAAAGCAATACATCCATCTCTTCAAAGCGCTGGGCCTTACGCTGGTGGCCGGCGGCATCGGCCTGCTCGTCAACGCGGTGATGATCCTGTCCACCTACGAATACCAGAAAGAAACGATCCGCGGCACGGCGTCCGAGATCACCGGCACCAAGCAGGGCGATGCCGCCGAAGGCCTGACCAAGGACTATGCCTTTTCGTACAGCTTGGGCCTCGCAGAGCCGGTAACGATGTTCCTGCCGCACGCCTTTGGCGCCAACACGCCGAGCGGCAGCCCCGGCGCACGGCCGGTGATGGACGAAGAAAAATCCAAGACCGCGGAGTTCCTCAGCGAACGCGGCCAGGCGGCACAGGGCATTTCCTACTACTGGGGCAACCTGGGCGTCACCTCGGGCCCTCCCTACGTGGGCATCGTGGTCAGCCTGCTCGCCCTGCTTGGCTTCTTCATCCTCGACAACCGCCATCGCTGGTGGGTGCTCGCAGCCACGGTGATCGCCATCCTGATGTCCTGGGGTTCGAGCTTCCTCGGCTTCAACACCTTTCTGTACGAGCACCTGCCGATGTACAACAAGTTCCGGGCGCCGTCGATGATCCTGGTGATCCCGCAGCTGCTCTTCCCCTTTATGGCCGTGCTGACGCTCGACAAGCTGGCAACCACCGACTTCGCGGTGCTGAAGCCCCGGCTGAAGCAGGGACTGATCGGTATCGGCGCACTCTTCGTCTTGTTCTTCCTTATTTATTTCGGGGTCGACTTCATGGGTGAAAACGACAAGAGCGAAATGGCTTCGGCGCTGCAAAACCCGCAGCAGGCCGAAGGCGTCCGCCAGTATTTCGCCGCGCTGAAAGCCGACCGCCAGTCGCTCTTTCTCGGCGACATCTTCCGCGCCCTGGGCTTCGGCATCGCCGCGGCGGCGCTCGTATGGCTGCTCATCAAGCGCACCCTTCAGCCGGTGCTGGTGTTCGCGGGCTTCGCGCTGCTGACCCTGGTCGACCTGCTGCCCATCGACCACAAATACATCAACGGCGATTCGTTCATTGAAGACAGCGCCGGCGAAGTGACCTTCAGCACTACTGATGCCGACAAACAGATCCTGGCCGACAAAAGCTACTTCCGTGTGTTCGACGTATCGGGCAACGCCTTTGCCGACGCCCGCGCTTCCTATCACTACAACTCGGTGGGCGGCTACCACGCTGTGAAGCTGCGGCTCTACCAGGACCTGATCGAGAACCAGCTGGCGAAGGGCAACATGGCCGTGGTGAACATGCTCAATGTGAAGTATTTCATCCAGAAAGACCAGGCGGGCAATACCACCAACCTGCAGCAAAACACCGGCGCCCTGGGCCCCGTGTGGTTTGTCAGGAACCTTGCTTTTGTAAAAGATGCGAAGACGGAAATGAGTGCACTCGATCATTTCAACCCGCGCGATACCGCATTTATACGGGAGTCGTACCGAAATGCGGCGGGCCCGGCCACGCAATTCAGCGGCGAGGGCACGATCGTGCTGGAAAAGAACGACAACGACGCCATCACCTATAACAGCAATTCACCCGCTGCGCAGTTCGCAGTGTTCAGCGAGATTTATTATGCAGCGGGCTGGAAGGCCTTCGTGGACGGCAAGGAAACGCCGATCGTGAAAGTGGACTATGCGCTGCGCGGCCTGCCGATCGCGGCCGGCACCCATAAGATCGAGTTCCGCTTCGAGCCGCAGGGCTTTATCCGCGGCCACCAGATCACCACGATCTGCCAGGTGCTGCTGATCGTACTGCTGCTGGCGGGCATCTTCCTCGAATGGCGCGCGCGCCATCGCGAAAGCCTGCCGGCATGAAGATCCTGAGCCTCGTCTGGTTCAAGGTTTTGCCGGCCCGCTTCGGCGGGCAGAAAGGGACGGCGCTGTTCACACGTGCCCTCGCGGAGCAAGTGCCCCTGGTGTGCCTCTGCGCGTCCGATAACGAGCCCGATGGTCCCCTTCCCTACCGGCTGCGCCCAGAGCTGCCGCCGGGCAGGCGCAGCGTGGTTCGACCGCCCGTGTGGCGGCACATCGCCCGGGTGGTGCAGGAAGAGGCACCAACACACCTGCTGCTCGAATATCCCTACCACGCCTATGCCGCTGTGCGCGCCGCCAAACGTTTTGGACTAAAGCTCGTGCTCCACGAGCACAACATCGAATACCGCCGCTTTCGCGGACTGCGCCATCCCGCCTGGCGCCTGCTGAAAGCCTACGAGCGCTGGGCCTGTCGCCAGGCCGACCTCGTGCTGTTCAAAACCGAAGCCGACCGCCGGCATGCGCTCGAAACGTTTGGCCTTACCGAGACGCGTACGATGATCGTACCCTACGGCATCGACGCGCCCCGCGCGGTGGCTCCCGAAGAGGTGGCGGCGCTTCGCCAGCGCTGGAACATCCCCGGCGGCGCCCGCGTGTTTTTGTTCGCCGCCACGCTCGATTACCTGCCGAACGCCGACGCGCTGCGGGCTTTATACCGGGAGGTTGCGCCGCGGCTCGATGCGGCCGGCACCCCCTACCGCATCATCGTGTGCGGGCGCAACCGGTCGGCGGCTTTCCAGGACCTGGAAGCCTTGCAACACCCCGCCATCATCCGCGCTGGCGAAGTACCCGAACTCGCCCCGTATTACGCCGCAACCGACGCTTTTCTCAACCCCGTGCTGGGCGGCGGCGGCGTACAAACCAAGGTGATCGACGCGCTGGCGCATCGTTGCCCGGTGCTTTCCTTTGCCTTTGGTGCGCAGGGAATTGACCGCGGGTTGTGCGGGGAGGCGTTTCTGACGGTGGCGGATGGCAATTGGGCGTTATTTACGGGAAAAGCACTCGAACTGGCGCAAAAAGGTCCGGAGATTCCGAAAGCTTTTCTAACCCGCCTTTCCTGGGAGGGCATAGCCACCCGCACCCTGGAAGCATTCCGGCATCTCGATCCCTGAAGCGCTTCCGAAACCGTATTTTTGCCCGCCGGCGCTGAAGCCGTTCCATTATGCCCCGAGTAAGTGTCGTTATGCCCGTATACAACGCATCCGCTTTTCTGCGAGAAGCGATCGACAGCGTCGTGCGGCAAACCTTCACAGATTGGGAACTGATCCTGGTGGACGACTGCAGTACAGACAACTCGCGGCAGATCGTCGAGTCGTATTCCGACGAGCGGATACGGCCGCTGTACCGAGCTCTGAACGGCGGAGTAGTAGCAGCCACCAACGATGGATTGCATGCTGCCAGGGGGGAATACATAGCAATCATGCATGCCGACGACATATCCCATCCCGAACGCCTGGCTTCAGAAGTTGCCTGGCTGGATGCGCACCCGGAGCATGCCGTAGTGGCAGCATTTATCGAAATGATCGATGAAAGCGGCACGCCCTGCGGCACCTGGTCTCTTGATCGGTCGGTAACCGGAACGGCTGCCATACGCAGCCATATGCTGGTTGAAAATTGCATTGCTCATTCTTCCGTTTTAATGAGGGGCGAAGTGCTGCGCCGATATGGCTACGATGCAGGTCAACAGAAAAAAGGTTTCGCCGTTGAAGACTACGGACTCTGGCTTGAGTTGCTAAGCGATGGCTATGCTTTCGGCAAGATCGAGCGCACCCTTTTGTACTACAGGGTGCACCAGCAATCCGCCACCAGCAAGCACCTGCGCCGGATTAATCCGTACCTGATCAATTACGAAACGAAGAAAATGTACCTCCATCGTGTGCAGTCCAAGCGACCGCTGAACGACTTCGATCGCCACCTGCGGCGTCGGATGTACTTCGATTACCTGATGGCGATGGGTAAGGAACTTAAGCGAAAAATCAAGGGGCGCTGATGTATACCTTACTTGTTTGGAAGCGACGGCTTGAAAGCGTGCTGATGTGGCCCTTGGTATCCCTGGGCAGGTTGACTGCATTGTGTGCCCCGTGGAAAACCTCTTACCGGATCGTCTTCTTCTTTCCTTTTTATCATACAGGCGGTGCTGAAAAAGTACACGCGCAAATCGCTGCGGCAGCAGGAGGAAGCGATTGCCTCATTGTGTTTACCCGTTGCTCGGTAGACAAACGCTTTCGAGATGCTTTTGTAGCCAGCGGATGCCAGATCCTTGACCTTAATCGATACACGGGTTCCAAGTGGCTATACCCGGTTAATTTTTTCATGCGCGGATTTATTGCGGCCCAGATCAACCGCATGCGGCCCAAGCCGGTTATTTTTAACGGGCATTCCAACTTTGCCTACAAGTTGTCCTCCTGGCTGCGCAGTGATATACGACAGATCGACCTGGTACATTCGCTGAACAGTTTTTCACGCATTCGCATACCTTACCTATCCTTCTACGAAAAAAGCGTTCAGATCAGCGAGGTCAAACTGGAAGCGCATCGCGTGCTGTACCGGAAGCTCGCTATCCCCCAAAGCCTGATCGATCGGCTTTTCTATATTCCGAACGCGGTGCCCTTCCCGGACCGAAACGTAGCGAACAAACCGAGCGAGCCATTCACGGTGCTTTTCAACGGACGTTTCAGTCCGGAGAAGCGGTTCCCGCTCTTTGTGCGGGTGGCAACGGAGGTTAAAGCATTGGGATGGCCTGTCCGCTTTTGCGCCATCGGCGTCAGCGCCGAAGAGGCTGGCGCGCAGGCAGCAGCAGTTGTGGCTTGCATGGGCTCGCTCAACGATCCGAAGCAGATCCATGATTTGTTTTTTCAAAGCTCAGCACTCCTCCTAACCTCCAGCACAGAAGGATTTCCACTTGTAGTGATCGAGGCGATGGCCAACGGTTGCGCCATCCTGTCCACTCCAGTCGGCGACTTGCCGTTGCACGTGCAACCAGGCATCAATGGATTCATTTTTTCAGACACACACAACGAAGGCCGGATTGTAACCGAAGCTATTGCCGCTATTGCGCATCTCCTTAAGGACGCAGATTTGCGGGCCCGGATGGCGCTGGCGAACCGCTCTTATGCGGAAACACATTTTTCCATCGAAGTGTTTAACAGCACTTACCGCCACCTATTACAAACTCCAAACGAAACATACGCTTGAAGCCGATCAGCTTTATCATCATTACATATAACCGACCCGACGACACGCTGGCGCTGCTGCGCAACATCATGAGCCTTGATGGCGCGGGCAGTCTACTGCAGGAAGTGGTACTGGTCAACAATGCGTCGACGAGCGACTATAGTTCAGTCCAGGCCTATTGCCGCGAACAGCACCCGGCACCGATCCACTATGAAGATGCACCGGAGAACCTCGGCGTAGCCCGCGGACGTAATTATGCCCTGCGCTTCGCAACGGCGCCCATACTGGTAATGATCGACGACGACGCCGAAATGGGCAACAGCGATTGCCTCTACCGGCTGCTGGAAGAATTTGAGCGCCAACGCAGCGAGCGCCCAAAGGCTATCGTGTCGTTCAAGGTGCTGTACTACGATACGCGCGAGCTGCAACGCAATACCCTTCCGCACAAGCAATTTGACCGCTACAAAAACAAGTCTTTCTTTGAAACATACTTCTATGCGGGCGGTGCGCATGCCATCAGGCGGTCTGCATTGGATGTCGTTGGCGATTACCCGGAAGACTTTTTTTATGGAATGGAGGAATATGATTTGAGCTATCGATTGCTCGATGCGGGTTTTTCTATCGTCTACAGCGATGCCATCATCATGCTCCATAAAGAGTCGCCCCTGGGCCGGAAGCCCAAGGCGGAAAAGGTCCAGATGATGTGGGTGAACAAATCGAAGGTGGCCTGGCGTTACCTGCCCCTGCGCTTTTTCTGGACAACCGCACTGCTCTGGTCGGTTGAATACCTGGTAAAATCGGGTAGTAAAATTGGTGGGTTCTTTAGCGGCTGGCGCGCTATATTCCGTATGATGCGGCAGGAAAAGCGCCGTACCGTTTCAAAGGACACGCTGCTGCACCTCGATGCCCTCGGCGCGCGGCTTTGGTATTAACGTTTCACAAAGATCCGCCCGGTATAATCAATGCGGTGCAGCAGCGGGAACAAGCCATGCTGAATGAAGTATTCGTCTACCGCTTTGCGCGCGCCCTGCCAGTGCCCGTAATCATCAATGATCACCACACCGCCAGGCACAACCAGCGGAAACAGGTGCAGCAACTCGTGGCGGGTAGACTCGTACCAATCGGTATCGAGGCGGAGCAATGCTATGGGGCCAGGTAATGTGGCGGGAATCGTCTCTTCTACCTTTCCCTCAACGTAATGGATATGCCTGGCATCATAGCCGGTTGCTCCTAGGTTCTGGCGAACGTCGGCGAGCGTTGCGTAGGCCCAGATAATGCTCTCATTGGATTTTTTGGAATGCAGGAGCAGTTTGTCTGCGGAATTCTGGTTCAGGTCCACGTCCTCCGCGCCCGGCTCCGACATACCCTCGTAGGTATCGTATAAATACAAATCGCGTGTCTCGTTGGCGGCTATCAGTTCGAGCGCCATCATCATAGAGCTTCCGCCGCGCCAGACTCCGCATTCGACAAAGTCGCCAGCGATTCGGTTACGCAGCACATAGCGCACCGCCTGGCTTAGCGCAAACATCCGCTCTGGCGAGGTCATAGTGAAAGGTTGGCAGCTCGCCAGCGAACGCATGAAATCCGGATCGGCAGCCATATCCTTCTCAGGACCCCGTTTAGCATCCTTCCGGACGTATCCTAGTTTTTCTATTACTTTGTCGATCAGATTCATAACGCCTAAATGCCGCCAAAAGTAAAGCTATTACCTCAATTCGACCCGTCGGTCAATTATTCGCTCTTCCTTATCCGCAACCGGCTTTTGAATGCGATCCGCAAACAGGCGACGCGCTTTAATGGTCGGCTGCTCGATTTCGGTTGCGGCATCAAGCCCTATGAATCCCTTTTTTCTGTAGCCGAATACATCGGCGTCGACTATGCCGGAGAAGGCGAAACGTATACCAAAGAAAAGGCCGACTTCCTTTACGACGGCAAAACGCTGCCATTCGCCGACAACTATTTCGATGGCATTTTTACGACTGAGGTCGTGGAGCACATTTTCAACCTCGAAAGCATTGTTCCGGAATTACGGCGTGTACTCAAGCCAGGTGGCGAGTTGCTCCTTACCTGCCCGTTTGCGATGCCGGAACACGAAGTGCCGGCCGACTATGCACGCTACACCTCGTTTGCAGTCCAGGACCTTTTCCGACGCAACGGGTTCGAGGTCGTGCATTATGAAAAGACCGGCAATTTTATCGAGGCGCTTTTCCAGCTTTGGATCATCTGGCTCGACCAGGGCATGCTGCACCGCGTGCGGAAAATTCCTGTGGTACGCTCGGCGATACGCGCTTTGGTGTATTGCACGCTCAACCCACTGGCTCTGTTGTTCAGCCGGCTTTTCCCGCGAAACAAAAATTTGTACCTCAATAATGTGTTGGTGCTGAAAAACAAGAAGCCATGAAGATCGGCTTTATATCGATTGTACGCGAGCCCTGGGGCGGCAGCGAAGAACTTTGGGCCGAGGCCGCACTGGCGCTTCTTAAAAAAGGCCACGAAGTGTATATTTCCATTCTGCGCCATGACCGAACTGCGCCGCGCCTCCTGCAACTCCGCGAAGCAGGGGCACAAATTGTTTACCGCAAAGGCTTCATTAAACCGGGTTTGCCCTTCAAGCAACGCGCTCCCCGCAAGGTCTGGAACTTTTTCTCGGAGCAGGTTCGCAATCCCTACCAATCGTTCCTGGCATTACCGTTTGATGTGCTTGTTTACACCGGCGCTTGCGATTCGTTCAAGAATGACCGCAACTTTCTAAAGGCCATTGCCGCTTCAAAAGTGCCACTCGTTAATATCAACCAGGTCAACTGGGAATACCTGCGCACCTTCGATGACTTTGAAGCGGAACTGATTCTGGAGGGCCACCGCAGGGCAGATAAGAACCTGTTTGTATCGGCCCGCAACCTGCACGTACTCGAGCGTTTTTTGGCAGCCTCTATACCCAATGCCCAAGTCGTACGTAACCCGATCAACCTCTCTGAGACCGGTGTCCTACCGATGCCGGCCGAAGAACCCGTGCAATTGGGCACCGTTGCCAATCTGCTGGTGAACCACAAAGGACAAGATCTTCTGTTTGATGTTTTACGTCAGCCGCAATGGCAGGAACGCGCCTGGCACCTGAACCTGTACGGGGAGGGTATCGACAAGGCGTACCTGAAGCGGCTTTGCACTTACTATGGCCTAAGCGAACGCGTCACCTTTCATGGAAGGGTGGCAGACATCCGCGCTGTTTGGCGCGCCAACCACCTGTTGGTAATGCCCTCGCGCCTCGAAGGCACCCCGCTGGCCATGGTGGAAGCCATGCTGTGCGGACGCCCGGTGCTGATGACCGACGTGGGCGGCCATGCCGAGTGGGTGCGCGATGGGGAGAATGGCTTCCTGGCGGAAGGTGCGAATACGCTGTCCCTGCAGCGAACCCTGGAACGCGCCTGGTCGCGTCGCAGCGATTGGGCCATGATGGGCCAACAGGCATATGCGGATGCTGCCGCGCAATATGATCCCCGGCCGGGAGAAACGCTCGCTACCCTCCTTCTTTCACAATGCTGCAAAGGCAGCTAGCAGGTACAGTTGGCGAAGAATAAATATATTTGCCTTCCAATACGGGTGTAACTGCGCCCATTTGCGGATCAACGCCAACTGACATTTATGAGAACGTTATTATCACTATTCCTGCTTACGGTGGTTTCCTTTTTCGCATCGGCTCAGGTCAATCTTAATCAAGGGCTCGTAGCCAACTATCCTTTTAACGGTACGGCAAACGATGCAACGGGCAATGGCCACAATGCAGCAGTACAAGGCGGCGCTGTTTTTAGTACCGACCGCTTTGGCAACGTCTCCAGCGCCATGTCCTTTGATGGTATTGACGATTACCTCCGGATCGTAGACAATGGAGCTTTTTCAACAACCAGTTTTTCCCTTTCTTTCTGGTTTTCAACTGACCGGAACAACCTGGTGCAGGTACCTGTCGGAAAGCGCGACTTCGGGCCTACTAATAATTCAGAGTTTGGGATCAACCTGATGCCGGCTGCATCGGGCTCACACCTTCAAACGTTCCTGGTTTCGAACGCGAAGCCATGCTCCGTTTTCGGCGCCCCGAACGATTACTACGTCTACGATGCATTCCCTGCTAACTATTGCACGGTACGCTGGTACCATGTAGTGGTTACCTTTTCGAACGGAATCCAAAAAATCTACCTGGACGGACAGTTGAAAAGCAGCTCGACCGCGCCGTTTACCGCTAAATCTACTTGCCAGACCGACTTACGCTTCGGTATGTGGTGGGGCGGCGACCCCAGTTGGTTCCGGGGTAAGTTGGACGATATCCGTTGGTATAGTCGTGAGATCAATGCAGCTGAAGCCCTGGCACTGTACAGCAGCCCGGTAGCGCCTGCCGTGCAGGCCAACTGCGCCAGTTGCCTGCAGCTTCCGCAGGCTGGGATAAGCGGTGCAGTTGTCTGCGGCAATGGAACCGGCTTCCTGACATTTAGCGCTACTGCCGGCACGGCGCCCTACACGGTTACAATCAGCGACGGCAGCAATAGCTTTACACAGCTGATTACCACCAACAGCGCAACAATCCCGGTAGCAGCCGTTACCACGACGACTTACACGCTTATTTCTGTGAAGGATGCCACAGGCTGCGAACGAGGCACCGGCTTCACCAGCGGAAGCGCTACAGTAAACTTCAACCCACTGCCCATTATCGCCACAACACCGGCTAATCCAAGCTTCTGTCCGGGCGATTCAGTACAATTGAGTGCGACAGGCGGCAGTACCTATGCGTGGTCTCCGGCTACCGGGCTTTCCAATCCTACCATTGCCAATCCGAAAGCGGCGCCGGCAGCCACTACGACCTACAAGCTGGTTGTGACGACCGCAGCTGGCTGCAAAGACTCGTTGAATGTCACCGTCACGCGCAAAACAGCACCCACTGTTACACTGACACCTGCCAACCCCGCCTTTTGCCCGGGAGACTCTGTTCAATTGGTTTCTGGCGGCGGCACTACTTATAACTGGGTGCCGACTACCGGGCTATCCTCCGCTTCAATCGCAAGCCCCAAAGCTGCTCCGCTGGCCACTACTTCTTACAAAGTATTGGTCACCAATGCACAAGGTTGCAAGGATTCGGCCTCGGTGACGGTAACGCGGCACCCTGCGGCAGTGGCTACTGTTTCGGCCACCAACCCTGTTTTTTGCCAGGGCGATACTACCCAACTAACGGCCACCGGCGGTGTCAGTTATGCGTGGTCGCCCTCGGCAACGCTCAGCAACGCATCCATAACGGCGCCCCTCGCCTTCCCGCTGGCCACAACGAGCTATAAAGTAGTGGTGACCAACAATACCGGCTGCCGCGACTCCGCGCTCATCGTCCTGACGGTTAACCCCAAGCCTGTAGTAAACCTGGGACCGGACACTTTGCTTTGCGGAAGCAATACACTCGCGTTCAATGCAACGATTGCCGGTGCCACCCAATATAATTGGAGCAACGGCAGCACCGCTGCCAGCACTTCCGTGAACGCACCCGGCACGTATTCGGTAGCTGTACAGGTAAATGGTTGCATCACCCCCGCGCGTGACACCGTTGTCGTTTCGCAAGCTACGGTGCCTACGGTCACACTAGGCGCTGATCGTAAGATCTGCTCTACCGACAACCTGCAACTCGGTTTCAACGGGACGAATTACACCTCTTTTGTGTGGAGCACCGGCAGCGCATCACCTACGATCAGCATCAATACTGCGGGCCAGTACTGGATTCGCGTGCAAAACAGCTGCGGTGCAGCTGCTGATAGCGTAGATGTGCAGACCGAGATTTGCAACGATGACCTCTATTTCCCGTCGGCTTTTACCCCCAACCATGACGGGAAGAATGACGGTTTTAAGGCCATACATGCGGCAGGCGTTACGATGGCCTATTACCACCTGAGAATATACAATCGCTGGGGCAACCGGGTATTCCAGACCTACTATTTAGAAGCGGCTTGGGGCGGTACGATAGAAGGGGAACGACAGGGGCTCAATACCTTTGTGTATTACGTAGAGTATCGGCGCACACCCAACAGCCCGCTGATAAATAAGAAAGGCACCTTCGTGCAAATCCGGTAGGCATTCGAAGGGAAAAGAAAAACGTTTATTGTCCGCCCGCTTTTAGTAGCGAAACATTTCCGGCTAAACGCGGACGGATTTTTCTTTTTTGGCGGCCAACGCGCGTTCGGTATAAAGGGGGGATGCGGGACAGGTGCAAACTAATAATAATATTTTTGTTCCCCATGCTTCGGAATACTCGTAACCAATCTGCATCTTCTGCCGCTTTGCTTCGTTTTTGCCTTATCCTGCTTCTGTCCTCGGCGGGTTTGCTACCCGCATTAGGGCAGGTTAACCTGAATGCGGGCCTGGTGGCCAGCTACCCGTTCAACGGCAATGCCAGCGATGCATCGGGAGGTGGCCACCACGCAGTGGTTTTTGGCGGGGCGGTGCTGGGGCCTGACCGCTTTGGCAATCCCAACAGCGCCTACGTGTTCGACGGCGTCAACGACTACCTGGCAATTACGGATGACGGCACCTTTTCCACACCGGCTATGTCGGTGTCACTCTGGTTTTATACGGAACGGGACGACCGCCTGCAAATGGCTGTGGCAAAAAGAGCCTTCGATGCCAGCAACGTATCGGAATTTGGACTGAACGTTCAGGCCGGCCCCGCCGTTCGCACCTTTATCGTGCGCAATAACAGGCCTTGCGCCGACCCGGTGGGCAATTCCGATTTCCAGTCGACAGCCATTCCCTACGCCACCTTTTGCAAGTTCAAATGGTACCACGTAGTCGTCAGCTTTAGCAATGGTGTGGAAAAGATCTATGTGGACGGACAACTGCTCAATACTGCTACCGCCAGCTTTCTCCAGCGCTCCAATTGCCTCAGCCAGCTAAGGTTCGGCGTCTGGTGGAGTGGCGACCCCAACTGGTTCCAGGGTAAGATCGACGACATACGTTGGTACAACCGGTCTCTTTCCGATGCTGAAGTCCAGGCGCTTTACCAAAGTCCGCTACCGCCTCCACCGCAACCCAATTGTCCCACCTGTATCCTTCCGCAAGCAACGCTCAACGCTGCCAGCACCTGTGCAGGCCGGCCCGTGGCAATCCCTTTTCAGGCGACAGCGGGAACCGCTCCCTTTACCGTGCAATTGAGCGATGGCACAACTTCTTTCACGCAAAGCATTGCCGGCAACAGCGGCCAGATCATGGTCAGTCCAACAGCAACGACCACCTATACTGTCGTGAGTATCAAAGACGCGACGAGTTGCGAGCGAAGCAGCGGGTTCAGCACGGCCGGCGTAACCGTAACCGTGTTGCCAAGGCCGTTGATCTCTGTAACGCCGCAATCAGCCTCAGTGGTATCGGGCACATCAGTACCGTTAACGGCCGCGGGCGGCAACAGCTACCTATGGACACCGACGGCGGGCCTAAGCAACCCGGCGATCGCCAACCCGGTGGCAACACCGGCAACCAGCACGGTGTACCAAGTAGTGGTGACCGATGCGCAGGGTTGTAAAGATTCGGCAAATGCCACCATAACCGTGACCCCGCCACCACCCAGCATCGCGTCCTTCGCCGGGCCGGACACCGTATGCGTAAATACACCCATCACGCTTACCAATACTTCCATAAACGCTAGCACCTACCTGTGGAATTTCTGCGTGGCCAACTCTACATCCACGCCGTTGGGCAGCAACCTCGGCAACCAGGGCTACTCGCTGCCGGTATTCATGGATTACGCGAAAGAAGGCAACAATTACTATGCTTTCGTTACCAACAACGATCCGGCCTCCGTGGTACGCCTTGATTTTGGCAACAGCTTGCTGAATACACCAACGCCAGCCAATCTGGGCACCTTCGGTGGAATTGTGCCTTACCAGGCGGAAGGAATCCAACTCGTGTTCAACGAAAACCGGTGGTATGCCATTATTGTTGGCGGTTCCGGGGCCAACAGCCGGATACTGCGGCTTGATTTCGGCACATCGCTCGCTAACACGCCTGTGGCCACCAATTGGGGCAACGTCGGCAACCTGCAATACCCTACCGACCTGCACATTTTTCAAAGCGGCGCCAACTGGTATGGCCTCACGCTCAACGCCCAAAGCAGTACGATCACGCGCTTTGATTTCGGGACATCCTTTAATAATGCTCCGACCGGTGTTAACCTCGGAAATATCGGGGGACTGAACGTCCCCACCGGTATTTACGCTGTAGCCAACAGCGGCAACTGGTATGCGTTTGTCTCCAATGCAGGAAGCATATTCTCCGGTTCTACTGCCGCATCCCTGACCCGTTTGAACTTTGGCAACTCGTTGCTCAATACCCCAACGGGCGTTAACCTCGGCAACCCGGGGAACATGCTGCAGAGCGCACGTGACTTATCTATTTACACCTCCTGCTCCGAGATCGTCGGGTATGCTGTGAATTATTCGGGCACCAACGATATCGTAAAAATCGATTTTCGCAATTCGATAACCAGTGTGCCGACCCTGACCTCACTGGGAAACGTGGGTACGCTTAGCTTTCCGCACAGTATTTCCCGGCTTTTCCGCGCCGGCAGCGATCTGTACAGCTTTGTACTGAATGTCAATTCCAACTCGTTGACGCGCCTGCGTTTCGAGGGATGCAGCAATGCCAGTATCGCCAACTCCACTTTGGCGACACCTCCCCCATTCAGCTACAATGCTCCCGGCACCTATAGCATCAATCTGACAACAGACGAAGGCCGGCCCACCCAGTCAACCTTCTGCAAGCAGATCGTTGTGGTGAGCGGCCAGATACATACCTATGCAAAAAGCTTTTGCGCCGGAGACAGCGCCCGGCTTGAATCGCCCATGGCTTCCGGCAATACCTGGAGCACCGGAGGAAATGGGTCGATAATATACGCTACCACGCCGGGCACCTACTGGGTACGATACACCAATGGTGCTTGTACTTCTACCGATACGTTCCATGTTACGCAGCTCGCCAAACCGGTAATTGTATTGAATGGCGGTGGAACGATCTGCGCTGGCGATTCCCTGCAATTTTCGGCAAGTGGCGGCACCCAATACGCCTGGTCACCAACCGCCTCATTGACCAATGTATCCATCGCCAACCCCAAAGCCGGGCCCCTTGCGAACACCAGCTACCAGGTTGTGGTCACTAACGCCGCCGGATGCAAAGACTCCGCGAGCCTGTCGGTGACTGTACATCCACGGCCGACACTCTCTTTGATCCCGGCAACAGCAACCGTTTGCCGCGGCGACTCCATACAATTATCAGCATCAGGAGGCAACAATTACCAATGGAGCCCGGCCTCTGGTTTGAGCCAGGCAGGTATCGCCAACCCGAAAGCCTCACCGGCGGCAACGACCACCTATAAAGTAGTGACGGCAAATGCGCAGGGGTGTAAAGACTCTGCGCTCATCACCCTCACAGTCAATCCCAAGCCCACCCTAACCCTTCTCCCCTCCGCCCCGTCCTTTTGCCCCGGCGACTCCGCACAACTGACCGCCTCGGGGGCCGCCACCTACCTCTGGTTTCCGGCAGCCGGCCTGTCGGCCACCAATGTGGCGAACCCCAAAGCGGCGCCTACGGCGACTACGCTCTACGAGGTGGTCGGCAGCACCGCGCTGGGCTGTAAGGATTCCACGACCATCACGGTAACCCGGAAGCCGGCGCCCGACCTCATTGTAAGTGGTGGTAGCACCATCTGTACCGGCGACTCAGCACAGTTCACCGCCAGCGGTGGCGCCTCCTACCTCTGGAGCCCGGCGGCCACCCTCAGCAGCGCTACGAGCGCCAACCCGAAGGCGGGACCCCAAAGCACCACGCAATACCAGGCCATCGCCACCGCCGCCAACGGGTGCACCGATACCGCCCATCTTACCGTAACGGTTAACGCCCGCCCGGTCCTCGGCGTTGCCCCCTCCGCGCCCGCCATCTGCCGTTTCGACTCGGTGCAGCTCTCCGTTTCGGGAGGGAGCACCTACCAATGGAGCCCCGCCGCCGGCCTGAGCAACCCGGTCATCGCCAACCCAAAGGCTTCGCCTGCTACTACGACTGCTTACAAGGTGGTGGTCACCAATGCCGCCGGCTGTAAGGATTCGGCAACCATTACCGTAACGGTGTATGCAAAACCCGTCGTGCTGGTCACGCCGGCCGCAGCTTCGTTCTGCCCGGGTGATTCCGTTCAACTTAGTGCCACGGGCGGCGCCACTTATGCATGGAGCCCCGCCGCCGGCTTGAGCAATGCAGCGCTGGCCAATCCGAAGGCCGCGCCCGCGGCTACCACTGGTTACTCCGTGACCGTTACGAGCGCCGACGGCTGCCAGAGTACTTCCTCCATCACGGTTACGCGCAAAAACGCCCCGGTGCCTACAGTTACCGCCGGCGGCCCGATCTGCGCCGGTGACTCAGCGCAGCTCAGCGCCAGTGGCGGCATCCAGTATCTCTGGTCGCCGGCAGGAAGCCTGGGCAGCGCCACCGTCTCCAACCCGAAAGCCGGCCCTGCGGCCAACACGACCTATCAGGTAGTGGTGACTAATGCCGTAGGCTGCAAGGATTCCACTCAGGTAACCGTATTGGTGCACCCAAAGCCGGTCATCAGTATCGCACCGGCAGTTGCCACGCTATGCCTCGGCGATTCACTCCAGCTTCAGGCGACTGGTGGAAGCACCTATCTCTGGAGCCCCGCCACCGGTCTCGATTACAACGACATCGCCAACCCGAAGGCCGGCCCGCAAGCCAGCACGTCCTACCACCTTGTAGTCATGGGCGCCAACGGCTGCAAAGACGCTACAGACTACCCCGTTACGGTTCGAGCGAAGCCGCTCATCAACCTCACACCCTCGGCATCGATCTGCCCCGGCGATTCGCTGCAACTGTCCGCCCAGGGTGGTGGCACCTATGCCTGGAATCCTGCCGCAGGCCTGAGCAACGCCAGCATTTCCAACCCGAAAGCGGCGCCCGCCGCAACCACGGATTACGAGGTGATCGTCACCAGCCCGGAGGGTTGCGTGGATTCGGCAATGATGACCCTTACGGTGCGACCGAAGCCGCTCATCACGCATACGCCCAACAGCACGATTTGCGAAGGCGACTCGCTCCAGCTCAATGCCAGCGGCGGCGCTACGTATGCATGGTCGCCGGCGGCCTCGCTCAGCGATGGGTCGCTGCCGAACCCGATGGCGGGCCCGGTCGCACCGGTTACCTACCAGGTGCTGGTTACCGGCGCCAACAGCTGTAAGGACTCGGCCACCATCTATGTCCTGGTTAATCCAAAGCCAGTGCTGACACTGACGGCCAACAGCAGCAGTTGCCGTGGCGATTCCGTGCAACTCAATGCGGGTGGCGGCGGCACCTACCAATGGTCGCCGGCAACGGGGCTGAGCAATGCCGGCATTGCCGCACCGAAAGCCGCGCCGGCCGCCACAACCACCTACAGTGTGCTTGTAACCAACGCTGCCGGCTGCCAGAATTCGAAATCGATGACCCTGACCGTTAACGACAAGCCGTTTATCACGGTCACGCCCACTTCGCGCCTGTGTAACGGAGATACGTTATTGCTGAACGCAAGCGGTGGCACAGCCTACCAGTGGGCGCCCGCTTCTTCCCTGCTCAATGCCGGCACGGCCACGCCGCTTGCCTTCCCGCAAGACACAACACGGTACATCGTATTAGTGCGCAATGCCGCGGGATGCATCGATTCGGCGTTCACACAGGTGAACGTATTCCGGCTGCCGCTGCTGTTCCAGCAGCACGACACAGTGCTGTGCCCCGGAAAAACTTACCTGGTGAATGCGGCGGCGCTTCCGGGAAGTACGTCCTGGCTGTGGCAAAACGGCAGCACGGCGCCGACCTTCCTCATCGACACGCCCGGCATATACTGGGTGCACACGCTGGTAACAGGCTGCCACAACCCGATCCGTGATTCGATATTTGTGGATACACTGGGACTGCCGGCCGTCAGCCTCGGTCCCGACCGCGACATCTGCGTCTACAACAACTTTTTCCTCAGCTTCCAGGGACGAAACATCGCTTCTTTCGTTTGGAGCACCGGAAGCACGGATCCTTCCATCCGTATTTCTACAACCGGCACCTATTCGATCGATGTGCGCAACAGCTGCGGCACCGCCCGCGATGAGGCCGACATCCTGGTACTGCCCTGCAACGATGACCTGTATTTCCCGGCTGCCTTCACGCCTAACGGCGATGGCAAAAACGACCGCTTCAAGGCAGCCCACCTGCCGGGCGTCACCGTGTTTGCCTACGAGCTGAACGTATACAACCGCTGGGGCGAGTTGGTGTTCCGGACCAACCGGCTAGAAGAGGGTTGGGACGGCAGCCTTGGCGGCAAACAGCAAGACAGCAACCACTTTGTGTGGTATGCCCGCTACCGTAAAAACGCGGCGGCTCCGGAGCAATTCCAGAAAGGATCTGTGCTGCTGATCCGGTGATGCTGCTATTCTATGGAAAATAGGTACGTCAGTCTGGCCATGTGCATTTCCTATCTTTACGAACACCTAAACGGCCGCATATGCATCCGACCAGATCATTGTTCTGTAAACCCGCCGTGCTGATGGCATCGTTGCTGGCCCTGACCGGTATCAGCAGCGCGTTCAGTCTCACCGGCAACTTGCCCGCTCCTTCCAGGCCGGTGCCCGCGCCGAAGCCCCGGACGGCTGCCTCCTTACAGCCAGATGGCCTCTGGGCCTCATTTTCCTTCGACCGGGATGGCCGCGACGAAACGGGCCAGGGGCATGACCTCCGCCTCGCCGAAGGCGCGGCGCTTATTACCACGGCCCACTGCAACGGGCAGTCGCTCGCGCTCGACGGCAAGACCGCTTTCGCCGTTATCGACAGCGGCCGGGTATTCCCGCCGGGATCGTTCGCTATTTCATTTTCAATACAGGCGCACAACACCTTGCAGGGGCGCATCTTCAACCGCGCCAACTACGGTACGGCAAAAGGGGCCTCGCTTACGCTGGGCTTCGAGCCGGTCTTCGGCAAGCGCCTGTGCTTCGGCGTCAGCAGCGAGCGCAATGTGTGCGATGCCTATTCCGACCTGTACAACACAAACGCTTTACTTTCCAAAAAGGAAATACCGGCGGATGAATGGCACGATGTAGTCGTACAGGCGGGACAAAATGTTCAAAGCGTATATATCGACGGGGTGCTCAGCACGCAACAGCACATCGGCACCGCCGACTTTTCGGTTTGCCCCGACGCGCCGTTTTATTTCGGCAAATGGTGGGACCTTGACCGACGCAGCTTCGACGGACTTCTCGACAACATACGCATCTATACACGGCTGCTTTCGGCCGAAGAGATCGAATCCCTTGCCCGGACGAACCGCGGCGCAGCGGCCATCGTGGCCGTACGCTAGGTGTACTGCTTTACTTTTTCGATAAACAGGGACAGGGCTTCCCTCTTTTTTTCGTCCAGCCGGTAATCGATGTACTTCGTGTAATAATCGTGGAGGGAGAAGTGGGGGTACGGATTTTCAGCCACCACCTCGTCGATGTGCTGCAGGCCAAGGGCATTGGCCTCGTTGAACCGCGCCACGAAGCCCGCGGGCAGCTCCTTGTTGGCGATCCAGGCGGCGAACACGAAGGGCAGCCCGGTATGGGCCATCCACGCCTCGCCGAGGTCGTAGATATACGGGGACACGAGGCGCTGCTCAAAAGCACGGTCGCCGATCACGAGGCCGGCCGTGCGCCCCTTGATCTGCGCGCGGTAATCCTCGCCGGTGGCGCGCACGAGCTCGGCGCCGCTTTTCCAGTATTCCTTCAGCAGGATCGTGGCCAGCATTACCGAAGTGCGCGACTGGTAATCGAGAAACACGCGGTCCACCTCTTCGATCGGCACTTCGCTGAACAGACACACCGAGGATACTTCGCCGGTGGCGCCGATGCAGAAGTCGGTATAAATATGATGCTCCGCAAGGCGCGGAATGACGGCCACGGGAATCAGGCCCAGGTCGACCTCACCGTCGATAAGTTGCTGCGCGATCCGCGCGGGGTAGTCTTCGTTCAGGATCATCTCTTCGCGTACCGGGTGCCGGTGCACGCCCCAGAGCAGCGGACGTGTGTTGAGGTAGCTAACGGCGGCCACCCGGATCTTGTCGTCATTTTTCATGCCGCCGCAAAGATAGAGGCAGTTTGGAGTTTGTTGTTTGTAGTTTGGCGTTGCAGATGCACGACAACCTGCTCACTGTCACGCTGAGCGCAGCCGAAGCGTACCTTCGCGCAATGGAACTGAGCACCCTTACCGCCCTGTCTCCCATCGACGGCCGCTACCGCCGCCAGGTGCAGGGCCTGGCCGACTATTTTTCCGAATACGCGCTGATGAAATACCGCGTGCGCGTGGAGATCGCCTACCTGCTGTTTCTGGCGCAAAAGCGGTTCTTCCGTCTGCCCGCCGCCACCGCGCGGCACCTGCAGGCCCTCGAAGCGGATTTCGGTCCGGACGAAGCGGCCCGTATCAAGGCCATCGAAGCCACCACCAACCACGATGTGAAGGCGGTGGAGTATTTTCTGAAAGAAGAACTCGAAAAAGCCGGCGGCGCCGCCGCGAAAGAGTGGGTGCACTTCGGACTTACCTCGCAGGACGTCAACAACACCGCCGTTCCCCTCTCCTGGAAGGAGGCGCTCGAGTTTGAATACCTGCCGGCCTTGCTCAACCTGAACCAGGAATTACGCCTGCTGGCCAGCACCTGGAAGGGCATCCCGATGCTGGCCCGCACCCACGGACAGCCCGCTTCGCCCACACGCCTCGGCAAGGAGCTGATGGTGTTCGTAGAGCGTCTCTACAACGCGATCGACCTCCTGTTGCAGGTGCCCTTCACCGGCAAGTTCGGCGGCGCCACAGGCAACTTCAATGCCCACGTGGTGGCCTTCCCGAAGAAGAACTGGCCCGCGCTCGCCGACGAATTCCTCGAAAGCAGCCTCGGCCTGCAGCGCCAGCAGTTCACCACCCAGATCGAGCACTACGACAACCTCGCCGCCCAGTTCGACGCGATGCGCCGCATCAACACGATCCTGCTCGACCTCTGCCGCGACCTGTGGAGCTATATCTCGCACGACTATTTCAAACAGAAAACGAAAAAGGGCGAAGTCGGCTCTTCGGCCATGCCGCACAAGGTGAACCCTATCGACTTTGAAAACGCCGAAGGCAACCTGGGCATCGCCAATGCGCTGTTCGAGCACCTGGCGGCGAAGCTGCCCGTGTCGCGCCTGCAGCGCGACCTCACCGACAGCACGGTGCTGCGCAACCTCGGTGTTCCCTTCGCCCATACCATACTGGCTTTCCGCTCCATCGAAAAGGGCCTGGGCAAACTGGTGCTGAACAACGACAAGATCCGCCGCGACCTCGATGACAACTGGGCCGTGGTGGCAGAAGCCGTACAAACGATCCTGCGCCGCGAAAATTATCCGAATCCCTACGAGGCACTGAAGGAGCTCACCCGCGGCAAAGGCGGCATCAACCGCGAAACGATGCACCGCTTTATCGACGGGCTCAGCGTACCGGCCACACTGAAAAAGGAGCTCAAGAAGATCAGCCCCGAAAACTATACGGGTGTGAACCCGGAGTGGTGATCGGTATCGGGAATCGGCAATGTCTGTAGTGAATAAAAAAGCAGCCCTAAGGACTGCTTTTTTATTAGCGATTAGCGATTGCCGATTCCCGGCTACGCCTTATGCACTTCGCTTGTAAAATGAAACCCGATATCGGGGTTATTGGTTCGCTCAGTATTCAGGAACCATTCGCTTTGCGCCAGGTATACGAGCTGCCCGTCCTTGTCTTCGGCCACGTTGTTGCTTTTGAAGCGCACAAAGTCTTCGAGCTTTTTAGCATCGTTGCTTGTAAGCCAGCAGGCTTTGTAGAAGGGCAGCGAGTTGAACACCACCGAGGCGCCGTATTCGTGCAGCAGGCGGTATTGGATCACTTCAAACTGCAGTTCGCCCACGCAGCCGATGATCTTCTTGTTGCCGCCATACTGGGTGAACAGCTGCGCCACGCCTTCGTCGGTGAGCTGCAGCAGGCCCTTTTCCAGCTGCTTTGTTTTCATCGGGTCCTTGTTCACCACTTCCTTGAAAATCTCGGGCGAGAAGGTCGGAATGCCGGTAAAGTAAAAGTCTTCCCCCTCCGTGAGCGTGTCGCCTATCTTGAAGTTGCCGGTATCGAAGAGGCCGACCACGTCGCCGGGGTAGGCATCGTCCACCACGCTTTTTTCACGGGCAAGGAAGGTATAGGGGTTGGAAAAGCGCACGTCTTTGTTGAGGCGCACGTGGTGAAAATACTTATTGCGCTCGAAGCGGCCCGAGCATACGCGCAGGAAGGCGATGCGGTCGCGGTGCTTGGGGTCGAGGTTGGCGTGGATCTTAAAGATGAAGCCGCTGAACTTGTCCTCACCCACCGCGAGGTGGCGGGTAGACGTTTCGCGGTCCTGCGGCTCGGGAGCGATACGGATGAACGTGTCGAGCATTTCCTTAACGCCGAAATTGTTCACCGCCGAACCGAAGAACACGGGCGCCACGTCGCCGCCGCGGTAGCTTTCGGGGTCGAGCTCGCCGTAAACGCCGTCGATCAGCTCCACGTCTTCGCGGAGGGCCTCCGCGTCGCGTTCACCGAGGTGGCCTTCGAGCACGGGGTCGGCGAGGTTGTCGATGGAGATCGTTTCGTCTTCAGTAGCCTTTGTATTGGCCGTAAACAGGCGCAGGCTCTTGTTGTGGAGGTCGTAAACGCCTTTGAAGTCCTTTCCCTGGTTGATGGGCCAGGTCATGGGGTGCAGCGAGATGGACAACTCGTTCTCGATCTCCTCGAGGAGGTCGAAGCGGTTCTTGCCGTCGCGGTCGAGCTTGTTGATGAACACGATCACGGGCGTCTTCCGCATCCGGCACACCTGCATGAGGCGGCGGGTTTGGTCTTCCACACCATTTACAGAGTCCACCACCAGGATCACGGAGTCGACCGCCGTCAGCGTACGGAACGTATCTTCCGCGAAGTCCTTGTGACCGGGCGTATCGAGCAGGTTGATGAGTGTGTTGCGGTATTCGAAGCTCATCACCGAGGTGGCCACGGAGATACCGCGCTGCCGCTCGATCTCCATAAAGTCGGAAGTCGCAGCCTTTTTGATCTTGTTGCTCTTTACCGCCCCGGCCACCTGGATGGCGCCGCCGAAGAGGAGAAATTTCTCCGTCAGGGTCGTTTTGCCCGCATCCGGGTGCGAAATGATCGCAAAGGTGCGGCGCTTCTGGATCTCGGATTGATACTTCATAACTGGGGCGCGAAGGTACACTTGAGTTCGCATTTTGCCGTTTCGAGTTTAGGGGTTGGGGCGCGAAAAGCCCAGCCTTAACAAAGCCTTGTCCCCAAGGTGCACCCAAAATTCCGCACTAAGGCCGTGCTTTAAGCGGGCGAAAAAAGGCACGTTTTTCGGAAGGTATTGGAGGTAAACCGCTAACGTATGGAACATATCAACCAGGGCCAGAACGGTCCCAGCCACAACGGCCAGCGCCAGCACGATCGCCACGGAGCCCCCACCGGGTTCGAAGGAATGAATTTCGAGGAGCAGCGGGGTTCTTATAAGAACAGCGATGGCGCCGGCGTCAGCTACTCCCGTGAAGAAAGCCTCCGCGAGCGCAAAGGGCGCAGCGGTCCCGAAGAATAAACGTTTTGTGTTCGCAGCCTTCCACTTTCTGTGTGTGTGTTGAATAGGGTTTCAGGAAGGCGCTCTCTAAAAAAATCCCTTTGCCAACAGGCAAAGGGATTTTTTTGGAACCGCAGACCAGGCGCGGCGGCGTCCAATGAAAAAGGGAAGCCGGTGCGGACTTCCCTTCGTTATGCTGAGTTCCTTGTTCGATATTCTATCCGCTCGTCAACGCAGATCGACAACCTCAACACCGGGGAACTTCGTCTTGTTGAAAACAAACTCGGCATCAGTCACACCGGCGTCGGGCTTCAGGCTGCTCACCGTGTAGGAAAAGCGGTTGCCGTCTTTGTTGAGGATCTTGGCGCTGTAAAATACTTTGTTCGACTTGTCTACCCACAGGTACACCTTGTGGTAGGGACGCGTTTTATTGGTGGGGGTCAGCTCGATCTCCTGGAGGGTCTTACCGCCTTCTTTCTTTTCACCATTGAGCTTGTAAAGAAAGTCCTTGTCGTAGAAGTTGGTGAATAGCTTTTGCGGGGTGATCTCGCCCGTTACGGCGTCCACGTCCTTCACCGTTACTTCGTTGGCGCTGCGGTCGTAGCTCCAGCTCGTCTTGCCGTCCGAGAACAGCTCCATACCGGGAATGGTCACGTGGTATTTCGTGCCCTTCATGATCACGGTGCCTTTCTTGGTAGAGAGGGCCTTGCCCTGGGCGTTTTCGATCTTGTAGGTAAAAGCGGCGCTGGGGGCGCGGAACGTGCGGAACTTGGTGCTCACGGCGTCGAGGATCTTCTTCGCCGCGGGGTCGTTGCTCACCGGGTTGCTGGACGAAACTTTCTGGGCATTGACGGCGCTGATCGTCGCCAGGCCCAGCATCAGGGTAACCATTTTTTTCATACGGGTATCGTGTACATGCTTAAGGAATGCGGGGCAAATATAGCCCCATTAACGCCCCCGCAAGGGCAAGGAACATACCGATCATGGGTGAAAAAGCAGGGATTAACAGCGCTGTAACGGAGGTATTAACGCTAATTAACAGAGGGGCGGGGAAATGAGGTGTACGTACATGCGTACATGATTTGAGAAGCGAGCGACCATTTCTTTCCTCGTGTACTCATGTACTCCTGTAATCCAGCTTCCTACCCCAGCAGCGAAAGGTGTTCCATCAGGTCCGTTTCCGTCTTGAACAGCACTTCCCGCGCCTTCGACCCCACGTTCGGGCCCACGATACCGGCTCGCTCGAGCTGGTCCATAAGGCGGCCGGCGCGGTTGTAGCCCAGCTTCATGCGACGCTGCAGCAACGAGGTGGAGCCAAGCTGGTTTTGCACAATGATCTTGGCCGCGTCTTCAAACAGCGGGTCTTTGTCGCCGGAGTCGAAGTCGCCGCCCTTTTCGAGCTCCTTCTCATCCACGTATTCGGGCAGCAGGAAGGCCTGCGGGTAGCCGCGCTGGTCGGCGATGAAGTCGTTGATGCGTTCCACCTCGGGTGTATCTACAAAAGCGCACTGCAGGCGCACGAGCTCCCCGTTGTAGGAAATGAGCATGTCGCCCTTGCCGATGAGCTGCTCGGCGCCGCCCGTGTCGAGGATAGTGCGCGAGTCGATCTTGGAAGACACCTTAAAGGCGATACGTGCGGGGAAGTTGGCCTTGATGGTACCCGTGATGATGTTTACCGAAGGTCGCTGCGTGGCGATGATGAGGTGAATACCGATCGCGCGGGCCAGCTGTGCCAGGCGGGCGATGGGCATTTCCACCTCCTTGCCGGCGGTCATGATAAGATCAGCAAATTCGTCGATCACCAGCACGATAAAGGGCAGGTACTGGTGCCCCTTTTGCGGGTTGAGGCGGCGCTTGGTAAATTTCTCATTGTATTCCTTGATGTTCCGCGCGCCGGCTTCCTTGAGCAGGTCGTAACGGTTGTCCATCTCGATACAAAGTGCATTGAGCGTGGCGATCACCTTCTTGGTATCGGTAATGATGGCTTCCTCTTCGCCCGGCAGCTTGGCCAGGAAGTGGTGCTCGATGTGGCGGTAAATGGAAAGTTCCACCTTCTTCGGGTCCACCAGCACGAACTTCAGTTGCGACGGGTGCTTTTTGTACAGCAGCGACACGAGGATGGCATTGAGACCAACCGATTTACCCTGGCCGGTAGCACCCGCCATCAGCAGGTGGGGCATCGTGGCGAGGTCGGCCACAAAGAGTTTGTTGTCGATCTTTTTACCGATAGCGATGGGCAGCTGCAGCGATGAGTTGCGAAACTCCTCGGAGCCCAGCATGGTGCGCATGCTCACCACCGATTTCTTCACGTTGGGCACTTCGATACCGATGGTGCCGCGGCCGGGGATGGGCGCAATGATGCGGATGCCGAGGGCCGCCAGCGACAGGGCAATATCGTCTTCGAGGTTCTTGATGCGCGAGATGCGGACACCCGGCGACGGCACGATCTCGTACAGCGTTACGGTGGGCCCGATAGTGGCGGAGATCTTCTGGATACTGATGTCGTAGTTGCTCAGCGTGTTGATGATCTGGTTCTTGTTCGCTTCCAGTTCGGCGGGATCGTGGTCCACGCGCTCGGAGCCGTGCACCTCCAGCAGGTCGATGCCGGGGTATTTGTAGTCGCGGAGGTCGAGGATCGGGTCGTAGGGCGGCAGGTCGCCGTAGCCTTTGCCGACCTGCACCACGTCGTGGTCCACTTCGGGCTCTGCCTCGGCTTCCTTGATCTCGAGCTGAAAATTGTCGGAAGGCATGATGACCGCCTTTTCTTCGGGTGCGGGCGGCTCGGGCTCCGGGTCGGGCGCAGGAGCGGCCTTGGGGGGCAGCACCACTACCGAAGGGCGGGCCGGCTCGATGTCGAGGTCGTGGGTATGCAGGATGTCGGCCACGATCTCTTTTTCCTGCGGCAGCTCCTCCTCCATCGGTGTTTCAACTTCCTCTTCTTCCGGAACTTCTTCCTCGTCACCGGGCTCGTCGGCCTTTTCGATGATCTCGAAAGCAACGCCGGCGTATTGATCATTGACGGTGGGCACAAACTGCATTTCGCTCTCGCCCTTGAGCAGGTTGGGACGCTCTGCGAGCGGCTCTTCGGCGGGCCCGGTGGCCTTTTCCACGAAGGGGCCGGCGATGGTCAGGCGCGCGCCGGTAGGTTCTTCGGTCACGTCCTCATCGGTATCCGGCGTTTCTTCCAGGAAGGGGCTGTCCGCTACCTCCGGTACAGCTGCTGCGGCCAGAGCCGGCTTCGGCTTGCGTTCGGGCAGCTTGAAGGTGGGGTTGAACTGCCAGATCAGGTAGGAAGCGCCGACCACCAGCAGCAGCGAAGCGGTGCCGGCGGTGCCGATAAAGCGGCCCAGCCAGTCGGAAACCATATTACCCACTCGGCCGCCCCAGGGAAAGTCGACGCCGCCCTCGTAATGCGCCGGAAGCACAAAGGCCATTGCCACAGAAGCGATGAGCAGGCCGAAGGTGATGTATTTGAGGTTGCGCCAGATGGAAAACACCTTGCGCTCGAACAGCAGGTTGATGCCGACCACGAAAAAGAAGGTGCAGAACAGCAGCGATGCAACGCCGAAGCCGCGGTAGATGAAAAAGTGAGCCGTCCAGGCACCGAGGCGGCCGAGGAGGTTGGATACCTTCAGCTCGTCGTCGACGAGGAAGGAAGCGCTGTTTTGCAGCACTTTGTCCTGGTCTTCTTTCCACGTGAAGAAATAGGAAACAAAGGCAATGAAGAGGAATACCGAAAGCAGCAGCGACAGCGTGCCGATGATCTTCCAGGTGCGTTCGTCGCGGGCCAGCTTTTTAAAGTCGATGGACTCTTCGCGGTCCTTCTTGAATTTGCCGGATTCTTTGGCCGTTTCTTTTACGCCTTCTTTGGCCGCTTTGCTGCGGGGTTTGCGGGCGGGTTTGGCAGGGGCCGGCGCGGCCTCCTGCTCCAGTATGTCGGTGATTTCTGCAGGCACTTCTGGTTCAACCGCTGCAGGCGGGGGTGGTGGGGTTTTCAGCCGGTTCGCCATAAAGCAAAGATAATCGCCCGGTCGGGATGGGTGGCGGTTTTCGGCTAATATATTAAAATTATCGGCGCAGCATTCCGATCAGCAGCGCGATCCAGCCGGCGATGAAAAAGAGGCCACCGATGGGCGTGATGACCCCGATGCCGCGGAGGCCCACATTGTCCATCGCCTTCAGCGACGCCAGCAGGTACAGCGAGCCCGAAAACAGCACGATGCCCACCAGGAAACACCAGCCCGCCGTGCTGAGAGTCGAGCCGCCGAATTTCTCCCACAGGATCCCCGTGAGCAGCAGCGCGAAGGCATGGTACATCTGGTACTGCACACCGGTCTGGTAGGTGGCCACCACGTCGGGGCCCACGTACTTTTTCAGCCCGTGCGCGCCGAAGGCCCCCAGGATCACGCCCAGGCAGGCGAGGATGGCACCGAGCGAAAGAAAGGTTTTCTGCATGGTGGCAAAGGTAACAACCGGCCGTCATTTCTTCCCTTCGTTACGCTCGCCAGGACGGTAACAAAGGGGTGTTCACGCGTGCGCGATCTTATCGAGCAGATGCGCCAGCTTCAGGCTGTCCGTTTCCACGGTTATGTCGGCCTGCTGGTAAAAGATGCGGCGGTCGCCGAATTTGCGGAAGATGTAGGCGCGCAGCTGCTCCTCGCCGAGGTCACGCACGAGGGGTCGGCGGTCGCGCTCCGTCAGCAGGCGCGCGTGGAGGCACTCCACGGAGCAGTTGATCCAAAGCGTGCGGCCCTTTTCTTTCATGTAGTCGATGTTCTTGTAGAAACAGGGGGTGCCGCCGCCGGTGGCCATCACGAATTCGGAATGGCTTTCCGTAAGCAGGTGCAGCGTTTCCTTTTCCAGCTGGCGGAAGTACTCCTCTCCTTCTTCGGCAAAAATTTCGTTGATGGATTTGCCGGCATGCTCCTCGATGCGCTCATCGAGGTCGATGAAGGGCACGCCGAGCGCCGGCCCGAGCTGCCGGCCCCAGTAGCTCTTGCCGCAGCCCATGAACCCGACCAGGAAAAGGCGGCCAGCCCCCCGGGCTTCGCCCCCGGCCTTCGCCGCGCTCGCCTGCCCGAAGGGGGCACTTAGATTTAAACTGTCTTTTCCCGTTTCCACTTTCATAAGTACGTAGTTCTCAAAAATAAGGATGGCCCGCTGCGCGGGCCATCCTTATTAATTGCTTTAGGAAGTATTTAAAAAACAACTGCCGGCATCCTGAGTGCCCCCGTCGGGGCGCAGGGGCCGGACCCGCCTTATTTGAACGCGTTCAGCCCCGTCACGTCCATGCCCGTAATGAGCAGGTGCACGTCGTGGGTGCCTTCGTAGGTGATCACGCTTTCGAGGTTCATCATGTGGCGCATGATGGAATATTCGCCGGTGATGCCCATGCCGCCGAGCATCTGGCGGGCGTCGCGGGCGATGTTGGTGGCGATCTCGCAGGAGTTGCGCTTGGCCATCGACACCTGCTGCGGCGTAGCGCGGCCTTCGTTCATGAGGGTGCCGAGGCGCCACACGAGCAGTTGCGCCTTGGTGATCTCGGTGATCATTTCAGCCAGCTTTTTCTGCTGCAGCTGGAAGCCGCCGATGGGACGGTCAAACTGGATGCGCTCTTTCGAGTAGCGAAGGGCCGTATCGTAGCAGTCCATCGCCGCGCCCAGCGCGCCCCAGGCAATGCCGTAGCGGGCCTTCGTGAGGCAGCCCAGGGGGCCTTTCAGGCCTTTGACGTTGGGGAAGATATTTTCCTTCGGAACTTTTACGTTGTCGAACACGAGCTCGCCCGTAGCCGAAGCGCGGAGGCTCCATTTACCGTGTGTGGTGGGCGTGCTGAAGCCTTCCATGCCGCGCTCCACAACAAGGCCGCGGATGTCGCCCGCCTCGTCTTTCGCCCACACCACCGCCACCTGGGCAAAGGGTGCGTTGGAGATCCACATCTTGGCGCCGTTAAGAATCACGTGGTCGCCGGCGTCTTTGATGTTGGTGATCATGCCGGCGGGATTGGAACCGTGGTCGGGCTCCGTGAGGCCGAAACAACCGAGCCACTCGCCCGAGCCGAGCTTCGGAAGGTATTTGCGCTTCTGCTCTTCCGAGCCGTAGGCATAGATCGGGTACATCACCAGTGAGCCCTGCACGGAGGCAGTGGAACGGACGCCGCTGTCGCCGCGCTCGAGCTCCTGCATCATCAGGCCGTAAGAAATGTAGTCGAGGCCACCACCGCCGTATTCGGCCGGCACGGTCGGGCCAAAGCAGCCCAGCTCGCCCATCTGCTTCACGATCTGCTCCGGGAACTCTGCGCGTTGCGCATAGTCTTCGATGATCGGGGAGATCTCTTTTTTCACGTAGTTGCGCACTGTTTCGCGGATCAGCTTATGCTCGTCGGTGAGCAGCTCGTCCACCAGGAAATAGTCGGGGGAAGTGAATTGATCGGTAGCCATGCGGGCAAATGTAGGGGAATCGGGGAACATGATGGCCCGCATGCCGTCGGCAAAAGCCTTTGGCGCGGAGTCCAACGTAGGCGAAGAAAAAGAATGCAGATTTCTGTGATTGGGATGATTTGCGCAGATCAGCTTTTATTCTTCCGGAAACGTTCTGCGATGGCCTGGAGCTCGCGCTCCGTAAGGTTTGTCGTCTTTTTGAGGACCTCTACAAAATACGCCACTTCTTCGGGCTCGGCGGGGCAGCCGATGTTCTGCCCGGGTTCCCGTTGCGAGTCGGAAAGCCGGTTCCCTTTCGGATCGAAAACAATGAAATAGGGAATGCCAAGATCGGAGCCCCCGTATTTTCCGAGGAGTTCCTTTGCGCCGGGGTTTTCGTCAAGCCGGCGCTCGGGAGTTTCGTCAACCGTAAGCCAGACGGTCACGAAGCTCTTGTCGAACAGTGGCTTCAGCGCAGGCTCGTCCAGGGCTTTTTCCATTTTTTTACACCAGCCGCACCAGGAAGCATGAAACAACACCAGGACGTTCTTGTGTTCTTTCAAGGCCTGCTTCCGCGCCTCTCCAACCAGCAGATCCGCCGACGCAATGACGCGCGTCGTATCGGCCCGCGTGCCCGGTGATTGTGCAATAGAACCCATGGTCACAAGACTCATCAGGAAAACGGCTACGGCGCGCATAAAATCATTTCTGAAAAGGTACACGAGCAACGAACGCCAATACAGCTTTTCGCAAAAATTAACAGCGCTACAGCAACCTGCACGGTTTATGAGAAAAAACGCCGCATACCGCAACTTTTCAGAGCCTGTTTCGCCCATGGCGAGCACCTTAGATACGTCGGATCCCGTCGAGGTAACCTTTCATCTCAAACGCATACTGCTGGGCAATGGCCGCTGCTTCCTGCGCGAAGTCCTCCCCTTCCGAAGCATAGATGATGGCGCGGCTGGCATTTACGAGGAGCCCGCAATCGGCGGTGAGCGCGGCTTCAGAGATATCCTTCAGGCTGCCGCCCTGTGCGCCTACGCCGGGTACGAGGTAAAAATGGTCGGGTGTCGAGGCGCGGATTTGGGCAAAAGCGGCGGCCTGCGTAGCGCCTACCACGAACATCAGGTTGCCGCTGCTCCCCCACTCAACTCCTTTTTGCAGCACGAACTCGAAGAGCTTTCCTTCGGCGCGGGGCTGTGTGTGGACGCCGTCTACCAGCACATCCTGGCGGCGGCTGCAGTCAAGCAGCTCGAAGTCGCGCGCGCCGGGGTTGGAGGTCAGCCCGAGCATAATGGCCCATTTGTCTTCATATTCGAGGAAGGGACGCACCGAATCGGCGCCCATGTAGGGGGCCACGGTGATGGCGTCGAAAGGCAGCGCCTCGAAAAAGGCCTTCGCATATTGCGTGGAGGTGTTGCCGATGTCGCCGCGCTTGGCATCGGCGATGGTGAAATGCGTTGCTGGAATGTAGCGCACGGTGCGGTCCATGACCTCCCAGCCTTTCAGGCCCTGCGCCTCGTAAAAGGCGGTATTGATCTTGTAGGCCACGCAATAGTCTTTCGTCGCATCGATGATGGCCTTATTGAATTCGAAAACCGCGTCGGGCTGCCCCTTCAGGTGGTCGGGGATCTTGTCGGGATCGGTATCAAGCCCCACGCAGAGATAGGTGCCTTTGGCAAAGATCTGGTCGATGAGTTGTTGCCGCGTCATGAAGAAGTTTATTGGTTAATTGGTCTATTGGTTAATTGGTAACACGTACCTACCCACTTTTTGAACTCTTGAACTCATCACCCGGTTACCCCATCATCCCATTATCCCCTGCTCAAGCCCCTTTAATATCCGATCCTTCACGGCATCCGTTTTCCAGTTTTCTTCGATGCCCGGCTGCTGCATGACCTGTTGCATGATGGCTTCCTGGCGCTGGCTGTTGCGCAGGGCTTCGCTGTAGCGGATCTGCGGGCTGAAGGTCACCTGTGAATAGGCCGGGATCCATTTGTCGGGATGCTGCTCATGCACCCAGGCTTCGACCTTTTTCTGCAGCAGGAATTTCGGGTCGGCGGTGCGGGCGCGCATTTCCGTGAAGTTGTTCACGGCGAGGTCGGCGATGGCATCGGCGTCGGGCTTGCGCAGCTCCTGGAAGTCGTGCAGGATGCGGCCCCAGTCTTCGCCGTGCCGCTCCAGCAGCTCGTGGAGCACGCTGCAGTCCTCGAAGCCGGCGTTCATGCCCTGCCCGAAAAACGGCACGATAGCGTGCGCCGCGTCGCCGATGAGCGCGAAGTGATCCCCGCGGATCCAGGGGGCGCACTTTACCGTCACCAGGGAGGCCGTGGGGTTGCGGAAGAACTGTTCCTCCAGGTCGGGAATCAGCGGGACCACGTCGGGGAAGTGCTCCGCAAAAAAGGCCGTAACGGATTCTTTGGTAGTCAGCTTTTCAAAGGACGTTTCGCCTTCAAAGGGAAAGAACAGCGTGCCGGTGAAGGTGCCGTCCAGGTTGGGCAGCGCGATGAGCATGTATTCCTTGCGCGGCCAGATGTGGAGGGCATTCTTTTCGAGCAGGAAGGTGCCGTTTGCTCCGGCCGGGATCGACAGCTCCTTATAGCCGCAGTCGATATAGTATTGCTGGTATTCGAACTTCGGGTGCTTGAGCATGTGGGCGAGGCGGGTGGCCGAATAGGCCCCGTCTGCGCCGAAGAGCAGGTCGAAGGGGCGTGTGACGGTGTCGCTGCCGTGGCGCAGCTGCAGCTGGCAGGCGTTCCAGTCCACATCCTGGCAGGCGTGGTCGAAAAAGATCTGCACGCCCTCGCGCTCGGCAAGGTCCATGAGCTTGGCGTTCAGCTCGCGCCGCGATACCGAGTTGATGTATTGTCCTTCCTTGCCATAAGGCTGGAACGCGTGCGACCCGTCGGGCTGGTGAATGTGCCGCCCGTGCATGGGGATGGCGATCTGCAGCACTTCGTCGGCGATGCCTACCTCGCGGAGCGCCTTGATGCCGCGGTCGCTGAGGGCGAGGTTGATCGAGCGGCCGGCTTCCACGGCTTCCTTGCGCATGTCGCCGCGGCGTTCGTAGATCGAAACGTCGTACCCGCGTCGTTTCAGGTAGATGGACAACAAGGAACCGACAAGGCCGGCGCCGGTAATCAGGATATTTCTGGAGCTGCTGGACATAGAGAAAGAACGCAGATTTTGTACGATGAATACGATGATAAATGATTGGTCGTGGTTGCCTTGGGTTTCAAGTACCGTTCACTTCCAAAAGTCGCTTTAGATATGATTAGTTGATACGATCGGGCAACTTTTTGCGAAAATTCTCAAAAACGCGCCGCTTTGTATCCGGCTTTTCGCAAAAGCCGAGCAGCAATCCAACTTCGATTTCAGTCGCGCGCAAGTAGTGGACCAGTTGTGCTTCATCGCCAGCACATAAATTTACCGCAGCCTTCAGCTCAACGATTACGATTCCCTCCACCAAGACATCGGCCCGAAAATTTCCTACAACTTCGCCTTCATAATAAACTGTAATCGGCACTTGCTGTTCGCAGCGAAGGCCCATTTTGCGCAGTTCAATTACCAGTGCATTCTCATACACCTTCTCCAAAAAACCGTATCCTAATCGGTTATATACCGTATAGAATGCTTTTAGAATTTTTGAAGTGAGCTCGCGATGTTTAAAATTTTCATACACAGGCATCGATCAGCGATTTCACTAAAAGTACATCTGCGCTGATCATATAAATCCTAGAAAATCCGCGTGCTTTCCCGTTAAAATCCCCTGGTGATCCTGTTGTTTTCCTCACAGAATTTCCCGGATGATCTCCCCGAAGCGCCACACGTCCTCGAAGCTGTTGTACAGCGGCACCGGCGCTACGCGGATCACGTTGGGCTCGCGCCAGTCGGCGACGACGCCGCGGTCGGTGAGCGCACGGAATACGTCGCGTCCTTTCTGCAGCATCAGCATCGACACCTGGCAGCCGCGGGCATCTTCCTCCCGCGGGGTGATGACCTCGATCACACGCACTTCCTGTGCCGCGTTGATCGCGTCGAGCACATGAAACAGGTAGCCCGTTAGTTGCCGGCTCTTCGCGCAAAGCGACTCAAACCCGGCCTCGGCAAAGAGGTCGAGGGCAGCGTGGTGGGCCGCCATCGACAGCACCGGCGCGTTGCTCAGCTGCCAGCCTTCGGCGCTGGGGATGGCCTTGAACAGCGGCTTCATCTGGAACCGCGTTTCTTTCTCGTAGCCCCACCAGCCCGCCATACGTGGCAGCTCCGTATTCCGGCAGTGCCGCTCATGAATGAAGGCGCCGGCTACCGAACCCGGGCCGCTGTTGAGATACTTATAGCTGCACCAGCAAGCAAAGTCGACGTCCCATTCGTGCAGCTTCAACGCCACGTTGCCGGCGGCATGCGCCAGGTCGAAGCCGGCGTAGGCGCCTACGTTGTGGGCCACATCGGTGATCACTTTCATCGGCAGCACCTGTCCGCTGTAATAGTTGACGCCGCCGAAGAGCACGAGGGCCAGCTGCGCTCCGTGCTGGTTGATGGCTTCGAGGATGTCGTCTTCGCGCAGGTAGTGCTCGCCGGGGCGGGGGTGCACCTCCACGATGGCGTCGGCCGGATCGAAGCCGTGCAGGCGGGCCTGCGATTCGAGCGCGTATTGGTCGGAAGGAAACGCCTTCGCTTCGCAAAGAATTTTATAGCGACCCTTCGTGGGCCGGTAAAACGTAGCCATCAGCAGGTGCAGGTTCACCGTCAGCTGGTTCATGGCCACTACCTCTTCGGGCTTTGCCCCAAGCAATGGGGCCAGCAGCGCGGGAAACTGTTCGTGGTAGTGCAGCCAGGGATTGCGGGCCTGGAAGTGGCCTTCAACGCCCAGGCTGGCCCAGTCGTCGAGCTCCTGCCCGATGTAGTCGCGCGTGGCCTTCGGCTGCAGGCCCAGCGAGTTGCCGGTAAAGTACACCGTGTCCTGCCCGTTGTGTCGGGGAATAAAAAAGCGCTCGCGGAAAGCGCGCAGCGGGTCCTGCGCGTCGAGCTGCCGGGCGAATTCTAACGTGTTCTCGTATTGCATGGCGGGGCTAAAGGTAGTGATTGATGTGACGGACCGAAGTGGCTTTCGCGAAGCTGGAAGGGTCATCCCTCCACTGTTGCGATCACTTTGAGCTCGATGGCGATCGGCGTCGGCAGGCTCCGTACTTCTACGGTCGTGCGGCAGGCTTCGATGCCGGCGAAATATTCGCCGTAAATGCGGTTGTAGAGGGGGAAGTCCTTTTTCATGTTGGTAAGAAAAACGGTCACGTCCACGATCTTGTCCCAGCTGCTGCCGCTGGCCTCGAGCACCGCCTTTACGTTGGCAAAGACAGAGCGGCATTCGGCCTCAATGTCGTACGACACGATAGTGCCGTCGGCGTCCTGCACCAGCCCGGGGATGGAATTATCCTGCGCACTCCGCGGACCAATGCCCGAAAGAAAAAGGAGGTTGCCCACCTTCCGCGCATGCGGGTAAGCACCCAAAGGTTTGGCAGCAGTGTCGGTTTTGATGATATCAGACATGAGAAAGTTTGTAGTTTGTTGTTTGTAGTTTGTAGTTGTTTCCGCAAATTTCATTACTCATTCCCTAAAGCTGCACGCAGACGTTCTTCGCTTCGGTGAAAAAGCGGAGCGCTTCCCAGCCGCCTTCGCGGCCGACGCCTGAATTCTTGATCCCGCCGAAGGGTGTGCGCAGGTCGCGCAGCAGCCAGCAGTTGACCCAGATGATGCCGGCCTCGACCTTCATCGCCACGCGGTTGGCCCGCGAAATGTTGCTCGTCCAGATGGTGGCGGAAAGCCCGTAGTGGCAGGCATTGGCGAGCTCCAGGGCTTCTTCCTCCGTTTTAAAGGATTGCAGCGTCACCACGGGCCCGAAGATCTCCTCCAGGTTGGTGGCGCACTGCGGGCCGAGCCCCTCGATCACGGTGGGCTCAATGAAGTAACCGCCGGCACAGCGGCCTTCGGGCGTAACAGCGTTGCCGCCGATAAGGATGGTTCCACCCTCCTGCTTCGCGATCTCGATGCAGGCCAGCACCTTGTCGTAATGCACCTTGCTCACCACGGCGCCCTGTTTGGAGCCTACGTCCATCGGGTCGCCGACTTTCAGCTTCCGCACCTCTTCGAGAAAAGCCGTCTTGAATTTTTCGTAGATCGATTCTTCCACCAGTATGCGCGAGCCGCAGAGACAGATTTGTCCCTGGTTGCTGAACGAAGACTGCACCGTGGTTTTCAGCATCTTGTCGAAATCGCAATCGGCGAAGATGATGTTCGGGTTTTTCCCACCCAGCTCGAGGGACAGCTTCTTGAACATCGGCGCGGCCACGGAGGCGATGTGGGCACCGGCACGCGTGGAGCCGGTAAACGAGATGGCCTTGATGGCAGGGTGCCGCACGATGGCTTCACCCGTAGTCGGGCCGGTCCCGTGCACGATGTTGAGCACGCCGGCAGGCAGCCCTGCATCCTTGCAGATGCGCGACAGTAGAAATGCGGTAAGCGGTGTCACCTCCGAAGGCTTGGCGATGACGCAGTTGCCCGCGGCCAGCGCCGGCGCGATCTTCCAGGTAAACAGGTAGAGCGGGAGGTTCCAGGGCGAGATGCAGCCCACGATACCTACCGGCTGCCGCAGCGTGTAGTTGACCGCTGTGTTTTCCATCGTATGGCTTTCCGCTGAAAAATGCAGGATGCCGGTGGCGAAAAAGCGGAAGTTGGCAGAGGCCCGCGGAATGTCTACGCGCTTCGACAGCCAGAGCGGCTTGCCATTGTCACGTGTTTCGGCTTCGGCCAGCGCATCGCGGTGTTCGTCGATGAGTTGCGCGATCCGGTTGAGGATGAGAAAGCGCTCCTCGGCAGGCGTGGTGCTCCATGCCGGGAACGCCTTGCGCGCCTCGGTTACGGCCAGCTCCACATCGCGGTCGCCGCTGTCAGGGATCTGGCAATATACTTCGCCGGTAGTCGGGTTCACATTATCGATAAACTTTCCGCTCAGCGGCCCGATCAGGTAACCACCGATATAATTCTCAAGATGACTGGGTATCGAAAAGTCAAGCATCGTACAATAAGTTTGAAAGTCGGAAGTGGGCCTTCGGCAGGCTCAGGCTGACAACTGTTATGCTGAGCGTAGCCGAAGCATCGGCTTAATTATTTTAGATGGATCCTGTTCTTCCGCCATCCACCGGGATGCTGGTCCCGTTGACGTAGGCGGCTGCGGGTGTGCACAGGAAAGCGGCCATTGCGGCCACTTCCGCCGCTTCGCCGAAACGGCGTGCCGGGATCTCGGCGATCATTTCGGCTTCCACTTCTTCCCGGTCCAGGCCTTTCTTCTGCGCCGTGTTGCCCACGATCGCCTCGAGGCGCTGCGTGCGCGTGGCGCCGGGCAGCACATTGTTGACCGTGATCCCGAATGCTCCGAGCTCGTTGGCCATCGTCTTGGCCCAGGATGCCACGGCGCCGCGGATCGTATTCGATACGCCAAGGTTTTTCAGCGGGATCTTCACCGACGTCGAGATGATGTTGATAATGCGGCCGTAGCCTTCTTCCTTCATCCGCCCGATGACGGCTTTCGTCAGCCGGTGGTTGGTGAGGAGGTGCTGCTGGAAGGCCTGGATAAATTGCTCCTCCGTGGCGTCCACCACGGGGCCGGCGGCAGGGCCGCCCGAGTTGTTGACCAGGATGTGCACCGGGCGCCCGGCTACGATGGAGGCAATGAGCGCGTCGGTGGCAGCCGCATCGTTGAAGTCAATGGCATAGGTGCGGTGCACCTGCTGCAGCGTGCTGTCGAGGCGGCGTACGGCCTCCGTAAGGCGCGCCTCGTTTCGGGCCAGCAGGATGCATTCCGCACCCATCAGCGCGAGCTCTTCGGCGATGGCCAGTCCGATGCCCTGGCTGCTGCCGCACACCAGCGCCGTGCGGCCTTCAAGAGATAAATTCATAGGTCAAACTTAGTTGAAGTCGAAAGTAAAAAGTCAAAATTCCCAAAACGCGCTTGCCGCCGTGGCTGTCGGAGCAACAGGAAACCGATAGGGCAAAGGTTTTGACTTTTGAATTTTGACTTTTGAAGTAGCTTAGCCACCATAAACGATTTGCCATGGCTGTAACAGCGCCCTTCAACCTGAAGCATTGGATCGACGAGCACCGCGACCTGCTCAAGCCGCCCGTCGGTAACCAGTGCGTATATAAGAACGCCGAGAACTTCATCGTGATGGTGGTGGGCGGGCCCAATGCGCGCAAGGATTACCACTACAACAAAAGCGAAGAACTCTACTACCAGGTGGAAGGCAACATCGTGCTGAAGATCATCGACGACGGCGCGCCCAAAGACATTCCCATCAACGAAGGCGACTTGTTCTTGCTGCCGCCCAACACACCGCACTCCCCGCAACGCGGACCGAATACGGTGGGTCTTGTCATCGAAAAGATCCGCGACGAAGCGGCTAATGAAGAGGACGCCTTTATGTGGTTCTGCGAAAAATGCGGCATCAAGCTGTATGAGGAATATGCCTTCATCACCGACATCGTCAGGCAGCTCCCCCCGATCATGGAACGCTTTTACTCCAACCCCGACCTCCGCACCTGCAAGAAATGCGGCCACGTGATGGAACCACCCGTAAAGAAATAATCGCCGATCTCTGATGTCTGATCTCTGATACTATTGAGATTTGCGCCACATCAGACATCCGACATCAGACATCCTACATGAAGATTGACATTCACACCCATATTATGCCCGACCGGATGCCCAACTGGGTGCAAAAGTTCGGGTACGGCGAATTCATTCACCTCGAGCACCGCAACTGCACCGCCTGCATGATGAAGGGCGACAAGTTATTCCGCGAGGTGGAACCTAATTGCTTCGACGCCGAATCGCGCCGCCACGACATGGACGACACCGGTGTCAGCACACAAGTGCTGTCGACCATCCCGGTGCTGTTCAATTACTGGGCGAAGCCGCAGGACGGGCTCGAAACCTCCCGCTTTTTCAACGACCATATTGCCGATACGGTGGCCAAAGACCCGCAGCGCTTTATCGGCCTCGGCACGGTGCCGCTGCAGGACGTGGCGCTGGCCATCGGCGAGATGAAACGTTGCGTGCGCGAGCTCGGCATGCCCGGCATCGAGATCGGCACCAACATCAACGGCGTCAACCTGGGCGATCCTGCGCTCCTCCCCTTTTTCGAAGCCGCCGACCGCCTCGGTTGCGCGCTGTTCGTGCATCCCTGGGAGATGATGGGTGAAAAAGACATCCAGAAATACTGGCTGCCCTGGCTGGTGGGCATGCCCGCCGAAACCACGCGCGCCATCTGCTCGCTGATCTTTGGGGGCGTGCTCGAAAAACTCCCGAATCTGCGCATTGCCTTTGCGCACGGCGGCGGTTCCTTTCCCTACACCATCGGCCGCATCGAGCACGGCTACGCCGTTCGTCCCGACCTCGTGCAGATCGACAACACGGTCAACCCGCGCGACTACCTGGGTCGCTTTTGGGTGGACAGTCTCGTGCACGACGAAGCCGCCTTTAACCTGCTGCGCGGCGCCGTGGGCGACGACCGCATCTGCGTGGGCAGCGACTATCCCTTCCCGCTCGGTGAGCACGTGCCGGGCGAGCTCGTGGAGCGCCTGGTGAGCGATGAGGCCGCACGCAACAAAATGTTATTCAAAAACGCCCGCCACTGGCTGGGCCTAACTACCGCATCATGAAACTATTGGCAACAGTGCTCTGCGCGCTTTTCCTCTTCGGTGCGGGCGATCCGCCCGCGGAGCTGCTCGGCAAAAAGTGGTTCTTCAGCTTCGTGCGCAACGAAGGGCGCGTTTTGGAACTGCCGCTGAAGGTTGCTGCAGAAAAACGCCCCTGGGTGCTGTTCGGCAAAGACAGGAGCTACCAGCAAACGATGGACGGCGTTACGGAAAAGGGCAGCTGGAGCTATGACGAAGGATCGAAAAAGCTCACGACGCGCGCCAAGGCGAAGTCCGGTGGTGACGATGTGGGCGTGCTCACCCTGCTCCGCGTGACCGCCGACACCCTCGAGCTCGTCGACCCCGATGGCGCCACCCTCGGCCTCGTCAGTAAGTAGGTCAGGAAAGGAACTTCCGCATTTTGAAATTCGTGAGCGGCACGCCGTCGATGGCGACCTGCTGCTCCTGCACGATTTCAAATCCTTTCTTTTCGAAAAAGGGACGTGCCGTGATGCTTACTTCGGCTGTTAGCAGCAACGCGTCGTGGCGCACCGCGTAAGATTCCAGCATATCCACCAGCGCATTGGCGATACCCTTGCCCTGGTGGTCTTTATGCACGAACAGCATATCGAGAAAGCCGCCGGCGGTAATGGAACCGAAACCCGTTGGCTGCCCGTCTTCTTCCGCCACCAGGAAGTATTGGGATTCGATCCGCTGCAGCAGGCTTTCGGTACGCTGCGAGCGGCCGGCCCACACCGCTACCTGCTCCGCGCTGTAGTCGCGGCTGTTGACACTGGTGATCGTGTCGCGGTACAAGGCGCCGAGCGCCGTCGCGTCGGCCGCCGTTGCCCTGCGGATACAATGAACGACACTCATAGGTCAGGAAATAGGTTTTGCTCCCGCCCCCGCATCTTCTGCGCCACTTCCTGCGCGTCAGCTCCCCGTTGTTCGAGCTTACCGATAATGTTGCGGTAGCTTTCCTGGTCGCGGTTCTGGCTCAGTTTGAATACGTGCTGAAGGTCTTCAACCAGCACCTCGAAGCCCACGATCGCCTTCAGCATGCGACCCGTGTAGTCGGCCGGAAGGTTGTCGTACACCGTTGGGGAAGTCGCGTTGCCCTCCTCAAAGTGCAGCGAGGTACGGCGCATCACGTCGACCAGCCCTGCGTCGTTCAGAAAGGTCATCCGGCCACGCGCCTGCACCGACTGGTAGTTCCATGTAGAACCCATGGAAGGATTGCTGTACCAGGACGCGCTCACATAACTGTGCGCGCCGCTGAACACGAACAGCACCTGCGGATTTTCTTCAAAGGCAAGATGATGGTCGGTCTTGCGCATCATATGCCCGCTGAAGAACAGTTGCCCATCGCGCTCTTCGATCAGTACGGGGATTTGTGTCGCCACAGGAAGGCCGCCTGTGGTGGCGCCGATGACCATGGCAAAGGGATGTTCCCGCATGAATTGCAGCACCAGCGCTGGGTTTTGTTCTTTGAATTCGGGGAGATCGTACATGGAACGTTTCAGGTTTTAGATCTTACGTTTCCCGGAGATTTTTCACAACAGCTAGTACTGGTTAATCCACCACTTCCGCGATCTGCTCGGGATTGAAATGCGCGTTGCGCATCGAGATGCTGCGCGCCACGAGCCCGGCGAATTCCTCGAATGCGGCTTTCGTGATGGCATCGTCGCTCATCATGATGGGCACACCGATGTCACCGCCCTCGCGGATGCTTTGCACCAGCGGGATCTGGCCGAGGAAAGGCAGCTCGTATTCGTCGGCAAGGCGCTTGCCGCCTTCTTTTCCGAAGATGAAATATTTATGGTCGGGCAGTTCGGCCGGCGTGAAGTAGCTCATGTTTTCCACGAGGCCGATGATGGGTACGTTCATCTGCGCCTGGCTGAACATGGCGATACCTTTCTTGGCGTCGGCTAGGGCCACGTCCTGCGGCGTGGTCACCACCACCACGCCGGTCACGGGGGCCGTTTGCATCATCGTCAGGTGGATGTCGCCGGTGCCGGGGGGCATATCGATCACGAGGTAGTCGAGTTCGCCCCAGTGCACGTCGGTCACGAACTGACGGATGGCGCTTGATGCCATCGGGCCGCGCCATACGACCGCGTTCTTTTCATCTACCAGCAATCCGATGGAGAGCAACTTGATGCCGTAGCGCTCCAGCGGAACAATAAAGGCTTTCTCGCCGATCTGGGTCATCATCGGGCGCTCGCCGCGCACGCCGAACATGATGGGCACGCTCGGGCCGTAGATGTCGGCGTCGAGCAGGCCTACGGAAGCACCGCCGCTCGCCAGCGCGAGGGCCAGGTTGGCCGACACGGTGCTTTTGCCCACGCCGCCCTTGCCGCTTACCACGGCGATGATGTTCTTGACGCCCGGCAGCACGTTGCTTTTGTCCGCCCGCACCGTGGTGGTGCTCGACGTAAAGTTGACCGTAACGTTGGCTTCCTTGTTCACCAGCAGCTTAATGGCATTCACCGAGGCCTTCTGCATCATGTCTTTCATGGGGCAGGCCGGCGTGGTGAGCACGATCGTGAACGACACGTCGTTGCCGCTGATCTCCAGGTCGCGGATCATGTTGAGGGTTACGAGGTCTTTGCCCAGGTCGGGCTCCTGCACGTTGCTGAGGGCTTTCAACACTTCTTCACGGGTCATCGTCGGCGTTTTTGTTAAATGATGCGCAAAGTTAGGACAAAGCGGCGGGCCTGAACCGCCGGGTACGCCCGGGCGTTTTATTTTTGAAGGGATGAAGAAATGGCTACCCGTACTGCTTATCCTCTTTTTCGGCCAGAAAGCCTCCGCCCAGTTCGAGTCGGTGAAAGACTCCGTGGTGCAGCTGTACGGCGTGGTGATGACGGCCGATAGCCTCGTGGGCATTCCGGCCGTAAGCGTAATGGTGAAGGGCCAGAACCGCGGTACCATCACCAACAACCAGGGCGTTTTTTCGATCGTGGTGCTGAAGGGCGACGAGGTGGAGTTCACCCACGTTACCTATAAACCCAAACTGGTGACCGTTCCCCGGGATATTAAAGGCAATCAATACAGCGTCGTACAGCTGATGGTGGAAGACACCGTATACCTCCCCGCAACCATCATCCGCCAGCGTCCTACGGCCGAACAGTTCGGGCGCGACTTCGTCAAGCTGAAAGTTCCCGACGACGATATTGAAGTAGCCCGCCGCAACAACGATGTGGCCAAGCGCCGGGTGCTGATGCAGACCCTGCCCGCCGACGGCCGCGAGGCTACCAGCCTCCAGTTCCGCAACATTGCCAACCGCGCTGTTTATTCGGGACAACTGCCGCCGCAAAACCTCTTTAACCCGGCCGCCTGGGCCGAATTCATCAAAGCCTGGAAGCGCGGCGATTTCAAGCGCAAGACGGACTAGGGCTATTTTTCCTACTTAAAAGATCTCATCTTCCGGGTTCCACTCCGGCCGCTGGTCTGGTTCCCGGGTCTGGCGGCCCCGCTCCGGGTACGCCTGGCTTTGGGAGCCCTGCGATGGACCCTGCTGCCCCAATCCCGGGCGGCCACTTTCCGGTAGACGAGCCTCTCCATGGCTCACTGTCCGGATGCGCGCGTGGTTGCTTTCCTCGTTTCGCTGTTCCATTCCGTGTTTTTCTGATTTGCAGAAAACATAGTGCCACAACCCTTCAGCCGGGCTGTGGGAACCGGGAGCTTGAGTCAGCCCTCGGTTGTCCTTAGAACCTGTTTTGGTCCGGGGATAGGCCCGGCAAGCCGCGTTAAGCGCCGTGCAGCTTCAAGGCCCCGTGCGGCCGTCATCCCGCTTTTTGGGAAGTGCCAATACCCGATACAGCCGCTTACCCCAGCAGGAACTGCACATCGGCCAGCGTCAGGCTTTTCACAAACCCTTCCTCCGCCTGGATGAGCTCGCTCGACAACTTCGCCTTGCGCTGCTGCAGCTGCCAGATCTTCTCCTCGATCGTGTCTTTGCAGATCATGCGGTAGGCGAACACGGGCCGCGTTTGCCCGATGCGGTGCGAACGGTCGATGGCCTGCTGCTCCACGGCGGCATTCCACCAGTTGTCGAACAGGAACACGTAGTCGGCCGCCATCAGGTTGAGCCCGGCGTTCCCGGCTTTGAGGCTCAGGAGGAATACCCGTTCTTCGGATTCCGCTTCGTTGAAACGGTTGCAAAGCGCCTGCCGTTGCTCTGTCGGCGTGCTGCCGTCGAGGCGCAGGAAGGGCAACCGCGCGTCTTTCAACGCATTGCCCAGCAGGTCCAGCGCGCCGGTATATTGGGAAAAAACGAGCACCTTGTGCGTGGCCACCAGGCCTTCGAGCTCCTCCAGCAGCACCCGTATTTTTACGGATTCACTGGTGAACACGTCTTCGTCTGCCACCAGTTCCGGCGAGCAGCATACCTGCTTCAGTTTCGTGATGCCGGCCAGTACGCTGAGACGGCCCTGCTCGATGCCTTTCGCTTCGATATCGAGCAGCACGTTGCTCCGGACCTTGTCGCGGATACTTTCGTAAGCCATGCGCTGTTCGGTTCCGAGCGTGCACCACAGCACCTGCTCCGTTTTTTCGGGCAGGTCGGTGGCTACCTGCTCCTTCGTGCGGCGCAGCAGGAACGGGGCCGTCAGGCGACGCAGGGCGGCAATTTTCTCGGCGTCGCCGTTGCGGTCGATGGCGTCGGCATATTGCTGACGGAAGAATTCACGGCTGCCAAACATGCCGGGCAGCAGGAAGTTCAGCTGCGCATACAGGTCGAAGGTGTTGTTGAGCACGGGCGTGCCGCTGAGGGCCATGCGGAATCGTCCCTGCAGGCTGCCCACGGCACGGGTAATCTGTGCCGACGGGTTTTTAATCTGGTGACTTTCGTCGAGCACAATGGTATCGAACATGGGTTCCGCCAGCGCATCGGCCGAGGCGCGCACCTGGTGGTAGGTAGCGATCAGAACGGCAGCGCCTTGCACTTCCTCGCGTTGAAAAAAGGCCACCGCGACGTCCGGTGCAAATCGGATCCACTCCTGCTTCCAGTTGTAAACGAGCGAGGCCGGGCATACGATCAGGTGCCGTTCGCCGGGCGCCGCCTCGAGGCGGCTGCACAGGAAGGCGATCGTTTGCAGGGTTTTGCCCAGGCCCATGTCGTCGGCCAGGCAGGCGCCCGCGCCGGCTTCCTGCAGCAGGTGGAGCCACTCGTAGCCTTTCTGCTGGTAGGGACGCAGCTGCGCGCGCAGGCCTTTCGGCAGGGGTAGCACGGCCTCGTCGGAGCGCTGCCACTGCTGCCAGCGGCGCCACCAGCCGGCATGGATCACGGGGCGGAGCACATCGCCCTCGCAGCTGCTGCCCTCACCCGTCAGCGCCAGCCAGCGGGGCACCGTCAGCACCTCTTTTTCAATTTTGGCGTGGCGCAGCAGGGTGGCCCAGCTGTCGAACCATTCGGCCGGCAATACACCCATCGCGCCGTCGCGGAGCAGCACGATTCGCTGGCCCGAAAAGATGGAACGCTGCAGCGCAATGAGCGGCACCGTTTCTTCGCCAAAACGTAGCTGGAAACGCAGGCGCATCTGCGGCTCGTCGGGCGCCGACAGCAGTTCGGTGATGGTTTCGGGCTTGTGCGGCGAGCAGCGGAAGTGCTGGAGCATGCTCAGGCCGAGCACCTGTACGTTCGACTCCAGGAGGCTGTAAAACGTATTGAGAAACCAGCGCTTGTGCTGGGCTTCGTCGAACGAAAGATAGAAGTACCCATTGAGCTGGTTGTCGAAGCGCGGATGCAGGGCGCGCAGCTGTGCCACGAACGCTTCTTCGGTGGCGCGGTGGCGGCGGATCAGCCATTCCTTCCCACCGCCCTTGCGGCGCTGCTCGGTGGCCCAGTTGCCGTCCACCTCGAGGCCTTCGTAGTTCCAGGCTGGCGTAAATACGAGGTAGCGCCCGTTCATCTCGCTCAGGTAGACGCGGCAATCGGGTACACATTCAATCACTTCCTCTCCAAACAGGTGGTTGCGTGCCACGGGGTAGTCTTTCTCGAGCACGTCGAGCACCTGGGCGGCAAATGCGGCCGGGTCGGCGGCCCACTGCGCCGGGTCGGCGCGCTCGAGCCAGCGGAGCGTGGCAAAGTCGCGCTGCGTCAGCACGGCGTACTCGTTGTTGCGTTCCAGCAGGAAGTGCGTGCGCGTCCAGTCCGCGATCGGCCCGCGCTCTGCACCGACCTGTATTTCTACGGAAAGCGACAGTACGCTCCCGTTGCGGTCCACGGAAAAGAAAAGCCTGGGGATATCGGGCAGGAAGCGGCAGGCCTGCAGGCGCAGGCGTCCACCTTCGCCGCGTACGGCGTGGAGAATGCGGAGCGCGGCGCCCACGGTGCGCAAGGCGGCGAAACATTCCTGCTGGTAGCGCAGTACACCCTCGCGTGTAAAGTCGGCCAGCAGCTGGCTGCTGCGCCCCGCACGGTGTTTTTTGGCCAGCTCGTCGCGGCGCGCTTTGAAAGCCTCTTCGGAAAACGCCACCAGTGCCTTCTGCGCTGCCTGCTGCACACTGCCGAAGTGCTGCTGGATGATCCGTGTAGTGATTTTTTCGGGTGGAAGAAAGGCCATTTTCTGCGCCGGGTCGGGCTTCATGCATTCGAAGATCGGCCCCGGCTGGCCCGGCCGACGGGCTTCCAGGCGCAGTACGTAGGCAGCGGCTGTTTTGGTGTTTTCCATGGACGGGCGAAGGTAGTTTATTGGTTTATTGGTCGATTGGTTTATTGGTAACCGGTTACCTGCCGATACCGGTTCAACGGACCCTCCAAAACCCGGCAAAACCTCCCAAATCCTTCCAAAACCTTTTCTGCCGCCTATATTTGCGCCCAGACAAAACCGCTATATGAAAAAAGTCGCTGTTATCGGTGCCGGCACCATGGGCAATGGCATCGCCCACGTATTTGCCCAGGCCGGATTCTCTGTCGCCCTCATCGACGTTTCGCAGGCGCAGCTGGACAAAGCCATCGGCACGATCTCCAGGAACATGGACCGCCAGGTGTCCAAGGGCGCGCTGACCGAAGAACAGAAAGGCGCGTCGCTGGCCAACATCCGCACGTTCACTGAAATGACCGGCGGACTCGAAGGCGTGGAGCTGGTGGTGGAAGCGGCCACTGAGAACGTAGACCTCAAACTCCAGATTTTCCGCCAGCTCGATGCGGCGGCCCCCGCAGGCTGTATCCTGGCCACCAATACTTCCTCCATTTCCATCACGCGCATCGCGGCCGTCACAGCGCGCCCCGAGCTGGTGATCGGCATGCACTTCATGAACCCCGTGCCGGTGATGAAGCTCGTGGAGATCATCAACGGCTATGCAACAAAAGCGGAAGTGACCGAACAGATCGTAGCCCTCAGCAAGCAACTCGGCAAAGTGCCCTGCGTAGTGAACGACTATCCCGGCTTCATCGCCAACCGCATCCTGATGCCGATGATCAACGAAGCCATCTACAGCCTGTACGAGGGCGTGGCCGGCGTGGAAGAGATCGATACGGTGATGAAGCTCGGCATGGCCCACCCGATGGGACCGCTGCAGCTCGCCGACTTCATTGGCCTCGACGTATGCCTCAGCATCCTGCGCGTGCTCTACGACGGCTTCGGCAACCCCAAATACGCGCCCTGCCCGCTGCTGGTGAACATGGTGACGGCAAAGAAACTCGGCGCCAAGAGCGGTGAAGGCTTCTACACCTATACGCCCGGATCCAAAGAACTCGTGGTCAGTGCCGGATTCCGTAAATAACCCGGAAGAGCCGGAAATCCGGATCCCGCTTGCGGATGTACTGGCCTTTGTGCGCCGCAGGACCGGCCGGCCGGATGCGGAGGCGCAGGACGACATCTTTGAAGACCTGCAATGCCGGGGAAAGGATTTCACGAAATTGGTGGAAGGTTTCAGCATGCGCTTTGGTGCGGACATCAGCGCGTATAAATGGTATTACCACACCAACGAAGAAGACCACAGCGTCGGGGCACTTCTGTACAAGCCGCCCCACGAGCGCGTGAGCCGCATCATCATCACCGCCGAAGACCTTTGGCAGATGGCCAATGCCGGGTTCTGGAACATCGAATACCCCGAATACGAGCCGCCCTCTTCGCGCGTCGACTTCCTCATCAACATCCTGCTGTTCATTGCCGGAGCGCTGCTGCTGGCCTGGATCGCACGGAAATGGTAAGCCCCCTGTCCCCCAAAGGGGGGCGCAGCCCATCCCCTAACCCTTTCCCGAAGGGAAGGGGAATAGAAAGCCCTGACGGTATCTTCAGGGCTTTTGTATAAACAACATTAGGAATGATCCCAACCAGCAGTAAAGATCAACCTAAGTGCCCCCCTTTGGGGACAGGGGCCCGCGTACCTCCAGCGTATGCATGTCCCGGAGTTTTTGCAGGCAGGCTTCTTCGTCTTTCTTAGGAACGCCGACAACCATGCGGCAGAAAAGCTGCGCCTCATTTTCAATCACGGTGCAGCCGAAGCGTTTCACCACCATCATCACATCGTTCATCAGGGTGTAATCAAAATGCAGCTCGTACCTGACCAGCATCGGCTTTTGAATAAGCGGGGTCAGCTGGAGCGCATACGACGCAACGGTTTTGTAAGCATTGATCAGACCAGGTACGCCGAGCAGCGTACCACCGAAATAGCGGACCACCACGATGGCTGCGTTGGTCACCCCTTTGGAGTCGAGCTGGCCGAGAATGGGCTTACCGGCAGAACCCGACGGCTCGCCGTCGTCGGAAGCACGGAAGTTGTTGCCATCGGTGCCGATGCGGTAGGCAAAGCAATGATGCGCAGCCTTGGGATGTTCCTCTTTGAGTTCCTTCAGGCGCTTTTTGAAATCATCCGTCGTGCTGATGGGAAAAGCATAAGCCAGGAAGGTGCTTCCGCGGTCGCGGAATTCGGCCAGCGCCTCTTTTTCGATCGAGTGATAATGCGTCATCGGGGCTGCAAACCTACCAAAACTTCGGGTGATGCGCGGTATTCGTCCCACCAGTCGCCGGCAATGCCGCTGCGACCAGTTGCGATCCCGCCGGCAAGCAGCGGCGCCGCGATGCCCGATCCAAGCCGCAAAGAGGGCGCGGTAATGCGGTACACCCGGTCCCAGAGGCCGCTGTCGATAAAGTGCTGCAGCAGACGCGCGCCGCCTTCCACGAGCAGGCCGGTGATACCGCGCACATACAGGAGCTCGCACACCTGGGCAGCAAGGTCGTCCTGCGAAAAATCAAGCCGCAGGTATTCGAGGTTGTGGTGGGCGCTTTTTTGCAGGGCGTTGAGCACCAGCGTAGGTTGCTCGCCGTTGAACAGCTTTAGTTGCGCCGGCAGGCGCAGTTGTCGATCCACCACCAACCGGAGCGGGTGGCGACCCGGCCAATGGCGCGTACTGAGCTCGGGGTCGTCGAAGAGCGCCGTATTCGTGCCGACCAAAATGGCGCCATGACCGGCCCGGAGGCGGTGGACGATCCGGGCGGAGGCGGCATTGCTGATGGCCACACGGCGCGATCTCGGCCCGGCAATAAAGCCGTCGGCGCTTTGCGCCCACTTGAGCGTGATGAAGGGTCGCTTGCGGCTGTGAAAGGTGAAGAACACTTCATTGATACGCAGGCACTCGGCTTCCCGTATTCCTACGGTCACATCAACGCCGGCGGCGCGCAGCTTTTCGATGCCCTTGCCGTCGACGGCGGGAAAAGGGTCGCGGCAGCCGACCACCACGCGGGTCACACGCTCGGCAACGATGCGGTCGGCACAGGGAGGCGTCTTGCCCCAATGGGCGCAGGGCTCCAGCGACACATACAGGGTAGATTCCGGGATGAGCTGGCGGTCGTCGTCGGCAACCGACCCGAAGCAATGCACTTCGGCGTGCGGCCCGCCATAGGCCTGGTGCCAGCCTTCCCCGATGATGCGGTCGCCATGCACCAGCACCGCTCCCACCATCGGGTTGGGCGCAACCGTGGCCTCGCCGAGCGCGGCCAGCTGCAGGCAGCGGTCCATCCAGGTTTCATGGGTGATCGGGGTGCTCATCGGGCGCCAAAAATAAAGAAAGGATTATGTTTGACGGATGAATTACGGATCGGCCCTGATGACCCTGCGCGAACGCCTGGCAGGCAGCTACGAACCTTCGGAAGCGTCCGCCATCGCGACACTCGTGCTCGAAGCCGTTACCGGCGACGATCGCGGCGTGCTGGGCCTGCACGCCGACCGCCAGCTGACGCCCGAGCAGCAGGTGCTGGTGCTGGCGCACGCCGAGCGACTGGCCGCCGAAGAACCGGTGCAATATGTGCTTGGTGAAGCCTGGTTTTACGGCCTGCGCTTGTACGTGGACCGCGCAGTGCTTATCCCCCGCCCCGAAACAGAGGAACTGGTGGACTGGATCGTGCGCGACCTGCGGAGCGCTTATCCCGCCCTGGTAGAGAAAGGACCGGAGGACGCCGACCGCACCGACCTGCTCAAGATCCTCGACGTAGGCACGGGCAGCGGCTGCATCGCTCTGGCCCTTAAGTCGGCGATACCGCGGGCCGAAGTATGGGGCTGCGATGTGAGCGAGATCGCCCTCAACGTCGCGCGCCGCAATGGTTCCGACACCGGCATCCGTGTCGACTTCCAGGGCATCGACTTCCTCGACGAAGCGCAGCGGAAGCAGCTTCCTTCGGTGGACGTGCTCGTATCCAACCCGCCCTATATTCCCTGGAGCGACAAGGAAAACATGCACGGCAATGTAGTCCGCTACGAGCCGCACAGCGCGCTTTTCGTGCCCAACGACGACGCACTTATTTTCTACCGCGCGATCGCCCGATTCGCCCACAAGCGGCTTCACAGCAAGGGCACGATCTATCTCGAGATCCACGAAGAGCTCGGTGGTGCAGTGGAAGAACTGTTCCGGAGTGAAGGTTTCGGTACCGTAGAAGTACGGAAAGACATGCAGGGGAAGGACCGCATGGTGAAGGTGACCGGTTAATCAGTTGACCGGTTAATCATAAACAGCAACGCCCCGGCCTACGGCTGGGGCGTTGCTGTTATCAGGCGGGTAATCCATTACAGACCAATCGGTCAACTGCTCAAACGGCTCAGTCAGCCTGATCATTTAACAAGTGCGGAAACTTTGGCGTTGTTGCGCTTGGCGATGGTCATCACGCGGAATACTTCGCCGTAGTAGGCCGAAGTATCGGCGTTGACCACCACGGTGGGTGTGTCGGTGTTTTTGCGGGCTGCTTCGATCTGCAGCTTCAGCAGGGAGTCGATCTGGCCGGCGGGCACGGGCGACGTGCCGAGGTAGAATTGCTGTTCTTTATTGATGGTCACTACGATATCCTGCTTGGCTTTCGTATCCTTCGAAGCGCGCGGGTTGTTTACCCGCACCAGGTTGGGATTCGCCAGCGTGGCGGCGATGAGAAAGAACAGCAGCAGGATGAACAAGATGTCGTTCAGCGGGCCGGTGTGAATCTCCGTATGTGCTTTGAGCTTTCTGCGAATGTTCATGGCGCCTGGGATTAACGGGTGGGTTCCTGCAGGATGTCGAGGAATTCGGCGCTGGCGGCTTCCATGCGGTTAGCCGTCTTGTCTACTTGCGTCGACAGGAAGTTGTGCGCAATGTAGGCCAGCAAGCCGATGATGAGGCCGGATGCCGACGTGATCATCTTCGTGTAGATACCACCGGCCATCGTCTGGATAGTGAAGTCGCCGGTGGAAGCAAGGTTGTAAAACAGCTTGAACATACCGAAGATAGTACCGAGGAAGCCGAACATCGGCGCAATGCCGGCGATGAGCGACAGCACCGACAGGTTCTTCTCCATATGGTACAACTCGAGCTTGCCCACGTTCTCCATACTTTTTTCGATGGAATCGATCGGCTTGCCGAGGCGCTGTATGCCCTTGTCGATGATGCGGGCCACGGGGTTGTTGGTGTTTTTGGCGAAGCTGCGGGCCGCCGACACATTACCGTTAACGATGTGGTCGCGGATGATGTTCATGAAATTGTCATCGATCTTCGAAGCCTTGCGGATGGCCGACAGGCGCTCGAAGAATACGTAGATCGTCAGCAGGAAAAGCACCGCCAGCGGGATCATCAGCCAGCCCCCCAGCGTCAGGAGCTCATACAGGCTGATGCTGCCGTCGTGGTTGGCGTCGGTGGCCGCCGCTGCGTGCGCGGCCGTGTCGAGGGTCGTCTGGAGCAGAAACATAGGTTCTTCTTTGGGGCGTAAATGTAGTGTATGGCGTATTAACGGGATAGCCCGCTGCTTATTTTCCAAAGTAAGCGGAAAATGAAGGGCGGGCGTGCCGGTAACGATACGTTTTAACAAATGCTGTGGGGTAGATCGCAAAGACGCCCAAGGCGTCGCTTGCGCGACGCCTTGGGCGTTTACTCCTTACTGATTACTCATTATTTATCACTCATTGCCCCGCGTGCTTCACCATCAGGGCCTGGATCTGCTTCATGGTCGTTTCCATTCCCTGCGACGAGCCATCGAGGAAGATCACGTTGCCCTTGCCGTATTCGGCGAAGTTCTTGATCGCTTCGGTCCACATGCTGAAGAGAATGACGTTGGTGTCCAGGTTAGCCTGCTTCATTTGCTCGGCGGCCTCGGTCATACCGCGGGCCACTTCCTGGCGGAAGAGCGCCACGCCCTGGCCCCGCAGGCGCGCGGCCTCGCGTTCGGCCTCGGCGGCGATCTTGATGGCATTACCCTCGGCTTCAGCCGACTTTGTCTTGGTGATCAGCAGCGCCTGGCCTTCGTTCTCCGCCGCGGCCTTCAGGTTATTGGACGCAACGACCTTGCTCATCGAATCAAGGATGGCCTTGTCGAAGGTGATGTCGTTGATCTGCAGGTCGAGCAGGTGATAGCCCCAATCTTCAAGCACGTGGTCGATCTCCACTTTCACATACTCCACGATATCCTTACGCAGCCCGAGCACTTCCGCCTGCTTCTTGGTGGCCACGAAGGAGCGGATGTTGCCTTCGATGGTGCGCACCAGCGCCTGCATCAGGTCGCGGTCGGAGATAAATTTGAACGCCACTTTCTTGATCGTTTCATCATCGGCATTCTGCACGGCGTAGAGCAGCATGCTCTTGAAATACACGTTGGCCTGGTCCTGCGTCACCGCCTGGAACTCCATTTCCACGGAGCGGTTCTGGATGGAGATCTTCTTGTATAGCTGCTCCAGCATCGGGATTTTGAAGTTAAGACCTGGGCGCACCATGCGCTGGTAGCGGCCAAACATGGTGATGACGCCCACGTGTGCCTGGTTGATGGTGAAAATGCCGCTGAAGACGATGAAGAGCAACACGAGCAGCCACCAATAGTGTATCAGAAAGGTGGCGATGCCCCCGGTGTCGGTTTGCAGAAAAAACATAGTAGTGGTTTTTGAACGGAATAAAGATAGCGTCTTCAATCACATCCGCGCCTACCCATTTCCCGGTAGCTACGGATGGTTGCGCAGGTACAGGTAAATCTCCACGCGCCGGTTGCTGCGGCGTCCCGCGGGCACGCGGTTGTCGGCAATGGGCCTTGTGGCACCCCAGCCGCGCGTTTGCACCGGCACATTCTGACCATATTCAAGATAGTGGCCCACGGCCTGCGCACGTGCCTCCGAAAGCTGCTGGTTGGCTTCGGGCTTACCCACGTTGTCGGTGTGGCCTTCCACCAGGATCGAGTCGAGCGCGTCGGGCGGCAGGCGCCGCATCAGGCTGTCGAGCAGGAGCAGTGCTTTTTTGTCGAGGTCGGCGCGGGCGGTGGCAAAGAGCACGTCGGGCACAATGATCGTGTCGACGCGTATCTGCACACTCGGTGGCAATACAACCGGGCGCGGAGGCACCTTGCTGCAGCCGTACATAAAGCGGATCTGGTAATTGTGCCGGTAGTCTTCGCTGTAGATTGTATCGCGCTGCTTCCTCCAGTCGGGGCAAAGGCGCTCGTACGGATCGAGGGGCAGCAGCGACACGCTGTCGAGGTACACCTGGTAGCGTTCCGCCTTGCCCCCCAGCGACGCGCTCCAATCGGCGCGGCGGAAGTTGCCGAAGGAAACATAGCCTTCGTCGCCGCGGGCGGTATACTCAAAGGCGATGCGCGTCCACCCGTCGCGTGCGGGCCGCTGCTCGCCATTGCGGAAAAACAGGTCGGCCGCCAGCTCCCCCGGCCGCTTCTTATTACAAAGGATGTCGTAGGAAGAAAACTGCACCCCCGAACTATCAAGCAGCCCGGGATAATCGGCGCGCACCAGCAGCTGCAACCGGTAGCGGGCGCCGGGGCGCATGCCGCATACAAGCCGGCTGCGCACGTAGGCGCGCTGCACGCGCAGGCGCTCGTTGCCCGACACAAAGCCGATATAGCGGGTGCCGTGAAAGGCATGTTCCGCATCCTCGAAAAAGTAGGGATAGGCCGGCACGGTAGTAAGCCAGGCTTCGGGCGCGCAATTCTGCTGGTATTCTGTGCAGAGATTCTCCTCTTCGAAGTCGCCGTTCAGCAGCAGGCTTTGCGCTGGCGCCGCCATCATCACACCCAACAAACCGAGCAGGAAAACTAGCCGCATATTTCAAAACGAACCGGGCAAACCTTTTCGTATCCTGACTGCCTCATCAACGTGTCACGGTTGACGATTCACGATTCACGCCTCCGCCCAGATGCTGCATAAATGTACGATGGTTTCCACGGCCTTGTTCATGTCCTGCACGCTTACGAATTCCTTCATCGAATGGATGCCTTGCATGCCGGCGAACAGGTTCGGGCAGGGCAGGCCCATGAACGACAGGCGCGAGCCGTCGGTGCCGCCGCGGATGCTCTCCATGCGCAGCTCCAGGCCGGCGCGGCGGATGGCCTCTTTGGCGTTGGCCACCACTTCGGGATGCTGGTCCAGCACCTCTTTCATGTTGCGGTATTGCTCCGTCACCACGAACTCAAAGGAGGCGCCGGGATAGCTTTGCACCACAAGGGCGGTCAGCTCCTGCAGGAAGTCTTCCTTCGCCTTCAGCAGCGCCGTATCGAAGTCGCGGATGATGAACTCGAGCGTGCAGCGCTCGGCGATTCCTTCGAAGCGCACGGGGTGCACAAAGCCCTGCTTGCCGTCGGTCGTTTCGGGCGACAGCTCGGTTTTGGGCAGGCGGGCCAGGACTTCGCCACCGATCTTCAATGCGTTTACCAGCTTGTCTTTGGCATAGCCGGGATGGGTGATCACGCCATTGATGACGATACTGACCGCATCGGCGCTGAAGGTCTCGTCTTCGAGCGAGCCGGCCTCGCCGCCATCGAGCGTGTAGCCGAAGCGGGCGCCGAGCTTTTGCATATCCACCTTCGCGGTGCCGCGGCCCACCTCTTCATCGGGGGTGAACAGGATGCGGATGGCGCCGTGCTTCACCCCGGGGTGCGTCAGCAGGTAGTGCGCCGCGTCCATGATCTCGGCCACCCCGGCTTTGTCGTCGGCGCCGAGCAGCGTGGTGCCGGAAGCCGTGATGAGGTCGTGGCCTTTCAATTGTTCCAGGTAAGGAAAATCCTTCGGGCTGATGACGATCGCGTTGTCGTCGGGAAGCACGATATCGGCACCCGTATAATTACGGTGCAGCAGCGGCTTCACCCCGGTGCCGCTGGCGTCGGGCGCCGTATCCACGTGCGAGCAGAAGCAGATCACCGGCACGTCCTTGTCCGTATTGGACGGGATCGTTGCATACACATAGCCGTGCTCATCGAGCTCCACATCGGCCGCGCCCATGGCATTGAGCTCCTCCACAAGGATGCGGGAAAGATTCTTTTGCTTTTCGGTGCTGGGCTGGCTCTGCGACTGCGGGTTGCTTTGCGTATCTACCTGCACATAGCGCATAAAGCGCTCGGAGGCGGTGAACGAGTAATCCTGGAACATAGGCCAAAAATAACGGGGTAATGGGAGAATGGGAGAATGGGGGGATAAATAGTACTAATGAAAAAGCCCCACGGATGCGGGGCCTCAACAGAACTATTCAATAAACATTATTCAATATTCAATAAACTACGGCATGATGATGCGGCTCGTGGGCACGATCTCCACCAGCTCCAGGTCGAAAATGAGATCCTGACCGGCGAGGGGATGGTTGGCGTCAAGAAGCACGGAATCTTCACGCACTTCGGCGATGGTGACGGGGAACTGTTGGCCCTGGCCGTTGTTCATCATCAGCTGCATGCCTACTTCGGGCTTCATATCGGAAGGAAACTGGTTCGTCGGAAACTCGATGATCATCTCCTGGCTTTTCTGACCATAGGCCTGGTCTACAGGGATCTCAACGGTCTTCTTCTCTCCTGCCTGCATGCCGCGCACGCCTTCGTCGAAGCCCGGGATCACCTGGCCACTGCCCACCGTAAATTCCAGCGGCTCGCGGCCTTCGGAGCTGTCAAAAGTTTCGCCGCTGCGCAGCTTGCCGTGATAATGTACGCGAACCTTGTCGCCGTTTTGTACTTGTTGCATAGTAGAGTTTTGAGTGGGCAAAGTCCGGCAAGGTAAGTCTTTACCGCTTCGCCCGTGAAAAATGAGGTAATTTGAAGCGCACAAAACGAATACCATGTTTGTACGCAGCGCCCTGGCCGCCGCCCTCCTGTTTCTGCTCGCGGGCAGCACGATGGCCCAGAAGACGAAGATCAAAACGAAGCTCAGGCAAAAGCGTTCGCCCCACACCGTTGTAGCCGCGCCGAAAGTATCCGCCATCCTCCCCGCCGCCGAACAGCCCACCGCTTACCTGCCGCAACTGCGGGGTAAGAAGGTGGCCTTGCTGGTTAACCAGACTTCGCGCGCCCAGGGCAGCCACCTGGCCGACTTCCTGAAGCACTCCGGCATCGACCTCCGGGTGATCTTCGGTCCCGAGCATGGCTTCCGCGGCAACGCGCCCGACGGCGCCGAGATCCGCAGCAACGTAGACGCCGCCACCGGCGTGCCCGTAGTATCGCTGTACGGGAAAAAATTGAAGCCCGCACCGGAAGACCTGAAGGATATCGACATCATGGTGTACGACATACAGGACGTCGGTGCGCGCTTCTATACCTATATCTCCTCGCTGCAGTATTACCTGGAAGCCGCTCTGGAAAACGGCATTCCGCTGATGATCCTGGACCGACCCAATCCGAATGGCTTTTATGTCGACGGCCCGGTGCTCGACCCGAAGTTCAAGACCTTCGTGGGCCTGCAGCCGATTCCTATTGCCTATGGCATGACGCCCGGCGAATATGCGCAGATGCTCCTCCTTGAAGGCTGGCTGTCGGATGCCGCTAACCGCGCATTCGAGGTGACAAAGCGGGCCCGCTACGCGCCCGGCGCGCGCTACTTCCGGCTGGAGGTCATACCCTGTGCCGGCTACACCCATAAGAGCCGCTACGTACTTCCCGTGCGCCCCTCACCCAACCTCCCCGACATGACGGCGATCTATTGGTATACGTCCACCTGCCTTTTTGAGGGCACGGCCGTTACCGAAGGCCGCGGCACAGCACGCCCCTTTGCTACTATCGGCGCCCCGCTCCTGCCGAAGCACCTGTTTGCCTTTACCCCCGGCCCTACCGAGGGTGCCCCGAAGCCGCGGTACAACGGGCAGACCTGCTACGGCTGGGACCTTTCCGCGGAGCGCAGGGAGCTACATCCCCAAAACGCCGGGCGCCTACAGCTGCGCTACCTCCTGGAAGCCTATCGCCTTTACCCGCAGAAAGACTCTTTCTTCAAGGCTAACTTCACGCGCCTTGCCGGCAACGAGATCCTGGCGCAACAAATCCGCGACGGCAAGACCGAAGACGATATCCGCGCCAGCTGGGAACCGGCATTGAGCAACTTCAAGGCGATCCGCAAGAAGTACCTTCTTTATGAAGACTTCGAGTGACGAAGAAAGTAAAGAAAAATAGGGTTCGGAACCGCGAAGAAAAGAAGAGAAAAAGGTGTTTCGCAAAGAATACGAAAATGGCCCGCCTGTGGCGAATCTGTTTAATTTTCTCTTCGCGTGCCAACTTCTTTTCTTTTTCTCTTCGCGGTGAAAAACCACTTTCCCTTCGCCACCTTTCACTGGTTGCATTCTGCTGAAACTTGAAAGGCACACTAACTTCGCCCCATGAATTTCCAGGATCTTCGAATCGTCTTTATGGGCACCCCCGAATTTGCCGTGGCTTCGCTGAATGCCCTTGTAGAAGCCGGCTGCAACGTAGTAGGTGTGATTACGGCGCCCGACAAACCCGCCGGGCGGGGCATGCAGCTGCAGGGCAGCGCGGTGAAAAAATACGCACAGGAAAAGGGCCTGCACCTGCTGCAACCGGAAAAGCTGAAAAACCCGGACTTTATTGCCGAACTGCGGGCGCTGCGTGCCGACCTGCAGGTGGTGGTGGCCTTTCGCATGCTGCCGGAGATCGTATGGAATATGCCGCCGATGGGCACGCTCAACGTACACGGATCGCTGCTGCCGCAATACCGCGGCGCTGCCCCGATCAATTGGGCCGTCATCAACGGCGAGCCCGAGACGGGCGTGACCACCTTTCGTCTCAAACACGAAATTGACACCGGCGACATCCTGCTGCAGGAGCGGATGGCGATCGGTCCGAACGATACCGCCGGCGACGTGCACGACCGGATGAAGGACCTCGGCGCCGCGCTGCTGGTGCGCACCGTACGCGGGCTCGCCGAAGGCAGCATTACGGAAACGCCGCAATCGCACCTCAACCCGGCCTCGCTCAAACACGCACCCAAGATCTTTACCGACACCTGCCGCATTGACTGGAGCCAGCCCCTCGCCGACGTGCACAACCGCGTGCGCGGGCTCGCCCCCTTCCCCGGCGCCTTCACCACGCTGAATGGAAAGACGCTCAAGATCTACCGTAGCCGCACCGACAATAGCGCCCCGGCGGTGGCGCCCGGAAATTTTGATACAGATGGCAAATCGATGCTCCGCTTCGCCTGTCCCGACGGCTGGCTGCAGGTTGTAGAACTACAACTCGAAGGAAAGAAACGGATGGGTGTGGAAGAATTTTTGAGGGGATACCGCTTTTCCTGAAGCCAGTAGGCCCTCGCAATGACAAAGGGCTCGCTGTGCGAGCCCTTTGTCAACTTACAACTTCAGTTTCGCTATCAGTTCCTTCGGCAAGCCTGCCTTAGGTACTACCAGCGTGATCGTATTGATCCGGAAATAAGGCTCCGATACGAGGACATATCCTTTGTAAGGACCGACCGCGCCCCAGGAGTTTTTCACAAGGAAATATTCTTTGCCGGAAGCATTCCGCTCCAGTCCTACAATATGCATCAGGTGATCGTCCTGCGTCACGAGCGATTCGTAGAGGCGCTGCCGCTCTTCGGGCGTGGCGGCTTCTTCGGTCATCTCCGGACCAAAGGCCTGCTTGCTGCTGTTTTGCGAAATGTACAGCGCAAGTCCGTCTTTCTGACGGAAGCCCCCGTTGCTGACATCAGCATCCCACACGATGGAATATTTCTGGCGCAGTGCTGCTTTGGCCGCGGCCGTGAGCTCGTCGAGCGGGACGTTGTAGTACGCGCCGTTGGAATAATTGTCGGGCACCTGTACCACGAACGGCGCATAGTAGGGCTGGTGCGTGAACGACGTGAGACAAACGTAATCGTTCGCATTGAACTTCAGTACGTCCTTGGCAAAGCTTTGCGGCGTATAGGTCTTGCCTTCATAAGGAAAGGAAGCAGGCGGATGACCCAGGTACTGGTCGAGCAGCGCTTCGAATCCCATCTCCCAGGAGGCGGTCTGCACCGGTGCTTTCACAACGCTGTCCACATAGCGGGTAAGTACGGCAACGAGCTTCTGGTGGTCGATGCCTTTCTGCGGTTCGCGGTAGGCCGGGAACGCGGTTTCGGGCATGGCTCCATAAAGCGATACGGCCCGCACGAGGTCGTGGCCAAGCCCGCCCTCGCTGAATTGGGCCTTTCCCTGCCGCAGCACGTAGTTGCGGGCTTTCTCCATATAGATGTTGCGCACGGTGAAGGCTTCGGAGAGGTCGAGCTCGCCGGCGCCTTTGCTCAGGGCCTGCGATTCCAGCATCGACGTTGCCGAGAAGCACCAGCAGGTGCCGCTGGCGCCTTGGTTTTTGACGGGCGTGGACGGTGTATAGGTCAGCGGCGTAAAGCCCGGAACAACCACCGGCTGCGTATTCTGCGCTGCGAGTGCGCCGCCCGTTGCAAGGGCCAGCGCGGTCAAAATTCTTTTCATGGTAAGGAGTTAAAACAGGATCGTATTAATACTGGATGCGTACGGTGAACTTTTCGGAGTCACCGGCTTCGAGTACGGAAGCCGCCGCGTTGGAAATGCGGATGTCGTAGCCCTGGTTCTGGCGGATGCCGCTCATGCCGCCCAACACTTTGGCGTAAATGAATTTGCCTGTAGAGGGGCTCGATACCTTAACGATGCTGCCGGGCTCAACGCCGTCGATCAGCAGGTAATACTTGGTGTCCTGCCAGCCGCTGGCGGTCTTGAAGATCCCCGATACCACGCTGGCATCGCGCGAGGTACCACTCTTCACCTGCTGCTCCCACGCGCCGCGGAAAGCGCCGCCCTGGCCGTCTTTCACGGCGGTGCGCGGAGCCTGGCTGCTGGGTGCGGGTGTAGGTACTACCTGCACCGGCCGGGCAGAACCCGAGTCGGCCATAGGCCGCTCTACGGGGGTAACGGGCTTCACCGCCGTGGAATCGCGGCGCGGCGCGGGGTCATGCGTCACGGGAGTCGAAGCCGGGGGATGGCTCGCGGGAGCGCTCACCGTGGCGGGCGCTGCTTGTGCCGCACCCAGGTAACCCACGATCAGCTTCTGGCCCGTGCTGATCGCATCGCTGCTCAGGTGGTTCCATTTGCGCAGGTCGGCCATCAGCACCTTGCCGTTTTTCAGGCTAACGCGGTACAGTCCCTCTTTCTCGCCCACCACGTAATACACCGGGCGGCCCTGTGCAGCCGACGCCTGTGAGAAATTGGCGGCTGTTAGCGGGATCTGGATCGACTGGCCGATGCTGAGCCCATGCGTCATGTCCACGTTGTTGAACGCGGCGATTTCCTTGGGCGACAGGGCATACAGGCGGCCGACGGAATAGAAGTTTTCTTTCGGTACTACGGTATGAACGATATATAATCCTTTGTCGCCGCTCTGAACCAGGAGTTCCTGGCAAAATGCAACAATGGAAAAGCAGATGCTGAGAAAAAGGAGTGTGAGTTTTTTCATGGTGGTGGCGGGGTTGGGTTCTTCCAGGTGGCGAAGGGCTGCGGGCAGCCCGTACAAATATGAAGATTATTTTTCAAAAGTCCCTTCGGGCGCTCCAGCCGGATCGGGGCCCGGGGATGGGGCCTGCGCGCGGATGCGCCATTCACGCGGGTAGTAGTTGTTGACGCGATTGGGCAGCACATTCATCCATCCAAGCGCTACACCCGCAAAGGTTGCCAGCTGCCAGCCCTTCGGGGCGTCGAGCGAGAGGTCCTGCCGCTGCAGAAAACGGATGGCGTTGTCGTAATCGAGGGGGCAGCGCAGCACTTCCTCCGATACGCGCGGGCTGAGTGCCAGCGCGGGGTCGGGCACCAGCTTGTCGCGGATCGGTTCGCCCAGCACCGTTCCGGCGCTCTGCAGGTAGAGTGCCGATTGAAGGATGACCAGGTCGGACACTGCATCTTCCGGAAAGGCAAACACACGCTGGCCGTGGCGCAGGAAGCGCAGGCCGTCCCCGTCCATCCAGCGGTGGAGGGCGGCGGATTCCTTTTGCGACAGCATTTCCAGGGATTTCACCTTGTGCCGCGGCGCCGTAGCGGCATCGCGCTTGCGAATGGCCGCCAGGAAAAAGCCCTCGCCTTTTATTTTATCCGGGTAGAACCGGTAGCCCCAGGCGCCGCGCGGCGACCGTATTTCTACAATACCGGCATCGGGGCGCTGCAAGGGAAGGGATTCGCAATCGAACGTTTCCATCAGCCAGTCGAGGATCGATTCGTCTTCTTCGGGCGAATAGGAGCAGGTGGAGTACAGGAGCAACCCGTCCTGCCTCAGCGCGGGCCAGGCGTCGGCGAGAATGCGCTGCTGGCGGCCCTGGCACAATTGCACGGCCGACGGGCTCCATTCGCCGATGGCTTCGGGATCGCGGCGGAACAGGCCCGAGCCGCTGCACGGAGCGTCCACCACCAGCACATCGAAAAAGCCTTCCAGCCGCGCGAAGTGCGCCGGGTCGTTGTTGCTGACCACCACATTACTGCCGCCCCATTTGGTCAGGTTTTCGGTGAGGATCGCAGCGCGCGCCTTGATCACCTCGTTGCTCACAAGCAGGCTCCCTTCCGAGATCAGCGACTGCAGGTGCGTGCTTTTGCCACCCGGTGCTGCACAAAGGTCCAGCACCCGCAGGGGCTGTGTCACTTCGGCATGTTGCAGCAGCGCCTGCTCCAGGAACATGCTCGAAGCTTCCTGCACGTAGTAGGTGCCGGCGTGAAACAGCGGATCGAACGTAAACGAAGGGCGGTGCTCCAGGTAGTAGCCATGCTGCGTCCAAGGTACGGCGCCGGCAAGCGGCAGGCCGTGGCCCCCTGTTCCGGATACCGGCTTGGCCGGGTTGAAGCGCACCGAGGTCACCTGTGCACCGGACTGGTGTACCGAAACGAACGCGTCCCGGTCGAAGCCGGGAACGCCCTCGAGCGACTGAAGCAAGGGTTCGGGAAGCTGCATACGTGCAAAAGTAAGGGCCACCTTGCGGCAGCCCTTCGCTATTCTGAATTCCTTGTTTCCGGTTCACTAGGCTATAGGTTCTTGATCTCACCAATGAGGTCCTGCAGCACTTTCTTGGCATCGCCGAACAGCATCGACGTTTTCGGCTCAAAGAAAAGCTCGTTCTCGATGCCGGCGTAGCCCGGCTTCATCGAGCGCTTGTTGACGATAACCGTTTTCGCCGCTTCCACTTCCAGGATGGGCATCCCGTAGATGGGCGAGGCCGTGTCCCGCTTGGCGGCGGGGTTGACTACGTCGTTGGCGCCGAGCACCAGCACCACGTCGGTGGTCGGAAACTCCTCGTTGGCCTGCTCCATTTCCTGCAGCTTCTCGTACGAAACGTCAGCTTCGGCCAGCAGCACGTTCATATGCCCGGGCATGCGGCCGGCCACGGGATGAATGGCGTACTTCACCTCCACGCCGCGCTCCTGCAGCATTTTTTCCAGCTCGTGACAGGCATGCTGCGCCTGCGCTACTGCAAGGCCGTAGCCGGGTACGATCATTACCTTGTTGGCATAGGCCATCACAACCGCCGCATCAGCGAGCGAGATCTCTTTGACGTGTCCCTGGTCCTTGCCGGACCCTGCGCCAGCGGCTGTATTGTTGCCTCCGCCGAAAGAACCGATCAGCACGTTCTTCAGCGAGCGGTTCATGGCACGGCACATGAGGATCGTGAGCAATGTACCCGCGGCACCCACGAGGATACCTCCGGTGAGCATCACCTTATTATCATACAGGAAGCCGCCGCAGGCCGCGGCCACACCCGTAAACGAGTTGAGCAGCGAGATCACCACCGGCATGTCGGCACCACCAATCGGCAGCACGAACAGCACGCCGTAGGCCAGCGAGAAAAAGAACAGCGTATAAAACAATACATACACGCTGGTGTTGATACGGAGGAAACTGAGCGGCCCCCGGATCACCACCCGGTTGGCCGTGTTGGTCAGGCCGCCCTCATCGATCGAAAAAGAGGTGCTGATGTTCGAGAGCAGGATGACCGCGATACCGACGATGGCAGCCAGCAGCGCAATGTTCACGATGTGCTGCCCGCGGAACGAAAAGTCCTTGATCCGGCCATTGAGCTTGCCCCAGGCGATCATCGAGCCGGCAAAGGACACGGAGCCGATGATGAGCCCGAGGAAGATCGTCACGAGCATGCCGTAGTTGACCGGCAGCCCCTCCGACAGCACCGAAGTGTCGCCGGGATCCTGCACGCGGATCACGAAGTGCTCGGCGAGAAAGTGGTTGAATTCGAGAATGGAAATGAGGGCCGCGCAGGCGCCGCCCATGCCGTTGAAGAGACTCACCATTTCGGGCATGGCGGTCATCTTTACGCGGCGTGCCATCAGCACACCGAGGATGCCACCCACCACGAGGGCGAGGAAGATCCAGGGCAGGTTGTGCAGCCCTTCGTCGGTATAGCGGTCGTGGTAAATAAAGATGGTGCCGAAGACAGCGAGGGTCATGCCGCCCGCCGCAATGAGATTGCCCTTACGGGCGCTCTCGGGGTGCGACAGCATCTTCAGGCCCAGGACAAAGGTGACGGAGGCGATCAGGTAGATTATCGTAAGCAGGCTCGGTTCCATGCGTGTTATTTCTTCTTTTTCGATTTGAACATTTCCAGCATCCGGTCGGTGACCACAAAGCCGCCGACAACGTTGAGCGTGCCCAGCACAACGGCCAGGAAGCCGAGCACGAGGGCGAAATAATTGTCGCTTTCAGCGCGGCCCATCACGATGATGGCGCCGATGATCACCACGCCGTGGATGGCGTTGGCGCCGCTCATCAGCGGGGTGTGCAGCACGCTGGGCACCCGGCCGATGATCTCGATGCCGACGAAGATCATAAGGATGACGATGTAAAAAAGCTCGCGGTTATTGGAGATCCACTCCACTACTGTGTTCATATGTCAATTTTCGGATTTCAGAATTCAGATTTCTATGCGCTCGCTACACACCCTGCAGGGCACCGGCCACACGCTCGTGCAGCACTTCCCCCTCGTGGGTGACGCAGCTGCCCTTTACGAGATCGTCTTCCCAGTTGAGGTGCAGGGCACCTTCTTCCGTGGTGATCAGCTGCAGGAAATTGAGGATGTTCTTTCCGTACAGCTTGCTCGCATCCGAAGGCATCGAAGCCTGCAGGTTGCTGTCGCCCACGATGCGGATGCCGCGATGGTCGACGGTGGCGTTGTTTTTCGTAAAGGGGGTGTTGCCGCCGGTGGCCGCAGCAATGTCGATGATGACCGATCCGGGACGCATGCGCTGCAGCGTTTCTTCGGTGATCAGCACCGGCGCCCGGCGGCCCGGAATCTGCGCGGTGGTGATGATGATATCGGCTTTGGCAGCGCTGTCGGCGATCCGCTGTTGCTGCTTTTGCTTGTATTCGTCACTTTGCTCTACGGCGTAGCCGCCGGCTTTCGAAGCATCGGCTGCGCCTTCCACTTCCACGAACTTGGCGCCGAGGCTCATAACTTCTTCCTTCACCGCGGGGCGCGTGTCGAACACTTCCACCACGGCTCCGAGGCGGCGGGCGGTAGCGATCGCCTGCAGCCCGGCCACGCCGGCACCGAGGATGAGGATCTTCGCCGGGGCAATGGAGCCAGCGGCCGTCATGAACATGGGGAAGTAGCGGGGATACAGGTTGGCGGCCAGCAATACGGCCTTATAACCGGCGATGTTGGCCTGCGAGCTCAGCACGTCCATGCTCTGCGCCCGCGTAGTGCGGGGCAGCAGGTCGAGGCTGAAGGTGGTCACACCGGCCTCCTGCAATGCGCGGGCGCCGCCCGGATCGGCCAGGAGACCGAAAACACCAATGAGCACCTTGCCGTTTGCCGGCACCGATGCCGGGCGATGAATGGCCAGGAGAATATCCGATGCGGAAGCAACAGCATCCATTGTAGAAATACGGGCACCGGCGGCCTCGTAGTCGGCATCGGGAGCGTAAGCGGCGGCGCCCGCGCCCGTTTCCACCAGCACCGTGATCCCTTTTTTCACCAGGGCGGCCACCGCCTCGGGCAGCAGCGACACCCTTGTTTCCGGCGCCGGTTCTTTCAACACACCTATCGTCATAGCGTTTTTGTTTTCGTTGCCCGCGTAAGGTAAAGAAAAATTGGCCCCGCCTCCCGGAACGCAGCACTTCGGCCCGATTATGTTTACGAAATCGTTCCCGGTCTAATAGCGGATACTGAAATGACGGGGCACCTTGAATTCATCGCGGAAGAACACAAAGCCGAGGAAGAAAAGGTCCACCGTGCAGCGCACGCGGGGATGTGCCTTGATCTCGGCCCAGGCCCGTTCCATATCGGCACTCCAGTGAATATCGTCGAACACAAGGATGCTGTCGTTGCCGCAATGCTCCAGCAGCTGCGTGAAGTAACGGATCGTGGGCTCATAGCGGTGGTTGCCGTCCACAAAGGCCAGGTCCACCTGCTCCAGCCGCGAAAGCAGCGCGGGCAGCACCGTATCGAAGTTGCCCTGGTGCAGCTGTGCGCGTGCGCCCAGCGCCTCGAGGTTGCGACGCGCTACCTGGTGGATCTCGCTGCTGCCCTCGATGGAATGCACGGTACTTGCTCCGCCCTTGACGAGGTACGCTGTGGTAACGCCCAGCGACGTACCCAGCTCCACAATGGTAGCGGGACGATAGTGCCGTACAAGGCGGTAGAGCAGCTGACCGTATTTACACGGTTTGACGGCCGTACGGGCGAGCTGGGCCACGGTGCGCTGCTTCGCGGCACCCGTGCGCGAACCGGCGCCGAGGTCTTCCACCGTCAGTTCCGTGCGGTCGCTGCGCAGCTGGTAGCGCAGGTGCTCCACTTCGGCCGGCACGCCGTAGCGGCTGTAGTCGTTGAGCACATTCCGGATAAAGCTGTAGATAAAAGGCGAGTGCATGCCGTGCCCCTTACCGTTCATCGCAGTCAGGTAATAGCGCAGGTATTTTACGGCCAGTATTGGAGCGGAGTACATCCGGGATTCTTATAGTTCTGAGGATTGAGAAGCACGCTCCCACAGCTGGAAGCTATGGCGCGGCGTGTCGCCTTCCGCCTCCACCACGTGTTCGTTTACCAGGTACCACTCGGGGCCGAGCTCGGGAAAGAAGGCATCGCCGTCATACCTCTTATAGATGCGGGTCAGGTACACACGGTCGGCCTGCGGCAGGGCGCTGCGAAAGATCTCCGCGCCACCGATAAGAAACAGCTCGTTGACGGAGCGTCGCTGGGCCGCTTCCAGCGCGGCCCCGAGCGAATGCACGGTCTCTACGCCTTCGTGCCGCCACTCCGGGTTGCGGGTGATGACGATGCTGTGGCGGCCCGGCAGCGGTTTCCCGATCGACTCGAAGGTCTTACGACCCATGAGGATCGGCATGCCCCAGGTGAGGTTCTTGAAATATTTCAGGTCGCCAGGAAGCCGCCAGGGCAGCTCGTTGTTGATCCCGATCACGTTGGCCTCGTCGGCGGCCACCAGCAGGCTCAGCGTCATACGGCAACCGGGGCTTTGATGGCGGGATGGCTCTGGTAATTTTCGAGCGTGAAGTCTTCGTAGCGGAAGGCGAACAGGTCGGTCACCGCCGGGTTGAGCCGCATCACGGGCGGCGGGAAGGGCGCTCGCTGCAGCTGTGTCTGTACCTGCTCCAAGTGATTCTGGTAGATGTGCACGTCGCCAAAGGTATGGATGAAGTCGCCGGGTTGCAGGCCGGTCACCTGCGCCATCATCATCGTAAGCAACGCATAGGAAGCGATGTTGAACGGAACGCCCAGGAACACGTCGGCCGAGCGCTGGTAGAGCTGGCAGGACAACTTTCCTTCGCTCACATAAAATTGAAACAGCGCGTGGCAGGGCATCAGCGCCATTTTGGGCAGGTCGGCCACGTTCCAGGCACTCACCAGCATGCGCCGGCTGTCGGGGTTGGTCCGGATCTGCTGCAGCACATCCTTGACCTGGTCGTGCACGGTGCCGTCGGCGCCTTCCCAGCTGCGCCACTGCTTGCCGTAAACGGGACCAAGCTCGCCGTCGGGGGCGGCCCATTCGTCCCAGATCGACACACCATGTTCCTTGAGGTACGCTGTGTTGGTGCTTCCCTGCAAAAACCAGAGCAGCTCATAGATGATGCTTTTGAGGTGCACTTTCTTGGTGGTCACCAGCGGAAAGCCCTCCTGCAGGTTGAAGCGCATCTGGTAACCAAAGGTGCTGATGGTGCCCGTGCCGGTGCGGTCGCTTTTAGCAACGCCGTTGGCCAAGATATGCCGCAAAAGGTCGTGGTAGGACTGCATGGCCGCAAGTTAAGCACCGCTGCCCGTTCGGCGGCAGCGGGAAAGGGCTCATTTATCCACGTTCCGCGGCCAGCTATAGCCGTTCAGCCAGTCGCGGAAGGCGGTTACGGCTTCTTTGTGCTGGCTCAGCCAGGCGGCGTTGGCGCTGTCGTTTTCGGAGGAGCAGGCCAGGTGGGCCCAGGCTTCGAGGTGACCGGCCTTTTCGAGGTCGGCCAGCAACGGGGCGTAAAAGCGCCAGCCGAAGCCGCGGTCTTCCTTGCGGGGTACGGACAGAGACGCGATGGCGCCGCTCATGATCAGGCGGATCCGGTCGGCATGCGCATCGTTCTTGTGTCCGCTCATCACAGTGGCGGCTGTCAGGCTCATCAGCAGGTGCACCCGGCTGAACTCGTTGTTCTTTTTCTTGTCTTTTTCCGAAGGCATGAATACGGAGATACTGATGTTCTTTTCGTCCTTCTGCTCCACGCCCGCACCCAACAGTCGATCGAGACGCTGCAGGGCCGCGGTGGCCCGCTCGCCGCGCTGCTCCAGGGCGAGGAAAAAGGCGGTAGCCAGCAGGCTGTATACGGGGTTGGCGGACTCCTGGAGGCGGGCCAACAGGTTGTGCGAGCCGGGATGGTAAGGATTGCGCGCAAGGGCATGCGCGAGGTCGGCTTCGGCATCATCGGTCTTATTCTGCTGTGCATAGCTCACCGCCCGGTTGAAATACAATATATAGGAGTCGGGATTTTTCCGGATGCCCTTTGTATAAATACGGACCGCCTCATCGCCCTGGCCCTGGTAGTCGAGCAGGGTGCCGTAAAGCACATACACGAGACGTGCCGCCGAATCGGGATGCTCCCGGAGCACGAAGTCGCAAAGGGCCGCGGCATCGGCGTAGCGCTTAAGCTCGGTCAGCGTCAGGGCTTTTTCGTAGTTGGCCAGGTAGTGCTTCGGATCCAGCCGGAGTGCCGAATCGTATTTGAGAATCGCTTCCTCGAGGTAGCCGCGGTCGTGGAGGTCCACGCCGTCGTTGATGTAGCGCGATGCGGCGTCCTGGCTGCGAGCAGTAAAGAGCAGGCAGCAAAAAAGAATCATGCAGATGGTTGGCTTCATGACCTAAAAATAAGCGAACTGGTGCAGGCAAGCAACCGCTCCTTTCCCTTCCCCGTATATAGCTACGTTCCCATCCGCGGGCCAATCAAAACGCACATGAAAAAAACGCTGCTCCTTACGTTCCTGTCCGCCGCCGTACTGGCGGGCGCCTTTTCCTGCTCCCATTCAAAAAAGGAAGCTCTGAACGGACTTTGCAATGCGTCCGGAAGTTCGTACAGCGCGCATATCCTCCCGGTGCTTCAGAATAGCTGCTACAGTTGCCACAGCGCCGCCAACGCCGACGCACAGGGCAGTCGCCGCATTCTCGAAGGACACGCCAACGTCCTCATCTACGTACAGAACGGGCTCCTGATGAGCGCCATCCGCCACGAAGCCCCCGCTTCGTTCATGCCCAAAAACGGACCCATGCTCGACGACTGCACGATCGCCCGCTTCCAGGCCTGGGTCGATGCAGGCGCTCCCAACAACTAAATCGCAGCACACCCATGCATCCACGCTTACGAACCCTGTTTGCCTTCGTGTTGATCGCCCACGCCGCCCGCGGGCAGGACAACCTCGATTCGCTGATGACCGCGCAAAAGACTACCGATCCGCCGCAACTTACCTATGTAACGGGCACGTTCAAGGGCACCCGTATCATCCATCTCCATTCGGTAGAAAAGGCCGCGCCCGGCACCCTGCAGTTGCTGATCCAGCACCGCTTCGGCGCGGTTAACGGTGGGGGCTACGAGTTCTTCGGCCTCGACCAGGCCACGATGCGCTTCGCCCTTGAATACGGACTGAACCGCCACCTCGCGCTGGGCATCGGCCGCAGTACCCTTGAAAAAAATTTTGACGGCTACGCCAAGGTCAGCCTGCTGCAGCAGGCGCGCGGCGCCAAGCCCGTGCCGGTGAGTCTCGTCTACTTCGGCTCGGTGGTGCTGCGTGGTCTCAAAGACCTGCCCGGAGAAAAGAACGGCCCCCACCACCGCCTCACCTACACCCACCAATTGCTGCTGGCCCGCAAGCTGTCGGAGCGCTTCTCGATCGAGCTGGCACCCACCTTCATCCACAAAAACCAGGTGGACTATAACGCCGATCCAAACAACCTGTTCGCTATCGGCGTGGGCGCGCGCGTCAAGCTTACGAAGCGCATCGCCTTCAATGTCGAGTACATCGACCGGGTGCCGCCGGAGCACTCCTCACCCTCCTTCAACAAGTATTTCAACTCGTTTTCCCTAGGCTTCGACATCGAAACCGGCGGGCACGTATTCCAGCTGCATCTCACCAACTCCCTGGCCATGGTGGAAAAGGGATTTATAACAGAAACTTCTGAAAGTTGGGGCAACGGTGGGATACATTTGGGCTTCAATATTTCACGCGACTTCGTGCTGAAGCGCGGTAAAAAGAAAAACACATGGTAAACAAGCTTCCGGGCCGAATTCGCATCCTGCTGGCCCTGCTCCTGCTGGCGGCCCTGCCGGCCGGCGCCCAGACCCGTTCCCAGTTCAGCACTTCCACGGTCACCTTTTTCTCGTCGGCACCGCTGGAGGACATCGAAGCGACCAATAAGAGCAGCAAAGCGGTCGTGGACTGGGAAAAACGCAGCTTCCTCGTGTCCATCCCGATCAAAGGTTTCGAGTTTCGCTCAGGACTCATGCAGAGTCATTTCAACGAAAATTACCTCGAGAGCGATAGGTACCCCGACTGTACTTACCGCGGCATTTTTGCCGGCCCGGTAGACCTCACTAAGGACGGCGACTACCCAATCACCACCAGCGGAGAGCTCACCCTGCACGGCGTTACCCAAAAACGGGTCATCCCGGCCGTGCTGAAGGTGCGTAATGGCCAGGTAACGGTTTCCAGCAAGTTTCCCATCAAAGTGGCCGAGCATAAGATCGCGATCCCTAAAATGGTGTTCAAGAAGATCGCCGAAACGGTGGATGTGACCATCAATGCCCAGCTCGTGCGGATGTAACCAGGGACGTACGAAAAAGCCCCCGCCAGTGGCGGGGGCTTTTTTTTATGCGGCGGGAACGCTTTAGCGCTGTGCCTCGAGGCGGGTCTTCAGGTTGTTGAGGCCGGTTTGCAGGTCGTTGCCCACGGCGCCTTTCATGAAAAGGCTCATGAGGTTGATCGGCCAGGCCATATGCGTTTGAAACCTCCAGCGCACTTCGCTGCTGCCGGCGCTCTTCGGCTCGGCTACCATGGTAGCGGCGGCGTTCGATTCGTAGGGTTTGATGAAATGAATGGTAAAGTCGATGCGGCGGGCGGCGGCGTCGATGCTTTTGATGGTTTGCTCGCCCTTGCCCACGTCGTCTTTGTCGCTTTCCCACGCCGACACAAAGCCAGGCTGGGCATCGGTGCCGCGGAACTCCTTGCGCATCGCCGGGTCCATCTGCGCCCACTTGCTGAAGTCGTTCTGGTTCTTTAAATACTTGACGTAGGCAAATACCGAGTCGGCGGGCTTTTCAATGAGCACCGAACGCTCTACCTGGAACTCTTTCGAAATAAAGGCCGCCGCCACCAGGGCGGTCGCAACCAGCAGCACGACAAACAGCAGGATCCTTTTGATGATACGCATAGCAATAAGTTTTGTGGCGCTAGGATACGACATTTTCCGCCTTCCCACTACAAAAGTCGTTCGTCGGCGCACGGACGCCGTTCGTCGGCACACCCGCAGCCCGGCAGCGGCAAACCGGCGTCTGGATGCGCGGGGGCTGCAGGCGTCTATTTGCGGCCCGGCAGGCCTGCCGGGCGCGGTAGCTTCATTTCGTCAACCGATCGTTCATCGAAAAACAACACGTATGAAAAGCATGTTCCTCGCCGCCCTCCTGCTGTGCGCATTCCTGCTGCTGGCCCGCCAGGCCGGTGCCCGCAGCCTCCCCGACGACCGCCTGCCCCGCTGGGTGCCCACCAAGGGTTATTGGGTGGTGGAAGACAACGTCAACAATCCCGGCAAAGCCGTCGTGTATTTCTATAACCGGCAAAACGTACTTGTGTACCAGGAAACGGTCACCTGCCGCATCAACCTCGACCGGCGCCGGACGCTGCTGCGCCTCAACCGCGTGCTGGAGCATGCCGTTGCCGGCTGGGAAAGCCAGGCACCGGTGGCGCTGGAAACAGGATTGCTGGCACAACAGATGGCACGCTAACCGATCTCTCCTGAGCTAAACCGACGTTCCGCCTCTTCTGGGCGGAACTTTTCTTTTGTCGACGAAACGGTGCTTTCCGTCTACGATGGCCCGCTGTACCCGGTATCCTACACGGGCAATGGCTACCTTAGCATACATGGAAGCCTACCCTTTCATCTTCAGCAACGAACGACGTACCCGCCTGAAGCGGCACCTCCTCTTCTGGGCCTGCTGGTGGGCGTTCCAAAGCTTCCTTTATTCCTTCGTGGCCGGCTTCAGTCCATATGCCTACGCCCAGCGCCTCCCGCTCGCGGCCGCCGAAGCGTTTCTTTTCCTGGCCTCGCATATGTTCCTGGCCTATTCGCTGATGTACGCGGTGGTGCCCCGGCTGCTGCTGAAGGGACGCTATGCCGCCACCGCATTCGCCGTTGCCGGTCTCTTCCTCGCCACAGGCGCCTTGTCAGCGGCAACCTCGCTCAACATCGTGGTACCGCTGCGGCACTCGGTGTTCGGTAACCCCGATTACGCGCACCCGAACGAAACGCACTTTTTCCTGGGACTACTGGCGGGGCTCCGCGGGGCCATCACCATCGGCGGCCTTGCTGCCGCCATCAAGCTGATGAAGCACCTCTATGCCAAGGAGCAACGCAACCTGCAGTTGCAAAAAGAAGCCGGCGAGGCGCAGCTGCAGTTGCTCAAAGCGCAGGTGCACCCCCATTTCCTGTTCAACACGCTGAATAACATTTACGCGCAAACGCAAACGACGGCCCCCGAAGCCGCCTCGATGCTGCTGCGACTGTCGGACCTGCTCCGCTTCATGCTTTACGACGGCAATAAGCCGCTGGTGCCGCTCGACCGCGAGCTGAAGCTGCTGCAGGATTACATGCACCTGGAGCAACAGCGTTACGGCAACAAGCTCGAACTCAGCATCGACCTGCCCGGCGACACCCGCGGCCTGCAGATCGCACCGCTGTTGTTGCTCCCGTACGTAGAAAACTGCTTCAAGCACGGTGCCAGCCAGCTGCTCGACCAACCGTGGATCTCGCTGCAGGTGCGCCTGGACGGCAATTGGATGAAGCTGAAGCTGCTCAACGCCTGCGTAGCCCGTGGTGGCGGACGGCGGGAAGGCATCGGTATGAGCAACGTGGCCCGCCGCCTGCAGCTGCTGTACCCCGATCGCCATCAACTGACGATCACGGCCGGCGAGGAAGTGTTCATTGTCAACCTGAAACTCGAACTGGAACCCGGCGCACCGGCGCCGGCCCGCAACCGTATTTCTACTGCACACCATGAATGAACGCAAGCCCATACGCTGTCTCGTGGTCGACGACGAGCCGCCAGCGCGGGAGGTGCTGAGCCGCTACATTGCGGCCCTGCCGGCACTTGAACTGCAGGGCACCTGCGCCAACGCTCTCGAGGCGCTCGAACGCCTGCAGACCGAAGGAACCGACCTGCTGTTCCTCGACATCCACATGCCGCAGCTGAAAGGCAATGAGCTGCTGCGCATCCTGCGCAACCCGCCGCCCGTAATTTTTACCACGGCCCATCCGGAATACGCCCTCGAAGGCTACGAGCTCGACATCACCGATTTCCTGCTCAAGCCGGTGCAGTTCGACCGCTTCCTGAAAGCCGTAGGCAAGGTGATCGACGGTACGCCGGCACCGGAGGCGGCCGCAACGCGGCCTGAGGCCAACACGCCTTTCGTGTACCTGCGCGTAGACCGTAAGATGGTGAAGGTGCCGCTGGCCGACATCTTTTACGTGGAAAGCATGAAGGATTACGTGAAAGTCACTACCCGCAGCGGCGTGCTGGTAACAAAGCAGTCGATCACCGCCATGGAGGCGATGCTCCCCGAATCGGAGTTCCTGCGCACCCACCGCTCCTTCATCGTGTCGAAGGCACAGGTGCGTGCCTATACGCACGAGTTGCTCGACATAGGCAATACCGAAGTGCCCATCGGGAAGCTGTACCGGCAGCAGGTGCTCCGGGCCCTCGGCGGTTAGCGCCCGAGCGCGTCGAGCGCTTTCTTTACCGAGCCGTGCTCCAGCAGCAGGTCGCGGGCCTGGCCGTAGTCGTCGATGCCCGAGCGTTCCATCAGCATTTGCACGCCACGGTCCACAAGCTTGTTGTTGGCCAGCATCATATTTACCATCCGGTTGTCTTCCACGCGTCCCATCAGGATCATCAGGGTAGTGGAAATCATGTTGAGTACGAGCTTCTGGGCGGTGCCGCTTTTCATGCGGGTGCTGCCCGTCACCACTTCGGGGCCCACTACCGCTTCGATCGGGAAGTCGGCGGCGGCGCTGAGCGGAGCGTTGGGGTTGCAGCACAGGCTTCCGGTGAGGATGCCGCGCGCGCGGCAGGCTTCGAGCGCCCCGATCACGTAGGGCGTGGTGCCGCTGGCGGCAATGCCCAGCACCACGTCTAGCGGCGATACGTGGTAGGATTCGAGGTCCTTCCAGCCCTGCTCCGCATCGTCTTCAGCTCCTTCCACCGCATTTTGCACAGCGTGCTCGCCGCCGGCTATAACGCCCACCACAAGGCCTTTGGGCACGCCAAACGTAGGCGGGCATTCGCTTGCGTCGAGAATGCCGAGGCGCCCACTGGTGCCGGCACCGATATAAAACAGGCGGCCGCCGAGCCGCATCTTGTCGGCGGCAGCTTCCACGAAGGCCGTAATGGACGGCAGCACGCGGGCCACGGCAGCGGGCACTGTTTGGTCTTCCTGGTTGATGAGCGCCAGCAGCTCGGCAGGCTGACGCTGCTCCAGGTGTCGGTAGGGTGATGCCGACTCGGTTACTTTTTCAAACGTCCCGGAAGGTTGGTTTTTTTTCATAATGCGGAGGTCCCGTATAAATACGGACGACCCGTAGCAAAAAGGGAGCCGGGAAGGCTCCCTTTTGCCGGGTTTGAATGAGGATTTTAAAACTGGGGGTCGGGCGGTGTGTTCGGGTTGTTGTCGCGCTCCTGGAAGGGATACGGCAGGAAGTTGCGCTTGCGTTCGGCCAGGGGGCGGTTGAAGCGGCGCATGTCTTCGAGGCGCAGTCCCGACTGGGTGAGTTCAATGGCGCGCTGGCGATAGATCTCATCCAGGATGGCCTGCTGCGTGGTCAGGTTTACGGCCGGCAGCTCAGCGCCCACACCGAAGGGGTCTACCGAGCGCTGCTTGGTGATCACTTTGTTGAGCTCCGTCAGTGCGCTGTTCAGGTCGGGCGGGTTCATGCGGGCATACGCTTCCGCCTTGATCAGCGTGATCTCCCCCGGCAGGTAAATGGGCCAGGAAGTGATGTTCGTGGCCGCAAACCCGGCCGTAGCCGAAATGCTCGTGTTCTGCAGGTAGAACGGCAGGCGCTTATCGGCCGGGTCGGCGGGAAGTGAAGCCGGCAGCCCGAGGTAGGGTGTAGCCGCCACCACGTTGTTGGTGGAAGTCACGGTTTCCCAGATCGGGTTCGGGTTGACGAGCGAGAAGCTGAAGACCGACTTTTTAGTGAGGTCCACCGCGTTGGCCGCGGTAAGGGCCGCCTGGTAGTTGCCCAGCATGAGCGAGTAGCGGGCTTTCAGCGCCTGGAGCGAGTTGGGCAGGTCGATGCCCGCCGGAAGGTTGGCCAGCACCGCCGCCGAAGGCGCGTTAGCGGTCATCGCCGCCAGTGCCCCGTCGATCTCGGATAGGATGCTGGTAAGGGCCGCGGCTCGGGTCTGGAAGGATATGCTCTGCCCCGTACCCGTAGGCACCTGTTCCCAGAAAGTGGCCATATCACCCACGGCCAGCGCCTTGAACAGGGTGGCGTAGGCAATGAGTCCGCTGCCGTAGTTGCGGTCGCCCAGGTTCCGGGCGCCGGCAATGACATTGTTGGCGTCGAACACGATCTTGTTGCTCGAGGTCCAGAGCCCGGCGAGCATCGTGTTGGTGGCATCTACGTTGCCGCCGCCCAGCCAGAGCTGGTTTTCGGGAATGTTGCCCGCGTTGAGAATGCTGTCCTGGCGGGTCAGCAGGCCGTCGATCACCACTTTGTTGTAGAGCGAGGAGGCGCGCCCGGCGGTATACACCCGCTGGAGGCTGACCGCTACCCCGGTAATGCTCGCCGGCGTGGTAAAGGCCTGCGCCGCGCTGATGGCGGACGGATCGGTGAAATCTTTTTTGCAGGAGGTGCCGCCGGCCACGACCGTGGCAAGGGCAGCCCCGTAAAGGAATTTATGCAGATTACTTTTCATTGCTTTCAAGGTTTGTAGTTAGAAACGGGCATTTACACCGAAACGGTAAGTACGCGGGATCGGCACGGCGCCGAAATCGATGGCGCGCAGGATGGTGCTCTGGCCGGCACCGTTCACTTCGGGATCATAGCCTTTGTAATTGTCCCACGAAATGAGGTTGCGGCCGCTCAGGCTCAGCGTGAGGTCGTTGAAGAAGCCGACCTTGCCGAAGCTGTAAGAAAGCGCGATCTCACGAAGCTTCACGAAGGAGCCGTCGTCGACGCGCCACTCTTCGATGCCGTACACACCGGCGATGTAGCCGCGGGGCAACTGGCCGTTGTGTTCCTGCTCGGCGATGAGGCCGTTGCCCACCCCCTGGCGCGTACGCCAGTCGGCGTTCCACACATCAACACCCTGAACAGCGTCGAGCTGGATGCGAAGGTTCAGCTTTTTGTAACGTAGCTCATTAACGAGCGAGCCGGTCCAATCGGGGTTCGGATCGCCGATAACGCGGCGCAGCGGTGTGCTGCCGGCGCCGGTGGTCGGCGGCAGGCCATTGGCGTCGCGGGCCACAACGTAGCTGGTGGGCGACACCTGCGTGCCACGCTCCATCTGCGGAATGCCGGTGGTGGAATGCACCTGGTTGCCGTTGGCGTCCGTCGCGAAGAAAGTACCGTAGAAGACGCCTACCGGGTAGCCTTGCAGGAGCGCTACCGGTGCGCCGGCGTTGGTGCTCAGCAGGCTGAACGAGGGGTTGATGTCGACCAGCTTGTTACGGTTGCGGTTAAAGATCAGCGTGGCATCCCAGGAAAGGTCCTTGCTGCGTACCGGCGTGCCGCGCAGTACGAGCTCGATGCCTTTGTTTTCCAGTTCGCCGAAGTTGTCCAGCAGGCTGGAGAAGCCCGTCGACGGCGCTACCACGCGGGGCAGCAGCAGGTCGGTCACGCGCTTGTTGTACCAGTTGAACGTAAGACCGATGCGGTCTTTGAACAGCGACAGGTCGGTACCGATCTCGAGTTCAGCCTGGCGCTCGGGTTTCACGTCCTCGTTGGCGAGGCGGGCACTGCCCGAAAACTGCGAACGTCCCAGGAAAGCACCGCCGGCACCCGAATAGGAATTGAAGCGGGCATAGGGCCCGATGCCGGTGAGGTTACCCGACTGGCCGTAGGCGGCGCGCAGCTTCAGGGCATTGATCCAGGTGGCACCTTCGCGGATAAAGCGTTCTTCCGAAAGTACATAAGACAGCGCTCCTTTCAGGTAGGTCTGGTTGCGCTGGCCTTCGCCGAAAACCGAAGATCCGTCCACACGCACCGCGCCTGTTACGAACAGCTTGTTGTACAGGCGGAAATTCTGCTGCAGGTAAAGGCCGGAGATGGACTGCTCGGTACGCTCGTCGCCCGAAGGCTGCGGCGTACTGGCCAGCGGTACGGTCTGCACAAAGGGCGGCAGGCCGCGGCCGTGCACAAGGGCAAAGCGGTTGCGCTCATACTGCACCGAGTAACCGGCCTGCGTGGTGGCGCCGATATTTTTGTTGATGTCCCACGAATAGTTGGCGTTGAGGTCGTGGTTGATCTGGAAGAACTGGTTATTGGCCACCGAGGTGTAGCCATTCTGCGCGGGGTCGAGCGATACACCGCCCCCGAAGAAGGCCGTGCTCACGTTGTAGGCAAACGGCGGAATGTAGGTCGTGCCGCCCTGTCCGTAGTTGTCGATACCCAGCGTATAATCCACGGTGAGGTTGCGGATCGGCTTCGTCTTGATACCGAAGGAAGCCAGCACGCGGTTGGTCTCCTGCTGCTGCTTGATGTCTTCGATCACCGACACGGGGTTCACGCGGCCCCGCTCGCCCACGGCCTTCAGGTTCCCGTTTACATCGCGCTCGAAGATGTTGTGGAAGTTACCGATGATATTGATCGAGTTCATCGGCGAATAGAACGAGTTGCCATCGGGCTTTTCGTTCGCCTTGGAATTGATGTAGTTCAGGCCCATCGTCAGGGTCACGTACTTGTTGATCGTCTGGTCAACATTGGCGCGGAAGTTAAAGCGCCGGAAATCCGTGTTCCTGATGATACCCTGGTTGAAGAAGAAGCCTCCCGAGAGGTAGTACTTCGTCATGTCCGTGCCGCCACTAACCGACACGTTGTTGTCCGTGCCGTAACCTTTATGGAAGATGAAATCCTGGTAATCGTAGCGCTGCACGGGCGTGGTGGTAGTGAGCGCCGGCGTCAGGATGTCCTGCGTCTGGGCATCTACCGAGCCGCCGAACTTCTGGGGCGACTGGTTCACGCCGACTTTTTTGCGCAGCTCCGACAGCATCACGCTGGTAGAGAAAGACACCTGCGGCTTGCCGGTTTTTCCGCGCTTGGTGAAGATCTGGATCACGCCCGCGTTAGCGCGCGAGCCGTAGATCGCGGCCGCGGCGGCACCGTTCAGCACCTCGATGCGCTCGATATCATCTGGGTTGATATCGCTCATGCGGTTCTGCCCGATGGTGCCCACGAAGCCGGCGCCGTCGTAGTTGTTCTGCGTGTTGGTCACCCGCGTGGTGGCATTGCTCACAATGACGCCGTCCACGATGTAGAGCGGCTCGGACGACGAATTGATCGAGGAGATGCCGCGCAGGCGCACGGACATACCACCCGCGGGATCGCCCGAGTTTTGCGAGATCTGCGCACCGGCCGACTTGCCCTGGAGGGCAGCCAGTACGTTGCCGGTGGCGCCGCGGGTAAGGTCTTTGGCGCCGACGGTACTCACGTAGGAACCGAGCTGGCGGCGCGTGGTGCCTGCCGACGTACCCGTGACCACCACTTCGTCGAGATTAAGGGCGTCGGGACGCAGAACGGCATTCACCGTATACGTACTGGTGCCGGCCACGACGTCGAGGCCCGACTCCTGCGCCCGCAGGTTCACACCCGTGAACTGCAGCGTATAGCGCCCCGGCTTCAGGTCGGTTTGCAGGGAGTAGTTGCCCTGCACGTCGGTCGCCGCGCCAATGGAAGTTCCGCGCACGGTTACCGTTATACCCGGACGGCGCTCGCCGCGCTCGTCGGTTACCTGGCCGCGGATCTGTACCTGTGCCATCCCGGCGAGGGAGGCAGCCATAAGCAGCAGCAGGAGCCCGTGCCGCTTATAGCATGTTTTGTTTGCAAGCAATGAATAAGACATAAGCGTGATTATTGGTTTTATGGATCAAAGCACTTCGATACCGGCATCGCGGTAAGGCCGCAGCAGCGGGTCCTCGGGCGGAAGCTCGGTGATAATCGTATGAATAGCGTGGAGCGGGCAGACCTGGATCTTCTGCACCGTATTGATTTTTTCGGAGATGGTGAGCGCCACTACGCGGGCCGCATTGGCAATGAGCGCCTGCTTTACCTGTGCCACTTCGAGGTCGTTGTCGGTGAGTCCTTTCGTGTCGGAAAGCGCGTTGGTGCCCAGGAAGCAGAGATCGGCGTTGAATTGGGCGATGCGGGCAATGGCGTCGGGGCCCACCGTGAGCTGTGCGCTGCGCGACACGCGATCACCGATGAAGATGACGTCCAGCTGCGGATGGCGGATGTATTCAAAGGCGGCGGGCAGCGAGCCGGTGATGACGGTGGCCTGCACGCTGTCGGGGATAGAGCGGGCCAGCTCGGTGATGGTGGTGCCGCCGGTGGAAAAGAAGAACATGCCGTCGCGCAGGAGCGTAAGGGCTTTCTGGGCGATCACCTTTTTCTTTTCAAGCGAATAGATCTCTGAATTCTGAAGCGAGGGGCGGAACGAGCGGGAGATGGCGCCGCCGTGGACCTTGATGATGCGGCCGGCTTCGGCCAGCTCGAGCAGGTCGCGGCGGATGGTATCCTCCGACACCTGCATTTTCACGCTGAGGTCGGTAGAGAGCACCTTGTTGTGCAGGTGTAACTGATGGATGATAAACTCCTGTCGTTCCCGCTTAAGCATTCGTTTTGGGTGTAAGGCGTTTCAAAAATAGCGGCGATTCCAAACAAAAACGCATTTTTTTACGCACATACCTGCATAATTCCGCAAACCGTTGGGGCATAACCCGGCAGGGAACGGCATCGAACGGTAAGGAAAGGGGGAGATCAGGCGGTGGCCCGGTGCTTCAGGATCTCGCGGACGATATCCTTTACGGCGGAGAAAAGCCAGGGTTTCGTGAACATCATCACGTGGAATTTGGTGCAGAAATGCGTGTCGACGGGGCTGTTCGACGTGGTGAAGACGACCACCGGGATGGCTTGCAGGGCCTGGTCGTTTTTGATGGCGATCAGGGCTTCCCGCCCGCTCATGAGGGGCATGTTCATGTCCATGATGATCATCGAAGGAAGCTTGTTGTGCTGCGCCGCCTGGTGGAGGTAATTGAGCAGCTCACGGCCATTATGCACGCCCGTGATTTTGAGTTCATGGTTGATCTCTTCAGCAGCTTCGTTGAACATCTTAAGGTCGTCGTCGTCGTCGTCGGCCCACACTACGTTTAGGTTATTCATATAGTTTGATTTACGTCATGACTTGCGCCAGGCGCTACCAAAAAACAGAGTTTCAGCAACCCTTTTGTCGATCCCGGAAAAGGGTCTTGTAGAGATTGTACTACGCAGCTCAAATGCGCCACAGGCCTGAGTTACGCGCTACAATTGAATTAAGGGTGGGGGGAGAATTGAGAGTACATTAAAGATAGAAATTCAATCCAACATTCCAAAAAAAATTTGCGTTTCTTTTTTTCGGCCGGCACCTTCCGATCTCCGTATTAATACGGAAGGTGCATGCAGGAATGTGGAAAAACGGTCTACAAAAATAGACCGCGTCCTGGGGAGCGCGCCCCGGGATGCGTGTACCTCGGTAAGCAACGAGCAGCCAAATCAACTGCGCACCTCAGGAGTCAGAATGCAGGCCCGGCATAGCCGTGTGCGATCGTCTAAAAAATAAATGATGGAAAAGGACCGACGGACGGAATTGTGGTATACGAATTGGTGCATATTGAATAGCGGCGCACGGATCGAAACGCTCCTGTCGCTTCACTCTCATCAATCTCCCCAACCCTTCTATTGTTCGATGGTACTCGTTGCACCCGCACGGAGGCAGCGCTACGGGCTTCGCCTGTGGCCGGCCCTGAGCGGACAGCGAAAAATGATTTTGCTAACCGTAAAAACGAACGACAAAAAATGGTCAGAAATCTACGCCACCGGATCGGAGCGTCAGCGATCTGCCTCAGCATATTACCGGCCGCCAGCGGCCTGATCAGCCTACCAACTGCAACTGCATCACATGACGACAACAACAACCTGCCAACCAGCCCGACGAACTACAGCAGCTCCCGCCTTTTTCCCGGCACAAACCAGTTGCCCTGCACAGCCACACAAGGGCTACCCCAGCACCGTATTCACCTCCGCGGCCTGCTGCGCAGCGGTACGGTGGAACTGCTCTGGGACATTACCGACGAAGTGGACATTGCCAGTTATACCGTGGAGCGGAGCACCGATGGCACCGCCTTTACAGCAATCGGCGAGGTACGAAGCAGCGGCAACCATTGCCGCTATACCTACCAGTTCCGCGACAACCGTCCGGCACTGGCAAGTCCCACCAATTACTACCGGATCCAGGCCCGTGAACGCAGCGGAGGGCGGTTTTATTCCGCCACCAAGACGCTGCGGCAAGCGGCCGGCGACAGCGGCGCACCCGGGCTCACGGTAGGAGCCAACGCGGCGACCCGCTCCCCCAAAAAATCATTTCTGAACAACGGCAGCCAGCCGTCAACTCGTTTCATTTAGCAATAGTAAGATGAGAGTCTAACCTATGTTCAACACCAACCGAGAGCCCCATTCCTGGGGCTCTCTTGCTTTTTTACCCTGCACAAAAAAGCCCGCCATCGCACTTTTGTGCTTCGGCGGGCGGCTGTGGGACGTACAGGATTCGAACCGGTGACCCCTTCCATGTCAAGGAAGTACTCTAACCAACTGAGCTAACGTCCCAAGGGGCGGTAAAAGTAAGGTGTTCAACGCGAATTACAAACTTGAAACCCGAAACCGGAAACCGGAAACTTCAGATTCCCCGCTACAACCCTCTCCGCTCCAGCTCCCGTTTGAGCAGCAGCAGCTCGCGGCCCGTCTGGCCGCCAACGGAGGTGTTTTCCTGGGCGCGGCGCATCAGGTAGGGCACCACATCCTTAATCGGCCCGAAAGGCAGGTATTTGCTGACGCTGCAGCCCGCTTCGGCCAGGTTGAAGGTAATGTTGTCGCTCATTCCGTATAGCTGGCTGAAATGTACGTGCGGGTGGTTCAGCGGCAGCCCCTTTTTCTGGAGCAGCTCCACGCCGAGGGCATTGCTCCGCTCGTTGTGGGAGGCAATGATCACGGAGATGCTGTCGAGGTGCTCAATGCAGAAGTGCACGGCATCGTTGTAGTCGCGGTCGGACGCTTCTTTGGACGGTTGGATGGGCGAGGCATAGCCCCGCTCCTGCGCACGCCGGCGTTCCTTTTCCATATAAGCGCCGCGCACCAGCTTGGCGCCGAGCGTAAAGCCGCCCGCCTGTGCGTCGGCGAAGGATTCTTTCAGGAAAGCAAGGCGGTCGTGGCGGTACAGCTGGATCGTGTTGAACAGCACCACGGCGTCTTTGTTGAAGCGCGCCATCATCAGCATCGTCAGCGCGTCGACAGGGTCCTGGATCCAGGTTTCCTCGGCGTCTACGAGCACCCCGATGCCGGCGCGGGCCGCCGCCTCGCTGATCCGCAGCATGCGTTCCGCTACGCGGCGCCATTCTTCCCGGGCTGCGGCGGGCAGCTGCGGCAGCGCCGCCTCGTAGCGGGCCACCAGCGATGCCGCGGGCGTCCGCTCCATCAGGTCGTCGATCTGTTCCAGCAGGGCGAAGCGGGCAAAGCCGGTCACCTTGATGCTCATGTAGGGGATGTTGGGCTGCGTGGCGGCGTATTCGATCACCCGGATAAACTCCTGGCAGGCGCCTTCAAAGGCCTCCTCCCCTTCCTTTCCTTCCACGCCGTAGTCGAGGATCACCTGCACGTTGGAAGCGGCCAGCTTGCGGGCCACATCGGCGGTTTGCGCCAGCGTTTCGCCGCCTACGAACTGGCGGAAGATCGTTTTCCGGATGATGCCTTTCACCGGTAGCCCGGCGCGGATGCTCCAGGGCGCAAGGCGCGTACCCATCTGCACCAGCCAGGGCTTGCCCATGAGGCCGAACAGCCAGTGGGCCTGCTTCAGTTCCTTGTCGGTTTTAGAGGCAAAAGCAATCGTCGTGTTGTCGAAGGATAAAGGGGAATTCATATGCACCGCGAAGGTACATACAAAGGTTCTTAAGGTTTTTCAGGTTCTTCAGGTTCTATTGGTTAAAGTATACCCGGCGTGCTGTTGCCGGTAAGGCCGGTTGCCAGGGAACCTTCAGAACGCCGGAACCAGCAAGACCCTTTCCCGGTATCTTTGCGAAAATTTCCTGCATGCTGACCAGAAAACCTTCCGACAGTTACACGAATATGACCGAGCTGGTGCTGCCCAACGATACCAACGTGTTCGGCAACCTGATGGGCGGTCGCCTGATGTACTGGATGGACATCGCCGCGGCCATTGCCGCCCAGCGCCACTGCAACGCGCCGGTGGTTACGGCCTCGGTAGACAATATCTCGTTTGAAAACCCGATCAAGCTGGGCAACACCGTGCACATCGAAGCCAAGGTGACCCGCTCGTTCAATACGTCGATGGAGGTGCACCTGCGCGTGTGGGGCGAAGACTTTACGCAGCAATTCAAATACAAGAGCAATGAGGCCTACTACACCTTCGTGGCCCTCGACCCGAACCGCAACCCGCGCCCCGTGCCGGCGCTGCAGCCCGAGACCGACGAGGAGCGCAAGCTGTTCGAAGGAGCCCTGCGCCGCCGCCAGCTGCGCCTCATCCTCGGCGGGAAAATGAAACCCGATGACGCCGCGGAGCTGAAAGCGTTGTTCGTAAAAGACTAGCAGTAATTGGTTTAGTAGTCTAATGGTCTATTGGTAACCAGGACCTACCCACTCTGCTCCTGATCTCGGTGAATGCTGGTGATAGACAAACTGAAATATTAGTAAGAAAGGTCGCCGTGAGGCGACCTTTCTTTATTGCACTAATCTGGTTCCTTGAAGTCCGCGCATCGCGCAACTACAAACTTCAAACTACAAACTACATACTTCTCAAGACGCCAGCTTCTCCGGTGTCTTCCAATGGTGCGCGCCCTGCATCATAAACTTCTTGCTCTGCTCGATCGCATCCATTACCTGCTCGAGGATGGCTTCGGGGGTATCGTCGTAGTTGATCTGCATTGGTTCCTTGAACCGGACCGACAGCAGGGTGCCCTTCTTCTTGAACTGCAGTCCCTTCTTATTGAAAGCACGCCAGAAGCCGCCGATCACCACGGGGATCACTACGGGTTTCATCTGCTTGATGATATAGGCGGTGCCCTTGCGGCCCGGCGCAAAGGGCTTCGTCGTACCCTGCGGGAAGGTGATCACCCAGGCCCGGTCGAGGGCGCGCTGGATCTTGCGGGTGTCGGAAGGATCGAGGCCGCGGCGGGTTTCATTACCGTCCTTGCGCCAGGTGCGGCGCACCGTCAGCGCCCCGGCCAGCGTAAAGAGCCGGCTGATCCAGGAGCTTTTCATCGTTTCTTCGGCCGCCACGTAATACACGCGGGTAAACGGGTTGAGCAGGTAGTAGGGTACGCCCAGCTTGTTCTTCTTGCGCCATTTTACCGCGCAGAAGATGTGCAGGAACGTGATCACGTCGGCAAAATAGGTCTGGTGATTCGATACGAAAAGGACGTTGCGCTTCGGCAGGTCCTGAATGTGTTCCGTGCCGCTGATCTGCAGCCGGTTGACGATCATAAGGCCAGGGTACGAGAAGATTCCGACAAGTGCGTAAACGAATTTGCGCACCAGCGTCCACTCCGCCAGTTTTTTCCAGATATCCATCGGGTAAGCAATTGGGCGGTAAAGTTAGGTGTTTCGGAATTGTTAAGTATCGGCCGGGTTTGCCGGTCATCGTATGCTTTTTGCATGCTTTGTACGTCCTATTAAGTAAATGCAGAAACGTATGAAGAACATCTTACTACTCAGCGCACTCCTCCTTGGCGGCATCGGCGCATCGGCACAGAACGTGAACCCCAACCCCTATCCCCGCACGATTACCGTAACGGGCTCCGCGGAAGAAGAAGTGACCCCCGACGAGATCTATGTGAACGTAGACCTGAAAGAGTACGAGAAAAAGGGCCAGGGCAAGATCGCCCTCGACGTCATCCGCCGCGACTTTCTCGCCAGCGCCCGCGCCGTGGGCATTCCCGACTCGCTGGTAACCATCGCTGCCTACGACGGCAACAACGGCAACCCCTGGTGGCAGCGCAAGAAAAAGAAAGAGGAACTGTACGCCTCCATCACCTACCAGGTAAAGCTCAAAAGCAGCAAGCTGATGGATGACCTCGTGGCCCGGCTCGACGACAACGCCACGCAGAACTTTTACATCAGCCGCGTGGACCACAGCCGCCTCGCCGACTACCGCAAACAATTAAAAATAAAAGCCACCCAGGCCGCCAAGGAAAAGGCACAGTACCTTGCGCAGTCGATCGGCGAGCAGGTAAGCGTAGCCGTTACCATCAACGAGCCGGTGGAGTACGGCGGGCCGATTATCTACAACCGCGCCGCGATGGCCTCCAACGTGGTGATGAAAGACGCAGCCGGATCGCCCGACGATGCGAACCAGCCTGACTTCAAAAAGATCAAATTGAAATACGACGTGACGGTGGTCTTCGCGCTCAAATAACGCCGGCAGAACGCGCGGATAATCCGGGCAAAGAAAAAGCCCCTCGCTTCACGCGAGGGGCTTTGCTATTTAAAGAAGCGATTAAGCTTCGGGCGTGTTACCGCCCTGGTTCTTCTCTTCTTTCTGGAGACGCTCCTTGATCTGGGCGAGGGCGCCGAGGTCGCCGAGGGTCGGCTTCTCGACTTTCTGCTGCAGGTTCTTCACGGCCTTGCTGGTTTGCTCAGCGTTGGCGCGGGCTTCCTTGCGAACAGCGTCCTTCTCTTCTGCCTTGGCAGCTTCCCAGGTACGGGTGTGCGATACCACGATGCGCTTCTCGTTGCGATCGAATTCGATCACCATGAACGGAGCTACCTCGTCGGCGCCTACGCTCTTGCCGTCTTCCTTGGCCAGGTGACGGTTGGGCGCGAAGCCTTCCAGGCCATAGGGCATCTGCACGATAGCGCCTTTGTCGTCCTTGCGGATAACAGTGCCTTCATGCACGGAGCCGATGGCGAAGGTGTCCTGGAGCGTGTTCCAGGGATCTTCTTCGAGTTGTTTGTGTCCGAGCTGGAGCTTGCGGTTGTCCTTGTCGATGCCGAGGATCACCACGTCGATCTTCTCGCCCACTTTCGTGAACTCGCTGGGGTGGTTGTAGCGCTTCAGCCAGCTCAGGTCGGAGATGTGGATCATACCGCCGATGCCCTGGCTCAGTTCTACGAATACGCCATAAGGAGTGATGTTCTTCACCGTGCCCTGGTGGCGGCTGCCTTCGGGGAAGTTCACCTCGATGTCGTTCCAGGGATCCTGGCTCAGCTGCTTGATCGAGAGGCTCATCTTGCGGCTGTCTTTGTCGAGGGTAACGATCTTGGCTTCATGCTCGTCGTTGAGCTTGAAGAACTCCTTGGCATTGATGGGGGTGTTGGCCCAGGTGATCTCCGAAACGTGCACGAGGCCTTCTACGCCCGGCATGATCTCGAGGAATGCACCGTAATCTTCGATGTTCACGACGCGGCCTTTAACGACAGCACCTTCGTGAATGTTCTCAGGCAGCACGTCCCAGGGGTGCGGGGTGAGCTGCTTGAGGCCGAGGGAGATACGCTTCTTCTCGTCGTCGAAGTCGAGAACCACTACGTTCAGCTTCTGGTCCAGCTTCAGCACCTCGCTCGGGTGGTTGATACGACCCCAGCTGATGTCGGTGATGTAGAGCAGACCGTCCAGGCCGCCGAGGTCCATGAACGCACCGAAGTCGGTGATGTTCTTCACAGTACCTTCCAGCACCTGGCCTTTCTCGAGCTGGCCGATGATCTGGGCGCGCTGCGCTTCGATATCGCTCTCGATGAGGGCTTTATGCGATACAACGGCATTCTTGATGGCTTCGTTGATCTTCACCACTTTGAACTCCATCGTCTTGCCTACGAACTGGTCGTAGTCGGTAACGGGCTTCACGTCGATCTGCGAACCCGGCAGGAAGGTTTCCATGCCGAATACGTCTACGATCAGGCCGCCTTTCGTCTTGGAGGTAACGGTACCGGTAACGATTTCGCCGGTCTTGTGTACTTCCACGATCCGCTCCCAGGCGCGGGTAATGCGGGCCTGCTTGCGCGAGAGATTCAGGTTACCGTCCCGGTCTTCCTTTTCAACCACCATCACCTCTACTTCATCACCTACATTGAGGCTCTGGAGGTCGCGGAATTCGTTGAGGGAGATGAGACCATCCGATTTGAAGCCGATGTTCAGCACCACGTCGGTTTTGGTAACGCCCACTACGGTGCCTTTGATCAGCTCGCCGTCGTTGAGCTGTACGAACGTGCCTTCATACACCTTGTCGTACTTCACCTGCTCTTCTTTGCTGTAGGTGGCTACGTTGCGCTTGTCGATGCTCCAGTCGAAGTCGTCGTGCGCGGTTTCCACTTTCGGCGCGGGAGCGGGCTTCGAAGTAGCTTCTACAGCCGGCGCTTCCGTTGCGGCAGGGGCATTTGTTGTCGCGGTAGCAGCTTCAGCAACCGGTGTTGCCGCAGCCTGCTCCTGGCCTTCCGCGTTTGGGTTAACAATATTTTCTTCCATAAAATTTCCCGAGGGGTTTATTCGGGGGGGCAAATATAGCCAATCCGCCCCGAAACACCCGGCGCAGAGAACCCCATTTTCGCGTTTTTTTACGCTTTGAAAGGACTTTCTCACCGGTACAAAACGGCCGTTCACCGCCGCGCGCCCCGCGCCTCCGCCCTTTTGCCTAAGTTTGGCCCCCGATGCGCCGACCGTCCTGCCTGTTCCTGTTATGCCTGCTCCTGTGCCACGCCGCCACCGCGCAGGCCCCGTTGCAGGAAGACCGCTTCGGCGCTTCCGCTCACCTGGGCTCCTTCATCACCAAAATGAGCAAGGCCGAGCTGGCCAAGGACGCGTACAGCTTCCTGCTGCAGGCCGACTGGAGCCGCCGCTCGCGCTATGCCCCGGGCACCTTCCTGGGTGCGTCCCTCCTGCACGGCGCCTCGGGTGGCCGCCAGTACCTCGGCACCGTTACCGCCGCTTTCGCTTTCGGTGACGCCCCGCTCGCGGGCAGCGGCTGGTACCGTCTCCGCGCGCGCCTTGCCCTTGGCCTTGGCTGGATCGAAAAGCCCTACGACCCGGTGACCAATCACAAGAACACCCTGCTCGGCTCCCACCTCAACGCCGCCATCCAGGCATCACTCTACCAACAGGTGCGCCTTGGCCGCCACTGGAGCTGGAATACGGGCCTCTCGTTCCTGCACCTTTCCAACGGGCTTTCCACGTTGCCCAACCTCGGGCTCAACATACCCTGTATCTATACAGGGCTCGTTTACCGGCGCACCGGCGCTCCGCTGCAGGCCAGGACGCCCCCCTTCCCCGCCCGCCGTGATCAATTTTCGGCCTGGGCTTCGCTGGGCCTGAAGCAATGGCCGCTGGTCAACAGCCCGCGCACGGTCACCCAGGCATTCAGCGGCGAATGGTCTCGGAAGCTTTCCGGCAATGGCCGCTGGGGCGCCGTGCTGCACGTCTTCCACGACCCCACGGTCATCTCACCCAACGATACGGTGTTTCACCAACCCGAAGCGGGCGGCTGGCAGGCCGGCGCCGGCGCGCACTACGCGGTCGTGATCGGCCGCTGGGAGGTGCCGCTGCAAGCAGGTGTTTATGCCTGGAACCCGCGCGACGCCAACCGCGTGTATCAAATACTGGGTGTCCGCTACCGCGTCGCCCGGCACTGGCTCGCCGGGATTCACCTCAAAACGCATATGGGCAAGGCCGACTATTTCCACGCCGGAATCGGTTACCAATGGTAAGACTATGAAAACATTCCTCTGCACCGTAGTTATACTATCTGCTGCCGCCGTCGCTTCCTGCAGCAAGCCGGGTTGCGCACAAAAAGAAGGAACCAGCACGCGCACGGTACGCAGCACCGGCTCCTTCGAGCAACTGGTGATCCTTGACAACATCAACGTGGTACTGAGTGAAGGACCCTGCTCGGTGACCGTAGAAACCGACGAGGCCCTGCAGCCGGTTGTCGGCGCCGAGGTGCGCAACGGCCAGCTGTTCCTGCGCAACGATGCCTCCTGTTCTGTCATCCGCCGCCCGGGCGAATCGATCACCGCCTACGTGTCGCTGCCCCACCTGACAAGGATCGACTACCAGGGCTCGGGCACCGTTACCTGCGCCGACACGCTCCACACCGACTATATTTCCGTGGAAGCCGACCGGGGCGCAGGCAATGTGCACCTGAAGCTGGCGGCGTTGTTCACGCTGGCGCAGGTCAACAATGAAGTGACCGACCTCAGGTTCGAGGGGCGCAGCGACTCCTGCTACGCCTGGTGCTCCTCGCGCGGCACGATCGACTTCCGAAACTTCCAGGTAAAGCGGATGGCGCTTGCTTACGCCGGCGTCCGCGACGCCTATGTGTGGGCCACCGAATCGCTCCACACGATCGTATACCAAACCGGAAATGTGTATTACAGGGGAAGTCCGCGCCTGCTGGCGCCGGATTACCGCAGCACGGGCCGCTTGCTGCCTTTTTAGCGCTGGTCCAGCCATTGACTGCTCACAAGCCTGTCGTCGCGCCGTTGTGCGGCGCTGCGGGGACATACAAGTTCATTTGCAGGAACTCCAGGTCGAAAAACAGGCCCGGAAGCGCATTACCGGGGGCCGGAAGTGTCTTGCAAGGAGGGGAGCTTCGCGGCAATGAACCCGCTGGTCCACGCATGCTGGAAGTTGAAACCGCCCGTGATGCCGTCCACGTCGAGCACCTCCCCGGCGAAATAGAGACCTGGGATTTTGCGGCTCATCATCGTATTCGGATCCACCTCGGAAAGCTGCACGCCGCCGGCGGTCACGAATTCTTCTTTGAACGTGGTCTTGCCGGTTACCATAAACACCGAGTCTGTCAGGCCGCGGATCAGCGCGTTCTCGGCCTTCGCCGGCAGGTCGGCAAAGCGTTGGTCCAAAGAAATACCGGCTGCCTGCAGCAGGAATTCCCAGAGCCGCACCGGGATATCGGTTGGGTTTCCATTGGCTACTTTCTTTTGCGGATGCATACGACGGGCATCGGCAAGCAAGTCCTTCAGATCGTTTTCGCTCAGGTCGGGCGTCCAGTGCACGTGCACGGTAAAGTGATATTGTTTTTCGGCCAGCTCACGGGCGCCCCAGGCACTGAGGCGCAGCACCGCCGGGCCGCTGAGGCCCCAGTGGGTGATCAGCAGCGGGCCTTCCTCGGCCAGCTTGCTCCCTTCCACTTTAACGCGCGCGCGCTCCACGCTGAGCCCCATCAGCGACGTAATGGGATGCCCCGGTATATTGAAAGTGAACAGCGAAGGAAGGGGCTCCACGATACGATGACCAAGTGCACGCAACCAGTCAAACTGGGCACTTTTGGGTGCACCGCCGGTGGCGATGCACAGGAAATCAGCTTCCAGCAGCCGCCCGCCGGCTAATTCCACGTGGAATACTTCGTCTTTCCGCACCGAGCGCACATCGGCGTTCATCCGTATTTCTACGGAAAAACGCGCCGCCTCGCGCAGCAGGCAGGCGATGATCGTTTCGGAAGAATCGGTTTCGGGAAACATGCGGCCGTCCGCTTCGGTCTTCAGCGTCACGCCCCGCTCCGCAAACCAGGCCACCGTAGCGGCCGCATCGAACTGGTGCAGGGTCTTCTTCAGGAAATTTTGCCCGCGCGGGTAACGCCGGCTGAATGCGCCGATCTCGAAGAGGCTGTGCGTCACGTTGCAGCGCCCCCCGCCCGATACACGCACCTTCGACAAAAGCTTGCTGCTCTTTTCGAGCAGGATCACCTGCAGACCCGGTTGGAGACGCGCCGCATTGATGGCGCAGAAGAACCCCGCGGCGCCGCCGCCGATGACTATTAGTCGTTTGTGCGCTCCTTCCATAAACCGTCATTACGAGGCGTCCGACGGGAAGCGAAGGGAAAGCGAAGCAACCCGTTCCCTATGGGACGGATTGCTTTACTGCGTTCGCACGGACGCGCTGAATTGGGTTAGTAATTACTGAACAGTTCCTGATTGGCCTTCTCCGCCGCTTCGATGGGTGCGTAGTTCGACAGGATGTCGGCCTTATTCTTCCGCACGCACACGTCGTGCTCGAAGTGAACGGACACCTTCCCGTCTTTCGTGCGTACGGTCCAGCCGTCGTCGTCGGTATACACTTCTTTGCGGCCCAGGTTGATCATAGGCTCGATGGCGATCACCAGGCCTTCTTTCATCACCGGTCCCGAGCCGCGCTTGCCGTAGTTGGGCACCTGCGGGTCTTCGTGGAGGCTCTTGCCGAGGCCGTGGCCCACGAGCTCGCGCACGACACCGTAGCCGTTCTTTTTTTCCGTATGCTCCTGGATGGCGAAGGCGATGTCGCCGATGCGGTTGCCGGCGATGGCCTTTTCGATGCCTTTATACAGCGACTCCTTGGTGATCTTCACCAGCTTTATCGCCTCCGCACCGGGGTCGCCGATCATGAAGGTATACGCGTGGTCGCCGTGCCAGCCATTCCTGATCACGCCGATGTCGATCGTCACCACGTCGCCTTCCTTCAGCGGGTGGCTGTTCGGAAAGCCGTGCACCACCACGTCGTTGACGGAGATGCAGGCATTGAACGGGTAGCCGTTATAGCCGAGAAAGGAAGGAACGGCACCGTTGTCGCGGATAATGCTGCCGATGGTCTTGTCGATGGAAAGCGTGCTGATACCGGGCTTCAGGAGCGCGGCGACTTCCGCCAGCGTGCTGCTCACCAGGAGGGCGGCGGCGCGCATCTGCTCCACCTGTTCGTCTGTCTTGTAATAGATCATGGGGAGTGCAAAGATACTTGGGGTAAAAAGAAAACCCGGTCTTTGCGGACCGGGTTTTCGAAATAGCGGGTAGAGCAATCAGATCTGGGCCTGGGAAACCGTCTGACGGCCCTGGATACGACCGCCTTTCATGAGGCCGTCGTACTGGCGCATCAGCAGCTGGGTTTCGACCTGCTGCAGGGTATCGAGGACGACACCGACCAGGATCAGCAGCGAGGTGCCGCCGAAGAAGGTCGAGAAGCCGGCCGACACGCCGAGGCGCTGGGCGATACCGGGCAGGATACCAACGAGGGCCAGCAGGATAGCACCCGGGAGGGTGATCTTGTCCATGATGGCGCCGATGTAGTCGGCCGTGGGCTGGCCGGGCTTAACGCCGGGCACAAAGCCGTTGTTCTGCTTCAGGTTATCAGCGATCTGCTTGGGGTTGAAGATAAGCGCGGTGTAGAGGAACGTGAAACCGATCACCACGGCCGAGTAGATGGCCATGTAACCGAGGTTCATGTGGTTGGAGAACACGTCGGCAACACCGCTGGTGGTCGCCTTGTTCAGGAACAGCAGCGTGGGCAGGAACATGATCGCCTGGGCGAAGATGATCGGCATTACACCGGCACTGTTGACCTTGATGGGCAGGTACTGGCGGGCGCCACCACCGAGCTGGCGGTTGCCCACGATTTGCTTGGCGTAGTTCACCGCGATGCGGCGTGTGCCTTGCACCAGCAGGATACAACCCATGATGATGGCGATGAGGATGGCGATCTCGATAATGAAGATCAGGATCTGGCCCGTGCGTTCCGACTTAAGGGCGAGTTCTTCCATGAAGTTACGCGGCAGGCGGCCGAGGATACCCACCATGATGATGAGCGAGGTACCGTTGCCGAGCCCTTTGTCGGTGATCTTTTCACCGAGCCACATCACGAAGAGGGTGCCGGCGGTGAGCAGAACCACGGTGGAGGTCCAGAAGTAGGGCGCGTATTCGGGGCGGATGGCGCCGCCGGCTCCGGAGCCGGTCATGGTATGGAGGTAGCCCACGTAGGCAGAGGCCTGCACGAGCGTTACGGCTACGGTGAGGTAGCGCGTCCACTGGTTGATCTTCTTGCGGCCGCTCTCCCCTTCCTTCTGAAGCTTCGCGAAGGAAGGCACCAGCACGGTCATAAGCTGCATGAAGATGGAGGCGGAGATATACGGCATGATACCCAGCGCGAGGATGGAAGCCTGGTTGAAGGCGCCACCGGCGAAGGAGTTGATCAGGCCCAGCATACCACCGTTGTTCTTCTCTAGATTGAGCTTGGTGGGATCGATGCCCGGAAGCACGATGTGGCTGCCGATGCGGTAGATGAAAATCAGAAGAAGGGTAACCAGGATCTTGCTGCGCAGCTCCTCGATACTCCAGATATTCTTCAGCGTTTGAGTTAACTTTTTCACGGGAAATGTTTACGGTCCGAATTGAAAAAAAGGGCGCATGGAAAACATGCGCCTGTGCAATTTAGGAAAAATTACTTCACGACCTCTACGGAACCGCCGGCACCTTCGATGGCTGCCTTTGCTTTCTCGCTGATTGCGTTGATCTTGAAGGTAACCTTTGCTTTCAGTTCGCCGTTGCCCAGTACTTTCACGCGATCAGTCTGGCTGATCAGTCCGTTCATGTACAGGTTCTCGAGGCTGAATTCGGTGATACCGTATTTCTCCACCAGCTGATCGATCTGGCCGAGGTTGAACACTTTGTATTCGATGCGGTTGATGTTCTTGAAACCGCGCTTGGGCACCCGGCGCTGGATGGGCATCTGGCCACCTTCGTGGGCAAACTTACGGGTGTAGCCGGCGTTGGCCTGCTGACCTTTGTTACCTTTCGTGGACGTACCACCCTTACCGGATGCTTCACCACGGCCTAAACGCTTTTGCTTGTGTACGGCGCCTTTTGCAGGCTTCAGTTCGTGCAGTTTCATACTGTTTGATTTTTACTTTCGGGGAATCGCCCCTCGCATTAATAAATAATAAAGTCGGAAAGTAGAAAGCCGGAAGTAAAGGCCGGAACCAATTCCGACTTCCCACTTCCGACTTCCTGACTGAATTAGGCTACTTCTTCTACGGAGAGCATGTGCTCCACCTTGCGGATCATACCCAGGATCTGGGGGGTACCTTCCACTTCACGGGAAGCGTTCATCTTGTTCAGACCCAGGGCCTGCAGCGTCAGCTTCTGGCGCTCGGGGCGGTCGATGGGGCTTTTCACCAGTGTGATCTTGATCTTTTTCATTGCAAAAAGTTTGTGGTCTGTGGTTTGTCGTTTGTGGTTCCTCTGCAGTTTCCGGCGTCAGCCAACTACAAACCACAAACTACAAACTACAAACTCGGATTATCCGTTAAAGACTTTCTTCAGGTTCACGTTGCGCTGGCGGGCTACACCGATGGGCTCACGCAGCATGGCGAGGGCTTCGAAGGTAGCTTTCACCACGTTGTGGGGGTTGGCGGAACCCAGCGACTTGGCCAGAACGTCGGTGATACCGGCGCTCTCGAGCACGGCGCGCATCGAGCCTCCTGCGATCACACCCGTACCGTGAGCGGCGGGCTTGATCAGAACCTTGGCGGCGCCAATGCGGGCGAGCTGGTCGTGGGGAATCGTACCGTGCATCACCGGAACCTTGATGAGGTTCTTCTTGGCATCTTCGATACCCTTGGTGATGGCTTCCTGTACTTCTTTTGCCTTACCGAGGCCATGGCCAACGACACCTTGTTCGTTGCCCACCACCACCAGAGCCGAGAAGCTGAAGGTACGGCCACCTTTGGTGGTCTTCACAACGCGGTTGATGGCGACAACCTTCTCTTTCAGTTCCAGGTCGCCGGCTTTTACTCGGTTTAAGATTGCTTTTGCCATTTGTTATTTAGTTATAGCGATTGCTCGTTTTTGATTGGGATTAGAATTGGAGGCCACCTTCGCGGGCGCCTTCGGCTACAGCTTTCACACGGCCATGGTACAGGTTACCGCCACGATCGAAGACAACGGTCTCCAGGCCCAGCTCCTTCGCCTTGCGGGCGACGGCCTGGCCTACCAGGCGGCTCTTCTCGGATTTGGTACCGCTCTGCGCTGCGATGTCTTTATCGCGCGAGGAGGCGGCAGCCAGTGTTACGCCGTGATCGTCGTCGATCAGCTGCACGTAGATATCCGAGTTGGAGCGGAATACCGACAGGCGGGGCTTCTGGGCCGTACCGCTCACCTTGCGGCGGATGCGGTAGCGGATGTTTTGTCTACGGGTCGTCTTTTGACTTGTTCTCATTGTATTTCAGTTTTGGGCCTTGATACTGCCAAGGCCGCAATTAACAGTTTAAGATTACTTACCAGCAGCTTTACCGGCTTTCTTGCGCACGATCTCGCCCACATAGCGAACACCTTTGCCTTTGTACGGCTCGGGCTTGCGGAGGCTGCGGATCTTGGCGGCTACCTGGCCGATCAGCTGGCGGTCGATGCCTTCCAGCGTGATGATCGGGTTCTGGCCTTTTTCCTGCTGGGTGGCGACTTTCAGTTCGTTCGGAACTTCAATCACAATATTGTGCGAATAACCAAGGGCGAGGTCGAGGAGGTTGCCCGTGTTGGCAGCCTTGAAACCTACACCAACGAGCTCAAGCTTCTTGGTGTAGCCATCGGTAACGCCTTTAACCAGGTTGGCTACCAGGGCGCGGCTCAGGCCGTGCAGGGCGCGGTGACGGATCTGGTCGGTGGGACGGGTGATGTTGATGCTGCCGTCGGCAACCGAAACGGTAATGTCGCGGTCGATGGCTTGCGTGAGGGTGCCCTTGGGACCTTTTACGGTCACGATGTTGTCGCTGCCGACCGTGATGGTCACGCCGGAAGGAACGGTGATGGGGGCTTTACCTATACGAGACATAGTCTGTTATTTATAAAGATGAAGAAAAGTTACCGGCCGGTCAGCCCAGGTAAAGGGGCTTAATGTACCGGTAACCGTTGATTAATAGATGTAGCAAAGAACTTCGCCACCCACGTTCTGGGCCTTGGCTTCTTTGTCGGTCATTACACCTTTGGAGGTGGAGATGATGGCGACGCCGAGACCGTTCTTCACACGGCGGAAGTCGGCCGGCTTGGCGTAGTGACGCAGACCGGGGCGGCTTACGCGCTCCATGCTCTGGATCGCGGGAGTTTTCGAAGCGGCGTCGTACTTCAGGGCGATCTTGATCAGCCCCTGCTTGTTGTCGTCTTCGAATTTGTACTTCAGGATATAACCCTGGTTGTACAGGATCTCCGTCATGCGCTTCTTCAGGTTCGAAGCGGGGATTTCCACGATACGGTGACCGGCCATCTGAGCGTTACGGATGCGGGTCAGGAAGTCTGCGATAGGATCTGTTACCATATTAAGGCCCTCCTACATCCCGCCGGGGCGGGATAATGGGATAAGTTAAATTGTTAGAATTAAGTTACAGAGCACCCTCTCCTTCCGGAAAGGGAGCGCAAAGGTAGAGAAATAAGTCGGAAGTGCGAAGTGGGAACTCGGAAGTAAGGTTTACTTCACACTTCCGCCTTCCGACTTTACTACTTTACCAGCTGGCCTTCTTCAGGCCCGGGATAGCACCGTTCAGCGCCATATCGCGCAGGGCGATACGGGAAATGCCGAAGTAGCGGCTGTAGGCACGGGGACGGCCGGTAAGCTGGCAACGGTTGCGCAGGCGAACCGGGGAAGCGTTGCGGGGCAGTTGGTCCAGGGCAGCATAGTCGCCGGCAGCCTTCAGGGCAGCGCGCTTCTCAGCAAACTTCTGTACCAGCACTTCGCGCTTACGCTGTCTTGCCTTTACGGATTCTTTAGCCATTGTAAATTGTTTGTAGTTTGTTGTTTGTAGTTTGTCGTTGAGCACCGCGCTCCTGATCAGAACATCAGCAGAGCAGCACAATCGCACATTACTTCTTAATGTTTTTGAAGGGCATACCGAGCTCTTTAAGGAGTTCGTAGGCTTCTTCGTCGTTCTTCGCGGTCGTTACGAACGTGATGTCCATACCCGTGATCTTGCTCACCTTGTCGATGTCGATCTCGGGGAAGATGATCTGCTCGGTAACACCCATGGTGTAGTTGCCACGGCCGTCGAAGCTCTTCTCGCTCACGCCCTTGAAGTCGCGTACACGGGGCAGCGAAACGGCGATGAGGCGATCGAGGAATTCGTACATCTTCTCGCCACGCAGCGTTACGCGGGCGCCGATGGGCATGTGCTTACGGAGCTTGAAGTTCGAGATGTCCTTCTTGGAGAAGGTTGCTACGGCTTTCTGACCGGAGATCGTGGTGAGCTCGTCGATAGCGATATCCACCAGCTTCTTGTCGTTCACAGCGCCGTTGACGCCGCGGTTGATGGAGATCTTCTCGAGGCGGGGCACCTGCATGCTCGACTTGTAGCCGAAGCGGGTCATCAGGGCCTTGGCCACTTCTTCCTTATATTTCGTCTTCAGACGGGGTGTTGCTTTTGTCGTTGCCATTACTTGATTCCCTCCCCAGATTTTTTAGAGATACGCAGTGTTTTACCGTTTTCTTTTTGGCGCTTCACGCGGGTGCCTTGCTTGCCGTCCCACAGCATCACGTTGGAGATGGCGATGGCAGCTTCCTGCTTCACGATACCACCTTTCGTATTCTGGGCCGAAGGCTTGGTGTGCTTGGTGACGATAGCGACACCTTCCACGATAACCTTACCGGCTTCCACCAGTACTTCCTTCACGAGGCGGGGCTTCGTCAGGTCTTTGTCATCGCCAGCGATCACAACTACCTGGTCGCCTTTCCGGATGTTGTACTTGGGTTTAAATCTTGTTTTCATTGTTATTCCTCTTTGGGATGTTTATTCGTTCCTGATACTGCCAGGAACTCAGTTTACAATTCGTTCGGCGGGCGTGGAGGGCTTAGAGCACCTCGGGGGCCAGCGAAATGATCTTCATGTAGCCCTTGTCGCGGAGTTCGCGGGCAACGGGCCCGAAGATGCGGGTACCGCGCGGCTCGTCGGAAGCGTTCAGGATCACGACGGCGTTGTCGTCGAAGCGGATATAGGAACCGTCTTTGCGGCGCAGCTTGTTCTTGGTGCGCACGATAACGGCTTTGGCAACGGTGCCTTTCTTGATACCGCCGGCGGGGATCGCGTCCTTAACGGTCACTACGATCTTGTCGCCTACTCCGGCGTAGCGCTGGCCACTGTTGCCCAGAACACGGATGCAAAGAACTTCTTTGGCGCCGCTGTTGTCCGCTACGTTCAGGCGGGATTCTTGCTGGATCATTTTCTTAAGCTTTGAGCCCCTCCCCGACCCTCCCGCCATTCGGCAGCAAGGAAGAGAGCGACCATTTTAAAAACATTATTATTAATGTAGTACCGGCTGCCACCGCCAAAAGCGGTGACCCACGATGCTTATTTTACCTTCTCTACGATCTCCACGAGTCTCCAGCGCTTGGTCTTGCTCAGGGGACGGGTTTCCATGATGCGCACAACGTCGCCGATCGAAGCTTCGTTCTTGTCGTCGTGGGCGTGGAACTTGGACGTCTTCTTCACGAATTTGCCATAGATGGGGTGCTTCACCTTACGCTCCACGGCCACCGTGATGGTCTTGGTCATTTTGTTGGAAGTCACCACACCAATACGGGTCTTGCGAAGATTGCGGGTTTCTTCTGTGATGGTGGTATTTACTGTTTCAGCCATTGTTATAAGCTTTGAGCATTGAGCTTCGGGCAGTGGACTTCGTCAGCCCTCAGCCCCGCACGCTGCTGATTATGCACTAAGTTGTTTCTTACGTAATTCGGATTTGAGGCGGGCTACGTCGCGGCGCAGGTTCCGGATGCTCATCGGGTTCTCCAGGGGAGAAAGCGCGTGGGCGAATTCCAGCTTGCGGAGACGCATCTCGTCTTCCTTGATGCGGGCAGCCAGGTCTTCTGTGCTCAGGCCCTGGATGCTCTTGATGTAATCAGCTGTCTTTGACATGATGGTTTTTTTTATCGATTAATGCTTCGCGGCTTCGCATACGCTTCGTCGCGCTGGCAGTCTTCCTTAAGCGGTGATCAGGTCGCGGCGCTTCACGAACTTGCAGGCGATCGGCAGTTTGCCGGCGGCCAGGTCCAGTGCGCCTTTGGCTACTTCCTCCGTTACACCATCAATTTCGAAGATGATGCGACCGGGTTGTACCACGGCAGCCCAGTATTCCAGGTTACCTTTACCCTTACCCATACGTACCTCTGCAGGCTTGTTGGTGATCGGCTTGTCGGGGAAGATGCGGATCCAAACGTTACCCTCACGCTTCATGTGACGGGTCAGTGCCTGGCGGGCCGCTTCAATCTGGCGGTCGGTGATCCAATGATCTTCCAGCGCCTTCAGTGCGTAAGAACCAAAGGAAATCGTGGCGCCTCGCTTGGTGTTACCCTTCATGCGGCCTTTTTGCACTTTCCGGTGTTTCGTTCTTTTCGGCTGTAACATATTATTTCTGTTTTTGATCGGATCGCTCCGATCACGTTATGTTATTGTTTTCAATTCGATGTCTGATTTCTGATGTCGGATGTCTGATAAATCTGAGATCAGACATCAGCGATCAGAGATCTCTTAGCGACGGCCACCGCCACCACTGCGTCCACCACGGTCACCACCACGGCCACCACGGTCGCCACCACGGCCACCACGATCGCGATCGCGGTCGAAACCACCCGTGCTGCGGGGGCCCTGGTTCTGCTCGTTGCCGATGATGTTGGGGTTCAGATCGCGCTTCACCAGAACCTCACCTTTACAGATCCATACTTTGATACCGATCTTACCGTAAACCGTTTGCGCGAATACGTTGGCGTAGTCGATGTCCATACGGAAGGTGTGCAGGGGCACGCGGCCTTGCATGAACGATTCGTTACGGGCGATCTCCGCGCCGGCCAGGCGGCCGCTCAGCTTGATCTTGATGCCTTCGGCGCCCATGCGGAGCGTGGAGGCAATCGCCATCTTGGTAGCGCGCTTGAAATTGATGCGGTTCTCGATCTGGCGGGCAATGGTGTCGCCCACGATCATGGCGTCCAGCTCGGGACGACGGATCTCCAGGATGTTGATCTGCACATCTTCCTTACCGGTCAGCTTCTTCAGCTCTTCCTTGATGCGGTCTACCTCACCACCACCTTTACCGATGATGATACCCGGCTTCGAGGTGTGGATCGTCACGATCAGCTTACCGAGCGTGCGCTCAATAACGATCTTGGAGATACCACCCTTGTTGATGCGGGCGTTCAGGTAGGTGCGGATCTTGTTGTCTTCGATCAGCTTGTTGGCAAAGTCTTTCTTGTTACCATACCAGTTAGATTCCCATCCACGGATGATACCTAAGCGGTTACCAATCGGATTTGCTTTTTGACCCATTTTTATTGGTTGATACGATTATTGATTAGTTGTTTTTCGCGTCTACGATAACAGTAACGTGGTTGGAACGCTTGCGGATCTTGTAACCACGACCCTGGGGAGCCGGACGCATACGCTTCAGAGTGCGGGCACCATCAACGAAGATGGTCTTCACAACCAGAGCGCCTTCATCACCACCTTCGTTCTTCTGCTTCCAGTTGGAGATGGCGCTGAGTACGAGCTTGCGCAGGGGTACGGCGTTGTGCTTGGGATGGTGCTCCAGCACGGCGATCGCCTTTTCAACCTGCATGCCGCGGATCAGGTCCGCCAGCAGACGCATCTTGCGGGGCGAAGTGGGATAATTTCTCAGTTTTGCTACTGCTTCCATTGTATTATTTTTTTACAGCAAGGAGCGCTTAACCCTTCTTGCTTGCATGTCCTTTAAAGTTGCGGGTCGGGGCAAATTCACCCAGTTTGTGACCAACCATGAATTCGGTTACGTACACAGGGATGAACTTGTTGCCGTTGTGTACGGCGAAGGTGTGACCTACAAAGTCAGGCGTGATGGTCGAACGGCGGCTCCAGGTTTTGATGACGCCTTTTTTCGACTTGCCATCGTTCATAGCAACCACCTTGTCTTCGAGGTGATGCGCCACATAGGGACCTTTTTTGATTGAACGAGCCATATTCGGTTTCTGATTTCTGTTTTTTAAAAGGATTTACTCGATACGCTTACTTGGCGAGTTTCTTGCCGTTGCTGCGCTGGATGATCAGCTTGTCGCTGCCCTTGCCGCGCGTACGGGTTTTGAGGCCCTTGGCAACTTTGCCGGTGCGGCTGCGGGGGTGACCACCCGAGGCGCGACCCTCACCACCACCCATCGGGTGATCGACAGGGTTCATAGCTACACCGCGGGTACGGGGCTTAACGCCCTTCCAGCGGTTGCGGCCGGCCTTACCCAGCGACTCGAGGCTGTGGTCGCTGTTGGAGGCGACACCTACGGTAGCAAAGCAGTTGATCAGCACCTTGCGGAGTTCACCGCTCGGCATTTTCAGCACGGCGTATTTTTCTTCCTTGTTGGACAGCTGGGCAGAAGCACCGGCGGAGCGGGCGATCTTACCACCCTGGCCGGGCTGCATTTCGATGTTGTGCACCACGGTACCGAGGGGCATGTTCTTCAGCTGGAGGGCGTTGCCCAGTTCGGGAGCAACAGCCAGGCCGCTTACCACGGTAGCACCTACTTCCAGGCCCTGGGGGGCGATGATGTAGCGCTTCTCACCGTCGGCGTAGTTCAGCAGGGCGATGAAAGAAGTACGGTTCGGATCATATTCGATCGTTGCTACCGTAGCGGGGATGTCGTACTTGTTGCGCTTGAAGTCGATGATACGGTACTGCTTCTTGTGACCGCCACCAATGTAGCGCATCGAGCGACGGCCGGAGGAGTTACGGCCACCCGTGCCCTTCTTGGATTCCACCAGCGACTTTTCGGGTACGTTGGTGGTTACTTCTGCATACGCGTTACCAATACGCCAGCGCGTACCTGCGGTAATCGGTTTGTATTTTTTAACTGCCATGACTTTTTTTGGTTTTCAACATTTGCGGCTGTTGCAGCCTTACTTTAATTTAATTAGATCGACGCAGTGTAGAGGTCGATGGTCTCGCCTTCAGCCACCGTTACCAGGGCTTTCTTGAACGCGGGCTTCACACCGGAAATAAAACCCTTCTTCGTGAAGCGGGTTTTGTTTTTACCAGGCTGCACCTGCGTGTTCACGTCGATCACATTCACCCCGTAAAATTCCTCAACGGCTTTCTTGATCTCCAGCTTGTTGGCCTTCTTGGCAACCTTGAAGGCGTAGCGGCGCAGCGATTCCTGCTGTGCGTTGGCTTTCTCGGTGAGGATGGGCTTTATCAGTACTTCAGAGAGTTTCATCTGAATTCGTTTGTTACGTTATCAATGTTTTGCGCTCCATTTGTCACCCTGAGCGCAGTCCAAGGGTTAAGCGGCTTCTTCTTCAGAGGCGACGAACATCTTGGCAGCGCTCTCGGTCAGCACAAGTGCCTCGGAGTTCATGATGTCGTAGGTGTTCATGTCGCTCAGCAGCACACCCAGGATCGAAGGCACATTGCGCATGCTCTTGTACAGGTTGTCGTTGTACTCGGGCGTCACGAACATGAGCTTCTTGTCAGCCACCTTCATCGTGCCGAGGGCGCCGAGGATGGTTTTCGTCTTGGGAGTATCCAGGTTCAGGTCTTCGATTACGAAGATGGCGTTGGCCTGGGCCTTGTAAGTGAGGGCCGACATTTTCGCCAGGTCTTTCACCTTGCGGTTCAGCTTGATGTCATACTTGTGGGGCTTGGGGCCGAAGATGGTACCACCACCCTTGAAAATAGGGTTGCGGATGTTGCCCTTACGCGAGCCACCGGTGCCTTTTTGCTTGTGCAGCTTTTTGCTGGAGCCTTTTACTTCAGCACGGGTCTTTACCTTGTGGGTACCCTGACGCTGGGCGGCGAGGTACTGCTTTACAGCCAGGTAAACCGCGTGGTTGTTCGGCTCAATTCCAAAGATTTCTTCGGGGAGTTCCACCGTGCGGCCGGTCTCCTGACCTTGTATGTTTAATACTTTCAGTTCCATGATTACTTCTGGATTAATACGATTGAACCAATATGGCCCGGGACGGAGCCGCTTACGAGGATGTAGTTTTTGTCGGCAAATACCTTCACCACCTTCAGGCCTTTCACCTTCACGCGGTCGGTACCCATACGGCCGGCCATACGCATGCCTTTGAACACGCGGGAGGGATACGACGAGCCACCCACGGAACCCGGGGCGCGCTGACGGTCGTGCTGGCCGTGAGAAGCCTCACCAACACCGGAGAATCCGTGACGCTTTACAACGCCCTGGAAGCCTTTGCCTTTGGTGGTGCCGACTACTTCGACCTTCTCGCCTTCTTCAAAAATGTCTACAGTGATGGATTCGCCGAGTGCCTGCGTAAGCGTCGTGTTGCGGAGTTCCTTAACGACTTTCTTAGGAGATGTGGAGGCTTTTGCGAAGTGATTTGTCTCGGCTTTGACGGAGTGCTTTTCTTTCTTGTCGCCGAATGCGATCTGAAGCGCATTGTAGCCGTCGGTGTCGACGGTCTTAACCTGCGTTACAACGCAGGGACCAGCCTCGATGATCGTGCAGGCGGTTTGTTTGCCGCTTGCATCGAAGATGCTGGTCATCCCGATTTTTTTTCCAATGATACCTTTCATGTTTGAGGGTTTAACCCCCCCAAGGTTGTGCAAGACAGACCCATATGGTATCACGGGTCTTCAATCCTGGTTCACCGGCGACCTTTTCCTTTATCCCCAACCTTTGCTGGGTTCACCATAGGTGATTCAGAAGTACCGCCGGCAAACAAACCTCGAAGGGCTTGTTTATATGTAAGCGCAGATTTGAGTTTGGAACTTCCGCCCTCCTATCTGCAGTATCCTGATCAGAGCTCTTTTCTTCCCCGTCTGCCGATGCGCATGCGCCAGCGGAGCGATGATTTTGAGAGATGATTCCTTTGTCAATGTGCTGGCCTTTTCAGGCCAAAGCCTGCTCCTTCGAGCAGGCGGCTCAGCGATCGGCTACCGTCACGCTTTGATTTCTACCTCAACACCGGAGGGCAGGTCGAGCTTCGACAGCGCGTCTACCGTGCGGGAAGAGGACGTGTAGATGTCCAGCAGGCGCTTGTGGGTAGCCAGTTGGAACTGCTCGCGGCTCTTCTTGTTCACGTGGGGCGAGCGGAGTACTGTAAAGATCTTCTTGCGGGTAGGCAGGGGAATGGGTCCTGTTACTACTGCGCCGGTGCTGCGTACAGTCTTGACGATTTTCTCAGCAGATTTATCTACCAGATTGTGGTCGTAGGACTGTAATTTGATTCTGATACGCTGGGACATATTTCAAATAGCCATTTTTGGAATGGGAGTGCAAAGGTAACGGGCCCGGCGCATCTTTCCAAGTCTAACTATTACTTTTTCTCAAATAAATGCTTAAAAGCCCCGTTTCGGGGCCCGATGCCGGTCTTTTGGCGGCAGGCACGGGATGCCAACGGTCCGGATGACAAAAAGGGCCCCGCCATATGGCGGGGCCCGGGGTTGCTTACCCGACAAGAAACAGGTTACTGGAGACGTACCGTGTCAACCACCGCGGTGCTGGTGGTGCTAACGGCTACGCCCGGGCGCGTTTGGGTTGCATAGGAGGAGTCGGTTGGTACAAAGCTGAGATCGTAGCTGCCTGCGCTCAGCCCGCGGAGCGTCCAGGCGCCGCTGCTGGTAAACGTTCCGGCAACGGTATCCGTTCCCTGAAGGGCATAAACGGCGGTGCGCACCGTAGCAGGCGTTACAAAGCCGCGGAGCCCCCCTCCTGTTGCCTGCAGCGTGGTACGGATCACCGGCTTGAGCATATAGCGGCCGTTACCGGTCTGATGAATGGAGCGTCCGGCGTCAAAGTCGAGAACCAGGCGATAGGTCGTGCCTTCCACCACATCCTGGTGGATGTTGAGCTTGAGACCGGATTGTTGCGCGCTGGGTGTTTCAAGGTTATAGCGCTGTCCGCCGGCCACCACGTAGTTATTGGAGCCGAGCAGGAGGCGGATTTGCTCGATGCGGCCGGTCGTGATGTCGGATGCACCCAGCAGTGTGTCGCGGTCGTTAACGAGCTGCAGCAGGTTAACAGGCCCGCGGGCGCCACTACCAAGGCTTTGCCAGCCGTTCAGGCTGTCGGAGCTGTAGTTGACGCGCACATCCTGCACGTCGATGAATACGGAGTCGAAATTACCGGGAGCGTCGGTCAGGAACACTTCAAGGCGGCCGGTGCTGTTGCCCGAAGCGCTGTTTTCCGTTTTCGAGCATGCGGTGAACAGGGTGCAAAGGCTAGCAACGGCAAGGGTTGTCAGGGCGGTTTTCTGCATGGGGTTCGTTCTTTTCGCCGGCAAAAGCCAGAACCGTGCCAACTGTTAAAGAAAGCTAAACGGTTCCAGGACACTAAGGGTTTAAACCGTTCAAACGGTTTAGAAAGTTCAGGGGGCAGGAGTTTTATTTGTCATCCCTTGGAACCACCGATCCCTGGCAGAGATGCGATAAGCTGGCAAGTAGCAACTTCAATACGTCCCCTCCCGGTTACCAATAAACAAAAGAGCCTGCCCCTTTCGGAACAGGCTCTACTCACTATAAGCAAAAGAGATTAATCTTCGATCTTCACCTTGCCCTTGTTCTTGGCGATCACCTCTTCGGCGATGTTGGTGGGGGCGGGTGCGTAGTGCGAGAACTCCATGGTCGAGGAAGCGCGGCCCGACGACAGCGAGCGGAGCTGCGTCACGTAACCGAACATTTCGCTCAGGGGAACCTTGGCTTTGATCACCTCGGCGCCGGCACGGCTGTCCATGCCTTCCATCATACCACGGCGGCGGTTGAGGTCACCTGTAACGTCACCCATGTACTGGGCGGGGGTGATCACTTCCACTTTCATGATCGGCTCGAGCAGCACGGGCTTGCACTTCTTACCAGCTTCGCGGAAACCCTGGCGGGCGCAAAGCTCGAAGGACATGGCGTCGGAGTCAACCGCGTGGAAAGAACCGTCGTATACGCGCACTTTCAGGTTGTCGAGTGGGTAACCGGCGAGAACGCCCGTGCCCATTGCGTTTTCAAATCCTTTCTGGATCGAGGGACCGAATTCGCGGGGGATAGAGCCACCGAACAGGTCGTTCACGAACTGGTACTTCTTGTCGGGGTTTTCCTTCAGGAATTCCTCGTCGGCAGGTCCCATTTCGAAGATGATGTCGGCGAACTTACCACGACCACCGGTTTGCTTTTTCAGCGTTTCGCGGTGCTCGACGTTCTTCGAGAAAGCCTCTTTGTAAGCAACCTGGGGAGCGCCCTGGTTTACTTCCACCTTGAACTCGCGACGCATACGGTCAACGATGATCTCAAGGTGCAGCTCACCCATGCCACGGAGGATGGTCTGGCCGGTATCTTCATCCGTATTTACACGGAGTGTGGGATCTTCTTCAATGAGCTTGGCGATGGCCATACCCATCTTGTCTACGTCGGCCTGCGTTTTCGGCTCGATAGCGATGGCGATTACCGGCTCGGGAATGAACATGTTCTCGAGGGTGATCGGGTGATCTTCGTGGCAGAGGGTATCACCGGTCTTGATTTCCTTGAAACCAACGGCGGCGCCGATATCACCGGCTTCGATGAAGTCGATCGGGTTCTGCTTGTTGGCGAACATTTTCATGATACGGGAGATACGCTCTTTCTTGCCGCTGCGCACGTTGAGTACGTAGGAACCGGCGTCGAGCTTACCCGAATAGACCCGGAAGAAGGCGAGACGGCCTACGAAGGGGTCGGTCATGATTTTGAAAGCAAGGGCAGCGAAGGGCTCCTTGGCGTCGGGGCGGCGGATCTCTTCCTCACCGGTGTCGGGGTTAACACCCTTAACGGCTTCGATATCAACCGGCGAAGGCAGGTAGCGGCAAACGGCGTCGAGCGCGGTCTGCACACCCTTGTTCTTGAACGAAGAACCGCACATCATCGGAACGATGCTCAGGTCGATGGTCGCCTTGCGGATGGCTTCGTGCATTTCGTCCTCGGTGATCGAGTTCGGGTCGTCGAAGAATTTCTCCATCAGCTTGTCGTCGTATTCGGCAACAGCCTCTACGAGGGCGGCGCGCCATTCGTTGGCTTCGTCCACCATATCAGCAGGCACGTCGATCTCGTCGAAGGTCATGCCTTCGGTTTCCATGTGCCAGATAATGCCTTTCATCTTGATCAGATCCACCACGCCTTTGAAGTCGTCTTCGGCGCCGATAGGGAGCTGCAGGGGAACGGCTTTCGAACCCAGCATTTCGCGCACCTGCTTCACTACCATGAGGAAGTCGGCACCCGAACGGTCCATCTTGTTGACGAAGCCGATGCGGGGTACGTTGTACCGGTTGGCCTGGCGCCAAACGGTCTCTGATTGGGGCTCAACGCCGTCAACGGCGGAGAACAGGGCAATCAGGCCGTCGAGTACACGCATGGAGCGCTCCACCTCTACGGTGAAGTCCACGTGACCCGGGGTGTCGATGATGTTGAAGTAATATTTTTTCGTGTTGGCATCTGCCTTACCTTTTACGGTAGGGAAGTTCCACTGGCAGCTTACGGCGGCCGAAGTAATGGTGATACCGCGCTCTTTCTCCTGCTCCATCCAGTCGGTGGTAGCGGCGCCATCGTGTACTTCTCCAATCTTGTGGATCATACCGGTGTAGCGCAGGATACGCTCGGTCGTAGTGGTCTTACCGGCATCGATGTGCGCGGCAATACCAAAGTTGCGTTGAAATCTTAAGTCTGCCATGAGTGTTGAATTGAAAGAATTTTGTTGCCCGATTCTCGATTCAGGTTCGCAAAGGTAATGAAAAAGACCGCATACTTATCATGTGGAAAAACAATGTTTGTTAAACCGGAAGCGGTACCAAAGCGCCTTCGCGCCGTTTAAAAACGTAGCTTCGGACGCCTGTGCATAATTTTTGCAAATCATTTACACTGTTGTAATTTTCGATCAGAAAATTGAATCACCCCACATCAAAACCCATTAAACATGGCAAAAGCAAGCAAGAAAGCTGCTCCCAAAAAAGCCGCCGCTTCCAAAGGCGGACGGGCCACGGCTAAAAAGGCCCCCGCAAAAGCGGCTCCGAAAAAGGCAGCTGCAAAAAAGGCGGCTCCGAAAAAAGCCGCTGTAAAGAAAGCGGCGCCCAAAAAAGCGGCCGCTAAAAAGGCAGCCCCCCGGAAAGCCGCCGCCAAAAAAGCGGCGCCCAAAAAGGCAGCCAAGAAAGCGGCGCCCAAAAAAGCAGCCATCAAGAAAGCCGTAGCCAAAAAAGCAGCACCGAAAAAAGCAGCCGCTAAGAAAGCAGCACCCAAGAAGGCCGCCCCGGCCAAAAAAGGCGCTGCCAAGAAGGCGGCGCCCGCCCGGAAAGCTGCCCCGGCCAAGAAGGCGGCGCCCGCGAAAAAAGCCGCCGCGAAAAAAGCAGCTCCCGCGAAGAAGGCCGCTCCCGCAAAAAAAGCAGCTCCCGCTAAAAAGGCAGCTTCGGCTAAGAAAGCCGCCCCGGCCAGGAAAGCCGCTGCCAAAGGCGCTCCTCAGAAAGCAGCAGCAGCCCGCCGCAACCCCGGTGGCGGTGGCGGCACCCGCGCCAACGCCGGCTCACGCACGGCGCAGGGCGGTAACAGCGGCACGACCGGCGCCATGGGCAAAAACGGCCGCAACAACAACGCCGAACTGACCCGCACCGGGAATACCTATGGCCTCAGCAACGACCGCGACCAGGCCATGGATGTGGATTCGGGCAGCTCGATGCCCGCCGATACGGCCCTGGGCAACGATACGAGCCTCACCGACGTGCTGGGCGGCGACGCCACCGGTGGCAGCACCGGCAGCGAAATCGGCGGCGGCACTACGGACACCGCTGAGGAAATGTAACAAAGCAGGCTTCAGATAAACAAAGCCCCCCGCCACAGGCAGGGGGCTTTGTTTTGCATGCTGCGCACGCCGCCGGCGTGCGCCGAAGCTCCTGCCCTACGGCCAAAAAGAAAAGCCCCGCGGAAGCGGGGCTTTGTTGTTCGTATAATGCTTTACTAGACTTTGAAGTGAGCGAAAGCCTTGTTGGCTTCAGCCATACGATGCGTATCTTCTTTCTTTTTGAAAGCGGCACCTTCACCCTTGGCAGCTGCTACGATCTCGTTGGCCAGTTTGTCGGCCATGGAGCGACCGTTGCGCTCGCGGCTGTAGCGGATCAGCCACTTCATGGACAGGGAGATTTTGCGGTCGGGACGCACTTCCGAGGGGATCTGGAAGGTAGCGCCACCGATACGACGGCTGCGTACTTCTACGGCCGGGGTAACGTTCTGGAGGGCTTTCTTCCAGATTTCGTATCCGTCTTCACCGGTGGTCTTGGCCACCTTCTCGATAGCGTCGTAGAAAATAACGAAGGCTACGCTCTTTTTGCCTTCCCACATCAGGTTGTTGACGAAGCGGGTTACCAGCTTGTCGTTATAACGGGGATCCGGAGCGAGCGGGAGTTTTTTGGCTTGTGCTTTACGCATAGTATGCTTGTGTTTCGACCATCAGGTTCTCAGGCGCAGTGCTGAGCTACTTGATCGGCTTAAATTCTTGAATTATTTTTTCTTGGCAGGAGCTTTTGCACCGCCCTTGTCTTTCTTGGTACCGTACTTCGAGCGGCTCTTCTTACGGTCTTTAACACCGGCAGTGTCGAGCGAACCACGAACGATGTGGTAACGTACACCCGGCAGGTCCTTTACACGACCGCCGCGGATCAGTACGATGGAGTGCTCCTGGAGGTTGTGGCCTTCACCGGGGATGTAGGCAATCACTTCCACTTTATTGGTCAGGCGCACCTTGGCTACCTTACGGAGGGCCGAGTTCGGCTTCTTCGGGGTGGTGGTGTATACGCGGGTGCAAACACCGCGGCGCTGCGGGCAGCTATCCAGAGCACGCGATTTGCTCTTGGCGCGGATGATCTCTCTTCCTTTACGAACTAGTTGTTGAATAGTAGGCATTACGAACTTCTGTTTATACCCCAATTTTGGGACGGCAAAGGTAGGGAAAAAAGTAAAAAATAGAAAGTCCGAAGTCGGAATTTTTGGAATACGTTTAAAAATGGCCGAAATCTCAGTCCCGATCCCGCCTTTAATCCCGGTTCGTTCAACCCCTCCGCGGCTCTTTCCGTTGATGAAAAGACCGCCAGCGGCGGTCTTTTCAAATCTCTATCGGCGTGGTCTGCATGATTACTTCACGGCCATCATCCAGCCATACTTGTCTTCGCGGCGGCCTTCGCGGATGTCCGTGAGCCACTTCTTGATCGTGGGCGCGGTCTTCCATTCGTCCACGTTGAAGGTCATTACGAAATCCTTGTAGCGAAGCTCTTTAATGTAGGAGATAGTGGCGGCGGTGCCCGTACCGAACACCTCGAACAGGTGACCGGCCTTGTAGGCGTCAATGAGCTCGTCGATGGAGATGGTGCGCTCCTCGATCTCGAAACCGGCTTCTTTCAGCAGGGTAAGTGCCGAGTCGCGGGTAACACCGGCGAGGATGGTGCCGGCACCCAGGTCGGGCGTAACGGCCTTGTTACCGATGATGAAGATCACGTTCATGGTGCCGATCTCCTGCACGTATTTGTGTTCGAAGGCATCGGTCCACAGCACCTGGTCGTAGCCTTTTTTCTTGGCTTCGGCAGTGGCGTACATCGAGGCGCCGTAGTTGCCGGCCGCCTTGGCGTATCCGATCCCGCCCGGTACCGCGCGCACATACTGCTCTTCCACGTAGATACGCATCGGGGCATTGTAATACGGGCCCGTGGGGCTCAGGAGGATCATGAACTTATAGGTCTCGGAAGGACGAACGCCAATGAGTTCGTCGCTCGAGAACATAAAGGGACGGATATAGAGGGAGTGGTCTTCCTTGTTGGGAATCCAGCTGCTGTCGAGGGCAACGAGTTGCTTCATGCCTTCCATGAAGATCTCTTCGGGTACGTGGGGCATCTGCATCCGCTCGGCCGACACGTTGAAGCGGCGGAAATTGTCCTGCGGGCGGAAGATGAACGCATTGCCGTCGGCATCCTTGTACGCTTTTACCCCTTCAAAGATGGCCTGGCCGTAGTGCAGGGCCGCGATGGAGGGGCTCAGCAGCAGGGGTTGGTAGGGCTTGATCTCCACGTTCTTCCATTCGCCGTTCTCATAGTCCGCTTCCAGCATGTGGTCGGAGAAATACTTACCGAAGGGAATGTTCTCGAGGTTGAGGTCGTTGAGCTTGGAATGCTCGGCCTTGTGAATAGTAATGTCCATAGTAGTAGAAGCAAGCATATCGTTGGGATTTTGAAATCGGTGTTCCTGCCGCCTTAAGAAGCTTTCGATACGACCCGTTCCGGACCCGAAAGGAAGACTTAATTTAGCGCAGCAAAGAAACGAAAAAACCGCCACAACCTGCGGCGCTTAAAATATTAAGATGGACCTGAACGATATTCAGCTCAGCGGCAATCAGCTGGCCGGGCTGTACGCCCGAAGCCTCGTGGAGATCGCCCCGGCCGGCGGAGCTGCCGCGCCGTTTCCCCAAACGTGCGAAACAGCCGTCCCGGCTGCGCCGGCGACACCTGAAGCGGCCGCGCCGGCGCCCTCAGGCACTCCCAAAACACCCGCCTTCCTCGGCCAGAACAGCCGGGGCATCCTGGTGGTCACCGACGAGGCGGGCGCCCCCTACCTCGCCGACGCAGACCTTGCCTTTTTAACGAATGTTTTGGGCGCCTGCGGGCTCGGCCTCGGCGATGTGGCCATCGTCAACTGGCGACGACTCGAAGCCCCCGATGGCCCGGCGCTCGCCGCCGCGCTCCAGGCTCGGCAGGTGCTGCTGTTTGCCGTTACACCCCATACTTTCGGGCTGCCGGCCAACTTTCCGCCCTTCCAGGTGCAGCCCCTCGCCGACCGCACCTACGTGCATGCCCCTTCCCTCTCCGGCATTGCCGCCGACAAAGAACTGAAGAAAGCCTTGTGGCTATCGCTGAAAAAACTGTTCGGAGTATAAGCGGCGCTGGTCGAATTGGTCTATTTGTCGTTTGGTTTTTGGCCGGATGGTAACAGGGACCTGCCAACCCGACCCATTACCCCATCAGCCGACAGCCCCATTATCCCATTACAACCATTCCCTACTCACCATGGAACTCATCTTCGCCACCAACAACGCTCATAAAGTGGACGAGCTGCGGGCCGTGCTGCCCGCTGGCTTTCGGATCCTTTCACTGAAAGAAGCCGGCATCTTCCAGGATATTCCCGAGCCCTTCGACAGCCTCCGGGAGAATGCCCGGGAAAAAGCCCGCGTCATCCATGAGCTTACCGGCAGGGATTGCTTCAGCGAAGACACCGGCCTGGAAGTGGCGGCACTGGGCGGCGCCCCGGGCGTGCACAGCGCCCGCTATGCCGGCGATGACCGCTCCCCTTCCGCCAACACCGACAAGCTCCTCCGCGAGCTCGATGGCGCCACTGACCGCTCGGCCCGCTTCCGAACCATTATTTGCTTATGTTTGGCGGGCACCTACCATGAATTTGAGGGCATCTGTCCGGGCCGGATCAGCGCAAACCCGCAAGGGACGGGCGGCTTCGGCTATGACCCCGTGTTTGTTCCGGATGGTGGCGACGGCCGCACTTTCGCCGAAATGACCTTGGCCGAAAAGGGCCGATTCAGCCACCGGCGCAAGGCCCTCGACAAACTGGTAGCATTTTTGACGATAAACCCATAAAATACCGCACGGCAGAGCCGTTCGACGCAACCAAATGATCAGCGAAAGCGACTTAGTAGAGGGATGCCGCCAGGGCGACCGGAAGCTTCAGAAGGAGCTGTACGAACGCTTCGCCCCGAAAATGTTCGGGGTGTGCCTGCGTTACGCCGGGGCGACCGAAGAGGCCGAGGATATCCTGCAGGAGGGGTTCGTGAAAGTGTTCAACAAGATCAGTTCCTTTCGCGGCGAAGGCTCTTTCGAGGGCTGGATCCGCCGGATCATCGTGAACACCGCCATCGAGCACTTCCGCCGGAAGACCTACCTGCAGCCCGTCACCGAGCGGGAGGAAGAGACCATGGAGTCGGACTACCTCTCGGTGCTGGACAGCCTGGCCGAAAAGGATATCATCGGCCTCGTGCAGCAGTTGTCGCCGGGCTACCGCTCGGTGTTCAACATGTACGTGGTGGAAGGCTACACCCACAAGCAGATCGGCGAGCTCCTCGGCATCTCCGAAGGAACGAGCAAATCGCAATTATCGCGCGCTAAGGCCATCCTGCAAGACCTGGTACGCACCCATCTGGATAAAAAACAAAAACAGGCTCCCTGAGTATGAAAGAGACGTGGCAAGACCGATTGAAGCGATTCGAGGCAATGCCCCCGCCCCAGCTGTGGGACCGGGTGGAAGCGTCGCTGGAGCAGGACCCTGCTTCGGTGGCCGAACGCCTGCAGGCCTTCACGGCACCGCCACCCGCCGGTATGTGGGACCGCATCGAGCAGCAACTCGACGGTACCGCTACCGCCGAAGAGGCACCCGTGGTAGCCTTTCCCCGCCGGCGCAACAGCTTCTTCGCCTATGCCGCTGCTGCGGCCCTCATCGGTGCTATCCTCGTGGGCACGACCCTGCTGCTCAACCGCAATGAGCCGGCACCCGCCGTTGCTGTACGCACCGGGCAGCCCGCTACGGCTCCTGCCGCAACCACCGCACCGCTGCACACCGCCGCTGCACCCGAGGAGGCCGCAACAACGCAAACCGACATCGACGTGGCCATTACCGCGCCCGCAAATAACCCTGCCGCCACCCGGGCAGATCAAACCGCCAGCCGGGTACCTGCCCGCAGCGCCGCTCCCGGCCCTGCCGTCCGCGTGCCCGCCAATACGTATGCTTCCGCGTCCCTGGCCCGGACGGCGCCCGCCCATACGGCTGCGCTTGACGAAGACCGTTACCTCGTGCGTTCGTACAACAACGGCAGCACGGTTCGCTTTTCCAAGAAAGTATCCCCCGTAGTGGACTGTGCCGAGCACTCCACCGGCTTCAGCCAAAGCCTCTGCAAGGTGAGCATCGGTGCCGTGCAGGAAAAAATGGCCTTGTCGGTGGTTACCGATTTCGGCGGACTCATCGAGCGCTTGCAAGACCTGGAAACCAGCAAATAACCATGGCCCGTATCCGCATCGATCTGCCCGCAGATTTTTCATTTTCCACCGTGCTGCCCGTCCGGGTCACTGACCTCAATTATGGCGACCACCTCGGCAACCATGCGCTGCTTGGCCTGCTCCACGAAGCCCGGATGCAATACCTGGCCACGGCCGGCGCGTCGGAACTGTCGTTCTTCGGTGCTTCCCTGATCATGAGCGACGCAGCTATCGAATACAAGGGGGAAGGTTTTTACGGCGATGCCCTGCGCTTTGAGGTAGTCGCCACCGAATGGAGCCGCGTGGGGTTCGAACTATATTACCGCGTTACCAAGGATGACGGAAAGACGCCGATCGCAAACGCCAAGACCGGCATGATCTGCTTTGATTATACAGCGCGGAAAGTTGTTTCGGTTCCTGACGTCGCGAAGGCGGCGCTGAAATAAGGCCAGGCGAAAGCGCACAACGATTTAAAGCCGCTTTTTCTTCGGTAACGAAAGTGCTGAAATAGTACCTTGGCGTCTTTACGCCGATGCGTTTTGGGGTGAAACCAAGGCGACCGAAGGTCCTTACCCGTTCCATATCTTCCAAGAAGCTTCTGCCTGGAACACCAGCATGTCATATCCATTCCTGATCTGCGCACCCCGCTCCTGGCCTTTCCGTAGAAATGCGGTAACCTCCGGGTTGTATACGAGGTCAAAAAGGAGGTGCTGCGCTGTGAGTGCTTCGTAGGGAATCGGCGGCAAGCTTTCCACATCCGGCCAGGTGCCGAGCGGCGTGGTATTGACGATCAGGTGAAATTCGCCCAGCCGGTCGGCATTCAGATCATCGTAGGAAAAAATTTCGCTTGTGCCCGATCGTGATACGGAGCGGCATTCGATTCCCATTTGCGACAGTGCATAACGAACGGCTGCGGCCGCGCCACCGGTGCCCAGCACCAACGCTTTGGGCAAACGCCCGTTCAGCATTGGGAGTAGCGCATCACGGAAGCCTGTCCAGTCGGTATTAAATCCTTCGAGTTTCCCGTTGCGAAAGCGGATCGTATTAGCTGCGCCGATCGCCTGCACGTCGGGGTGCAGCAGGTCCAGGAAAGGCAGAATCTCCTTTTTGTAGGGGATCGTTACATTGAGTCCGGCGAGGTCGGGATGTCGCTCCAGCAAAAGCGGGAACGCACCGATCGCGTCGAGCTCGAACAGCTCATAGACACAATCGGTGCGTTCTTCGCGCAAAAATTTATCAGTGAAGTAGCCCTTCGAAAAGGAGTGCTTCAGCGTCCGGCCGATGAGACCGAATCGGCGCATCAGGCCTTCTCCTTGTTGAGGTAGAGGTGAAAGGTATCGCCGCGCAGGCCCACGCGCATCGCCTCGAGGGGCAGCACTTCATTGGGTGCGATGTTGCCGAGGTTCACGTTGCAGCCGATCAACTCGATGAAGTAAAGCTGCTGGGCTTTTTGCGGGGCTTCCCAGAGAATCTTCTCTGCCGGGATCTGCGTCAGGATCTCCTGCACAAGACCTTCGCGTACTTCACCCGAACCGCGGTAGATACCGACGTTTCCGGCCTCGCGGGCTTCAGCGATCACGTAGGTGGAGCCGGCTTCCAGCTCGGCACGCATCAGCTCGATCCATTTGTAGGGCGGAATGATATGGGCCGCGTCCTTCGAACCAACTTCGCTAAGGACGGTGCCGTGGGCCGTTAATTTTTCGATGTAGCCGCATTTTTCGGCATGGGGGATCTCGATGGAGCCATCGCTTACCTCCATATAGGAGATGCCGTAGTTCTTGCACACCGCGATGTAATCTTCAAACTGGTTGCGGATCAGGAAAGCTTCGAAGAGCGTTCCACCAAAGTAGATCGGCATGCCGTAGTCGGCGTACACTTTCAGCTTTTCGTCCAGATTGGGCGTTACGTAAGAAGTGCCGAAACCCAGTTTCACGATATCTACGTGCGGACCGGACACGCTGAGAAAATTCTTGACTTCTTCAATGCTCAGGCCTTTGTCCATGACCATGGTCAGGCCGGAGGTGCGGGGCTTACTGATACGCTCGGGGATCTGCGAAAGGTTGAAATTCATGTACGCGGTTTGTGGTGGATTGCGCGCAAAAGTAAGAAAGTGCGCGGAAGCGCCGGTCAAAATGCGGTCAAAACTGGGATGGCCAAAGGCGTCAGGCGTGAAGCGTGAGCCGTCAACCGTGAGCCGTGAGCACGCATTGCGCGCAAAAAAAGAACGGATGCCGATGGCATCCGTTCTTTCGTCGCAGGCGTCAGCGCTCACGCGTCACGTCTTCCGCTTACCGCGCTTGTTCCGTGCGATCACCTCCACTACCTGCTGGTTTTGCAGCAGCTCGGGGCAAAGCTCCAGGAAGCGGTTGAGCAGCTTCGGCGCGGCCTGCAGGGCGGTTTCCAGCGTCAGGAGGCCTTCCTTGCTCTGGCCCAGGGCCATCTGCACGGCGGCTAGGTAGTAGATGAACAGCGGCTTGCGCTCGGTCTGCTCCAGCGCGGCATACGTTTGCACCAGCGCCTCGTCGTAGAAACCTGCGCTGAACAGGCAGCGGATCAAGGCCTCCCAGCCGCTTTTGTTGCGCGGCTTATTGCCGACCACGATCGAGAAGTAGTGGATCGCCTCCTTGAAGGCGCCCAGCTGCAGCTGGCACTCGCCCATCAGGAGGTTGTATTCGTTCTGCTGGCGGTTCAGGCGCAAGGCTGCCTCAAGCTGCTTGACAGCGGCGCTCCACTGCTGCTCGTTGTAATAGGTGCAGGCGATCTTGTAGTGCAGGCGGCCGTCTTCCGGATTGAGGTGTACGGCTTTGCGGTAGTTAAAACGTGCCTGGGCCCAGTTGCGCAGCTTGTCGTAGCAATGACCGATGGCTTCGTAAATGACGTCTTCGGGCTTCGACAGCTCCAGCACCTTCTCGAGGGCTTCGATGGCCTCGCGGTACTTGCGCAGGCGGATGTAAGCATCACCCATGTTGCGGTAGGCGAAGTCGAACTTCTCGTCGATCACCAGCGCGTACTGGTAGGCGTCAATCGACTTTTCATACAGCTTCAGCCCCTGGTAGGCGGCGGCCAGGTTGAACCAGGCCAGCTCACTGTAGGGATGCTCGTCGATGATCTCGGTGTGCAGGCGGATGCTTTCCTCGTAGCGTCCGGTAAAGTCGGCCCAGAAGCAGATTTTGTACAGGGCTTCTTCGTTATTCGGTTCTTCCTGCAGCAGGAGCTTCAGGCAGTCGAACACTTTTTCAAACTCTTCGTAGTCGTCGTATACGTCGGCGAGCTCGAAGAGCAGCTCGGTCTTCTCCTCCCCTTCAAAGTGGCCGATGGCCTCTTCGAGCAGTTCGGCCGCGCGGCCCGGCTGGTCGAGGGCCAGATAAACGTCCGTTTTGAGGATATAGAGGTTGATATCGTTGGCGTCGAGCAGCTCCACCTTTTCCAGCACTTCGAGGGCCTGGTTGTATTTGCGGGTAGACAGGAGCACGTCGGCCTTGCGCAGGAGCAGCGAGGCCGAAAAGGGAAAGTATTCGATCGAGATTTCGGCGGCTTCCAGTGCCTTCGGAAAGTCTTCCAGGTCGTCGAAGTAGTCGATGATCTTCTCAAAGGACTCTTCCTCGAGGAAGGTGGAGCTACGCCCGGCGCGCAGGTTGTCGTAGTGCTTCAACAACTCCCGAAGGGTTTCCTTGTCGTTTTCGAGGGGATCTGTATTCATTCAAAAAGTATCAGGTACAATATAGAGTAATGCACAAAAAGGACCAAGTTTAATTCTCTGCCATAACGACTGCCAGGCTTGGTTCCATTTTTGATTTTCCCCGGAAAAATCTTCCTTTGGCACCATAAATGTTAATATTTTTCGTTATCTTTGTTAAATCAAATGCTGAAACGACTTTCCATAATCACCCACAAACGCAAAAAAGCCCTGACGGCGCTCTTTGTAGCCCTGTCGGCCGCTGCCTTTGCCACCTTGGGTGACGGGAAGGCGCCCCCCGTGCAGATCGGGGGCGGCACCGCTTCGCACCGCCTTCTTTCCATCCGCCCGCAATACGCCCAGACGCGCTTTTCCCTGCGCAGCGGCATCACCTACCAGTCGGACCGCCTGCTGGACCAAACACCCCAGCCCTTCCAGCTGATGACGAACACGGTGACCTACCAAAAGGGCAACACCACCTACATCATCCCGCTCAAAAAGAAGCCGGTGGTGCTGGAAAAGGTGAAGTTCAACCCCTATTGAGAAAGTTGAAAAGTCGGAAGTTTGAAGTCGGAAGTCCCTAGTGGGCTTTTTTTATTGCCCTTTACTTCCGACTTCGCACTTCCGACTTTTTAAATTCATCAAAAAGGCCCCTTGCGGGGCCCTATCGGATAGTATAGGTCACTGCATTACTGTCCCTTGCTTTCTTCGTAGCTCATGATCCGGAAGCCGGATTTGGGCAGGTCGAACTTGGCGGCGGGCACCGGGCTCATGTTGATCTTCGATACCGTAAAAGTGATCTTGGTAGTACCCACATTCGATTCATACTCCATGGCCAGGCCGGGCAGGTTGCGGTTGACGTACTGGAAGGTCTTGTTTTCCGGCACCAGGTCGGGCGTATACCACACCACGAACGAAGATCCGTCCGACAGGCGGCCGACGGCTTTCAGGCATTTGTAGCCCAGGATCGTCTTGCTCTCGTTGGTGAAACCGAACTGCACGTCCTCAAAGCGGCGGTTGGCCTCTTTCCAGTTCGACTCGGTCATGCGGATGATGTATTTCTGGGCGCCGAATTCCTTTACGCTGTAATAGGACTTGCCCGGCTCGTCGATGATCGTGGCTTCCGTACCCAGCGACGACACCATCTCGCTGCGGCTTTTGTTGCCTTTCAGGTAGACCGTATTGGTGGCGCCGTCGAAAAAGTCGGCGGCGCGTGGGCGCTCGGTGCCGGTGTTGATCACGATATCGTACGAGATCGTGGCTTCGGAAAGTTTCTTTTGGGCATGAACCCCGGTTGCCAGGAGCGACAGGGCCAGTAATGCGTACACAGTTTTCATATTCGTAGTTCTCCCCTGATAGACGATTGGATGGTACAAGTTAGTTGCTTTTGCGGAGGTGCAGCCGGCCCGTTTAAAAATGTTAATAAAAAGCGGGAAAGCGGCTTGGGGGCTGCCGCAAGAAAAAGCCCCGCTTCCGCAGGGCCCTTCCTTATTCAATAAATAAGATGCAATAGCTATTATTCAATGATCAACCTTTCTTATTGCGTTGCTGGTCTTGCAGGCGCTTTTGCTGTTCCTGCATCTGGGCCATCTTTTCCGCCCAGCCGCTGGCTTTTTTGGGCTTGCGCCGGTTTTCCTCGATCTGCGCCAGGATCTTGTCGTGGTCGATGATGTAGTTCTGGATCAGGAACTGCAGCAGCAGCGTGATGATGTTCGACACCGTGTAATACCAGGTGAGGGCCGCGGGCAACTTGTTGAAGAAGAACAGCATCACCACCGGGAAGATGTAGGGCATGTACTTCATCATCGGGTTGTCCTGCGTAGGCGTCATGCTCATGGAGTACAGCGAGATGGCCAGCGAGGTGATCACGGCGGTGATGGTGAACAGGCTCAGGTGGTCGCCGAGCAGCGGGATGTTGAAGCCGAAGTGGACGATCGAGTCGTAGCGCGACAGGTCTTCGGCCCACAGGAAGCTCTTGCCCCGGACGGCGATGTTGGAGTTGAAGAAGTTGTAAAGCGCGATGAAGATCGGCATCTGCACCAGCGCGGGCAGACAGCCGCCGAGCGGGCTCACACCGGCCTCGCGGAAGAGCTGCATCTGCGCCATGCTCTGGGCCTGCTGGTCGCCGGGATGCTTTTCCTTCAGCTTGTCGATCTCGGGCTTCATCAGCTTCATCTTGGCGCTGCTCACGTAGCTCTTGTAGGTCAGCGGGGAGATGAGCAGGCGGATGAACAGGGTCAGCAGCAGGATCGCGATACCCACGTTGGCGGTGATGCTTGTAAAGAAGTCGAACACCGGCAGCACCACCCAGCGGTTGAGGTATTTCACGAAGGCAAACATGCCCGAACCGAGGTTCACCATGCTTTCCATCCCGTTGTCGTAGCGCTTCAGCAGCTTGTAGTCGTTGGGGCCGTAGTAAAGAGCCAGCGGGGCGGCGCCGTTCTGCAACACGAGCTGGAGGGAGGCCGTAGCCTTCACCACGCTGCGGTTGCCGGGGGTTACTTCCGAAGGCGGGGGCGTCCAGGAAAGGGTACCGCCGGCAAAGTTGTTGCGGGCGATGAGGGTACTGTTGAAGAACTGCTGCTTCACCGCTACCCAGCTCACGGCCTTTTCGAAGCTGTGGGGGCCGGATTTGAATACGTTGTAGTCGTCGTAGTTGCCGTCCTCGCGGTAGGCCAGCGTCGACTGCTGGCGCTCGTAGGAAAGGTCTTTCTGCACCTGCACGGCTTCCTTGGCCCATTCCACGCCCAGCTTTCCGTTCTGTGTGAAGGCCTGCGGCACCTGCAGGTTGAAGTCGATCAGGTAGTCGTCTTTCCGGATCGTATACTGGTGCACCACCGGGCCGCCGGGAGTCTGAAGGCGGAAGCTCACCTGCTGGCTGCCGTCGACACCCGTGGTCACGGGGCTCGCCGTATAGTTAAGTGTGGTGCTGAGCGCCGTCTGGTTGGCGCCCGTAACCACGTTGTACTGGAAGTGATCGCCGGCCTGGCCGCCAAGGCGCACCAGCGAGGAGTCGAAGGATTTGAACTTCTTGAGTTCCACCAGCTTCGGCTGGCCGCCGCGGGAAGAGAAGGTCACGCGCACGACGCTGTTTTCCACCGTCATGGTCTGCTCCGGACCCTTGGCGCTGCTATCGAGGCCCGCGGTCTGGGCCTGGCGGGCGAGGGAATCGGCGCGCAGCGAATCGGCCAGGGCGATGGCCGGGTTGATTTTCGGGCGGTGAGCCGCTTCGGTGGAGTCTTTGATGCGCTTTTGCTCCTGGAACGCCTTCTGGTCACGGCTCGTGTAGAGGAACATGCCGAGGAACAGGAGACCCAGGCACACAAAGCCAATGATGGTATTACGGTCAAAATTCATTCGAACCTTCGTTTATGGGCGGCAAAGGTAAGCAACCGTGACCATGCCGGACGGAGTATTAACGGGAATCGGCGGGTTTTCGGTGAATGAAGGCGGGGAAACGGGTTAACAAATTGACCGGTTCATGGATTAATGGGCTGATGGCGCTCCGGCGCCCTGCGGATCAAAGGATAAATACCCCTTCTGAACGCTCAGAGTACTCTTTAAACGTTCTATCCCCCATCCCAACGTTGCCCATCCCGGGTGTAACGTTGAAAATGTCGTCCGCAACGTTCGGACCTATAGCCCGAACATTTGCGAGGCACCTCCAAACGCTCCGGACCTATCAGGGAAATATTTGCGAGGCAGCTCCGAACGCTCCGGACCTATATCCGGAATATTTGGGACGTACCCCCGAACGCTCCGGACCTATAGGGGAAATATTTCCGGTCTATATCCGGAGTCTCCGGACATACTTGGCAATTATTTGCAACCGGTATCCGGACGGTCCGGACCCACACCGGAAATATTTCCGACCCATCACCGGACGAATTGCATCCTCCTCCGAAATATTTCCCACCTGCCTCCGAACGATCCCGCCTTATAAATCAATTGATTTGTGGGCTGCTGCTATTGCCCATCCGGTCGATTGGAAGCGATTTGACGTACCTTGAAAGGACAAAAAACGCTGTGCGGTACCGGCTCAATGAAGCTTACCTCCTGGGCGCTGCGACGGCCCTCGTTATCGCCATTGTTTTGGCAGTAAGTGCGCGACTTTTCTCCGCGCCGGTGCGTGTTTCCGAACTGGCCCTGGTAAAATGGCCCGGCGCCGCCCTGCTCACCGGGCTGGCCGTCCGCCTCCTGCGCGCCGCCTTTCGCCGCATGTAAACGATGCGCCGCGGACCACAAAGCGGCAAAACAAAAAGGAGGCCCTTCCGGACCTCCTTATACTATCTTCTTCTCTACTTTCTCTATTCCCCTCTCCTTTGGAGAGGGGTTAGGGGAGAGGCTTAAATCATCTCGCTTTGCAGCAGTGGGTTCTTCGATCCGTTCGTCCGCTCCTCGTTGTACTTCCGCGCGGCGGCCACGAAATGCACGAAAAGAGGCTGCGGGTTTTCCACGGTGCTTTTCAGCTCGGGGTGGTATTGCACGCCGATGAAGAACGGGTGGTTCGGCAGCTCGATAATCTCCACGAGCCCGGTTTCGGGATTGCGGCCGCTCATCACCATACCGCCGGCCTCGTATTGCTCCAGGAAGGCGTTGTTGAATTCATAGCGGTGGCGGTGGCGCTCGGAGATCAGCGTGCTGCCGTAGATCTTGTGCGCCAGCGTGCCGGGCGTGATGGCGCAGGGATAAGCGCCGAGGCGCATCGTGCCGCCCTTGGCTGTTATGGCCTTCTGCTCCTCCATCATATTGATCACGGCGTCGGTAGCTTCGGGGTACATTTCGGTGCTGTGCGCGCCGCTGATGCCCAGCTTGTTGCGGCCATACTCGATCACCGCCATTTGCATTCCGAGGCAGATACCGAAGAAGGGCAGCCCCGTTTCGCGGGCGTATTTCACGGCCGTGATCTTGCCTTCGATGCCGCGGTGACCGAAGCCGGGCGCCACCAGCAACCCGTCGAGGTTGGCCAGCTTTTCGGAGATGTTGTCTTCCTGCAAAAACTCCGAATGGATCGGCACCACCTGCACCTTGCATTCGTTAACGGAACCGGCGTGGATAAAGGCTTCCAGGATCGACTTGTAAGCGTCCTGTAGTTCTACGTATTTACCAATGAGGCCGATGGTGAGGCGGGCCTTCGGGTATTTGAGCTTGTTGAGAAACACCTTCCACTTTTCCAGGTCCGGCTCGCGGTCGTTGGGCATATTGAGTTTCTTCAGCACGATCTCGTCGAGCTTTTCATTCTGCATCAGCAGCGGCACTTCGTAGATGGTGCTGGCGTCGGGCGCTTCGATAACGGCCTCCACCTTGACGTTGCAGAACTGCGCGATCTTGCGCTTGATGTCGTTGTTGATCGGCTCCTCGGTGCGGCACACGATAACGTCGGGAAAAACGCCCTGCTCCGACAGCATTTTTACGGAGTGCTGCGTAGGCTTGGTCTTCAGCTCCTTGGCGGCCTTGAGGTACGGGATGAGGGTAAGGTGCACTACCAGCAGGTCCTGCTCGTCGAGCTCCCACTGCAGCTGGCGTACGGCCTCGATGTAGGGCAGCGACTCGATGTCGCCCACGGTGCCACCGAGCTCGGTGATCACGATGTCGTATTCGTTCTTCTGCCCCAGCGCCAGCATACGCCGCTTGATCTCGTCGGTGATGTGCGGGATCACCTGCACGGTCTTTCCGAGGTAAGCACCTTCCCGCTCCTTGTTGATCACGGTCTGGTAAATGCGGCCCGTGGTCACGTTGTTGGCCTGCGTGGTAAAGATGTTGAGGAAGCGTTCGTAGTGGCCGAGGTCGAGGTCGGTCTCGGCGCCGTCTTCGGTCACATAGCACTCCCCGTGCTCGTAGGGATTGAGCGTGCCGGGGTCCACGTTGATATAGGGGTCGAATTTCTGGATCGTCACCCGGAGGCCGCGGGCCTGGAGCAGCTTGGCCAGCGAGGCCGCAATGATGCCTTTGCCCAAAGAAGAAGTAACGCCGCCGGTAACAAAAATATACTTCGCCATCGTTTCGATAGTTGTCGCGTGAATCAATAAATGTATGCGTAAAAAGGCCGGTTGACCAGCGAAGAAAGGAAATGATTCTTTCCGGGAGGTCGTGCAAACCTACGGCAAAAACAGGGCTGAAAAAGGGTATTTAACAGCACTGTGGAAAATGAGGGGAGAACCAGAGAGGGAATAATAAAGAGGGAAATACTTGATTACATGAATACATGAGTACATGAGTACATGAGGTCAGAAATCAAACCTTCCCGCTACCCCCATGTAATCATGTATTCATGTACTCATTTGATCTGCCCTCAAAGCAGCCCCAGCGCTCCCTCACTCTCCACACGCGCCAGCATATTCTCGATAGCGGTGTCATAGCGCTCGCGCCAGTCTTCGATGCGGCCCCAGTCCTGTCCGTCGATCACGAGCTCGCCACCGGTGACGGTGCCCAGCTTTTCGAAAGGATGGGCGCCGAGGGCGGCTTCGAAAGCGGCGGCCTGCGCAGGCAGCACGCTCACCAGCACGCGGCTCTGGGCTTCGCCGAACAGGAAGGCATCGGCACGAATGCCTTTATCGGAGCGGATATCGAAGCCCAGGCTGTTGCGGAAGCCGCTCTCGCAGAGGGCCACGAACAGTCCGCCTTCGCTCAGGTCGTGCACGGAGGCCGCCAGGCGCTGGAGGATGAGCGTGCTCACGGTTTGCTGGAGTTGGAATTCTTCTTCCAGGTCGAAGTGCGGCGCCGGGCTGAAGGCAACGCCCTGGATCGAATGCAGGTATTCCGAACAATTGATGTCATTGCGCGAAGAACCCACGAGGTACAGGAGGTCGCCGGCTTCCTGAAAGGCCAGCGTCGTCTTTTTCGACAGGTCGTCCAGCAGCCCCACCATACCGATGGTCGGCGTCGGGAAGACGGGTCCGTCGGGGTTCTGGTTGTAAAAGGAAACGTTGCCGCCCGTTACCGGCGTATCGAAGCGGCGGCAGGCGTCGCCCATGCCTTTGATGGCATGCACAAACTGGTAGTATACTTCCGGGTCGTAGGGGTTGCCGAAGTTGAGGCAGTTGGTCACGCCAAGAGGCTGGCCACCGCTGCACACGATGTTGCGGGCGGCTTCGGCCACGGCGATCTGCGCACCCTTATACGGGTTGGCGTGCACGTAGCGGCTGTTGCAATCCACGGTCACTGCGAGGCCCTTGCCGGTTTCCTTCACCAACACTACGGGCGCGTCGGAAGGTGCGTTGGTGGATGTATTGTTGGTGCCCACCATCGAGTCGTATTGATTATAGATCCAGCGCTTGGAGGCGATCGTGGGCAGTGCGATGAGCTGCTCGGCCACGGCGCGCAGGTCCTGCGGCACCGCGATGCTGTCCGATTGGAAGGAAGCGATCTTTCCGAAGTACGCGGGCTCCTTGTATTCGCGGCTGTATTGCGGGGCGCCGCCGCCGAGCACCAGCTCATCCGCCGGGATTTCGGCCTCCAGGATTCCGTTCATATAAAAGCGCAGCAGGCCGTCGTTTGTCACCTCGCCGATGACGGCGCTCTCGAGGTCCCACTTGCGGAAGACGGCGTTCACTTCTTCCTCGCGGCCTGCCTCCACCACCAGCAGCATACGCTCCTGGCTTTCGGAAAGCAGCAGCTCCCAGGCCTTCATATTCTGCTGGCGCATGGGCACTTTTTCCAGATCGATACGCATGCCTACGCCTCCCTTCGCGCTCATTTCGGCAGTGGAGCAGATGATGCCCGCGGCACCCATGTCCTGCATGCCTACAACGGCGCCGGTGGCCAGCACTTCGAGGCAGGCTTCCAGCAATTTCTTTTCCTGGAAAGGATCGCCTACCTGCACGGCCGGTAGTTCCTGTACGCTGTCGGAGGTGATGTCGGCGGAGGCAAAGGAAGCACCGCCGATGCCGTCCTTACCGGTGGCGGAGCCCACGTACATGACGGGATTGCCTTCGCCTTCCGCGGTAGCCGAAACGGTCTTGCCTACGGGCACGATGCCTACGCTCATGGCGTTGACGAGCGGGTTGGTATGATAGCACTGGTTGAAATAAATTTCCCCTCCTACCGTGGGTACGCCGAAGCAGTTGCCGTAGTGACCGATGCCGTGCACGACGCCTGCCAGCAGGTGCTGCGTTTTTTCTTCCTCGAGGCGGCCGAAGCGCAGCGAGTTGAGGGCGGCGATGGGGCGCGCACCCATGGTGAAGATGTCGCGGTGAATGCCGCCTACCCCGGTGGCCGCGCCCTGGAAGGGCTCGATGGCCGAAGGGTGGTTGTGCGACTCGATCTTGAACACCACGCCGAGGCCGTCGCCGATGTCCATAAGGCCGGCATTTTCCTCACCGGCTTTCACCAGCATACGCCCACCCTCGCGGGGCAGGGTTTTGAGCCATTTGATGGAATTCTTGTAGCTGCAGTGCTCGCTCCACATGCCCGAGAAGGCGCAGAGCTCGTTGAAGTTGGGCGTGCGCCCGAGCTTTTGACAGATTAGATCGAATTCTTCTTCGGTGAGGCGGAGCTGCCGGGCGGTTTGTGCGGTGATTTGCATAATGGTGAAGTGAGGGCTACAAAACTAAGGGGAGTTCGTGAGGCGTCAGGCGTGAGGCGTGAGCGAATCCTCCACATTTTATTCAGATCGTCGATCGGCCCTGAAAATGGACGCGCCTGACGCCTCACGCCACACGTTTCCCTACTTTCGCGAAAATTGCCGGGCTTGTCCTACCTGCTGTTCGTGTTGTTCCTGTTGCTGTTTGTTTGGCTGCTGCGGAAGATTCCCTTCTTCCGCAACTCGGGGCTGTCGCAAACGCAGGTGCAGATCGTTTTCCTGCTGAAGGTCTTTGCCGGCATCCTCTATGGCCTGGTAGGCATCTACTATAGCCAGAAAGGCCAGATCGTGGACACCTGGTGGCTGCATTACCAGGGGCTGAAGGAAGGGGCGCTGCTCCATCGCGACCCGCATGCCTTCTTCACCGATCTGCTGCGCAACAACTACAGCCACGGCTTCGGCCGCTTCCTGTCGAGCCGCAACTCCTGGTGGAACGACCTGCACAGTAATCTTTTCATCAAGTGCCTCGCCCTGCTCAACGAGATCACGCGGGGGCATTACTTCGTAAACGTTCTCTTCTTTGCCTTCGCTACGATGGCAGGGCCGGTGGCGCTGTTCCGGATCTTTCACCAGCTGTACCCCGGCCGCAAGGCGGCGGTGTTCGTGGGGGCCTTCCTGGTGCCCTCCTACCTGTTCTGGACCAGCGGCATTTTCCGCGATGCCCCGGTGGCCCTGGCGTTGGGAATGATCCTGTATTGCTTTTTCATGGGCCTACGCGATCGCTGGAAGGCGAAATACGTAGTAACGATCGTTGCGGGGCTGCTGTTGCTGCTCGTTTTCCGCAACTACCTGGTGGTGGTGCTCCTCCCGGCCCTGCTGGCCTGGTGGGTGGCCGCCCGCAGCCGCACGCATCCCCTGCTGGTGTTCGGGATCACGTACGCGGTGTACGGGCTGCTGTTCTTCTGCACCCGCTACGCCGTGCCGGTGCTCGACTTCCCACAGATGGCGGTGGAAAAGCAGGAGGACTTCTTTACCCTCGTCGGTAATTCGATGATCCCGGCGCCGAAGCTGCAGCCGACGGCCTGGTCGTTCCTGACCAATGCGCCGCACGCCCTCTCACTGCTCCTGCTGCGCCCCTGGCCGGGCGATGTCTACAACAGCTTTATCCTGCTGGCCTGCATCGAAACCTACGTGCTGCTGGGACTATTCGGCTGGTGGCTGCTGCGCCACCGCGGCGGCCGAGTGGAGCCCTTCGTCGCGTTCTGTCTCTTTTTTGCGTTCACGCTCTTCCTGATGATCGGGTTCACGGTCAACTTCCTGGGGGCAATGGTGCGCTACCGGAGCCTCGTGCTTCCCCTGCTGGTGACACCGCTGCTGAGCACCCTGAGGCTGCGCTGGAAGGACCGGGAACATATGACAAATAAAAATATGTAAGACTTTTTCTGAAGAATCATGTGTTTTTGAAGCCCTTCCTTTCAAATTTTTAGATTTTTCTACCGGAATTGACGTTTTTTTGCGGAAACTTATCCGTTTATGTCCTCTCTTCGCTTTGAAGCACTGAAAAATATCAACTCCACACCCACGGAGGTGGCCACCACGACCAAAGTGACGGCGATTTTTGCAGAAAACGTGTTTACGCACGCCGTTGCCCGCCAGTTCCTGGCAGACGAGGCCTTTAAAAGCTTGCAGGCATCCGTTAAGAACGGCCACAAGATCGACCGGAGCATGGCCAACCAGATCGCCAACGGCATCCGCGCCTGGGCCGAGAGCAAAGGCGTCACGCACTACACCCACTGGTTTCAGCCCCTTACCGGCACCACCGCCGAAAAGCACGACTCCTTCTTTACCCTGAAGAGCGACGGCACCCCCATCGAGACCTTCGACGGCGACGCCCTCATCCAGCAGGAGCCCGACGCATCCTCCTTCCCCAACGGCGGCCTCCGCGCCACGTTCGAGGCCCGCGGCTACACCGCCTGGGATCCTTCCTCCCCCGCTTTTATTATGGACATCGGCACGGGCAAGACCTTGTGCATCCCCACGATCTTCATCTCCTATACCGGTGAATCGCTCGACTACAAAGCCCCGCTGGTGAAAGCCCTCGAGGCCATCAACCGCGCCGCCGTGGACGTGTGCAACTACTTCGACAAGAACGTGACCCGTGTAACGCCCACCCTGGGCTGGGAGCAGGAATATTTCGTAGTGGATGAAGGTCTCTTCAACGCCCGCCCCGACCTGCTGCTGTGCGGCCGCACCGTGTTCGGCCACTCGCCCGCCAAGGGCCAGCAGCTCGAAGACCACTACTTTGGTTCCATCCCCGAGCGCATTTACGCCTTCATGCGCGACTTCGAGCAGGAGTCGTACCGCCTGGGCATCCCCCTGCGCACCCGGCACAACGAGGTGGCCCCCGCGCAGTTCGAATGCGCCCCCATCTTCGAAGAGGTGAACATCGCCGTAGACCACAATACGCTCCTCATGGACGTGATGACCCGCGTAGCCGCCCGCCACGGTCTGCGTGTTCTGTTACACGAAAAGCCCTTTGCCGGCATCAACGGTTCGGGCAAGCACAATAACTGGAGCATGGCCACCGATACCGGTGTGAACCTGCTCGCCCCGGGCAAGACGCCGAAGACGAACCTCATGTTCCTCACCTTCTTCGTCAACACCATCAAGGCCGTGCACGACTACGCCGACCTGCTGCGTGCCTCCATTGCTTCGGCCTCCAACGACTTCCGCCTCGGCGCCAACGAAGCGCCCCCGGCCATCATCTCCGTGTTCGTAGGCCAGTACCTCGCCAAGGTGCTGCAGGACGTGAAAGAGCGCGTGGGCGACAACTTCGATGAGCAAGACGAAAGCATGCTGAAGATGGACATTCACCGCTCCATCCCCGAGCTGCTTCAGGACAATACCGACCGCAACCGCACCTCGCCCTTCGCCTTTACCGGCAACAAGTTCGAGTTCCGCGCCGTGGGCTCCACCGCCAACTGCGCCAACCCGATGACGGTGCTCAATACCATCATGGCCGAAACCCTGAAACAGTTCAAGAAAGACGTGGACGGCCTCATTGAAAAAGGCGAGAAAAAAGAGATCGCCATCCTCCACACCATCCGCGAGTACATCGTGGCCTCCGAGAAGGTTTGCTTCGAAGGCGACGGCTACAGCGAAGAGTGGGAAAAAGAAGCCGAGCGCCGCGGCCTGGCCAACGTGAAAACGACACCGACCGCCCTCGACGCCATGGTGACCGAGAAGTCGCTGAAGCTGTTCCAGGACAACAACATCTACACCCACGCCGAGCTCGAGGCACGCCACGAGATCGAGCTGGAGAAATACATCAAGAAGGTGCAGATCGAGAGCCGCCTGATGGTGGACCTCGCCTCGACCCACATCATCCCGGCGGCCGTTCGCTACCAGAACACGCTGATCAACACCGTGCGCGGACTCAAAGACCTCGGCCTGGAAAGCACCGGCACCTGCACCCGCAACCTGCTGGAGAAGATCTCCAACCACATCAACGAAGCCACGAAAGCCGTGGAAGCCATGGTGGAAGCCCGCAAGAAGTGCAACAACATCACCGACAGCCGCGAGAAGGCCATCGCCTACTGCACCGAGGTGAAGGAAGCCCACTTCGACAACCTGCGCTACCACGCCGACAAGCTCGAGCAGCTCGTGGACGACCGCGAATGGTCGCTCCCGAAATACCGCGAGCTCCTGTTCGTTCGCTAAATACATTCAGACATCAAGCAATCGATACGACAAAGGCCCCTTTCCAGGGGCCTTTTCATTAGGGTAGATTACATGAGCAAATGAGTACATGATTACGTGAGGGAAGAAGTGAGGGAAGATTTCTGACCTCATGTAGTCATGTATTCATGTAATCACTTGCTCTTCCTTCTTCCCTTCCCCAATGCGTTGAGAAAGATCTGCTCATAGCTTACCATCACCTGTCCTTTCGAAAGCCGGCGGATATCGCCTCCTGCTTCAAACCGGTAGCCGGCGCTCAACTTCGCAGTGCTCCGGAAAATCAGCTGCAGCGAAGGCGCCAGGTCCACGTAATACTTTTCGCTGGGAAAACGCAGGTTGCGGTGGCCCAGTAGTTCTACGTACAGGTTCAGGTTGGTCTGGTTGTAGTCGGTGTATTGCCGGGGCAGGAGCAGCACGCCCGCCGACAGCGAATACTGCAGGGCCTCCCAGGCATACCTGCCGGAAGTCTCTTTTTCCCAGCGGTCTTTCGGCAGCAGTTCCAGCAGGGAGCCCGTAGCCGAAAAGGCCCAGCGATCGACCAGTTGGGTGGCGATGAGGCCGCCCTGCACACCGCTGCCGTCGCCCCAGAGGTTGATGTCGTTGCGCTCCAGCGGAGCGCGGCTCCAGGCCGTGGCGGCAAAGGCCGCCATGCGGAAGTGGCGGTGCACCTCGTCGCGGCTCAGGAAGCGGTACTTGGCATAAGCCCGCGCGGCTTCGTAGGAGAGCGACCCGCTGTACATGTCGGAAAAAGTAAGCGCCCCGTGGAGCATCCACTTTTTGTTGAGGCCAAACATAACCTCGGGCATATAGCGCTGCTTCACCCGGTCGTCGTGCACGGAACGCATGAACATGCCCGTGGCCTTCGCGCTGACCGATCGCGACGGCATGTTCGATGCCGGCTCGGTCCAGGGATACAGCTCCTGTGCCGAAGCGGAGAAAAAGGCGCCGGCAAGAGCCGGCGCCAGCAGGTATTTATACATCGCTTATATGATCGCGTGGTAGATACGGGTTTCGGATCCTTTCTGGCAGCAGGGCGCCATGCGGCCCGTTTTTACACAGGCCATCGAAGAGCGGGCGCTCCATTTCTTGTGCTCTTTGGCCGAAGTGAAGGCCTTGTCCACAAGGTGAAATGATACCGTGCCCGATAGCGACTGCCCGTCGCCATTGAGAAAGTGGACGGTTTGCCCGCCCACAGCCATGTGCTCGTCCTTGTGCAGCGTGGCCTGCGCCGGCAATTGCGCCGTTACGAGCAGCGAAGCCACGGAAAAGCCCGCATCTTCCACCGCCCCGGCGAGGACATCGAAGTTCACGGCCTGGCCTTCTTTGAACGTGAGGTTGTATTGCTGGTTCTTGATATCGACCTGCACTTTTTCTACAAAGGATACGCCTTCAAGCGCGTTCTTGACGGCTTTAGAGCACATGGAGCAGGTGAGTCCGCTGGCCTGGAGGCTCACCCGGACCACCTGCGCGTGGGCACCGCTGCCAAGCAGCAGGGCACACAGGAAAACAAAGATTGCTTTCATGGTACAATAGTTTGGGGTGAGCGAATCAGGATTTCTTACAGCAGTCTTTTTCAGCGCAGCCGCCTTCCTTGCAGCAGCTCATGCCGGGGGCGCACTTGCCGTCTTTGAGGCAGGAAGCTTCCTTGCATTGCTGGCTGTCGCAGCAGGACTTCACGGCAGCGTCGCCGCGCTCATACTGGCAGCAGGCGTGCAGCTTGTTGTAGGCTTCTTCGGTGGCCTTTACTTCGGGGGTGTCGTAACCGGCGGCCGCTATAGACTGCTCAATGCGGGTCGTGCTGGTCTTTTTGGCGTCGTAGCGAACGGTGAGCAGCTTACTTTCCACATTCCAGGAAGCAAAGGAAGCGCCCCCTTTCTTAGCGGCGGTCTCGATGGTCTTCTGGCACATGCCGCACTCGCCGGCGACTTTGATGGTTTCTTTTTTCGCCTGTGCGAACGTGCTGTTCGTAACGAACAGGAGCAGGATAACGGTGAGGAAGGAAAGTACGTATTTCATGATTTGTGTTTTTTTGAAAGAGACAATAATCGAAGGACAGGCACCCGTTTCGGGCGCGGCATTCTTGTCTAAATCCGGAAAACACAATGACGCAGGTAGGTATCCTGCCTGCTCAAAAGAGGCGGCCCGTGGATGGGCGTTGCGGAACGATCGGTTGCCGGCACCGAAAGCAGTGCTTCCCACATCGGTTGCGGAGGAAGCAGCGCCGGTGCCGCAGCGAAGGTAAAGAGCGCATATTGGGCGCCGGTAGCATCCTGCTGCACCTTCACCAGTTTCACCTGGTCGTGACAGCAGCCGTTCTTTTTCACCGACATGCCGCAGGTATCGCAGCGGTCGGCTTTCGGCGCCCCCAGCTCCCAGGAGTGGTAGCGGTCCATGCAATAATGAAGGTTCACCACGAAGCCCGTGCTTACCGTAAAGTAAGCCAGCAGCGTCAGTATGGCGAACAGCTTTTTCATTGCCCGTAAAGGTAGAGCGTGTTTTTGAAGAATTGACCTGATCCTGGTCAGGAAGAAGGAAGAAAAAGTTAAAGAAGCGTTTTGAACCGCGAAGAGAAAAAGAAAAGAAGGTGGTACGCTAAGTTTTGTTTCCATAAAACAGCACCGCCGCAGGCGGGGCTGTTACCGTATCTCTTCGCGAAACGCTTCTTCTCTTTTTCTCTCCGCGGTTCCGACACTTATTTCCCTTACCGCAACTTATTAATTCACAAAGCTCCAGTAGAACCCGAACCGCAGTACCATCGATGGGTAATAGTACCCGGTGGCGGGGCTGTTGTACTGCTTGAAGCCCGCGGGACTGCTGAAGCGGAGGGTGTTGAGGTTTTCGGCACGGATGAAGCCTTTGAAGCCGCGGATGCGGAATTGCACAAAGGCGTTGACGTCGGGGCGGTTGCGGATCTGGGTGCTGTCCTGGTAGGTAAACTGCCCGATGAGCGGCGAATAATTGTCGGCTTTGTAGGGCGAAGCGTAGCGGGCTTCGAAGCCGGCGGCAAGCGTCAGGCTTTTGAAGCCGAGGTTGCCCTGGTAAGCAAAGCGCCCGATGCCGAAAACCAGGGGCACGTGCACGGCCGCGTTGCCGGCCTGCTGCTGCAGGTATACTTCGGCGTCGAGGCCCCATTTGCGGAAGACCTTAAAAGATTTCTTGCCCTGGAGGCGCAACAGGTTGAACACGCCGCTCTCCTGCTCCAGTGTGTGGTAGCCGGTAACATAGAGGTAGTTGGTGACCAGGAAGTAATCAGCACCGAGCTCCACCTTCCAGCGCGGGTTGTAAAGACGCCCCGAAAAACGGCTGCTGTTTTCCTTGAAAAACGGCTTGGGCGTCGTTTCCAGGTAGAAGTTGCTCCGCGTGTCGTAGATAAAGGAAGGCGTGCGGTTGCTGTTTTCGAAGCCCACCTGCAGCGACCCGAGGCGCGAGCCCAGGAGCCGCTGGAGCCGCACCTGCACATGGAAGTCGCCGCGGTTGTAGCCCGTGAGGTAAAACTCGCCGGCGGCCAGCGCGTCCCACTTCTGGTTGCGCGTGCGGTTGCGGTACTCACCGTGCACCCAGATGTTGTTGTAGGAAATCGTGTCGCGTACAAAACCCTTGAGCAACTGGTACGAAGCGCCGAGGCGAATGAACTGGGCCAGGTTGTTGGCCACCGGGAAAGTGTAGAAAGAGAAGTCGTTGGTCAGCTCGCGCCAGATGTCGCGGTACAGCAGCGGCCGCCTGTCGGGGAGCGCCACCTGGAACACGCTGTCGTAGATGAGCGAGTCGGGGACGGCGTCGGCGAACACGTACTTGTATTCCCCGTAGGAAAGCGTATGCTCGAGGCGGAGGCGCGGGTAAAAGAGCGGGATCACCGTGGAGTCGGTCACCAGCGAGTCTTTGTGGCCGAGGTCGTATTGCTGGCGCAGTACGGCGCGGAACTCGCTGTACTTGTTGCCGGTGTTGACGGTGGTGTTGCCCAGCAGCGTATTCCGGGTGCGGGTGCTGCCGCTGGCCAGCAGCGTGGGAATGCCGGTAAGGTCGCCGAAGGCCGCGTCGTTGAGGTAGTCGCGGTCGCCGCGGATGCCGCCGTTCTCGGCCGCTTGCAGGCGGTTGCCCACGAATACGACAAAGTTGTTGTAGCGCTTGCCGGGCGACTGGTACCAGCTTGTTACCAGGTAGTTGTTGTGGTTCGTGTTCTGGCTGTTGTAGTATCCCGGCGAGTTGATGAGGCGGTAGTTCACCGACACGTTCCAGGTGGGCTTCAGGTTTTGCGTGTGCAGGACCTCGATCTCTTGCTGCTGGCCGCCGCCGAGGATGTAACCCAGCTCGGTATAGGGCCGCGTGGTGGTAAAGAAGCGGGCGCGGTCCACCGTCCAGCGGTAGGCGTCGAAGGCATGCAGGCCGGGGTCGAAGCCGGTAGCGGTGCGCGGTGTGAACAGCAGGGGTTGCGACGGCGCGCCCGTATTGCCCAGGTACTGGTGTGTGAACGGGATCGGGAAGCGGCGGTAAAAATCCAGCACACCCGAATCGATGCGGTAGCGGCCGGCGGTGTCGAGGTAGCGATACGAAATGGTAAGGCTGTCCTCGTTCTTGTCGCGGTGGCGCAGGCTGTCGCTGCCGCCGCCGCTGCTGCCGTTGAAGCCGCCGTTCTGGATATTGTTCAGCACGCCACGCTGCGCCCCGGCCTCCCGGGCAAGGCCCAGGGCGGCCAGGAGGCAGACCGTATAAATACATATGACCCGCAACAGGCGCATCAGAGGCTGCGGATAAGTTCGCGGAAGATGAGGGTCAGCTTGGGCTCGGCGGCGTGGGCGGCCTCGAGCACCTCTTCGTGCGTGATCGTGTTTTCCTCCTCGCGGATGCCGATGTCGGTGATCACGCTCATGGCGAATACGTCCATGCCCATATGGCGGGCGGCGATCACTTCCTGCACGGTGCTCATGCCAACGGCCTGTCCGCCAAGCGTGTTGATCAGCTGGTATTCGGCGCGCGTTTCGAAGGTGGGGCCGGTCACGCCGAAGTAGACGCCTTCGCGCAGCTCGAGGCCATTGTCGGCGGCGATCTGGCGGGCGCGGGTGATGAGTTCTTTCTTATAGGGCTCGCTCATATCGGGAAAGCGCGGGCCGAAGCGTTCGTCGTTGCGGCCGATGAGCGGGTTGTGGGCGAAGAAGGAAATATGGTCGGTGATGAGCATGAGGTCACCCACCTTCCACTTCGGGTTGGTGCCGCCGGCCGCGTTGGAGATGAGCAACGTTTTCACGCCCAGGGCCTGCAGTACGCGGATGGGGAATACCACTTCTTCGGGGCCGTAGCCTTCGTAGAAGTGAAAGCGGCCGGCCATGGCGATGACGGGCTTGCCGGCGATGCGGCCGAAGATCAGTTTGCCGGAGTGGCCTTCCACGGTAGACACAGGGAAGTGCGGGATCTCGGCATAGGGAACGGCCGTCGTTACTTCGATCTCGTTGGTAAAATTGCCGAGGCCCGAGCCCAGCACGATGCCGACAGTTGCGCCGGCGCTGTTGTGTTGCTGCAGGAACCGTGCGGCTTCCTGGATTTTGTCGTACATATTCATCGCGGCAAAGATAACCGGACCGGCAGAATCCGGGTCCTTTTAACTTTCATTAAAGAAGAGCCCTGCCCCCGCGTCACATCGTGCCCCGGGATTTCATCCCGGGTCAGGAAACGCGCATGCCCCCGGCATGCCAGGGAAACGCGGGCAGCTATCGTAAGCCAAAAGCCGGAAGCATGCGCTTCCGGCTTTTTCATCAACCCGTCACCCGGTTACTCCATTAACTACTCAACTACCGGGCACTGTATTTCGTTCGGCCGCTGCCGCGGCTTTCCCCATCCGGATCGCTTCGGCGTTGGCGTATTGTTCCCAGAGGGTATCGAGCTCTTTCTGCAGCTTCATCCAGGGCGAGGGGTCGGCGGATACTTCCATAAAGCCCGCGATCTTGCGGAGAACCAGCTCGTAGGCCTTGATTACTTCGGCCTGCGCGTCGCCGGTATTCCCCTCCGGCGCGGAGGCGTTTTCGGCTACGCGTTTCAGGTAGAGTTCATGAAACTCGCTGTTGTCGCGCTCCAGGCGCGCCCGGAACGATTCCAGTGCCGGCAGGGCGCGGAGGGCGCCGGCGAGCTCGGGCTTGTCGCGCCAGTCTTTGAGCAGGTTGGAGATGGCTACGGTCTCGTTCATGTAGGACTGTCGCGTCAGGTCGGTGCCGTAGAGGTCCATGTTGGCCTCCACGAGCGTGGCGGCGGCGGCCACCTCGGCGTCTTCGTGGTAGGTATACATCCGCAGGCCGGCGCGGAGTCCGTTGTACTGCCCGTCGCGGTGGGCGTCCACGCGTTGCAACTGGCCACTAAGCGAGGAAGCACCGAGCTTGAAATAGCCGCCGAGTCGTACCAGCCTTTCCCTGAAGGCGGCATAGGGTTCCGCAAAGGCGTCGGGCGTGTTGGTAAGGCCGTTCATGCATTTTTCTACCAGTACATTAGCGCCTTCAAAAAAACCAAGAAAAGTGGCGTTGGGCCAGGTGCCCGTCCGAGATTTTCGAAAAGCATTCATATAGAAGAATTTTCTATAAGGTACGTTCGCCCGGCGGTTGCGCCTCACGGGAATATGCACACGAAAAGGCTGGCCATGTGCAAAACCCTCCTTCTTATTGAACCTGAACCGGTTGTACGGCTTTGCCGTAACCCCGGTCTCGGGTGCGCAGCCGCTGCGCCCTGTTCAAAGGGCCTGAGGTACGGGCCCGCAGCGGCTGCCGAAGGTTACCTGGAGGCAAGGAAGACCACGCAGCAGCTGCGGGCGCTTACCCAACACCGGTGGAAAGGCGCGCAGCGGCTGCGGACGATTACCTGGAGGCAAGTGGCGGCGCGCAGCGCTGCGGGAAGGTCTCCTTGAAGCAGGAAAGGCCGCGCGGAGTTGCAGCAGGGTTTTCCCGGACCCAGGTACGTTTCAGCGGAAGCCGGTGGCTGTTGACCGGAACCGGGGAAGGAGGTGGCCACGCGCGTCAACGCATCCCGTTATACCCTATTCCCCCGGCGGCCACAGGGAACGGATGTCGATCTGGTCGAGGTAGGGCTGCAGCAGCACCGGGTGATCGAAGCCGCCGACCTTCCAGATGCTGCGGTCGTGTTTCCGAAAAAAGATCTCCGCGTAGAAGGCGTCGACCTGGTAGAGGCGCACCTCGTAGGGGCCCTGGTCGCGGTGGCCGACCGGCACCCCGCGTTCGTGGATGATTGCCAGTTGGCTGCCGCCGTCACGTTGCGCGAATTCGGAAAGAGTCATGCGGTCCAGGATTGGTGAATAGTTGCGGGGGGATGCAATAAAATGATTTTTAAAAGGCCTTCGCTGTAATTTAGCCCAGCCTGAATCAACAACCATGGAAAAACCGTACGGCGGCCGCGCGATCCTTCAAGACAACTTCACCGACCTGCAGATCACCATTCCTGCGAAGCGAAACTGGTTTCACCTCATTTTCATCGGCTGCTGGCTCGGCGGCTGGCTCATGGGCGAGCTGTTTGCCCTCGGTGCCGTAACGGGAATCCTTGGTGGCAACCCGGCGAGCCTGTTTATCCTGTTCTGGCTCGGCGCCTGGACCGTCGGCGGCTACTTCGCCTTGCGCACATTCCTTTGGAATCTAAGAGGAAAAGAGATCATTACGGTGGGGCAAGGGCAACTGACCATCGACAAGGAAGGCGCCCTCCTGTTCCAACCCAAGGTATACGATCTCAACGAGGTGAAGCACCTGCGGGTGCAGGACGACAACGATGGTTTCGGCGGACTCTTCGGCGCCCGCCGCAACGACCTTTCCGCCAATCAAACGGGTGGCACGATCCGCTTCGACTATGGATTGCAAACGGTGAAGTTCGGCATCGGCCTCGACGAGGCAGAGGCGCGGTTCATCACCGATCAATTAAAGAGCCGGTACCTGCCTGCCGAAAGCCACTATAACGGGCAGCGGCAAAACTAATTTTCCCGGTACGGTTCAGGAAAGGGCATTAGCGCGTTCCGCTTCGATGAGGCGATAATTTTCCTCGTCGAAACAAACGAACAGCACCTGCATCCTGCTTCCCTTCTCCTTCAGGAAATCCAGCACCGTGCGCACCGCGATGCGGGCCGCTTCCGGCTTCGGGTAACCGTAAACGCCGGTGCTGATATTGGGGAAGGCGATCGACCGGCAACCGTTTTCTTCGGCCAGCTTGAGGCTGGCCCGGTAACAGCTGGCCAGTTTTTCGGCCTCGCCCTTGCCGCCGCCGTTCCACACCGGGCCCACGGTATGGATCACATACTTCGCCGGCAGGTTGCCCGCGCCGGTGATCACGGCTTCACCGGTGGCGCAGCCGCCCTGCCGGGCTACGAGGGCACGGCACTCCTCGAGGATCTTCGGTCCGCCGGCGCGGTGGATGGCGCCGTCTACCCCACCCCCGCCGAGCAGCGACGAATTGGCGGCGTTCACGATGGCGTCGACGGGTTGTTTGGTGATGTCGCCGCGGATGATCTGGAGGTTCATGGATGCTGTGTTGTGGTTCTTCTGCTAAATTACGCACATGGTGCTCCTTTTCGAGACGCACATGGTGCGTCTCTACCCGTTTGCTGCGCACGCAATGATGACCGCCGGCCATCCTCCCTGTACAGACGCACTATGTGCGTCTCCGCCGGCGCCAGCCATAGAGACGCACATGGTGCGTCTCTACTGCCCCCTAAACCTCCTGAACCTCCTAAACCCTTTTCCATTATTTTTGCCGCACAAAATTCCCAGACACATGAATTTGCACGAGTACCAGGCCAAAGAGCTCCTCAAGAAATACAACGTGCCGGTGCAGGAAGGCTTTGCCTGCAGCACCGTACACGAAGCCGAAGAAGCGTACCGCCAGATCAAGACCACCTACGGCTCTCCGTTTGCCGTGGTGAAAGCCCAGATCCACGCCGGCGGCCGCGGCAAAGGCAAGATCAAGGAGACCGGCATCAACGGGGTGAAGGTGGCCAAGTCGCTCGAAGACATCACCGAATTCTCCTCCAAGATCCTCAACGGCACGCTCGTCACCATCCAGACCGGCGAGGCCGGCAAGGTGGTCAACAAGATCTATGTGGCCCAGGATATGTACTACGACGGCGCCTCCGAGCGCAAGGAGTTTTACCTCTCCATCCTGCTCGACCGCGGCACCGGCAAGAACGTGATCATGTACTCCACCGAAGGCGGTATGGACATCGAAGAGGTGGCCCACCACACGCCCGAGAAGATCTTCAAGGAGTGGGTGCACCCCGGCGGCGCGCTCCAGGGCTTCCAGGCCCGCAAGATCGCCTTCAACCTCGGCCTCAAAGGCGACGCCTTCAAGAACATGGTCAAGTTCGTGACCAACCTCTATAACGCCTACGTGGGCCTCGATGCCGCCATGATGGAGATCAACCCGCTGTTCAAAGCCGCCGACGACAAGATCGTGGCCGTGGACTGCAAACTCTCCCTCGACGACAACGCCCTTATGCGCCACCCCGACCTGGCCTCCCTCCGCGACACTTCGGAAGAAGACCCGACGGAAGTGGAAGCCGGCAAATTCAACCTCAACTTCGTGAAGCTCGATGGCAACGTGGGCTGCATGGTAAACGGCGCCGGGCTGGCCATGGCCACCATGGACATGATCAAGCTCTCCGGCGGCGAGCCCGCCAACTTCCTCGACGTGGGCGGCACCGCCAACGCGCAGACCGTGGAAGCCGGCTTCCGCATCATCATGAAAGACCCCAAGGTGAAGGCCATCCTCATCAACATCTTCGGCGGCATCGTGCGCTGCGACCGCGTCGCACAGGGCGTGATCGACGCCTACAAGAACATGGGCAACATCCACATCCCGATCATCGTGCGCCTGCAGGGCACCAACGCCGAAGAAGCCAAGAAACTCATCGACGAAAGCGGCCTCCAGGTACAGTCGGCCATCCAGCTCAGCGAAGCCGCGGAACTTGTGGCAAAGGCGGTAGCCTAGGACGATTTCAGATCTCGGATTTCAGATTTCAGATTTATTGGGGACCCGCAAGGGTCCTTTTTTCTGCGCCAGCCCTATCCGGAATCCGAGATCTGAAATCTGAAATAGAAATCCCGCGCTCACGCGCGGGATTCTTAAGGCTTTTTTTGTTTGTCGGAAACAGGGGCCTTCGTTTTCAAGAGGATAAGGATAAAAACAGGCGGATCGGTTGTTAAAGGGAACGGATACGTTCAAATATATTTGTTCCCCTTCAATGAAAACAAAACCTCCGGCGGGTGATTTGGGCCGGCTAGTAGGATCCAGCTAAAAAAATATAGTAGTAAATACTTAGCAAACTCTTCTAATGAACCTTTCTGCCCCTTCCTGCCACCTCCGGCCCATTGCACCCGGCGACAATGCCGCCCTCGCCCGCATTATCCGCAGCACCCTCGAGGAGTTCGGCGCCGCCCGCCCGGGCACGGTGTATTTCGATGAAAGCACCGACCACCTCTACGAACTGTTCCGCGCCCCGCGCTCGGGCTATTTCGTGGCCGAAACGGACGACCGCCTGCTGGGCGGTGGCGGCATCTACCCCACCGAAGGCTTGCCCGAAGGCACCGCCGAGCTCGTGAAGATGTACCTGCTGCCCGAAGCCCGTGGGCTGGGGTTCGGCGGACGCCTCATCCGGGCCGCGCTGGACTTCGCTAAAGAACAGGGCTACACGCAGGTATACCTCGAATCGATGCCCGAGCTGAAAAAAGCCCTCAGCACCTACGAGCGCTTCGGCTTCCGCTACCTGGATGCTCCGCTTGGCAACAGCGGCCACCATGGCTGCGGGCTTTGGATGGCAAAGCCCATCCCCTGACCCCTTCCCGAAGGGAAGGGGAAGCAAAGACCCGATGCCTTTGGCATCGGGTCTTTGTATGTTGGTTGGTCTACTCCCCTTCCTTTCGGGAAGGGGTTGGGGGATGGGCCCTCACCTCATACACAGGACTAAACAAATACACCCGCCCCGTGCTCACTTCCGTGCCGCGGTGGCGCTTCCGAACCTTCTCTCCTTTTTGGAATACACGTCCGTCGGGGGTCTCGAAGAGTGTGCCGGGCGGCAGGCTTTCGATGAGCACCAGGTCGGCGGGGCGCGCATCGTAGCGGCGGAGGGTTCGCAGCAGCACCTCGTCGGCGCAGGAAGAGGCGGCGGGGTTGTGGAGCGTCCGCTCCAGGGCGCTGCGGATGTCTTCGGGAAAGACGTTGTGCTGGATGAACTGTGCCAGCAGCTGCCCGAAGGAGCGCTTCCACTCGGCGCCGTGCGGCGGCACGCGGTTGCCGAACTCCTCGAAGGTGAGCAGGTGGGCCAGCTCGTGCAGCAGCGTGATGAGAAAGGCGTAGGTGTTCAGGTCGCCGTTGACCGAAATGCGGTGGGCCTCGCCGCGGTGGCGGTGACGGTAGTCGCCGAGCACGCTCTTGCGGGTGCGCGCCACGGTGAGGTGCACCGTATGCTGGTTGAGGTAAGCCGACACCGGCTCGTAGGTTCCGGGCGGCAGGAAGCGGGCGAGGGCCGACAGCGGTGCTTCTTGCTTGCTCATATCAGGAGGCGGAACGGTCGCGGAGCATCCGGGTGAGGGTCGTCACTTCGATGGCCGTGTATACGAGGTACAGGCCCATCAGCGTAAAGAAGGCCGGCTTGTTGAGGCCCTTGCGCTGCGTGGCGATGTAGATAAAGGCCACGATAAGGCTCAGGAACAGCTTCATCATGATGGAGCCGTAAATGCTCCGCACGAAGGCGTGGGGGTTCTTGTTGGCCAGGCCCTTCTGCGCCATCAGGAACGACCCGATGGTGAGGAAGAACAGGAATACGTTGCCCAGGAGCAGCACGTCCTGGCTGAAGCCCTTGCGCTCGAGCAGGGAACGGCCGGCGATGAAAAAGGCATTGAGTACAACGAACAGGAGGATGATGGGGTAGATAGGCTTGCGGCGGCGGTTCATTTCGGCTTGGAGGTTTCTTTGACCAGTTTGTAGATCAGCAGGCTCACCGCCACGAGGGGCAGCAGCCAGACGAGCAAAGGTAGGGGTATATGCAGCCACTTGTCGGCCTTCAGGCCGGCAAACACCGCGATGCCGATGGTGACGAAGATCTGCGCGCCGAGTCCGGCGTACCGCATCAGTTCGGAAGAATTGCTCCTAGGCTTCGGCCGTTGTTCGTTCATGGGTTTTCAATTGAAGCACCGTAACGGCGCCGCCCATCTGGCACTGGCCGTTGAAGGTTGCCGTAGGCTCCACTTGCAATTTACCGGCCGCAATGTTGCCTTCGACGGTACACTGCCCGCGGAGCTGGAGCAGGTCCTGCACCCGGATGTCGCCGCTCACGCGGCCGGTGATGTCGGCCTGCTGGCTTTCGATGTTGCCATTAACGGCGCCCTGCGGCCCCACCACGATGCGGGCGCTGCTGCTCACGTTGCCGTCTACCCGCCCGTCGATGCGGAGGTCGTGATCGGAATGAATGTCGCCCCGCACCTCGGTGCCGGTGGAAATAAGCGTAGCCTTGTTGGTCGGAGTACCTTCAGCGGATGATTTGTCGCGGTTGAACATAGGGATTGGAGTTGATTAGTTAACTGGTTGACTGGTTAATTGGACGGGACGTTTAAGGCGTAGTAGGTTCCTGCCCATAGCCAATTTCCTTCGGCGAAAGTTAATGAACTCTTCGGTAAACAGCCACTCTCCGACCGGAAAGCAGGGTTCGCTTTAGGCTTCTTTACTAATTAACCAATAAACTACTTAACCAATTTACGGCCGCAGGCCTGTCCTTTCCGTTGGCCTACTCGGTCGTCACCTCCGGCAGCGGCTCATTCACGATGTTGGTATCTAGTTGCAGCGGCTCGCCGGCTACTACGCGGCGCAGGCTTTCGATATACTGCCCCTGGTAGCGCACCTGCTTCTCGAGCGAATCGGTCTTGTATTTGAGCTGGCGGTATCCCTGGCCGGCCACCGAGGAGCCATAACCGGGTATGTAGTATTTCAGCGGGGTGAACACGATGAGGGCCACGGTGAGGCCTACCAGCAGCACGAACACCGAGCTCAGGAGCACGTAGACGCTGCGCCGCGACAGGCGGAAGGTGACCACCTCCTCGTAGGTGTCCTCGTTCATCACTACCAGGCGGTAGCGGTTCTGCAGGCGCTTCAGGGTGGAACCGGGGTCGAGTTTGGGCATCAGGTTATTTCAGATTTCGGATTTCAGATCTGGGATTCAGAGAGCCGGAAGCAGCAAAAATCTGAAATCTGAAATCACAGATCTGGAATCAGCCGGGAAAGTACCTCGTTTTGGTGTTTTCTCCCCCTTTTATCGGGGCTTTTATACTATTTTGGCCGGAAATCAGTTAATACTGTACTAGTAGTTTCGTTCATGAACCGCCAACCACGCCTGCTCCTTACAATACTCATGGGGGTGGCCGGCAGCCTTTTTGCGCTGTCCGCCCACGCCCAGCCCGGCTATAGCCTCGAGATCAAAAAGCCCGAACCCTATGACAACCGCACCGTAAAGGCCGAAAAAACGCCCACCGAAAAACCCATCAAGACGCCGAAGCGCCTGGTGCAGAATATGGTGACGCACTACAACTACTACTTCAACGCCAACAACAAGATCGATGAAGTGCTGGCCGCCGCCAAGGGACAGCACCGCGACAACTACACCCGCCTCCTCCCCTTTTACAACTTCAGCCTCGACCAGACCGCCGCACAGGCCCAGAGCCTCGACTCGGTGATCATCAAGGCCAAGACCGGCATCGTGCTCCACGACCTGCGCAACGACTGGATCGACAACCTCTACTTCCTCTGGGGCTCCGCCTATTATTTCCAGAAGCAGTTCGACTCCGCCTACACGATGTTCCAGTTCATCAACTGGTCGTTTGCCCCGAAGGAAAAAGACGGTTACTACCGCTACATCGGCTCGCGAATGGACGGCAACAACGCCCTCCGGATCGCCACAAAGGAAAAAAAGCAAAGCTTTCCCCGCCGCGTGGTCAGTGAGCCGCCCTCGCGCAACGACGCGCTCCTGTGGCAGGTGCGCACGCTCATCGAGCAGAACGCCTACGTGGAAGCCGGCTCGCTCATCAACACCCTCCGCAACGACTCCTCCTACCCCGCCCGCCTCCGCGACGACCTCGAGGAAGTGCAGTCCTACTGGTACTACCGCCAGGAACAATGGGACTCCTCGGCCCGCCACCTCGTGCTCGCCCTCGGCGCCGCCGGCACCCGCCAGGAAAAGGCCCGCTGGGAATTCCTCGCCGCCCAGCTCTTTGAGCGTACCGGCCACGCCGACGACGCCCGCACCTGGTACAGCAAATCGATCGACCACACCGACGATCCGGTGATGGACGTCTACGCCCGTCTCAACCTGATCCGCCTCAACAAGGAAGGCAGCGACAACTATATCGACCGCAACATCGCCACCCTGCTCAAGATGGCCCGCCGCGACCGCTACGAAGACTACCGCGACGTGATCTACTCGATGCTGGCACAGATGGAACTGGAGCGTGGCAACCTCGGCGCCGCCCAGGAATACCTGGCCCGCGCCGGCAAGTACGCCTCCGACAACGGCGCCGTCAGCAACGACGCCTACCTCGCCCTCGCCGACCGCTCCTTCGACCGCAAGCAATACGGCTCCTCCGCGCGCTTCTACGATTCGGTAAAGTTGGCCAGCCTCGCCGCCGACGACTCGCTGCGGGTGCTGTCGCGCAAGCCCCTGCTGACGCGCCTGATCTTCTTCACCGGCACGGTGGAGCGGCAGGACAGCCTGCAGCGCATCGCCGCCATGACCGACGACGAGCGCAAGGAGTTCGTGAAAAAGATCTCCCGCCAGCTGCGCCGCGCCAAAGGTCTCAAAGAAGAAGCCGACTACCAGGCCTCGCGCGAAACGCCCGCCGCCGATCCCTTCGGCGCCGCCAACAACGGCAACAACCGCGGCGAGTGGTATTTCTACAACGACAATGCAAAACGTTCCGGCGTCGCTGCCTTCAAGCAGCTCTGGGGCGACCGTCCGAACGTGGACAACTGGCGCCGGCAGACCGACGTAGCGACGCAGCTGCGCAACAACCTGCCCGAAACCACGCGCAACGTGGCCAAAGGCGGCGGCCCCGCCCGCAACGACGACCCGCTTTCCTTTGAAGCGCTGATGGCACCCGTGCCGCTCACGCCCGAAGCCCTCCGCGCTTCGCACGACAGCATTCAATACGCGCTCCGCGGACTGGCGCAACTCTATGCCGCCGATATGGAGGATTACAATTCCGCCATCGTAACGCTCGAAGACCTGCGCAAGCGCTACCCGCGCCCCGATTCGCTCGAGCAGGTGCTCTTCGGGCTTTACTTCGCCTACCGCCATGCCGGCAATACGGCAAAAGCCGAAGAGATGAAGCGCCTCCTCCAGGGAAGCTTCCCGGCCGGCCGCTACACCGCCATCGCCACTACCGGTGCCGACCCGGCCTCGACGGCAACGACGCAAAAGGCAGCAACAAAAGCTTACGAAGAGGTGTACGACCTGTACCTCTCCGGACGCTTTGCGGAAGCCGAAGGCGCCAAGCGCGCCGCCGACAGCACCTACCGCACCAATACCTGGAACCCGCAGTTGCTCTACATCCAGGCCGTGGCGCAAGTGAAGCAGCAGCAGGACAGCAACGCCGTGCGCACGCTGCAAACCCTGATCACGCAGAATCCCAATACGGTGCTCGCCGCCAAGGCGCAGACACTCATAAACGTGCTGAACCGCCGCGCGCAGATCGAAGAAGAGCTGCGCAACAGCGACGTCAAGCGGAACAGCGACGATACGTCGGCGGTGGTGAGCGCAGCGCCGGTAGTGCCGAAGCCGCAGGTGCCCGTTGCCGTGGTTCCGGTTACCCGCGACACGATGACTACTGCCGTGAAAACACCACAAGCGGCGCCGCAGGTGCCGCGTCCGCGTGTTGATACGGTCGTAACGCGGCCGCAGGCCGCTCCCGTTGCCTCCGCCGGTCCCTACCGCTTCAGCGCCGACTCGAGCCACTATGCCGTGGTGGTGCTGACCAAGGTAGACGTGGTGTTCGGCAACGAAGCGCGCAACGCCATCAACCGCTACAACGCCTCGGCCGGCATCACGGCCGATACGCGCGTGGAGCCGCTGAACAACGACGTGAAGCTCCTCCTGGTAGGGCCCTTCGTCAACGCCAAGGGCGCCATCGATTACGTGCAGGCGTTGAAGCCCATTGCGCCCTCGCAGATACTGCCCTGGCTGAAGGCCAGCAGCTACAGCTTTACCATCCTTTCGCCGGGCAACCTCAACGCGGTCCAGAATGCGAAGACGCTGGATGCTTATATACCGTTCATCGATTCGAAGCTGCCGGTGAAACTGTAGGAAACGAAGTTGGTAGTTTGTAGTTTCTAGTTTGTGTTTGCTGGCGCCAGCGACCAGCAATGACAACGCCTTCGCTTCGCGAAGGCGTTGTCATTTTCCCTAGCTTTACGCACTCAGACAAAGGCACGTTCTTTGCTCATCCATAAGCACCTACAATGAAAAAGCCGATCGAACCTCACGCCGGATTTCCGCAGACAGGCAAACCGAAGAAGCCCCGTACCCGCCGCAGCGTGCGCATCTTCTGGAGCGTTTTCCTGGGCGGGCTCGGACTGTTCTTCCTCATCATCGTGCTGGCGCTCATGGGCGTTTTCGGCAGGATGCCTTCGCTGAAGCAACTGGAAAACCCGAGCCTGCTGCAATCATCCGAAGTATACGCCGCCGACGGCACGCTCATGGGCAAATACTACCGCGAGCGCGGCAACCGCAGCAACGTCAACTACAGCGATATCTCCCCCCACGTGATCCACGCGCTGGTGGCCACTGAAGACGTGCGCTTCTACAGCCACTCGGGCATCGACTGGAAACGCACCGGCAGTGCCGTGGCGACCATGGGCTCCAGCGGTGGCGGTTCCACCGTCACCCAGCAGCTGGCCAAGCAACTGCTCGGGCAGGGCAACAAGAACGTCGCCCTCCGCGTCATCGAGAAGCTGAAGGAATACATCATCGCCGTGCGCCTCGAGCGCAACTTCACCAAGGAGGAGATCCTTGCCCTTTACCTCAATGCCGTTCCCTACGGCGACAACGTATACGGCATCCGCAACGCCGCGCGTACCTTCTTTTCGAAAGAGCCCGACCGGCTCGACCCCAACGAAGCCGCCGTGCTGGTGGGCATGCTCAAAGGCAACTCCATCTACAACCCGCGCACCCACATGGTGGCCGCCTTCAACCGGAAGAACGTCGTGCTGAGCCAGATGGAAAAAGCCGGCTACATGAAGCCCGCCGAGGCCGCTGCGCTCAAATCAACCCCCATCACGCTGCACTACCAGAAGCTCGATGAAAACACCGGCTACGCCCCTTACTTCCGCGAAGTGCTCAAAGACGAACTGAAAGACGCCCTCAAAGACCTGAAGAACGCCGAAGGCGACCCCTACGATATTTACGATGATGGACTGAAGGTGTACACGACCATCAACACCAAGATGCAGCAGTATGCCGAAGAGGCCGTATCGAGCCAGATGCCGATGCTCCAGCGCACCCTCAACAGCCAGAGCAATATCCGCAACGGCTCGGTGTGGAAGGGCCACGACAACGTACTTGACGCCGCCATGAAAGCCTCCGAGCGCTGGCGCAACCTGAAGGACGAAGGCCTCACGGAAGACCAGATCCGCGCCGCCTTCAAGCAGGCGGTGCCGATGAAAGTATTCGCCTGGAACATGAAGCGCGAGAAGGACACCGTGATGACGCCCATCGACTCCATCAAGTACCACCGCCAGATGATGCAGACCGCATTCATGGTGATGGACCCCATCACGGGTGAGGTAAAAGCCTGGGTGGGCGGCATTTCCTTCAAGACCTGGAAGTACGACCACGCCAACATCGAAACGAAGCGGCAGGTAGGTTCTTCCATCAAGCCCTTCCTGTACGCCCAGGCGATGGAAGAGCGCGGCTTCACCCCCGAAACACCGGTGGAAGACGTGCAGCAAAGCTTCGGCAAAGACCAGAAGGTGCCCGCCACTTCCAAGAGCTGCAGCGGCCGCACGATGTCGATGGCCTCGGCCCTCGCCTGGTCGAAGAACTGCGCCACCGCTTACATCATGAAGCAGGTGGGCCCCGAGCAGTTCGCCTCCTTCCTTTCGGAGAAGATCCACATCCCCACGAAAGTGGAGCCCTTCCCCTCCATCGCCCTCGGCTCCTGCGACCTGTCGCTCTACGAAATGATGTGGGGCTATACCGTATTTCCCGGGCACGGCTACAGCACGAAGCCGAAGCTCATCACCCGCATCGAAGACCGCAACGGAAACGTGATCAAGCGCATCGACATGACCGCCGACCGCAAGGAATCGATCAGCGAAGTGACGGCCTACAACATGACCCGCCTGATGGAAGGACCGGTAACCAAAGGCACTGCCGCCGGCCTCATGCAGGCCCTCGGCGCAGCCGAGATGGGCGGCAAGACCGGTACCACCAACGACAACGCCGACGCCTGGTTCATGGGCTACACGCCCCAGCTGGTGGCCGGTGTATGGGTGGGCTGCGACGACCGCTTTATCCGCATCGAAAGCGCGCAGGGCTTCGGCGGTACCGCCGCGCGTCCCATCTGGCAGAACTTCTTCCAGAAAGTATACAACGACGCTTCCCTGGGCATTGAAAAGTCGCGCACCTTCGACAAGCCCGCCGACATGGACAACTCGGCCTACCAGGGCGACGTGGAAAGCATCATTCCCGACTCGCTGGAAAACGCCGAGGGCCAGGACATGGGCGCCGGCTCCGCGCAGGATTACCAGCTCGATACGAGCAGCGAATACATCCCGCCGGAATCGCAGAAGCCCGTCGACGATGCGCCGCCCGCCGACCGACCGAAGCGCGACTCCGGCAAGACCGTTGCCCCCAAGATCGGCGAGGCCGCCCCGCCGCAGGAAGAAAAGAAAGGGATCTTCCGCAGGATCTTCGGCGGGAAGAAGAACAAGGATAAAGACAAGCCGGAAAATGAATATTAGCCTTTGCGCCTCCCGATGGGAGGCGCAAACGTTTGGGGGGGGCGAAGCGGTGGTATCCTGTACACTTTTTTTGAACGAGGAGATTGAAAAAGTAACAGCCTCTAGGTTAGCGTGTTGTATCTCTCCTACTTTCATTTCAACACTTTTCTACTTGCTGTCACTTCCCCTGTAACAGAGATTAATTAGGGTTAAAAAAGCCTCCTATACGGAGGCTTTTTCATTAATCAGTCTTAACTATTTGTAGCCAATAATTGTCGTCCTCGATTTTTTGGACCTGTAGCACCTTGACCCTAGTTCCCTTCGGCACCGTTCCTTCGATTTCGCCTAACTTCCAAAGAACCTCAGTGATCTTCCTTGGCAACGCATCTCGTTCGAAAACATCGCTGATTGCTTTTAATTCCATTCCAGGTGTGGGTGTGTTAGTAAAAAAGAAGTTCTTGGTTGTCCAAGAGCCATTAATAATCTGTCCGCAATACACCCATGTACCTGTTTGACTTTCAGTAGAGTCACCGCTTGTAGGCAATACCAAGCCGGATACTGAAGATTGTTGAGCTGAAGGCGCCCCTTCTGCGTTCACTTTCAAGAACACTGCGAGTGCGGTATCCTTGCTTAAAGCTTGGTACTGAGTCACTGCATCTGTTACAGTCCGGGCACCTTCCAAATCTTCTACTACCTCATTATGTTCCGCTGCAGAAACACCGTACAAGGGTCGTTCTGGGCAAAGCACAGAAAAAAACGAAGCGCTTTTTGGCCGCGAAGTCTGAACGACTCCTGATTTGTTTTTACTGGAAAGGTTCGCTGCAATTCCTGTGGCTCCGGCCACAGAAGTATACAGGACGGCTGTATTAATAACAAGAACCAGAACATGCTGCGGCATCGTAGTACCCATCTCACGCTTAGCATTAAACGCAATTACTACTAGTGCAGCCAAGGATAAAACTATGAGATGACACCAGATCGAAGGCAGATCTTTACCCACTGCATTTGCATATAGGTTCGTTACAATTCCGTAGATCATTGTCAGAACAGCCGCAGCCCCCGCTACTGTCCCTAGCGACTGTAGAGTCTGGTATTGCGTTGGGTTGTCTGCAGGTGGCGGAGCGGAGCTTACCGTTGGCGGTGGAGTTGTTACATTTTCCATATTTGTAGTTTTTAGTAATTCATTGATCGTTTGTTTACAGGGTTATCTTCAGGCTTCGCACCTTCCCCACCTTCACCTCCACCCCTTCCACCATCCTTTCTCCATATCCCTGCTTCCCGATTTTCACTGTATGCGTACCGGGTTCAATATCCTTGAGCGTAAAGCGGCCTTGCGCATCCGTTTCTACTTCCAGGCTACCGAGTATCAGCTTTGCGCCGGCGATGGGGGCGTCGGTGCGGGCGTCGCGCACCTGCACGCGAAGGGCCGTGCCGCGGGTGGCCGCATCCACGATCGTGCGGCTGCGCTGGTAGCCGGCGTAGAAGTCGGGGTGGCTTGTTTTGAAGGGCACCATCAGCTTGTCAAGTTGCTTACGGGCGAAGTCGTTGAGCGCCTCGAGCCGGGCTTCGGCCTTCGCCTCCAGCTGGCGACGCTGCGCCTGTGTTTTGCGCGGCGCCGGGATGGCTTTTTCAAAGGTCTTGATGGCTGTGTCGAACGCATCCAGCAGGTCGCTGCTGATGCCGTAATCGGCCAGGTTGGCCAGGCGCGTGCGGGCCGCTTCCAGCACGGCGCGGCTCGCTGGCGCCAGGTCGGCTTCACGGATCGCTTTTAGCTTCGACTCGGTCACGTGCATTTGCTGCTCCAGTACCGGATCCTTCTTTCCATTTGCCCATGCGGCCACCGCCGACGCCACCTGCAGGTGAAAGGTATGTACCGTCTTCCGGTTGCCGGCCTTCGTGAGGGAATCGCCGCCCCCGCTGCCAGCCAGTTCGTCGCGTACCTCCGCCAGCTGCTGTTGCATCAACCGGTACTCACCCGTTGCCTCCAACAGCCTGGCCACAGTCCGGATGGTAGCTTCAGTTGCTTTCAGGAACTCATAAGTGACGCCGTGCGTTTTGACCTGGGCCAATTCATCTTTGTTCATAAACATTGCTTTTATTGTTTAATAAATGAGAGACACAGTCAGTTGGTGCGGGCACAGGTTGGCGTGGTGTTTTCAAGGGTGTTGGTGTCGATACGGCTCATTTTCAACCGGTTGCATTCGCCTCCGGCGATGGGATCATTCGTTCCGATGCACCGGGCTGCCATTCCTGCAGTCCATTTGTTCATTCTGGTGCACGGCATTGCCATTCCTGCAGTCCGTCTGCTCCTTCCGCTGCACCGTGTGCTCATTCCTGTCCACCGTCCGGTCATTCCGGTTCACCGTCCGGTCATTCTGCTGTTCCATCCGGTCATTCCGGCGCGCGGAGCAATTATTCCTGCGTTCGGTGTGCTTCTTCTTTTGAAACGCACACAGATTGCTTCCTATAAAAAAATCGTTTGGAGCATCCGCGCCGGCATTCAGAACAAAGCCAACCATCTTCGGGCGGGATGCAAAGGGGTATTCAGCAGAGGTTAGATCCTTCTGCGACAGGTTTTGTTGGCTTCTTTAAAATTAAGGTAAATACTGACACTCCAAAGCAGCGCTTTCGCTCTTTTTTTCGTCTTGATTACAGAGAAACACCCCCGCATGAAACGCAGCACATTTTTACTTCACCGGCACAACGAACACTGGCGCGAACGGCTCCGGCAGTTGCTGCAAGACCTGCTCCCGGCAGCTACGCGCGAGGTGCTCCTTTCCGGCCGCGTGTGCAACTCCGACGGCGACCCGGTGGCATTCGCCCGCGTAGAAGCAGGTGGCACGCCCTACCATACCGAGGCCAACGCGGCCGGCTGTTTCGCCCTCCACGTGCCCGAGGTGCAGTTCCGGAATCCTTTTTCGTTATTCGTCTATGCCGATGGCTTTGCCCGTTTCGAGCAGCGCATCGAGGCCGCTCCCGGCGAAGCGCTCGAATGCGTGCTCACGCCCGGCACACAGGCTAAGGTGGTCCGCCTCGGCGCCGCCCGCTGATCCTTTCCATCCCCTTTATTGCTCGTACAGCGGCAGCGTACGCTCCTGCACCAGGATCGTATCGCCGGCCTGCAACGTTACCGCCACCGCGGGGTCAAAACGGCCCCAGGCATTGATCAGTCTGCGGCCGCAGCCGTTGCTATTGATCGCAAGCATCATCGTGGGCACGTGGAGCGCGGGGCCTGCCACTTCGAGGGGGAACACATCGCGGTACTTGCAGTAGGAATTGGAGAAGCTGGATACCGGCATCGCGTAGCAGGCCGAGTCGGAATGATCGAGCGTCACACGGCGCAGGAGCTGCCCGCAGCGGTCGTCGGGGCTGTTGTAAGAATAGGCGCTGCTGTCGCGGGCCGCCAGCAACAACCGCTCGGGGGTGTGCCGGATGTCGACGGTTACGGGGGCCTGCCCCTCGAAGAAGATCGTACCCTCCAGGTTATTGATGGTCACTTTGTAGGTAAAGGGCATCGTGGCAGTGCCGGCCCCGGGCAGAAAGCCCATGCTGGGATCGAGGTTGCCCGCAGTATAGCGGCGTCCATAAGGCCCGGTGACGCTTGTGTCGGTGATCACACTGCCCGCCACGTACATCCTGAGCGGGCCTACGCTCATGGCCCCGTTGGACTGGTAGGTGCCGTCGAGGTTGCCGGAGTTGCTCTTTTTGCAGGCAAACTGTACCCCGGCGATCAACAACAGGGTCAGTGCAGGAATACCGAACTTTCTCATGCGTCAGCAATTTGGGGCAAAATACGGGATGAGGTGAAAAGGCCGGGGGTGAAAAACTCGGTAGGCAGCGGCAGTGATCGTTCGCAGCGGTTGCCGGGAGGAACTTCGTCGGAAACCTGCGACGATTCATCCCCGTATTTCTCCAACTGGCCCGCTTTGGCGAAAGGGGCTGCAACGGAACGGGCGTTGCGCTTGTCAGAGAGGAAATGCTGATTATGAAAAAGGCCCTTCTCCCCTTCCTCCTCTTTGTGCTCGCATCCTGCACCAAAGACCGCGCTGCGGCGCCTGGCGAAGTAACGTTACCCGCTATGCGCATCATCGACCTGAATGATGCGCAGGTACGCTACCAGCAGACCCGAACCGTGGACCTCAACGCCGATGGCGCTGCCGACCTGCTTTTCAAGCTCCAGCTCGTGGGCGACCCGCTCCTGCAGGTAGACAAGCACCAGTTCTGCGTACAGTCGGGCATCCAGCGCAACCTCCTGGTGAACGACCAGGATGAAACGACACCCTACGCTGCGTCCGCAACTATCCCGCTGCAACAGGCCGGCTTCGAATGGTACGAGGTCACACAAACGATGCTGGCCGAAAAGGTGATCGGAACGTCGGACGGCTGGTGGGACGGGCTCTGGAAGACGGCACAGCACCGCTACCTGGCCGTGCAGGTGCAGCAAGGCACCAACCGCTATATGGGTTGGGTGGAGCTGTCCATCGACCAGGCGGGAGAAACGCTCACGCTGCACCGCGCAGCGCTGAATGTATCACCCAATGTGCCGATCGTGACGGGCTCCTGAGTCGTGAATCGTCAGGCGTCAAGCGTCAAGCGTGAATCGTGAAATTCCCATAACCGAAACTTCCTGAAAGGATCGGCGCTAACCTGCCATCATAAAAAAACGGATGCTTCAGCATCCGTTTTTTTCTGTTGCGCATTGCGATTGACGATTCACGCCCGACGCCTCACGCCTCACGCCTGACGATTCACGCCTGCCGTTGCCGCAGGATCTCCGCCGCTACCAGTAGATCTACGGGTCGGGTGATCTTGAGGTTGTCCTCTTCACCTTCCACCAGCTGGATTTTGAGGCCGAAAGATTCCACCACGGTGGCTTCGTCGGTAAAGCGTTCCTTGTAGTCGATGTCGAAGGCGGGGCGGAGGATGCGGCTGTGAAAGGTCTGGGGTGTTTGCACCAGCACCACGCGGCTGCGCTCGATGGCTTCGTTGTCTTCGCTGCTCAGCAGGCGCACGCTGTCGCGGCAGGGCACCACCGGGATGGCGCTTCCGTTTTCCAGCGCTTTATCATGGCAACGATGGATCAGGTCTTTCGACAGGAGGCAGCGCACGCCGTCGTGTACGAACACGATGCCATCGCCGTCGATCAGCTGCAGGCCGTTGCGCACGGAATGGAAGCGGGTTTCACCGCCGGCGGTCACCCGTATGCGGCGGTAGTCGAAGTAAGCGTCGATGATCTCGCGGCCCATGTCGGTATGATCTTCGGGCAACACCAGCACGATCTCCAGGTCGTCGTAGGCTTCCAGGAATGTTTTAATGGTGTAATACAACACCGGCTTGTCGCCGAGCAGCAGGAACTGCTTCGGTGTGGAGGAGCCCATGCGGGTGCCGGTGCCACCGGCCACGATGATCGCGTACTTCTTCATAGAGGGAGCGAAGGTAAAGAGAGTTTGTAGTTTGTAGTTTATAGTTTGTGGTTGCGTGGGGCGCGATTACCATGGCAAAGGCGCTGCCCTGCAGCGCCTTTGAGAACGATAAACTACAAACTTTAATCAATTGATTATTTGTAGATGCCGATCTGCTTCAGCCCTTCGCTGTTGCGCACGCCGCGGTACATACCATCGGAATTGAACAGCAGGGCATGGTTGCCGCGGGCGTCCACGCCGATCATCCCGCCCTCTCCACCGATGCGCACGAGCTTGTCGTTGACGACGACGTCCATCGCTTCCTGCAGCGAGAGGCCTTTGTATTCCATCAGGCAGCTCACGTCGTAGGCCGCCACGGCCTTGATGAACAGCTCGCCGTGACCGGTACAGGAGATAGCGCAGGTGGCGTTGCGAGCATAGGTGCCGGCGCCGATAATGGGGCTATCGCCGATGCGGCCCCATTGCTTGTTGGTCATACCGCCGGTGGAAGTAGCGGCCGCCACGTTGCCCTGCGCGTCGCAGGCGACCGCGCCGACGGTGCCGAACTTCTTGTCGGGGTATTCGTCCTTGTATTCGTTGGTGTGGTCGATCAGCACGCGGTCGGTATGCCGCACGCTGAGCCATTGGTCGTAGCGGGTTTGCGAAAAGAAATAGTGATCGGCCTCAAAGGGAAGGCCCTGCTCCCGGGCAAACTCGAGCGCTCCGTCGCCGCTCAGGAACACGTGCTGCGTATCGCGCATCACCCGCTGCGCCAGCACGATCGGGTTGCGCAGGTTGCGGATGCCCGTCACGGCACCGGCGCCGAGCGTGCGGCCGTCCATCAGGGCGGCATCCATCTCGTGGCGGCCATCCTTGGTGAATACGGATCCGCGGCCGGCATTGAAGAGTATGTGGTCTTCGAGCACCACCGTGGCCGCTACCACCGCATCGGTGGCACTGCCCCCCCCGGCCAGCAGCAGGTAGCCGGCGGCCAGGGCCGAATCGAGCGCGGCAACGTATTCCTGTTCCAGCTCCGGGGTCATGTCCGAGCGCAGGATCGTACCGGCGCCGCCGTGGATGGCAATCGTGAAGGGGTTGTTCATGAAGTCAAAAGTAAAAATTCAAAAGTCAAAGCCTTGAGCGGCAACATTCCTACCAGAAACGGTCACGCCGCCTCGCCGTCCATTTTTAATAACCTGCGACCCGCCGGCTATTCTTTTCCTAACAGGTGCTCGGTTTCCGCCAACAATTGCTTGACGTTGATCGCGGCCGTGCCCACGATCTCGCACACGAGCCCGCCGGCGATGTTGGCGATCTCGGCCATGAGCCGCACGTCGCGGGTAGCGGCATAAACGAGGGCCGCCACGGCAATAACGGTGTCGCCCGCGCCCGATACGTCGGCGATGTTCCGGAAATGCGAAGGGATGAGGTCGTTGTTGTTGCCCTGCTGGTAGAAGACGCCTTTTTCTGACAGCGTTACGAAGGAGATGGCATGCTGCAGGTGGCGGTAGAGCTCGTGGTGAATATTTTGCAATTGCGGCCGCGAGGTATCCACGGTCAGCAGGTTGAGTGCTTCACGCACTTCGCCGAGGTTCGGCTTAAAAATGTCGACGCCGCGGTAGGTGAAGAAGTTCTTGCGCTTCGGGTCCACGGCAGTAAGCACGCCGGCAGCGCGGCAGCCGTCGATCACGTGGCGGATTACGCGCTCGGTGAGTACGCCCTTGTTGTAATCTTCCAGGATTACGATATCGGGCCGCACCTCGCTGAGGAAGCGGTCGAAAGACTGCAGGAGGCTGTCTTCATCGGCCGCTACCAGCTCGCGCGTGATCTCGGTGTCGAGGCGCATCATCTGTTGGTTGCGGCTGATGATGCGGGTCTTGTTGGTCGTAATACGGTCGCGGCTGCGGATGCTGTAGGCCGAGTTGACGCCAAGCCCGCTGAACAGCTGTACGAGGCGCAGGGCGTCCTCGTCATCGCCGGTTACGGAAAGCACAAAGGCGTTGGCGCCTAGCGCCTGCAGGTTGTAAGCTACGTTGCCGGCACCGCCGATGCGGAACTCTTTCTTGTCGAGCGACACCACGGGCACGGGCGCCTCCGGCGAGATCCGCTCCACGTGGCCCCACATATACGTATCCAGCATCACGTCGCCGATGACGCCCACTTTGAGGGACGGAAAGCGGCTAAAGAGTTCAGCAAAATTGGGCATCAGGCAATTCGTTTTTTGCGCGACAAAGCAACGAAATAAATCGGGATGCCGATCAGCACGATCCCAAGTCCGTAATAAGGATAGGGCTTCTGGAACATCAGCAGCAGGAGGCAGAACGCAGTGCCCATCAGGATGTACAGCAGCGGGAGCACGGGGTAGCCGAATGCTTTATAGGGACGCTCGGCATCGGGCCGCTTGCGGCGCAGGATAAAGATGCCGATGATCGTCAGCACATAAAAGAGCACCACCACGAACGAGACCATGTCGAGCAGCTCGCCGTAGCGGCCGCTGAGACAGAGGAGGCAGGCCATCGCGCACTGGATCCAGAGGGCGTATTCGGGTACGGCGTGCCGGTTGAGCTCGCCCGTCTGGCGGAAGAACAGGCCGTCCTTTGCCATTGTGTAATACACGCGTGCTCCGGCGAGAATGAGTCCGTTGTTGCACCCAAAGGTCGACACCATGATGAGAACGGCGAGAATGATGGTACCGATGTCGCCAAAAACGGCGTTCGACACTGAGAGGGCAACGCGATTGTCCTGCGCGAAGGCCAGGTTGGCTGCGCCCTGTGCGGGTTCGCCGTGAATGCCGATGGGCAACACGGATACGTACATGAGGTTGGCCGATACGTAGATGAGCGTTACGATGAGCGTACCGAGGAAGAGGCTGAGTCCGATGTTGCGCTGCGGGTTTTTCATTTCCCCGGCGATAAAGGTTACGTTGTTCCAGGCATCCGATGAAAAGATGGAACCTACCATCGCGGCCGCAACCGCCCCGAGCGCGGCGACGCCGGTGAGAGCGGTCCAGTCGGTGGAAGCACCGCCGTCGATGCGGCTCGCGTGACGCTTAATGGTCCAGGCGTCCGTCCAGTTCATATTCCAGATGTCGGATTTCGCAGCGAGGAAACCGAAGACGATCAGGCCAAAGAGTGCCAGCAGCTTGGCCGACGTGAAGGTGGTCTGGATCAGCTTCCCTCCTTTCACGCCCTTGGTGTTGATGTAGGTAAGGAAGACGATCAGCACGATGCCCACGAGCTGCGCCGCGGTTATTTTAAAGCCGGCCTCCGCCGAGCCGAGGAGCACGTTGCCGTCGCCGAGGGCAGGCACCAGGTAGCCGAGAAACTTACCAAAGGCCACCCCTACCGCGGCAATGGTGCCGGTTTGTATAACGGAGAAAAAACTCCAGCCGTAGAGGAAGCCGATAAAGGGATTATAGGCTTCCCGTAGATACACATACTGGCCGCCGGCCTTCGGGAACATGGCGCTGAGCTCGCCGTAGCTAAGGGCCGCAGTGAGGGTCATAAAGCCGGTAATGAGCCAGGCGGCGATCAGCCAGCCGGTGGAGCCGAGGTCCTTGAGCATATCGGCGCTCACGATAAAGATGCCCGAGCCGATCATCGACCCGGCCACGATCATCGTGCCGTCGAGGAGGCCCAGGGAACGTTTGAATCCTTTGTCGGTGCTAGCAGCGGCTGGTTTCTCAACAAGCAATTCGGCCATGGTAGTGATTTGGCGTCAAGATACAAAACCCCGTGGGGAATCTGCTAGTCGGTTACTCTGTTGGTCTGCGAATACCGAGAACCCCGCTAAATAATAAACGGCGCACTAGGATGCGCCGTTCACATATCATTTCGAATCTGCCCTACTCATTAGCAGAGGTGCAGGTATGGTGTATTTGTAAATTATTTCTTCGCGGCCGGCTTGTAATCGGCGTTCAGTCCTTTGATGAGGTCGCCGGTGATGTTGTAGGCGGAATCTTTGAAGAAGAACAGGCCGGGCTCATACGACATGATGTAGGTGTAGGTGCCGTTGGCATTGTAGCCCTTGAGGTACTCCTCGATCTTCTTGCGCACTTCCTGCTGCTTGTTGGCCTGGAGCACCTGGTATTCCTGGCGCAGCTGGGCTTCGCGGGCCTGCAGGGTCTGCTGGCGCTGCATCATATCGCGCTGCGCCATTTCCGATTGGGTCTGGTTCATGTTCACCGCCTGGGCCTGGTATTCGGCTGCCTTGCTGCGGTAGTCGCGCTCCATGCGGGCGAGCTCGCTGTTGATCTCCCCTTCCTTACGGTCCAGCACGGTCTTTACGTCTTTCACAAGGGCGTAAGCGCCTTCAATGGAATCCATCTCGAAATAGGCGATGCGGCAATGGCCGGGGTCGTGCGTGCCGTTGGACTTCACGGCCGGGGCTGCGGCCATAGGTTTTGGGCTGCCGGAAAAATGCAGGTAAAAAAGGACGCCGACGGCAACCAGCAAAACAATGTTCAGGGCAAGCAGGCCATTCTTCATGCGAGGGGAAATTTTGTGCAAATTAACGGGCAAAAGCCGGAACGGCCGGTAAGCCCATCAACTTTTTCAAACGATTAACAGCGGGTACGGCCTTTGCTTGCCTGCGGGTAAAAAGCGTAATTATGGGCATCATTTCCTGGATCTTGCTGGGCCTGGTGGCCGGCGCCATCGCCAAGGCCCTCACCCCCGGCCGCGACCCGCAGGGTTGCATCATCACCATGGTCATCGGCGTCGTTGGCGCCCTCATCGGTGGATATATAGCGAAGTTCCTCGGCTGGAACGGCGTCTCCGGTTTCAACCTCTACAGTGTGCTCATCGCCACCGGCGGTGCCGTTGTGGCGCTGCTCATCTGGGGTGCCCTGTCGGGCGGACGACGCCGGTATTAATGCCACAGCATGCACAACAAAAAGGCCGTCCCCTTTTGGAGACGGCCTTACTTCGTTATTCAGCGTTTCGACAAGCTCACCGTGAACTTACTGTCACGCTGAGCGCAGCCGAAGTGTTACTCTTCGTCGTCGAAAGACATGGCTTCGCGGGTGGTCTGGAGGAGTTCATACTCTTCCTTGCTGCCCACGATCATGTTTTCGAAATCGCGCAGACCGGTACCGGCCGGGATGAGGTGACCGGTGATTACGTTCTCCTTCAGGCCGAGCATGTCGTCGGTTTTGCCCTGGATGGCGGCCGAAGACAGTACTTTGGTCGTTTCCTGGAACGATGCGGCGGAGATCCAGCTCGTCACACCCAGCGAAGCCTTCGTGATACCGAGCAGCGTCGGGGCCGAAGTGGCCGGCTTCGCGTCGCGGTATTCCACCAGCGTCTTGTCGTTGCGGCGGAGCGTGGAGTTTTCCTCACGCAGCTCGCGGAGGCTTACGATCTGGCCAGCGCGCATCTTCGTCGAGTCGCCCGACTCGGTCACCACCTTCTTATCGAAGATGTAGTCGTTCTCTTCCAGGAATTCGAACTTGTCTACGAGGTCTTCCTCGAGGAATTTCGTATCGCCCGGGTCTACGATCGACACCTTGCGCATCATCTGGCGAACGATCACCTCGATGTGCTTGTCGTTGATCTTCACACCCTGCAGTCGGTACACTTCCTGGATCTCATTCACCACGTACTGCTGTACGGCGAAGGGACCCTGGATGCTGAGGATATCCTGCGGCGCGATCTGTCCGTCGGACATGGGCGAACCTGCTTTTACGAAGTCGCCGTCCTGCGCCAGGATCTGGCGGGTCAGCGGCACGAGGTATTTGCGGGTCACGCCGTCGCGGGCTTCGATGATGATCTCGCGGTTACCACGCTTCACGGCGCCCATGGTCACCACACCGTCGATCTCGGATACGATGGCGGGGTTGCTCGGGTTACGGGCTTCAAACAGTTCCGTTACACGGGGCAGACCACCGGTGATGTCGCGCAGTTTGCCGAGTACGCGGGGGATCTTCACGATCACCTGGCCGGCTTTAACGTCTTCCTCGTTCTCGATCACGATGTGCGAGCCCGTGGGGAGGTTGTACGATTTATTTTCCTTACCGGCAACAACGAGCGAAGGGATCTTCGTCTTGTCGCGGGTTTCGATCACTACTTTCTCGCGGTGGCCGGTCTGTTCGTCCGACTCTTCGCGGTAGGTAACGCCTTCGATGATGTTCTCGAACTTAACCGCACCGTTGATTTCGGCGATGATAACGTTGTTGAAGGGGTCCCAGGTACAGATGACGTCGCCCTTCTTCACCTGCTGTCCGTCTTTCACATTCAGCGTCGCACCGTAAGGAACGTTGTTGGTGATGAGGAGGCGGTCGTTCTTCTCGTCCACGATACGCACTTCACCCGTACGACCGATCACGATCTGTACTTTGTCGCCTTCGTTGTTCGTGGTCACTACCGAGCGAACACCGTCGAACTGGATGGTACCGTCGAACTTGGCCTGGAGGGTCGATTCTACCGAAGCGGAACCGGCCACACCACCCACGTGGAAGGTACGGAGGGTCAGCTGGGTACCGGGTTCACCAATCGACTGGGCGGCGATGATACCGACGGCGTCGCCGCGTTGGGCAACCGTGCCGGTGGCCAGATTGCGGCCGTAGCACTTCACGCAGGTACCGCGCTTCGCTTCGCAGGTAAGCACCGACCGGATTTCTACGGTTTCGATGCCGCGCTCTTCGATCTTCTCGGCGATGTCGGCCGTAATCTCGGAGCCTGCCTCTACCAGCAGCTCGTCGCTGATGGGATCGTATACGTTGTGCAGCGAGGTACGACCTTCGATACGGTCGGCCAGCGGCTCAATCACGTCTTCGTTGTCCTTAAGGGCCGAAGTGGCGATACCGCGCAGCGTGCCGCAATCTTCTTCGGTAACAACCACGTCCTGGGCCACGTCTACCAGACGGCGGGTGAGGTAACCGGCGTCGGCCGTTTTCAGGGCCGTATCCGCCAGACCCTTACGGGCACCGTGGGTGGAGATGAAGTAGTCCAGTACGTTCAGGCCGCCCTTGAAGTTGGAAAGGATCGGGTTTTCGATGATCTCTGAACCGGTGGAGCCCGACTTACGGGGCTTGGCCATCAGTCCGCGAATACCGGCCAGCTGCTTGATCTGCTGCTTCGAGCCACGGGCGCCGGAGTCCAGCATCATGTATACCGAGTTGAAACCTTGCTTGTCGGTGGCGAGCTCGCGGATCAGCGTTTCCGTGATGCGGGTATCCACACGCGACCAGATGTCAACCGTTTGGTTATAGCGTTCGTTGTTGGTGATGAGACCCATGTTGTAGTTCTCCCACACTTCGTCCACTTCCACCTTGGCGTTGGCCACCAGTTCTTCCTTGATATCGGGGATGATCAGGTCGTTGATGGAGAAGGACAGACCACCCTGGAAGGCGGTACGGAAACCGAGCTGCTTGATGTCGTCGAGGAACTTGGCGGTCTTCGGCACGTTGGTGATGCGAATGATGTCACCGATGATCTCGCGGAGGTTCTTCTTCGTCAGCAGGGCGTTCACGAAGCCTACTTCCTTGGGCACGTGCTGGTTGAAGATCACGCGGCCCACGGTGGTTTCGATCAGCTTGTACTGCAGCTCACCGTCGATGCGCACGTTCGTACGCACCTTGATGTGGGCGTGCATGTCCACCACGCCTTCGTTGTAGGCGATGATCACCTCTTCGGCGCTGTAGAAGGCTTTGCCTTCACCACGCACCTTTTCGGTGTCGGTCGACTTCTTGCCTTTCGAGATATAATACAGACCGAGTACCATGTCCTGCGAAGGCAGGGTGATCGGCGTACCGTTCTGGGGGTTGAGGATGTTGTGGGCGGCCAGCATGAGCAGCTGTGCTTCCAGCACGGCGGCGTTGCTCAGGGGCACGTGCACGGCCATCTGGTCACCGTCGAAGTCGGCGTTGAAGGCCGTCGTTACGAGCGGGTGCAGTTGGATGGCCTTACCTTCCACGAGCTTCGGCTGGAAAGCCTGGATCGAGAGGCGGTGCAGCGTCGGGGCGCGGTTGAGCATGACCGGGTGACCTTTCAGGATGTTCTCCAGGATGTCCCAGATCACGGCTTCCTTCTTGTCAACGAGCTTGCGGGCGCTCTTTACGGTCTTCACAATACCGCGCTCAATGAGCTTGCGGATGATGAACGGCTTGAACAGCTCGGCGGCCATGTCTTTCGGCAGACCGCACTCGTGGATTTTCAGCTCCGGTCCTACTACGATCACCGAACGGCCGGAGTAGTCCACACGCTTACCGAGCAGGTTCTGACGGAAGCGGCCCTGCTTGCCTTTCAGCACGTCGGAGAGCGACTTGAGGGCGCGGCCGCCTTCAGCCTTCACGGCGTTGGACTTACGGCTGTTGTCGAACAGGGAGTCGACGGCTTCCTGCAGCATCCGCTTTTCGTTGCGCAGGATCACCTCGGGGGCCTTGATTTCCAGCAGGCGCTTGAGGCGGTTGTTGCGGATGATCACGCGGCGGTACAGGTCGTTCAGGTCAGACGAGGCGAAGCGACCACCGTCCAGGGGAACAAGCGGGCGCAGTTCCGGCGGGATCACGGGAATGTATTGCATCACCATCCACTCGGGACGGTTGGAAATGCGGGTTTGGGCGTCGCGGAACGATTCCACGACCGACAGGCGCTTCAGGGCGTCGGCCTTACGCTGCTGCGAGGTTTCGGTAGCGGCGGCGTTGCGCAGGTCGAAGGAAAGCTGGTCGAGGTCGATGCGGCCGAGCAGGTCGTGCACGGCTTCCGCACCCATCTTGGCGATGAACTTGTTCGGGTCCTCGTCGGGCAGGTACTGGTTGTCTTTCGGCAGCGAATCCAGGATGTCCAGGTATTCTTCTTCCGTCAGCAGGTCGCCGTAGTTCTGACCCTTGTCGGCACGGATGCCGCTGTTGATCACCACGAAGCGCTCGTAGTAGATGATGCTCTCGAGCTTCTTGGAGCTCATGCCGAGCAGGTAGCCGATTTTGTTGGGCAGGCTCTTGAAGTACCAGATGTGTACCACCGGCACTACGAGCTTGATGTGGCCCATGCGCTCACGGCGCACTTTCTTCTCCGTTACTTCCACACCGCAGCGGTCGCATACGATGCCCTTGTAGCGGATGCGCTTGTATTTGCCACAGGCGCATTCGTAATCCTTTACGGGGCCGAAGATCCGCTCGCAGAACAGGCCGTCGCGTTCGGGCTTGTACGTGCGGTAATTGATGGTCTCCGGCTTGAGCACCTCACCGAAGCTCTTTTCCAGGATGCTGTCGGGAGAGGCCAGTCCGATCGTAATCTTGGAGAATTGCGGTCTCGGACGATTGTCTTTTTTATTAAAAGCCATAAAGAAGATTTCTTGATGTATGATGTCTGATGCCTGATTTAAATCTCAGATGCCAGATGTCAGATTTCAGATTTGCCCACGACGTTTTCACGCCGCGGGCTATCTGATTGTTATTTCTAAAGAACTGTTTCCAACTCACAGGTCACGTCGACCTAAGTTCCCTCCTTCGGGGGCCGGGGGGCCTAGTCATGGAAGTTCAGGTCCAGACCGAGGCCGCGGAGTTCGTGCACGAGTACGTTGAACGATTCCGGCAGACCCGCGCGCGGGATGTTCTCGCCCTTCACGATCGCCTCGTAGGTCTTCGCGCGGCCGATGATGTCATCCGACTTGATCGTGAGCAGTTCCTGCAGGATGTTCGCGGCACCGTAGGCCTCGAGCGCCCACACTTCCATCTCACCGAAACGCTGACCACCGAACTGGGCTTTACCACCAAGGGGCTGCTGCGTGATGAGGGAGTAGGGTCCGATCGAACGGGCGTGCATCTTGTCGTCCACCATGTGGTGCAGCTTGATCACGTAAATGATACCAACCGTTGCTTTCTGGTGGAAGCGCTCACCCGTTTCACCGTCATAGAGGTGCGTGTGACCGAAGGTCGGCAGGCCCGCCTGCTCGATGTATCCGGCGATGTCTTCCGTGGAAGCACCGTCGAAGATCGGCGTGGCGAAGCGAAGACCGAGTTTCTCACCAGCCCAGCCCAGGACCGTTTCATAGATCTGGCCCAGGTTCATACGGGAGGGTACACCCAGCGGGTTCAGCACGATGTCCACCGGCGTGCCGTCCTCGAGGAAAGGCATGTCTTCGTGGCGAACGATCTTGGCAACGATACCCTTGTTACCGTGGCGTCCGGCCATCTTATCCCCCACCTTCAGCTTACGCTTCACGGCGATGTATACCTTGGCCAGCTTCAGAACGCCCGCGGGCAGTTCGTCGCCGATGCTGATATTGAATTTCTCGCGCTTGTAGCGGCCGAGCTCTTCGTTGTACTTGATCGAGAAGTTGTGCAGGAGGATGTTGATCTGCTCGTCTACCTTGGCGTCGCCGGTCCAGCCGAGCGGGTTCACGTTCTGGTAGTCCATGCCGCTCAGGTTCTTCTGGGTGAACCGGGCGCCTTTACCGATCAGCATCTCGCCGAAGTTGTTGCTTACACCCGTCGAAGGACGATCCTTCAGCAGGGTCAGCAGCTTGTCCATCAGCACTTCCCGCAGATCGCTCTCGTTCTTTTCGTGAACTTTCTCGAGCTTCTCGAGGGAGGCCTTCTCACGCACTTTGGCGTTCTTGTCTTTCTTGGCGCGCTGGAACAGCTTCTTGCCGATCACCACACCTTCCACACCGTTGGGTGCTTTCAGCGAGGCGTCTTTCGCATCACCGGCCTTGTCGCCGAAGATGGCGCGGAGCAGCTTTTCTTCCGGCGTCGGGTCGCTCTCTCCTTTCGGAGTGATCTTGCCGATGAGGATGTCGCCTTCCTTGATATGGGCGCCGATCCGGATGATACCGTTCTCGTCGAGGTCTTTGGTAGCCTCTTCCGATACGTTCGGGATATCCGGCGTCAGTTCCTCTTCACCAAGCTTGGTGTCGCGCACTTCGAGCTCGTATTCGGAGATGTGCACCGAGGTGAACATGTCTTCTTTCACCACGCGCTCGGAGATCACGATGGCATCCTCGAAGTTGTAACCTTTCCAGGGCATGAAGGCCACTTTCAGGTTTTTACCGAGGGCCAGCTCACCAGCCTTCGTGGCGTAACCTTCCGTGAGGAAGTCGCCCTCTTTCACCTTCTGGCCTTTCTTCACGGCGGGCTTCAGGTTGATGGAGGTTTCCTGGTTGGTCTTGATGAACTTCGTCAGGTTGTAGATCTTCAGGTCTTCTTCAAAAGAAACAAGACGCTGGTCTTCGTTGCGGTTGTAGCGCACGTGGATCTCGTTGGCGTCCACGAATTCCACCACACCTTCGCCTTCCGCGTGGATCTGGATCCGCGCGTCGCGGGCGGCTTTGCCTTCGAGGCCCGTACCTACGGTAGGAACGTCGGGGCGCAGCAGCGGAACGGCCTGGCGCTGCATGTTCGATCCCATCAGTGCACGGTTGGCGTCATCGTGCTCCAGGAACGGGATGAGCGAGGCGGACAGGCCCACGATCTGGTTGGGGGCTACGTCCATGTATTGCACTTCGGCGCGGTCGAGGATGGGGAAGTCACCCGTCTCGCGGCTCACGATGCGCTCTTCGGCGAAGGCGCCGTTTTTGTCGAGCGGCACGTTGGCCTGGGCGATCTTGGCGGAATCTTCCTCCTCGGCGCTCAGGAACGTCAGTTCCTTCATGTTCACCTTGCCGTTCTCCACCTTGCGGTAGGGCGTCTCGATAAAGCCCATCTCGTTGATCTTCGCGTGAACGCAAAGGGTCGAGATCAGACCGATGTTCGGACCTTCCGGGGTTTCGATCGTGCAAAGACGGCCGTAGTGGGAATAGTGTACGTCACGTACTTCGAAGCCAGCGCGCTCACGGCTCAGACCGCCCGGTCCGAGTGCCGAGATACGACGCTTGTGCGTGATCTCCGACAGCGGGTTTGTCTGGTCGAGGAACTGCGACAGCTGCGAAGTACCGAAGAACGAGTTGATTACCGAAGACAGCGTACGGGCGTTGATGAGGTCCACCGGGGTGAACACTTCATTGTCGCGCACGTTCATCCGCTCGCGGATGGTGCGGGCCATACGGGCCAGGCCTACGCCGAACTGGGCGTAGAGCTGCTCGCCCACGGTGCGCACACGGCGGTTCGACAGGTGATCGATGTCGTCGATCTCGGCCTTGCCGTTGGTGAGGCGCACCAGGTATTTGATGATTTCGATGATATCTTCCTTCGTCAGGGTCTTCTGCTCCATCTGGTAGTTCAGACCGAGCTTGCGGTTGATCTTGTAACGACCAACTTCGCCGAGGTCATAGCGCTTGTCCGAGAAGAACAGCTTGTCGATGATACCGCGGGCGGTTTCGTTGTCCGGGGCGTCGGCGCCGCGGAGCTGGCGATAGATCACCTGCACGGCCTCGAGCTCGGAGTTCGAAGTATCCTTGTTGAGGGTATTGTAAATGATCGCGTAATCGCCACCTACGTCTTCCTTCTGGATGAACACGGACTTAATGTCCATGTCGGAGATCGTTTCGATGGCTTCTTCGTCGAGCACGGAGTCGCGCTCGAGGATGACTTCGTTACGCTCGATGGAAACCACTTCACCGGTATCCTCGTCCACGAAGTCTTCTACCCAGCTGCGCAGTACACGGGCAGCCAGGCGGCGGCCGAGGAATGCGGCGAGGGCTTTACGCTCTCCCTTCACTTCATCGGCCATGCCGAAAAGCTCCAGGATGTCTTTATCGGTTTCAAAGCCGATCGAGCGGAGAAGGGTCGTTACGGGGAACTTCTTCTTCCGGTCGATGTAGGCGTACATCACGTTGTTGATGTCGGTGGCAAATTCCATCCAGGCGCCCTTGAAGGGGATCACGCGGGCGGAATAGATCTTCGTGCCGTTGGGGTGAACCGACTGGCCGAAGAATACGCCGGGGGAACGGTGCAGCTGGGAAACCACCACACGCTCGGCGCCGTTGATCACAAACGTGCCACGGGGAGTCATGTAGGGAATGTTGCCCAGGAACACATCCTGAACGATGGTCTGGAAGTCGATATGCTCCTCGTCGTTACAGCTGAGGCGCAGCTTCGCCTTCAGGGGAACGGCATACGTGAGGCCACGCTCCATACATTCTTCGATGGTGTAGCGCGGGGGGTCAATGAAATAGTCGAGGAACTCGAGAACGAAGATGTTGCGTGTGTCGGTAATCGGGAAGTTCTCTTTGAACACGCGGAAGAGGCCTTCTACGTTACGCTTGTCCGGCGTGGTCTCTAACTGGAAAAACTCTTTGAACGACTGGATCTGAACGGCGAGCAAATCAGGCGTATCAGCGATATTGCCAATCTTCCCGAAATTGATCCGTTCTTTCGTTTGTGTAGCGGGCATAAGTAAAAAACCGGTTTAAATGAGTTTCAGACGCGGGCAATGAGCTATCAGGCCTCTTTCATAAAAATGAAAAAAGCGATGATTTTCAATGAATTAAGCTCGAATTACCGACGTCAAAATTGTTTTTGGCCAAAACTTAAGGAGGGCAAAAGTACGGAAAAAGCCTTTGCAAACAATTTTTTCGCCTTAGCAAAGAATGTGCCTAAGCTTTTTTTGACTCTTTTATGAATTAATTGTATTCCTGACGATGGGCTGCAGGAGTTGTACGGGCTCCCGAACTGACGTTCGCCTTTCGTTGCACCGCCTTCTTCCATACTGGCCTCGTCCGACAGCGACCGGGCACTGCCTGCCGTAGCGGGGCGAAGGCGGGAAAAATCCCAGGAAATGCTGGCCTTTTTCCCATGGCCGGACCAGCCGGCCGCCGGAGCTTTCGGAGATGAACCCCAAAAGCCCCCTGCCCGACTATTTCACCTTCAGTAAAAAGGACCGCATCGCGGTCTTCCTCCTGGTCCTTGTTGTGGGTGTCCTCGTGGCATTGCCCGCCTTGCTGCCCACCCCGTCGCCGGCGCTGGCCCCACTCCCCGATTCGGTACTCCGCCGCCCGCCCGACAGTTCCCGCTACCGGCAGCCATACGACCATGGGCGCGCCGGCTACCCCGACCGTTCCGGCTATGCCTCCCGCCGGGAAGATCCGGGGGCCGGCCGGGACGCCTGGCGGCAGGCGCCCCTTTTCGAATTCGATCCCAACCAGCTCGATGCCGCCGGCTGGTCCCGGCTCGGACTTCCCGCCCGGACGATCGCCACGATCCTCAAGTACCGGGAACGGGGTGGACGCTTCCGCCGGCCGGAAGACCTCGGGAAGATCTGGAGCCTGCCCGAGGGATTCGTAGAGCGGGTGCTCCCCTCGGTCCGGATTGCCCCGGCCCCTGATGGGGCGGGCGGCGGTCAGCGGTACCCACCTTTCGCCCGGGAGCCCCGGACACCGATACTACTATCCATCAATGAAGCCGACTCGATGGCCTGGGAGGGGCTGCCCGGCATCGGTGCCAAACTGGCAGGAAGGATCCTCCGGTACCGGGAGCGGCTCGGTGGATTCGTGTCGGTGGACCAGGTGGGGGAGACATGGGGTCTACCCGACTCCACCTTCCGGAAGATCCGCACCCGCCTCGAGCTTAAATCGAGCGGGCAGGGTATCCGCAAATTAAATTTAAACAGCGCCACCCGTGATGAACTTAAAGTTCATCCGTATATCCGCTGGAACCTGGCCAATGCGCTTGTGGAATACCGGGAACGACACGGTGCCTACCGTTCCACGGACGATCTTCGTAAGGTGCTTTTATTGCCGGACAGTACGTTGCAAAAACTTCTTCCCTATGTCGACATAAAATAGCATTTATCAATTGATTAAACCTATTTACTGAATAATAATTAGATGCATTACTGGGCATTGGACAAGCCATCTTGCCAAATTGGCATTATTTCATTATATAATATTGATTTATAAGAGGTAATGGTTGTTTACTACCATTATTAAAAAGTTAGAACCCTGTCGAAGTTGCTTTACTAAAATTTGAATTTGCCGAAACTAATGGAAGACGCTTGCGACATGTGGATTTCCTGAAGCGCCAAAAAGTGCCACTCATCAGACCATCATATAGCACCAAACAATAATTCTATGATCCAATGGATTCATTTAGAGTTAGTCACAGACTCTATCCGTGATGTGCATTTAAGTTTCACAGCCTTCCACATTAAATTACAAAAACCTACCTATACATTTGATTCACATTTATTTATATTGTGTTTCAGCCATTTTTCCAAGTAAAAGATCGAATGTTTGTCGACTTTAAATTAAGTTGGTCCTTTTGAGCCGTTTTATAGGCATTCGTCCCCTCCTACCCCATCTCCGCGCAGGGCCATTTAAGACCCGTTACGACCGCCTCGAGTTCGGGTGACTGCCGGGTTCGGAACGACGCACACTGGCTAAAACAGGCTAAAAAGGGGCTTTCCGCGGCCCCATTTTTAGCCGATCGGAGGCTGCAATAATGTCAGAAATGGGGGTGAAATACCGGTCCAACTACCCCTGTACCCGCCACTCCGGTCGGGGTCTGCTCCCCTTTTTCCGATCCACCGAGGTTGCCGGCCGGGGTGGAATTCCGGGTGCGGCAGGGGTCAAATGCGGGTGCTCGGTGGGTCGGTGCCCCTGTTGAAAGGGCGGCAAAACAGGGTCCGTCGACCGGTGTTTGGAGCGCAAAAGGGTCCGAATGGGCCTGTACCGGGAGGTAGGATCCGGCCATTTTGGACGGTCGACAAGAGCCGTTTGCGGGTCCGAACGGCCCGGTCAGGGGGTGGCCGGGGAGGCCCAACCGGGGCCGGAAGTGTCCGAAAAGGAAGCCGATTCAGGATGGATTTTCCTCCCATGATGGAGTTTTTCGCTCCCTTTTTCCGGGCCCGTTGCCCCCGAATCCGGGCCGGCGCCCGGGAGATTTTTCCGGTTTTTCGGGTTGGCCGGGTATCCATTTCGGATCGTTTATGTGGCGGCCCGGGGTACCTTTTCACGGGCTTGGCGCGTCGTCGCCGGCGTTTTTTTTGCCACCTTCCGGGCTTGACCGGCACGTAGAAGTGGTGCGGGAAAACTGTTTTTGGGGAGGGCCACTCGGCATTTTTTTGTCGTAATCCAAACGGAAAATGGCGGGGCGCCCGGCTCCTTTCCCGGACATTTCCAGGGCCGAAAAAGAAGGTCAAGGCACTCTGTTTTTGTCTGCCCGGGGTGCTGAAACAAGTACCTGCAGGCGCCTCGAAGTAGCGTAATTCTGCGGCAGAAACGCTTCCCGATCCTGTGCAAAAACGGGCCGTAAGGACCGCCAAACAAACTGGAAAGTGCGTCCTCCGTACCGGATTTCGCAGGGGTTGGCTGGGCATTACGGGATCGTTTACCCGCCATTTATACCCGGCTTCACGCCACCCCGGCGCCGGTAACAGCGTGCTGAAACAAGCTCCTGACGGGCCGCAAACGGCCCATTTCCGGGCCCCTGCGGAGGCCCTTTGCGCCCCTTGATCAAGGGCAAAAAGGGTCTGATTACCTGCACACGGACGGCCCGGGACGGCCTGGAAAGTGGCCTCACCCGTAGTGCCGGGAGTTCGGATGATCGCCCTGTTTATGGACCGGAGTACCGCTGACTCACACAGGGGAACCCGTAGCAAAAGGGCCGGTACCAGCCGTAAAACGGCCGCGCAGATGCGCTTCCAGGGGCCCTTTTAATCGCCCCACAGCTGTCATTTCTACCCTAGCCGGGGGCTTTGGGCGCCCGGCGAGGGCGCTTCCCGCCCAGCGAGGCGGGCACAAAAAAACCCCCGCCTGGCGGCGGGGGCTCTTTTATCGTTGCGAGGCAGAGGGCAATTAAGCGATCTCTACGTCGGCACCAGCTTCTTTCAGCTTGTTGGCGATATCTTCGGCAGTAGCCTTGTCCACACCTTCTTTAACGGGCTTCGGAGCACCATCAACGAGGTCTTTGGCTTCTTTCAGGCCCAGGCCGGTCAGGTCCTTAACGATCTTAACCACGTTGAGCTTGGAAGCACCACCGCTCTTCAGGATCACGTTGAAGGAAGTCTTCTCTTCTACGGCTGCAGCGCCACCGCCGGCGTCACCGCTTACTACTACCGCAGCAGCTGCGGGCTCGATACCGTACTCGGATTTCAGGAAATCGGCCAGTTCTTGTACTTCTTTAACGGTCAGGCCTACCAGTTGTTCTGCAAGATTTTTAACGTCTGCCATGTTGTTTAAATTTTTTCCGGCTTCATCTCCCCGGTTTAAGGAGGGGATCCGTCGGAGGGTTTAAAAAAATTTGTCGCTGTTGACCCCAGCGGCGAGGGCGGCCCCACCCCGGCCCTCCCCGAGGGGGAGGGAGTTGGTGGGGATATCTTTCTCCCTTCCCTTCGGGAAGGGTTGGGGATGGGTCTTATTCAGCAGCCGGAGCTTCGCCTTCAGCAGGTGCTTCGGGTGCAGCGGGCGCTTCGGCGGCCGGAGCTTCTGCGGGGGCAGCGGCTTCGGTACCGGGCTTGTTGATCACGCCGCCTTGCTCGTGGAAGTTCTGCAGGGCAGACAGCACGCGCGAAGCGGGCGACTGCAGCAGGCCGATAACCTCGCCAATGAGCTCGTTTTTGGTCTTGATCTTCGTGAGGGCCTTCAGGTTGTTGTCGCCGGTGTAGATATCACCGTTGATGAAAGCGGCCTTCAGCTCCGGCTTCTCGCCTTTGGCGGCGTCGCGGAACGAAGAGATGATCAGGGCCGGCTCCTTGGGGTTCTCGGAGAACAGCAGGGCGGTTACGTTGTGGAGGGAGTCGAATACACCGTTGTAACGCTCGGCATCCAGGCCTTCGAGGGCCTTGCGGATGAGGGTGTTCTTGGCCACCTTCATTTCCACATTCTTGTTGAAGCAGGCGCGGCGCAGCTGGGACACCTGGGCAACGCTCAGGCTTTCCGTATTGGTTACATAGAAGTTGTCGTACTGGGAGAATTTCTCCTTCAGGGCGACGATCACTTCATTTTTTTGCTCTTTAGTCATTGTACGAAGCTTTTGTAATCCGTTGAAGCTGGATGGTTGTCATCCGGGGCTTGCGGCAGGATTAGTGAACGAAGGTTTTTGTGTCGACAGGGATGCCGGGGCTCATCGTGGCGGCCATGGTCAGGCCTTTCAGGTAGGTACCTTTGGCAGTAGACGGCTTGGCTTTGATGATGGCGTTGATCAGCTCCTGGGCGTTGCCGGCGATCTTCTCGGGCGAGAAGGATACGCGGCCGATCGAAGCGTGGATGATACCTGCCTTGTCCACTTTAAAGGCGATCTTACCACCTTTTACCTCGTTCACAGCGCCTGCTACGTCGTTCGTAACGGTACCGGTCTTGGGGTTGGGCATCAGGTTGCGGGGACCGAGGATCTTACCGAGACGGCCGATCTTGGGCATCACCGCGGGGGTAGCAACGATGACGTCAACGTCGGTCCAGCCGCCGTCGATCTTCTGGATGAATTCGTCGAGGCCAACGTAGTCGGCGCCGGCGCCTTTGGCGGCGGCTTCCTGCTCGGGACCGCAAAGAACCAGCACACGCTTGGTTTTACCGGTGCCGTGGGGCAGGGTTACGGTGCCGCGGATGGCCTGGTCGGCTTTCTTGGGGTCAACGCCGAGACGGATGTGGATGTCTACGGAGGCGTCGAACTTGCAGGTGTTAACTTCCTTCACCAGGGCGGAAGCCGCCTGGAGGGAGTAGGCTTTATTGGCGTCAACCTTGCCGTTGACTGCCTTTCTTTTTTTAGGAACAAATGCCATTGTAATTTCTTTTAAGTGTTCTGTCCTTCGCTTACGCTCAGGATGACAAAATCATTATTTGCTTTCCCAGGGAGCGGTACCTTCCACGGTCAGTCCCATCGAGCGGGCCGTGCCGGCCACCATGCTCATGGCGCTGTCGAGGGTGAAGGCGTTCAGGTCGGCCATCTTGTCTTCAGCGATGGCTTTCACCTGGTCCCAGGTTACTTTACCCACCTTGTTGCGGTTCGGCTCTTTGGAACCGCTCTGGATCTTGGCGGCGTCCTTCAGCTGAACGGCTGCGGGGGGCGTTTTGATGATGAAGTCGAACGACTTGTCGGAATAAACGGTCAGCAGTACGGGGAGTACTTTGCCTTGCTTGTCCTGGGTGCGCGCATTGAATTGCTTGCAGAATTCCATGATGTTGACACCTTTGGAACCCAGGGCCGGACCGATCGGGGGAGCAGGGTTGGCCTGGCCACCCTTGCACTGGAGCTTTACATAGCCCGTGATTTCTTTTGCCATTTTCTACGTGATTTATTGGTTCAAGCGATGAGCCTATCTCCGCGACAGGATCATCTCCCAAGTTGATCATTTTAAGCTTCCAGGAGTGATCCTGGCTACTTAACTCTGGGTGACCGCCTTCGCCGGAGGCTACAGCGGTCGGAGAAAGAACTAACTTTTGGGAGCGCAAAGGTAAGGAAGCCGGCGGAAAAAAGTAGGATAATTCTGTTAAGAGCAGCGGGGTAGGAGAAGGGCAGCTTACATGAGTACTTGAGTACCTGATTACAGGAGGGCACAAGTGGCCGCTTCCGCCCGCTCGCGACCATGCTTTGAGCTTGCGTGCGGGACCAAAACCGGTGTTTCTGTCACTTGACCGGCGTTTCTGTCAGAAGAGAAGCCGTTTCCGTGTTTCGGGCGCTGTTTCTGCCGTTCGAAGCGGCGTTTCCGGCAAAAAAAGGCTGTTTCTGTTCGCACCGGTTGTGTTTCGGTCCCAAAAACAGCGTTGCTGTCAGCGAAAGGGCTGTTTCCGCGTTTCGGGAGCTGTTTTTAACCACCAGAGGGTCAGAAAGCCTTCATTTTCAGAAAAATCCCGGATTTTCCGGGGAATCCGGCAAAATATCTAGAAATACGGCAAAGTTGAAAGCCCGGCTGTTGTAATTTAAGGTCCTAAAACCAACAATTATGGCAGCACAAGCACACGAAGACCGCTTTCACATGCAACAGGCTGTAGCAGCTTTGATGAACAAACGCAGGGCGGTCTGGGAACGCAACGAGATGGTCGCCGAATCGGTGGCCTACATCGTTCCCCGCCTGGAACGCGCTCACTTCCTGGTCGATGCCAAGGAGGAAGGCGGCACCTCGGGCCTCACGCAGGCCAAAAACAATTTCATCGACAACATCTGCGCGCGCAGCTGGCTGATGGCCAAGCGGCTGAAACTGTTTGCGCTGCGCAAAGGCCTGCCCGTACTGCTGGCCCAGGCCACGCAACCGCGTCGCTACTTCGACAACGGCTCCGAGCTGGAGCGCATTGGCCGCTGCGCCGCCGTGGTGAAATGGGCCGAAGAACATATGGCCGACCTCGCGCCCTTTAAGATCAGCATGGGTGATGTGGCCGCCCTCAGCGCCGACATCGAGCGGGCGCGCCCGCTTTCCGCCGACCGTGATACGACGGGCGACGGCCTTCAGCTCGTTAACAAAAATCTCCCGCAGCTGCTGCAGGAGATCCAGGACAAGCTGTATGAGCTCGACGACGAGGTCATCGCGCTAATGGATGATCAACCGGAGTTCCAGGACGAGTATTTCATCGCCCGTAGAATTACGGATCGCAAGGCCACCAGGCGGCCGATGCGTAATGAGTAATGAATAATGAAACGCCCCGCTTTCGCGGGGCGTTTTTCTTTCGCGGGCTGAAGCCCGAGGCTAACACGCACCGCCCCCGCTTTGCGGGGCAGGCTGCCACGCGGCGGGTTGAAAAAGCCGCCTATTCTTTCACCGCGCCGTTGCGCCGCTGCGCCGCCGCGTGCCCCGGCCGCCAAAAACTCCGTATTTCTACTATTGTCCGGCTCGAAAAGACGGTCTACCTTGTTGCCACTCCCACCCTACCAAAACAACTGCCGACCTACGCCAACCACCACGCCTCTCTTATTGATCATCATTAAAAACAACGAACTATGTTGGCAGAACAAACCCTTGCGCCCGTCACCGACGCCGGCGTATTCATCCAGCTTCCGCAAGACCAGTACCGCCACCCCGGCGCCCCCACCGAATGGTGGTGGCACATCGGCACCCTCCGCACCGACGATGGCCGCGCCTTCGGCTTCGAGATCAACGCCGTGGGCGTGCTCACCGACCAAACCAACTTCGGCGTGGCCATGGGCTCGATCACCGACGTGCAGGCGAAGCAGCATTACTCCGCCCTGCAGTACATGCCCCTGGCGGATACCTGGGCCGAGACGGACAGCAGCAAACCCTGGCGCGTAGGACTTTCCAGCCCGGTGGGCTACCCCGACGCGGTAGGCATCCGGATGGAGGGCATCGATGGCAGCGTGGATCATATGACCGTGCACTGCGACTTCACCAGCAAGGCCAGCGGTAAGAAATGCAGCCTCAGCCTGCGCCTGGAGCAGCAGGGTCCGCCGCTCTACGTATTCGGTACCGGCCGCTCGGGCAAAGCCGGCGACGGCCCCCTGCCGGTGCAGCAATACAACTACTATTATTCGTACACCAACCTGCAGGCCAGCGGCACCCTCACTATCGACGGCGAAACCTTCGGCGTGCGCGGCACCACCTGGATGGACCATGAGTACGGCGTCTTCTCGCGCCCCGATGGCGGCCCCGTGCAGTGGATGCTCCAGGACCTGCAGCTGGCCAACGGCCTGCACCTCTCCAACTACGTGATCGTAAAGCCGGGTGAAAAGTTCGAAGCGGGCGTGCCCGTCGACTCGCACGCCACGATGCTGGTGAACGGCGAAAGCAAGTACGTGGCCACCCGCACCACGCCGCTGCAACCGACCGTGATCAATGGCGACACCTACTTCCTGCAGTTCCGGGTAGATCTCCTGGACGAAGGAAAGGAAACGGTGTACTTCCTCGTGGATGCGGCCGTGACCGACCAGGTGTTCAAAGACCCCACGGGCCTCAACAGCGGCTACGAAGGCAACGGCTCGGGCCGCATGCTGCTCACCCTGGATACGCCCGGCGGCGGCAGCGAGACGGTGCAGCTTTCCGCCGGCGATGCCTGGATCGAGCAGATGCTGTACACGAAGATCCCGACGCAAATGGCTTTTTAAAATGGCTTTGTGGTTATAGAAAAACGTCCCGCTTTCAGCGGGACGTTTTTGTTTGCGGGCTGAAGCCCGCAGGATAAAGTGGCGGCGCTACGCGCCGCATGCCTCCTCGCCTGTGCCGGCTCCTCGGGCTAAAGCCCGAGGCAAACAAATAGCGCCGCTACGCGGCGGGGCGCTGCAGAATCCGCATTCTGTTCCCCCGGCTAAAGCCCGAGGCGATAAAGTGCCGCCCCCGCTTTGCGGGGCAGGCTGCTATGCGGCGGTGTGCAGCCGGTTGTAACTCAGTGAGGCCTTCGAAAGGATGTTCTTTTCGTTGCGCCGTTGTGTCGTTGTGTCGTCGTGTACGGAGGCCGCTTGCGGCCGACAAAAACAGACTCAAATAAAAACGTCCCACCTACTGTGGGACGCTTTTCATTTTCATTACTCATTACTCATTTCCCCTTCCCGGTCCATTTGCGGAACTGCAGGTAATCGAGGTACCAGATCACCTTAACCGACAGGTTGTTGGAGGCAGGTGCGTCGAGGGTGCGCGACAGGTTGCGGCCGTACTTGGAGGTGTAGTCGGGATCAAGCACGTCGAGGGCCTGGTTCTTCCACACGATGTTGAGGAAGGAGCCCGGCGCGAATTGCAGCGTGTACTGCGCGTCGACGTTGAAGATGTTGAAGTTCTGGTGCTGGCGCGGCACGTCGTTGTGCTTCGTGGGCAGCAGCGTTCCATCGGGCTGCAGGTCGTAGAAGTCTTTCACCTCCACGTCGCTCCAGTAGTGGCGGGCGCGGATGTTGATGAAGCTTCGGTTGGAGAAGCTGTACTTGACGCTGAAGGTGTTCTCGATGGTATTGCGGTTGCGGCGCGAAAAGAGCACGTCGGTGTAGCCCGATCCGTAGTAACCCTGGTAGCCGTTGCCCGGGACGTAGAAGCCGTAGAAGCCGGCGTTGTCGATCCAGGGATTGTAATACACGTTGAGGTCCATCGACAGCTTGTCGCTGAAGCGGTAGCGCTGGTAGATGCTGAAGTCGTAGCGGCGGCCGTTGAACTGTTCGTTGAAATCCACGCCGGCGTTGATGTTCACCTTGTACTTCTTGGCGTTGTTGGTCTCGATCCAGGCGTTGGTCATCAGCTTGCTCTGCGCCACGAAGTAGGGTGCGCCGGGCTGCGTGTAGCGCTGCTGTTCCGCGTAGATGAGGCGCGGCTCGTAGAAGTCGTGGCCGTCGGCGTTGTAGCCGACATACACACCGGCGTACCACAGATTCTTCAGCTGCCCGTTGCCGTTAACGTTCACCCAGTATTGCTGGTAGGCCGAGGGGTTGAAGCGGCGGCTGAGGCCCTGGTTGAAGTTGAGGTACAGGTTGTTGAAGATGCCCTTCGGCTGCGTCCACTTGTACCCCATCCACATGGAGTGGTCGAGGTAGTTATTGTTGTTCATGAAGCCGAGGTCGGTTTTGTCGTATTTCTCGTCGTACAGTTCCTGCGCGATGTTGAAGTTGAAGCGGCCGCCGGTCTTTCCGAAAGCCAGGAAGTGGGCATAGCCGGTGCTCGTCTTTCCGCCGCTGAAGATGTTGCTCACCGATACGTTGCCGTTCCAGTTATAGGTGTTCTTCTTGTTGTTGACGTCGAAGAGGAAGGCGCTTACGTTGGCGTCGGGGTCGCTGCCGTCGCGGAGCACGTTGGTGTTGATGAACGACACGGAGGAGTTGTTCTTCATCGTCTGGTCGAACACGAGCACGTTGTAGTTGGTCAGCGGACCGGTCTCCACGCGCTCGCGGTTCTTGCCGGTGGAGTCGGCTACAGTAGCATACATCGTGCGCTGCACGGCGTTGAAGACACCGATGCCGAGGCCTTTGCGGGTACGGCCCGAAAACTTGGTGGCGTTAATCAGCTTGGCCTGTGCGGGGTTGTCGATCACCTCGCCGCGGAGTTCGGCCGCACGGTTGTAGGCGGCGCCCATATGCAGCGGTGGGTCGAGGCCGATGCGGCGCGAGTAAAAGAGGTTGCCCTTATTGAACAGCTCGGTGCCCTCGGTAAAGAAGGGGCGCTGTTCCTGGTAACGCACCTCGAAGGGCGACAGGTTGAGGATCGTATTGTCGGAGCGCACCTGGCCGAAGTCGGGGATCAGGGTCATGTCGAGCGTAAAGGCATCCGACACGCCCCACTTGACGTCCATGCCGCCGGTGACCGAGGTGTTCCAGTTTTTCTTTTTCGGATCCGTTTGCGGGAAGTGGTTGGCGTACACGCCGAGGTAGGGCGACAGCGACAGGCGCAGCGGCGGCTCGATCTTTTCGATGCCGGTCCACTCCCCTTCCTGGTTCACGAAGCCGTTCTTCTGCGGGTCGATCGGGTTCCACATGTACTGCTGGCCGGTCTTGTTGCGGCGGCGGGTGATGTTGATACCCCAGGTCTGGTCCGGCTTGCTCACGAAGCGCAGGGCCGAGTACGGGATCTCCATCTCGAAGGTCCAGCCGTCGTTGCGGATTTTGGAGGCGCTGTTCCAGACGCCGCTCCAGGAGCCGTCTTCGCCGTTGGTGTTGGAATACTTGGCGTCGAACTGCTCGCCGTAGGGCGTTACGTAAAACCCCAAGGCGTTGATCTTGTCGTTGTAGGTGTCGAAGATGACGCCCACGAAGTCGTTTACGCCCACCACGTCGCGGCCCACGAGCTCGCGCGATACGGAGTCGCGGGTGCGCTCGTGGCAGAAGCCGCCGATATAGATGGAGGTATTGCTGTAGAGGATGTACACCTCGGTGCCGGTGGCGGGATTTTCAGGCTTGCCGGCATTGGGGCGCCATTCGATAAAGGAGGTGGCGGGCGCCGCTTCTTTCCAGGCGGCCTCGCTGAGCTCGCCGTCGATCTTGAAAGAGGCGGTCGTGCGCTTGGCGGGCAGCTGGCGGGGTGTTTGCGCCGAAGCGATGAGTACCAGGAAGCTGAGGGTGAGCGATAGCAGGGACTTCAACATTGGTGTTTGGTTTTTTGTGTGCCGGTAGTACGAAATTAGACGCTCCTAATACGTTCGGAGTTACCGCTTATCACAGCGTGGACCGCTTTTGGTTTTTGTTAACGAAAGTTTTCGTGGGTAAAAGCGGGTGACCCTTCTCTTAACGGATGAAACAGGGATAGGTTACAGGCACACGTTACTTATCCAGAAAGTCCTGGTAGGTATACTGCTGCAGCGCCTGCCCGGTGCGGAGGAGTTGCGGAGTAGCGCCGGGGCTTTGCTCGAGCACGGTCCGCCCTACGTTGTCGAAGAGTACATAGCTCGTATCCTGCACGATACCGAAACCATTGTTGAAACAAAAGAAGGCGCTGTGGGGAAGGCGGCTGGCGAGGTTGTGACTGAAGGGGAATTCCAACTTAAGCCCGGCAAGCGAGGCAACGGTGGAAGCGATATCGAGCTGCGACACGACGCGCTGCTCGATGCCTTTTTGGGGCAACGCGCCACCGAGGAAGAGGATCGGGATGCGGAAGTTGTCGCGGCGGCTGCCGGTAGCGGGCAGCGGGTGGCCATGGTCGGCCACTACCACCAGGATCGTGTTGTGCCACCAATTTGTTTGCTCGCAGGCGCGCACAAAGTGATAGAGCACCGAGTCGGTATAATGAATGGAGTTCAGGAAGAGATGCGTGTCATCACTTCCGGCGAGCACCGGCGCCGTTGGTGTTTCGAAAGGCTCGTGCGAGCTGAGCGTCAGCCAGGTGGTAAAGAACGGCTTGCGTGCGGCGGAAAGATCATGGAGAATGCGGTCGGCAACGACCCCGTCGTGCGCGCCCCATTTGGAATTCTGGTCTTTCGCTGCAAAGTCCGACTTGTCGATCAGGGTTGTGTAACCCGACCCGAGGAGGTAGGATTTGATGTTGGCGAACTCGGTTTCACCGCCATAGTAGAAAGCAGGCTCGTAGCCCTTTTGCCGGAAGCCTTTGCCAAGCGTGGGCAGCCGCGCCGCTTTGTTGGGCAGGCGGATGATGGACGATTGCGGTAATGCGGGATAGCCACTGAGCACGGCGGGAAGTCCCTTGTCGGTGCGGTCGCCGGAGGCCCAGGCATTCGCAAAATACCAGCCTTCGGCCTTCAGGCGGTTGAAGCCGGGCGTGATCTCGACGCCTTCGATGGTCGTATCGATGGCCTTGGCGGTTCCGCTCTCCCAGATCACGAGCAGCACGTTGAGGCTGTCGCCCGGAACGGGCGGAGGCTGCACATCGAAGGGTTCTCCAGCAAAAAAGCGGTTGGCCAGGTTGCGGGCTTCGGCGGCCGGGAAGTAGGGATAGGGATTGGTCTCCGCCTTTTCGCTGATCACGCCGAACAGGAAGTTCCAGGGCACGTTGAGCGCGGCCTGGTTGGCGAAGTTGTTGGGCGAAAAATAGACGGAGCTTTGGTTGAGGGGTGTTTGCTGCAGGCCGCCGCGCAGCGGGATGATGAGCGCGCCGGTGGCGAGCAGCAGCAGCGGCAGGCCCAGGTACCAGCGTTCGGGGAGCTGCAGGGGCGCTGCCATCCGGCGCAGCAGGCGTGCGGCACCATAGCCGGCCGCCAGGCAACACAGCACAAAGAACAACCCGTAGCGGACTACCGGGAGGTGGGCGATGGAAGCCCAGGCCTCAGCGGGCGAGGAGAGGTATTTGAGCGGCGTCGCGTCGAGGCGGAAGCCCCACTGCTTGTACACTTCCACATCGCAAACGATGAGCAGCAGCACCGGCACCAGCAGCAGGATGGTATAGGCCTGGTACAGGAGCGGACGGCGCAGGATGGGCACAAGGAAGGACAGCAGTAGAAATACGGCAATGGGCAACGACAGGTAGGCGGCCATCGAAAGGTCCATCCGGGCGCCGTACCAGAGCGTTCCGGCAAAGGTGCCTGCCGGCAGCGCTTTTCCCTGCAGGAGGAGAAAGAGCAGGCGCGCCGCCTCGAAAAAGAGCGTCCACGACAGGAAGTACAGCAGGAGGAAGCGAAGGCGGGCGGGCATGGCGCAAAAGTAAAAAAGCCATCCCGGACGGAATGGCTTTTATAAAGGTGTTGTGATTTCTTAAGAGATTTTCTCCACCTGCATGTAGTTCAGTTCTACCGGTGTGGAGCGACCGAAGATCTTCACGGTTACCTTGAGTTTCTTCTTCTCGTCGTTTACTTCTTCGATGGTACCGTTGAAGTCGTTGAAAGGTCCTTCGATGATCTTGATCGTTTCGCCTACGATAAAAGGTTCGCTCATGGAGGCGCCGCCGGCTTCGGCCATTTCGTCCATCTTGCCGAGCATCTTGTTTACTTCCGACTTGCGGAGGGCGATCGGGTTTTCCTTGCCCAGGAAGTGGATCACGTTGGTGATGCCGGAGATGGTTTCGCGGAGCTCGTCGTGCAGCTTGCCGTCGGCCACTTCGATCATCACGTAGCCCGGGTAGTAGTTGCGCTCGCGCATGACTTTTTTGCCGTTCTGGACCTTGTATACTTTCTCTACGGGGAGGAAGACCTGCTTGACTACGTTGCCCCAGCCACCGCGCGATACTTCTTTATCAAGGTACTCCTTAACCTTGCGTTCTTTACCGCTGACCACGCGCAACACGTACCACTTGGTTTCGGGCTGGGGGGCGGATTGCGTTTCGGCCGTATTCGTCTTGTTTTCTTCCATGTTCGGGTGCGCGGATTAATAGATAAAGTTGAGGCCCTTGACCACAACGAAGTCCATCACACCGATAAGGAGGGTGATGAGCAGGGTGGCGATCAGCACGATCATGGTGGATTGCTGGAGCTGCTGCCAGGTGGGCCAGGTCACCTTCTGCGTCAGTTCGCGGAAGGATTCGCTGAAGTAATTGGATACCTTGTTCATAGAATCTGTTTTAAACGGCGAATGGCCCGGTGGAGCCATTTGCCTTTTTTTGTTGTTTGCACGGGCGGAGAGATTCGAACTCCCATCAAAGGTTTTGGAGACCTCTATTCTGCCATTGAACTACGCCCGTAAGAGGCCTCCCCTAACCTCTCCAAAGGAGGGGATCGGGGAGGCTTGTAAAGATATGCTTTTCTAAGTCCCCCTTCGGGGATTCAGGCGGCTTCTTACTTAATGATCTCCGTAACCTGACCGGCACCTACGGTACGGCCACCTTCACGGATAGCGAACTTCAGACCTTTCTCCATGGCGATCGGCTGGATCAGCTTCACGGTGATGGAGGTGTTGTCGCCCGGCATGATCATCTCGGTACCTTCGGGCAGCTGGCATTCGCCGGTTACGTCGGTGGTACGGAAGTAGAACTGGGGACGGTACTTGTTGAAGAACGGCGTGTGACGGCCACCTTCTTCTTTCGACAGAACGTAAACTTCTGCTTTGAAGTCGGTGTGGGGCGTGATCGAACCGGGCTTGCAGATTACCATACCGCGACGGATCTGGGTCTTTTCAATACCGCGGAGGAGCAGACCGGCGTTGTCGCCAGCTTCACCTTCGTCGAGGAGTTTGCGGAACATTTCAACACCCGTGCAGGTCGAGGTCAGGGGGTGCTCGATGAGACCTACGATCTCTACGGGCTCACCAACCTTGATACGACCGCGCTCGATGCGACCGGTAGCTACCGTACCACGACCTGTGATCGAGAATACGTCTTCTACCGACATGAGGAAGGGCTGGTCAACGGGGCGGGGAGGCAGGGGGATATAGGTATCCACAGCTTCCATCAGCTCGTTGATCTTGGCCACCCACTTTTCGTCGCCGGCGAGAGCGCCGGTAGCCGAACCCTGGATGATGGGCGTATTGTCGCCGTCGAAGCCGTAGGAGCTGAGGAGGTCGCGAACTTCCATCTCAACGAGTTCCAGCAGCTCGGGGTCTTCTACGAGGTCTACTTTGTTCATGAAAACAACGAGGCGGGGAACACCTACCTGACGGGCGAGCAGGATGTGCTCTTTCGTCTGGGGCATCGGACCGTCCGTAGCAGCCACAACCAGGATGGCACCGTCCATCTGGGCAGCACCGGTGATCATGTTCTTCACGTAGTCGGCGTGACCGGGGCAATCCACGTGCGCATAGTGACGGGTTGCAGTCTGGTACTCTACGTGAGCGGTGTTGATGGTGATACCGCGCTCTTTTTCTTCGGGAGCACCGTCGATATCATCATAGTTCTTTTTTTCCGCCAGACCTCTTTTTGACAAAACGTCGGTGATGGCGGCCGTCAAAGTTGTTTTACCGTGGTCAACGTGACCAATGGTACCAACGTTAACGTGGGGTTTATCCCGCTTAAAGTTCTCTTTTGCCATTGTATTTGTTTTTAGTTGTGGACTACAAATTTTCGATTCCAAAAAAACCTTCGCTCTTAGCCAGAGGAAGGGATATACGCGCGGCGCCCGCAGTTTCCGGGGAAACTGTTCCGCCCCATTTCATCGACCCGGCTGTGACACCAGGCTAGTTTTGGTGAGCCGTTGATGAGAATTGAACTCACGACCTCTTCCTTACCAAGGAAGTGCTCTACCCCTGAGCTACAACGGCTTGCTCAGTTCCACCCCAGGGGGTTTTCCTGAAAAAGTCGGGATGCGCCGTGTTCGCGGCCTCCCCGTCTTAGAGCGGGAGACGAGGCTCGAACTCGCCACCTATAGCTTGGAAGGCTATCGCTCTACCAAATGAGCTACTCCCGCAATTCAATCTCGGATGTCGGATTACAGATGTAGGATCTGCTTCTTCCACCGTCGATTATCCAAAGATCTGAAATCAAAGATCTGACATCTTAGATTTGTGTCCGCCTTCGCTGAAGCTACGGCGGAGAGACGTGGGCAGGAGAGGATTCGAACCTCTGAAGTCGAAGACAGCGGATTTACAGTCCGCCCCATTTGGCCGCTCTGGAACCTGCCCGATTTACTAGGAGCCGCTTGTCGGAGTCGAACCAACGACCTACTGATTACAAATCAGTTGCTCTACCAACTGAGCTAAAGCGGCTTATTACCTCGATCGCAGGTGATGCAATCCGGTAGCCCTTCAGCCGCTCGGAGACGCGTTGACACTCAGCGAACTAGTTTTAAAGAACTCCCCTTGTTTTCGGGATGGCAAAGGTAACGGAATTCACCATTCCACAAAAAAAAGCATAAAAAAAGTTTAGTGTTTTTAAGTAGGATCGGAAGCGTTCTGCCGTTTACCCGCCCGAAGGCTTGGCGCAGCGCGGTTTTACCCGGCGCTACGCCCCTGCCGCGCTGCGGCTGACGGGCAAAAAAAAGACCTCCCGAAGGAGGTCTCTGAAATTTTTTGGCTGGGGGGTTAAGCAGCGAGCTTTTCTTTTTTGCGCTTTATCTGATTCACCACCGAGTCGAAGGCTTCGTCGAAAGATGCCTCGAACGACTTACTGGTGGCCTTCACGAAAAAGTCGGCTTTAGGAACATGCACCCGGATCTCGGCAACCTTGTCTTTTATCGTATGGACCACGTTGTCCAGTTTCAGAAAGACATCCACTTTGATGATGCGATCATGAAACTGCGGCAGCTTGGCGATCTTGGCCTTTACGAACTCGATCAATTTCTGATCTGCATCAAAGTGCACCGTTTGGATGTGAAGGTTCATAGAATCTGTATTTAACGATGAAACAATAAGTAAAAGAACTTGGGGATCATGGCCCCGAAGGGCTTGCCATGAAGTTAGGGGAAAAGCAGGGGACCGGAACGCATTTGCCCGTGAAAAAAATCAGCTCTTCGGTAAACTTTTAACAGGTTTGTGACCGAAGCGCCCTCAAACAACCGCGGAGCCAGAGGGCCCGCTGAATTGAATCCGAATGAATTAGAAGATCCGTCCACCGCCGGAATCGTTTGCACCTGTCCGTGCCGCCGCAACAGCACCGGGTAGCGTGCCACACCGGCCGGCTTGCTGTGGATAGTTGGCTGAAAGGAATGTTTTCCGGCAGCCGCCTACCCCTTGGGGTGGAAATTCTGGTGCACCTGCCGCAGCTTTTCGATGGTATTGTGGGTATACACCTGCGTGGCGGCGAGCGAGCTGTGGCCCAGCAGCTCCTTGACGGCGTTGAGCTCCGCGCCGGCGCCGGTAAGGTGCGTGGCGAAAGTATGGCGCAGCACGTGCGGGCTACGCTTGTCGATGGTGGTCACCAGGCTCAGGTATTTTTTCACGAACGTGTATACGGCCCGCGCCTGCAGGGGCTTGCCTTTTTCGCTCACCAGCAGTACGCCGCGGTCGGCGCCGTCGCGGGTCTTTTTCTCGTCGAGGTAGGCAGCGATGTGGGCCAGCAGGACATTGCCCACGGGGATGATGCGCTCCTTGTTGCCCTTGCCCAGTACCTTGAGCGCACCCGTCGCGGCATGGACGGCGCTCTCCTTCAGGCCCGTGAGCTCGCTGAGACGCATGCCGGTCTGGTAGAACAGCTCGAGAGCGAGCCGCTCCGTGCGCCCCCGGAATGAGTCGGGGAATTCGACGTAGTCGAACAGGGTGCGGATGTCTTTGTCGGCCACGAACTGCGGGAGCCGCTTTTCGTTTTTGGGTGCTACCACCTTGACCATCGGGCTTTGAGTCAGCAAGCCGGTTTTGAGGCCGTATTTGAAAAAGGAGCGGAGGGCGGAGATCTTGCGGTTGAGGGTCTTGGCGCTGAGGCCGGCGTCTTTCAGCGCTGCCAGCCAGCTGCGGATAAAGCTGTGGGTGATCCCGGGAAGCGACACGGCGCCGAACTGGAGCTCCAGGAAGTCGAAGAAACCGGTCAGGTCGTTTTCGTACGAAAGCACGGTATGCCGCGAGTAGCGCTTCTCGAACTTGAGGTAATCCAGGAAAGGCTGGAGCTGGGGGTGGGCTACGGGCATAAAAAAGAATAGCTGCAAGGTACGAAACCCTGCAGCTATGAATTATCTGAATACTATCGAGGTATTAAGCGTCGATCTTGCCGCTGGCAATCTGTTGCTTATAGACAGCCTTCAGCACCTGGCCGCGACGACGGATCGACGGCTTGATGAAAGCCTGGCGCTCCCGAAGCTGCAATAAGATCTTGGCCTTTTCGAATTTCTTCTTGTACTTCTTCAGGGCCTTGTCGATGTTCTCGCAGTCTTTAGAATCGATGATTAACATGCGTTATACCTCCTTTAGTGTTTTTTAATTTCGGAGTGCGAAGATAGCCCCTTTTGGAGTTACCGTCCAAAATAAATTGCAAAAACACGAAGTTTGCGCCATGTTTACCGGCATCATCGAAGCTTTCGGCACCGTGCGGGAAGTGGCCCAGCGGGGTCAGAACAAGACCTTTTGGCTCCAGTCGGCCTTGGCCGCCGAGCTGAAAGTAGACCAAAGCCTCTCCCACAACGGCGTTTGCCTCACCGTGGAAGAGGTGCGGGGCGACCACTACCGCGTAACGGCTGTGCCGGAAACGCTCGAAAAGACCAACCTCCACGAATGGGGGCCCGGAGCCCTGGTCAACCTGGAACGCTCCCTCCTCCCCTCCAGCCGCCTCGACGGGCACTTTGTGCAAGGCCACGTGGACAGTACGGGTATCTGCGAGGTCATCGACGACCGCGGCGGCTCCTGGGAGATGCGCTTCTGGTTCCCGAAAGCGTTTGCCCCCCTGGTCATCGAGAAAGGTTCCATCGCCCTAAATGGCGTCAGCCTGACCGTTTTCAACGTCCGCAAAAAGCATTTTACGGTGGCGGTGATCCCCTATACCTATACCCACACCAACCTCCACCTGCTCCACGAAGGCTCGCTGGTGAACCTCGAGTTCGACCTGCTGGGTAAATACCTGCAGCGCCGCGCCGTGCTGAAAAACGAAGGCCGATGAGCCCACGGCAGCGCGACGCGCTGCTGCTGGCGGGCCTGTTTGCGGTGACGCCCGTGCTGCTCTACCGCGCCACGGGCATCGTGACGGCCCTCGAAGCCGAAAAATACATCCGCCAGGCCGACCTCGTCCTGAAGGGCAGTTTCCCGGGTTCGCCCAAATATTACTATTACCTGCCGATCATCTACCTGATTGCAGTTGCGCAAAAATTCAGCCTGGGCTACTCCTTCGTAGTCGGGGTGCAAACGGCCCTTTCGCTGGCCTCGCTCTTCCTGTTTTACGGCGGCACGGAACGCCTCTTCGGCAGGCCGGCGGCGCTGATCGCGGGCGTTCTGCTCTGCCTCTTCCTCCCCTACTTTTCCTGGGACTTCTACCTCTATTCGGAGTCGCTGTTTTTTAGTGGGGCGATGCTGTTGTACTACCGGATTGCCTGCCTGGAGCTCCTGCGGGCCCGGCAGGTGCTGCCCCTGTTCGTACTACTGGCTGTGCTCCTGTTTACACGGCCTTTCGGCGTGCTGTTCATTCCACCCGTCTTCCTATTCCTGCTGCTCGCCCGCTACCGCAGCCGCACCGACCGCTGGGTGGCCTGGGGCCTCTCCTTCCTGTTTGCCGGGCTCATGCTGGTGGTCATTAACCGGATCTTCCATGGCGGAGAAGACATGGACGCTATGAAGCCGTTTGTGGAGGAGCACGTCGTGTGCTTCGTGCCGCAGCAGCCCGAAGGCGCCCGCCTCGACCTCCGGCACTACGACAACGGCCTGCGCGACATCGGCTATTACGTCGTACACAATCCCGGTCACTTCGCCCGCCTGATGACGCAGCGCCTTTGGTCGTTCTTCAGCCAGACGCGCCCCTGGTACTCAAGGGTCCACAACGCTGCGCTGGTGGCTTTCCTGGTGCCGGTATATGCTTTCTTTTTTGTGGGATTTTGGCAGGCCGCCCGCCGCTGGAAGCGCCCCTATTCCTACCTCGTGGCGCTGCTTCTCCTGTACCCGCTGGCGGTCACCTTCCAGTGCGACGACTGGCACGGCCGCTTTACGATGCCCGTGCTGGTTCCGGTTTTTGCCCTGGCGGCGTTTGGTTTGCACCAGTGCTGGCGGTGGCTTCGGCCACGGCCTGCCCCGGGTCAACCCGCTTGAAGCGATCCTTGAGACGGAGAAAGGGCTTTTCCACGAGGGCATACGACAGGCAGCCCAATGCCGTGGCGTACCCCACGGCCAGCAGCAGCAACAGCCCGAAACGAAATGTACCCGACACCGGCAGTATTTCTACGGTACGGATTGCCAGCACCAGCGCCACGATGTGAAACAGGTAAATACCGTACGAGCGATGCCCCAGGTACACCAGCACCCGGTTGTTGTAGCGCAGCAGGCTTTGCGCCGGGAAGGAGGCTACCAGCATCAGCGCTCCCGCCAGCAGCGCCAGCAGTTCCAGGTGGAGCACCGGCACCACCACGCCGGTGAGCAGAAACAGCAGCAATACGCCATACAGCAGCAGTTGCACACCGGTCTTCCGGAAATGCCGGATCCAGGCATGCCCGTAGAAATACGAGTAGCCCAGAAAAGAACCGATGGCGAATGTCGAAAGGCGGCTGTATTGCAGGTAGGTCACCGCCTTCAGGCTGTACGCGAGCACTGTTCCTGAGCGGTTCAATCCCGGGTTGGCGGCATAAAGCGCTCCCTGAAGGACGCCCAGCAGCGGGACACCGATGGCCATCAGCAAAAACAGCCACTGCCGGCGTCGCCGCATCAACAGGAACAGAAAACCCCAGAGGAAATAGAATTGTTCCTCGATGCCGATGGTATACGTGTGGTGCAGGTAGGGCACCATCGCGTGGTAAAACGGAACGATATGCGGCAGGAACGCGAAGTAGAGCCCGTAGCAGCGGGTAGGGTCATTACTGAAGAACGAGGCGGTCACGTGCGGGATCCGGAAGAATTCAACGCGGTTGATGAAGCCCCAAACGATCAGCAGGAGCACGAAGTAGGCCGGCCAGATGCGCAGGATGCGGCGCAGGAAGAAGTTGCGGATGCTCAGCCGGCCCAGCTTGCGCTCCTCGGCCAGCAGCAAAAAAGTGATCAGGAAAGCGCTCGCCACAAAGAAGAACTGGAGCGCCACGTTGCCCAGCGACTGCAGGTATCCGTAGCCGCTGTGGCAATGCCCGAAGTCGCAATCGGTCATGAACAGGTGGGCCACCAGGATCACCAGTATGCACAAGTAGCGAAGCCCGTAAAAGCCGTCGAAGTCACGCTGGGGCATGGGCATAAAGAAAACACATTTTCCGCAACCGCCCCGTCAATACGAGCGGTGCGGCTTAAGGACGAGGCTGTCGCCGAACAAGTGGTGAAACAGGAGCGGGAACTGGTTGACGTGCGAGACGGTGTCGGTATAACCCGCATAGTTGCTTCCCGGGATGGATATGGCTGCCAGGCTCGAGTGGTGGTAGCGGTAGTCGGGCACGTAGCGGAACCCGTGATCGCTCAGCAGCAGGATCACCGGAGGCCGCGCCGACCGGGCCTGCAGCGATCGGATAAATCGTAGTATATACCGGTTGCAGTATTGCAGGTAGCCCAGGTAAAGATCCTTGCGGTCGAGGCTGCCGGGCATGGTGCTGAGCGGGTTGAGGGTGCCGTTGGCCTTGTAGTAATACGGGGCGTGCGGCATCTCGAAGTGCGTATACACGAAGCGGGGCTCCGCGGTGCGCTGCGCCGCCACGTCGAGGGTGCGGCGGGCGATGTCTTCGTTCAGCTCCAGCGCACGGAGCTGGAAGCGGCGGTTGGCTGCACTTTGCGGAAAGCGCGTCATCAGCAGGTTGGCGTACAGGTCGCGGTACACGCGGGCGCCGAGCGTGCCGCTGCTGATGAGGGAGGCGCCCGATACCAGCAGGGTGTTTTCGATCGGCGCCGGCGCGCCCTTCAGGTCGAATATCGAATGGTTGAACACGCGGTAGCCGGCGCTGCGAAAGCGGCGCAGCACGGGGTTGTCGTAGATTCGCTCGTAGCAGTAATTCAGGTGGGCATCGGTGTAGTTGTAGCGCTCGAGCCCGAGGTAATCCATCTGAAACAGCGAGGCCATCGAAAAGGGGGTGTCCTCGTAATTGGAGCGGCTGTGTGGCTGTACCTTAAAGCCCAGGCTGCGAAGGCTGTCGAGAAAAGGGCCGTTGTCGAAACCGAAGTCGGCCTGCAGCTGGTCAAGCCCGGCGTAGCCGTCGAGCAGGAGGAAGTAGACATCCGGGCGGCCGCCCACTGTGGGGGTGGGCATCGCAGCCAGTTCGGGCTTGCGGAGCGCCTGCCGAGCAATCGACACCGCGTCTACCAGCAACAGCACCCCCAGCAGGAGCGCCAGGTAGCGCAGCCCGCTCCTTCCGCCCCGGCGCCGCAGCCACCAGAGCAGGAGCAGCCAGGCACCCAGCCAGAGTGGTAGCTGCAGGCTGTAGCGCGATAGAAAAGTGGAGCCGAGTGCATCGCGGAAAGCACCGAAAAAAAAGTAAAAGGCCAGCGTGGCCGTTGCCGCCAATGCACCTCGTATCGCGCCCAACCGCCAGCTGAACAGGGCCCACAGAAGGGCGGCGGCCAGCTCGTATTTCAGCAGTAGTCCCGCGGCGCTCAATGCCGGCACAAACCGGAAATATTGCGCAAAGCCGTGGCCCACAAAAAAGAGCGGGAGCCCGAACACGACCACTGGTGCCAATGGCGAAACGCGGCGTGTCATCAGATCTTTTTACCTTTCATGGCCTGGCCGATGGCGTTGTCCATAAGCCGTTCGGCATAGGGGCGCGAGATGCCGTTAAGCTTTTCAATACCGGCATGGAGGCTGTCTTTGTCGCCCGAAGCGATCAGGCCTTCGAGCTCCTGCATCGCCGCTTTCGTTTCCTGTAGTTCTACGGGCGTAACGAAGCCTTCATTCTTTCTCAAGAAGTTATCGGTCGTATCGAGCAGCTGCCGTGCCTCGGTCTGCGCTTCCACGAGCGCGCGTGTTTGCATATCGCTTTTGGCGTGCTGCAGTGAATCGAGCAGCATGCTTTCCACCTCGCTGTCGGTGAGCCCATACTGCGGCCGCACTTCCACCGATTGCTCGGCGCCGGAGCGCAGCTCGCGGGCCGTTACGAGCAGGATGCCGTCGGCGTTGATGAGGAAAGACACGTCTACTTTCGGAAGGCCCGCGGGCATTGCGGGGATGCCCGTGAGGTTGAATTCGGCCAGCTTGCGGTTGTCCTGCACAAGGTCGCGCTCCCCCTGGTACACGGAGATCCGCATACCGCTCTGTCCGTCTTTCTGCGTCGTATACTGGCGGCCCGCCTTGGTTGGAATTTTAGCGTTGCGCGGGATGAGCACGTCCATGAGCCCGCCCATTGTTTCGATGCCGAGCGACAGCGGTGTAACGTCGAGCAGGAGCAGATCCTTGTTCTTGCCGGCGAGGATATCGGCCTGGATGGCGGCGCCGAGGGCGACCACTTCGTCGGGATCCACTTCGTCGTGCACGGCGCGGCCGAAGAAGCTCGCCACGGATTCCTTCACCAGCGGCACCCGCGTGGAGCCGCCCACGAGCACCACTTCCTGGATGTCGGCAGTGGTCAGTTCGGCATCAGCAAGTGCCTGCCGGCAGGAGGTTATCGTGCGTTCCACCAACGGGGTAATGAGCCCTTCAAATTGCACCCGCGTGAGGGTCAGCTCACGGTCGCCGATCATTGTCGAAAACGGGTCCTGCTTTCCAAGGCTCTTCTTGGCTTCTTCAGCCGACAGGCGCAACTGCTGCGCGAGCGACTTGTCGGCAGCGAGCTGCTCTTCGCTGATACCCGCTTCGCCCATCCAATGGTGCAGGATGGCGCGGTCGAAGTCGTCGCCGCCGAGGTAGGTGTCGCCATGGGTAGACAGCACCTCAAAGACACCGCCGGCGATGCGCAGCACGGAGATGTCGAAGGTGCCGCCGCCGAGGTCGTATACGGCCACCACTTTTTCCTCGTCGCGGTTGAGACCGATGCCGTAGGCCAGCGAAGCCGCCGTGGGTTCGTTGACGATGCGCAGCACATCGAGGCCGGCAAGGCGCCCGGCGTCGCGGGTGGCCTGGCGCTGGGCGTCGTTGAAGTAGGCCGGCACCGTGATCACTGCCTTGTTGACGGGTGTTTTCAAGATATGCTCAGCGCGTTCCTTCAGTGCCTTCAGGATCAGCGACGACAACTCGATGGGTGTATAAAACTTGCCATTCACCTCGACTTTTACGAGGTTGTCGCTGCCATCGTCAATGACGTTGTAGGTAAAATACCGGGCGGCATCGGCCACGTCGTTGTAGGATTTACCCATGAGGCGCTTTACCGAAAATATGGTGTTCTGCGGCTCCGTAACGAGGTATTGCCGGGCATAGTCACCCACCGACACGGATCCCCCCGGACCGAAGTGTACGATCGAAGGCACGAGGCGGGAGTTGTCGAACTCGCGGAGCACGGTAGGCTTGCCGGTCTCAGGGTGAATGATGGCGATAAGGCTGTTGGTGGTGCCCAGGTCGATGCCCACGATCATTTCCTCCTGCTGCAGGGTACCGGTTGTAAGATTGATGCTGATCTTCGCCATGAGGGAGACGTTAATTGGTCTATTGGTTAATTAGTTTATGGGTAAGGCTTGTTCTACGCGTGCCCATCACTATTGTTTCCGAACGATCCAGGTGTCCTGTTCAGGGCCCCAGTCGTGTATTTTCCCGGCTGCAAAGTTGAGCACCTGCCAGTTGCGGGAAAAAAGAGTTTCCATGAATGCCTTCGGCTGAAAGGCCGCATAACTGCGGTGGCCTTCCTTTTCCACGGCGTGCACCACGATGGATCCGTTTTGAAATAGGGCCCGCTCGCCTGCTGTCAGCTTTTGCTCAAAGGCGGCGCCGTGCGTGGTCAGCAACAGCAATCCGCCGGCACTCAGCACGCGGTGGAGTTCGTTGAGCCATGCTGCATGGCCTTCTTCCGACAGGTGGGTGAGCACCGACAGTGCGTAGGCCGCATCGAAGGTGGCGTCTTCAAATGCGAGCGGCGGCAGCACGCCGTTGCGGCGGAAATCGATACCGGGAATATGCGTGCGGCACCAGTCGATGGTCGCCCCGTTATAGTCGGAGCCGGCGAGGCGGGCGCCCGGCAGCAGGTCCGGCAGGTGGCGCAATACGCGGGCGGGCCCGCAGCCCCAGTCGAGCAGGCGGGCGCCATCCAGCGGCGCGTAGGCCGACAATTGCTCCGTCACCCAGCGGGCCGTAGCCTGCCCGTCGGTGAAATACAGCTCCTGGTCCATGCGGTAGGATTCATAGAGCATGTAATCGGGCGGCAGCGCAATGCCCGGATGGGTGGCGCGGAACCGGGCGTTGCGGCCCCGGAAGCGCAGGCGGTTGAAGCCGAACCAGAGCCGGTCAACCAGGGGCATGAGCCCGGCGGCGCGCATGCTGCGCAGGAAGAGGCTTTTCACCATAGTGCGAAGGGCAAATGTGCCGATTAATCCGGATACGGAAAAGAAAAAAGCAGCCACCTTCCGGCAGCTGCTTTCGCTTTCGTTCGACCTGCGCTTAGCGCATCAGGTACATCTTTCCATAACCGTTGTTGAAGTACTTGTCGGTCTTCTCGTTCTTCGACTTGTTGGTAAACTTGTCGAGCGAGCGGCCGTTGAGGTTGGTGATGACGCGGTAGAGATATACGCCGTTGGCCAGCTTCTGACCATACTGGTCGGTGCCGTCCCACTTGAACTCGGTGATGTTGGTTCCGATGTGCAGCGGGCCCAGTTCTTCTTTCGTGATCTCGCGCACCACCTTGCCCGTCACGGTCAGCACCTGGATGCGGATGTTCTGCGGCACCTCGGACCCCGTGAGGGTGAACACGAAGGCCGTAGACGTGGTGAAGGGGTTCGGGTAGTTGAGCATGTTGGAGATCATCGGCGTGTTGATTACCTGGAAGCCTACTTTGTATTCCATCCGCCCGGCTCCGTTGCCGCTCTTGTCCTTACCCGATACGGTCAGCTGGTAGGTGCCGTCGTCGGGGAAGTAAGGCCGGAAGCGTACCGTGGCTTCGTTGTTGGCGCCGGAAGCGGCGGGCTCAAAGCGGAGCGTGTCATTGTCGAAGGTATAGGTATGCGTTACCGGGGGCACATTGTCGTTATCGAGCGGGCCGGTCACCTGCACCGATACCAGCGAGGTATCGTCAAGCAGGCGCCATTTGGCCTCGTCCTTCAGGCGGATATCAATCGCCGGCTTCGCCGCCACGATGTCGTCGTTGAGGATGTGCCGGTTGTCGAAGGTCACGTCGAGCAACGGGTTGAGCGAGTCGCCGCGCACGAAGAAGTTCTTGTAGATAAAATTGTTGAAGTGATACAGCTCCGGCTGGTCGTTGTCGGGGTTGATATCAACGTAGAGCGTGTTGGCGCCTACGAGGCGGCGGGTATCGATCGGGAAGCGTACCTGCACCGTGTCGCCGGCTACGAGCGGCTTGTAGCGGCCCAGGGGCAGCACCGTCGCGCGGTTGTTCTGGTCGGTCACCACGGCTTTCACCAGCAGGCTGTCGAAGTGCGCTTCGCTCACATTCTTAAAGGCGAGGCGGAACTCGACGGGCTCGCCCACCTCGAAGGTGTCGCGCATGCTGAACAACAGGTTCGGCGCCACGGCGCCCTCGGCGCGCGGGGAATAATACAGGCGCCAGTAATCGAGCTGCCAGGGCGTAAAGCGGCTCGTGTCGCGGTTGTTCAGGTGCAGGCGCATGTACGGATAGGTAGCCGCGCTGAAGCCGGAAATGTCAATGTCGTTCTGAGCAGGGCGGATGCCGCGCAGCAGCGTGTCTACACTGCCGTTGATACCCACACCCAGGAGCGACAGCGAAACCGTGTCGGTACTCGGCGTTTCGAGCGAGTGCCCGCTCCACTGCAGGCGCTTCCAGGCGGTGGCGGGACCGAACTGCGGGCTCGTGACCGTGCCCACCGAGTCGGAGGCATTCACCAGCACGCTCATGCTCATCACATCGAAGCGGCCGAGGGTCATACCCTGCGCGGGTGTGAACGACGGATCACCTTTCTTATAAACGAAGGCAAAGGCACGGGCGCGGTTCACCGAGTCGATGAGCGTGAAGCCGCGGCGCACGAGCTCGTTGTACAGCGTGTTGGGACCGTAGATCGCTTCGTCCTGGCGCCATACGGGGGCGAAGTCATCGGGGGCGCCGCTGGGGCGCGGCACACTGCGCACCACCACGTAATTGCCGTCGGGGATCGCCTGCAGCATGGCCGCCATCTTGCGGCGACCGGAGGTGTCGTTGCTGAACTGGTAGTTGTATTTGCGGAAGGGCAGGTAGCAGGAGGCCGCCGGCGCGGAGCCATAGGCGCCGTTGACGTTCACCCAGGGCCGGAAGGTTTCCTTGTCGAACACGTTGACGGCAAAGCCGTACACGCAGAAGTTCCGGATATAGGAATCGCCGTCGATGTTCACCACCACGTCGCCCGCCTGCGTCGATGCTTCGGGGAACACGCAGTTGCGGATGTAGATCTCGTGCTGGGCCGCGGTGTAGCGGTACGTGCGGGTGGCCGAATCGAGGCGTTCCCGGACATACTGGCTTTGAATGGCCTGGAAGTAATGCGACTGGTTGAAACCCGTGTCGGTGCCGGATTTGAACAGGAACGAAGAGTTCGTCCAGTTCGGGTTGCCGCTGACCGGGATCTCCGCCACCCGCCAGTAATAGACCCGGTCGTTCTGGAAGTTCACCGAAGGGTTGAACTCGAGCACGCCGCCGGGAGCGGTGAGGCTGGTCGATACTTTGGACGGCGAGTTGAACAGCTGCGTCGTATCCAGCTCCATGCGGTAGTTGCGCGTAACGGCAAACGGGTTGGCCGTCGACGCGATCAGCTTCACGTTGGGATTGTTGACGATGGCGAAGTTGTAGGGAAATACGGGACGCGCTTCGTCTTCGTAGATGAATACGTCTTTGGAAACGCTGTTGTTGGTCTCGAATTTCTCGGGGATCTCGTTGTCGGGGTCGACCGTGACCGTGATGCGGTTGAGGCCTTTGTCGCGGTTCGGGTCGATGGCCAGGTTGATACCGATCGAATCAAGGTAGCGGATCGCGGGCAGCGTATCGCGGTAGATGAAGGCGGGCGTCGTGTTGTTCGGGAATTCGCGCTTTACTTCCACCACCACCGGGTGATCGATCGCGCGGCCCATGTTGATGAATTGGGCGGTTACGTGGAAGGAGTCGCTGGCCACCGATACGAAGCCGGGCGTCACCCGCACCAGCGGGTCTTCGATCACGTAATCGGGCTTGTCGTGCGGGTTGAGCCGCAGCACGGGGTCTCCGTTAAGGTTCGATTCCTCGGCCGTGGCGCGTGCGTAAAAGTCGCCTTCGGTATACACGTCGAACATATCGCCGATCGACTGGTTCATGATGGCGCCGATCGTCTGGCCGTACATCCGCGAGCTGAGGTTGGCGTACAGGGGCCGCGACAGGTTCTGCAGGTAATCGGTGATGCCGAAGTGGCTCGATGCGATAAAGCCGATGGAGCCGCGGTTGGGGGCCAGGGTATACTGCTCCGAGATCGTCTCAAGCGCGTTGAGGCGCGTCGGGTTCAGGTTGTATACGTTGCCCACGTTGCAACCCAGGGCCATGAACAGCGGGTACTTGCCGGGGTTGTTGTACTGGTCGGGGTTGTTGAGGTTGTATTCGAGGTGGCTGGAGGCGGAGTGCCCGAAGTACGTGATCAGCGAGATGCCTTCGGCAAACAGGCGGTCCAGCTCCCCGTTGTTGATCTGCTCGATCGTGTTGGGGCTGTTCTTGATAAAGGTGGTCACCTTGCCGCCGAAGAGCGTGTCGGAAATGAGCTGCTTCAGCTGGTCGAGGTATACGGAGAGCGTGCCGAGGAGGGCAGGCTCCGTGGAGCCGGCCAGGTGTACCACGTTCTTCATCCAGGCCTTGTCGGCAATGAGCGGCGACTGGAAGCGCTGGGCGGCCTCGAACTGCTTCACCTTGGCGAGGTAGTTGGCCACCTCGTAGGGCCAGATGACCGACAGGCGGCCGATGGGCACGCGCGGGCGGCTCGAGCCGAGATCGGCGGTGAGCAGGTTGTCGGAGGCGGGGTAGCCCCAGGTGGGCACGAGGTTCAGCTGGTATACCTGCGGGTTGTTCTCCCCCACGCGCGCCTGGTTGTACACAACGCCTTTGCCGATGATGAACACGCCCTTCACCTGTGCCGGGAACTGGTTGCGCGCGTAGCGGATGAAGTTGGCGATGCCCAGCGGGTGCATCTTGATGCCGAAGGCGAACTGGTCAATGAGGTCTTCGGTGAAATAAACTTTGGCGTCGTAATCGCCACCATCGGCGGAACGGCGGTAGGTACGGTAGTCTTCCACCGGGTTGCTGCCGTTGGCGCCGGCCGTCAACGTCGGGTGGGTGATGATAAGGTAGTCGCCGGCATTCTGCGCCAGGGCGTAGTTGGTGAAGCTGCGTGTTTGCAGGCCGGTCACGACGTTGAAGCCGGTACCGTCGCCGCGCACGAGCACCAGCTTGCGTTCGTCGGACGACGGCGGAAGCACGAAGCGGTATTCACCCGCTGCACCGCCGGCAACGCCCACGAGGCGGAGATCGTTGGTCAGGTCGTACAGCACGGGGGCGCTGCCACCGGCCGAGAAGTTGGTGATCTGGAGGTATTGCCCCGTAGCGCTCGCGGGCATCGTAAAGTCAAAGGTCGTGGCACCGCCGAAGTTGAACAGGCGCGGGTAGGTAAGCTCACAGCGGTGGATCACGAGGCGGTCGCTGGGATAGGTCGTCACGTTGGTCACCCGCACGTCGGCCGCGCCCGAGGCAATGCGGCTGATGGCGAACGTGGTGCTGTCGATCACGTCGTTGAAAAAGTTCACCGGGTTGCCCATCAGGCTGTCGCCATTGAGGTTGACGCGGTAGCTGCGCGGGTTGGTGGCGTTGCCCGACAGGGCCATCAGCAGCTTGGGCGAAGGAGCGCTGCCGAGGTAGGGAAAGAGGTTGGAAAGGGCAAAGGCGAGGCTGCCGTTGGTGCCGATGTTGGCGGAGGTCCAGCCCTCTGCAATGTCGTAGGTGGACGAATACATGTACTCGTTGACGTTGACGGCGTACCCGTTGGAGATCTGGTCTTTGAACCAGCGGCCCGTGGTATAGAGGAAGTAGGGTTCCGGCGTGAGCGTGGTGCCGGCCACGTTGTTGGGCGTGCTGGCAAGGCGCCGGTTGGGACCTGCATTGATGGTCAGGAAGTAGGCGGCCGTATCGGTCTCCAGGCTCCACTTGCGCGACAGCTGGTATTCGTGCTGGCGGTACAGCAGCGTGTCGGCGAGGCCGTCGTTCATTTCGCCCCAGAACTCGATGAAGTCGGCGGCGCCGAGGGAGCCGCTGGCCACCGAGGTATACAGGGGCACTTCCCGGCCGTTGCGCCACAGCTGGAACTGCTGCGCGGGCGCGCCGCCGAGGCCGGCGGCCTGCAGCGTTGCCTGCGGAATGCGGTAAAGGCCGTTGGCGCCGACCTTGAACTTGTAATAGGTTTTGCTATAATCGATCCACTCGTTGTAATACGATTGTCCGAAGGCCGACAGCCCCAGGAGCAGCAGTAAACCCAGTAGAACTTTCTTCATGGTCATGCAGTTTAGGCGGATATGGATTAGTTCGGTTTTTTCTTCTTGTCGTTAAACAGGTCCAGCTGCAGCGAGAACACGTGGGTGTACAGGGCGCTGCTCTGGTTGGCCAGGTTGGTAAAGGCGTAGTCGATACGCACGTTCTGGAGCTTGAAGCCGGCGCCGAGGCTCGGCTGGTAGATCCACACCTTCTTTTGATTGGTCGTGTCCTTATCGGAGAGCGCCTGCTGGAAGTTGTTCACCCCGGCACGGAGGAAGACCACTTTATTGATGTTCGCCTCGAGGCCGATGCGCGGGTCGACGTTGACGGCGCTGGAAGAGATGACGGTGTTGCGCTGCCCGTCGAAGGTGAGGTCCAGGTTCGCCTCGGCGAGCAGGCCGACCTTCTTGCCCAGGGCGAACTCGCGGCCGAAGCCCAGCACCACGCGCGGTGCGGTAAGCTCGGTGGAGCGCACGGGGATGTCGTTGTTGGTGAGGTAGAGGGCTTCCTTTTCGCGGTCGGTGAAATGGAACGACCAGGTGTTGAAGGTGGTGGTAAGGTCGCGGCCGGCGATACCGAAGCGCCATTTCTTTACCTGCATCTGGAGGCCGGCGTCGATGCCGAAGCCCCAGGCCTTGGCGAAGGAACCCACCGAGCGGTGGATCACCTTGGCGTTGACGCCGAACTGCAGCTTGCGGTTGCCGCGGTCCTTCAGCTTCTGGGCCACCGAAAGGAGGAAGGCGTAGTCGGCCGAGGAAAAGGACTTGATGTTGTTGTAGTTGATGCTGCCGTCGGGCTCCACCAGGAACAGCGTGTTGGGGATGTCGTCGACGCCGAAGCGGAGGGCCGTGAACCCGAAGGTGCGCTTGCCGCCCTGCATGGGGAGCGCCACCGAGGCGTAGTCGAACTTGCCGATGCCCGAGAAATACTCGGCGTGCATGGCGTTGATGTTGGTGTGCTGCACGTGGGCCAGGCCGGCCGGGTTCCAATAGCCGGCGGTGCCGTCGCTCACGGAGGCCACCTGGGCGCTGCCCATGGCCAGGCCGCGGGCACCGACCCCGATATTGAGGAATTCATTGGAGTATTTGCGGAACTGCGCACCGGCGTTCAGGGACAGGAACAGGGCGCCGCCCAGCAGCATACGGAAGGGATTCATTCGGACAGTTTACGGGTCTTCAATAGTTTTGGAAAGCTCTTCCAGGGAAAAGTTACGGTCAAATGTACTTCTTTTCGGTGCGGATAAGGCAAACCCTTAGGCGAAGGCTTTCAAAAGCTCGGTAGTATGAAACAAACGGCATGCCCGGGTGCGGGAGTTTGTAGTTTGTAGTTTATAGTTTGTAGTTAATGGGCCTACGACTCACTAAACCTCCTGAACCCCTTGAACCCCTATTTTTGCCGCATGAATCTCATCGAGGAATTGCGCTGGCGGGGTATGATCCAGGACATCATGCCGGGTACGGAAGAACAACTGCAGAAAGAACCCACGGCCGTCTATATCGGCTTCGACCCCACCTCCGACTCACTCCACATCGGGTCGCTGGTGCCCATCCTCCTGCTGGTGCACCTGCAGCGCGCCGGCCACAAGCCCGTGGCCCTCGTGGGCGGCGCCACCGGGATGGTAGGCGACCCCTCGGGCAAAAGCGCCGAGCGTAACCTGCTCGACGAAGCCACCCTCGACAAAAACGTAGCCGGGATCAAGGCCCAGCTCGCCCGCTTCCTCGACTTTTCGGGCACCGGTGCCAACAGCGCCGAGCTCGTAAATAACTACGACTGGTTCAAAGGCCTCGACTTCCTCGGCTTTATCCGCGACGTGGGCAAGCACATTTCCGTCAACTACATGATGGCGAAAGACTCCGTGCGCAAGCGCCTCGAGGGCGACTCGGGCATTTCGTTCACCGAGTTTACCTACCAGCTCATTCAGGGCTACGATTTTTACTGGCTCTATAAAAATAAAAACTGCAAGGTGCAGGCCGGCGGCTCCGACCAGTGGGGCAATATCACCACAGGTACCGAGCTGGTGCGCCGCAAAGCGGGCGGCGAAGCCTTCGCGTTTACCTGCCCCCTCATCAAAAAAGCCGACGGCACCAAGTTCGGCAAGAGCGAAGGCGGCAACGTGTGGCTCGACGCGGAAAAAACGACGCCCTACCAGTTCTACCAGTTCTGGCTCAACGCCTCCGACGCCGATGCGGAAAACTGGATCAGGATCTTCACCTTCCTCGACCAGGCTACGATCGACGGGCTCATTGCCGAACATCGTGCCGACGCCGCTAAGCGCGTCCTGCAAAAACGCCTCGCCGAAGAACTGACCGTATTTGTGCACGGCCGCGACGAGCTCGGTAAAGCACTCGAAACGACGAAGAAACTGTTTGCCAACGCCAGCGCGCCCGCCGAAAGCCTCAGCGCCGACGACCTCGAAAGCCTCGAGGGTATCGTGAAGATCGACTACGAGCGCGGCCAGGTCGAAACGGGTGTCGACGTAGTGAGCTTCCTCGCCGAAACCGGCATCTTCCCCAGCAAGGGCGAAGCACGCAAGATGGTGCAGGGCGGCGGCGTGAGCCTCAACCGGACGAAGGTGGGCGACGTGGCCCTCCAGGTGAACGCCTCCCTCCTGCTGCATGGTAAATACCTGCTGGTCAACAAAGGCAAGAAGAACGTCTACCTCGTGCGCTGCTGAGTTAGTAGCTTCGCGGCATGAACCGCTCCCTTCGTTTCCTGGGCCTGGCGCTGCTGGCTTCGCTGAGCGCCGCCGCCCAAAAGCCGCAGACCCTTTTCGTGGGCACCTACACCCGCACGCCCGGCCGCGCCGGCATCTTCGTGTACCGCTTCGACGGGGCCACGCAGGAAGCGACGCTCCTCGACACGATGATCGCCGTGAACCCCTCCTACCTCGCTCCCAGCGCCGACGGACGGTTCCTGTACGCCGTCAGCGAGCAGGGCAAGGGCAAGGGCGCCGTGGGCGCCTACCGCGTGCGCAAGGGCCAGCTGACTCTCATCAACCAGGTGTCTTCCGAAGGCGATGATCCCTGCTACGTAACCACCGACCGCAAGGGCAAGAACGTGATCGTGGGCAACTACAGCGGCGGCACGATGGCCCTTTTTCCCGTGGCGCCCGACGGCGGCCTCGCGCCCGCCGAGCAGGTGTTCCAGTACGCCGGGTCCGGGCCCAACACGCAGCGCCAGGGAGCGCCCCACGTGCACAGCACCGTGCTCAGTCCCGGCGAGGACTACCTGCTCGTAGCCGACCTCGGCACCGACTCGGTAAAGACCTACCGCTTTGCGCCGGGCAAGCACCGGCTGACGGAAACGAAGAAGTCCATCCGCCTCAGCGCCGGCTCCGGCCCGCGGCACATCGTGTTTCACCCCAAAAAGGATTGGGTCTATATCCTCCAGGAGCTGAGCGGCACCGTCACGGCAGCCACCTTCAACGGCGGCAAGCTGGCACCGCTGCAGGAGATCAGCCTCCTGCCCGCCGGCAGCAGCAGCGCGCCGCACAGCGCCGACATCCACGTGTCGCCCGACGGGGCTTTCCTCTATGCCTCCAACCGCGCCCCGACCAACCACATCGCCATCTTCCGCATCGATGAAAAGACCGGCACCCTCACGCTCGCAGGCACACAGCCCACCGGCGGCGCCGTGCCGCGCAACTTCACGCTCGACCCCTCGGGGAACTGGCTGCTCGCCGCCAACCAGGACAGCGACCGCATCACGATCTTCAAAGTGGATAAGGCCACGGGCCTGCTGACGGATACCGGTAAGAGCATCTCGGTGCCGGGCCCGGTATGTTTGAAGTGGGGAAACTAATAATCAGTTAACCGGTCAATTGATTGACCGGTTAATCAATTGACCGGATGGTCCGGATGCGACCGCCACGCCGTGGGGATTCATTCCGGATGAACCGGAAGGCATCGCCACTGCGTGGGGACCCGTTCCGGATGATCCGGGGATTATAACCGCGGAGGGCGGTTCAAACTCCATCGGGAATATCATCTTCCGACAGGAATATCTTTTTGCCCTGCGCGCGTCCCTGCGCCACCATTTCGTCGGCGCCGGCCGAGGGGCCGCCGATGCGGAGCACGGCATCGCAATGCCCTATAAGGCGGATGGCCACGGGATGAAAGATCTCGTTGAAGGCATCGTCGCCGACCTGTTGGGAGCCGGCTGCTTCGATGAGGGGAAGCGCAAACCATTCGCCCAGCACGGGCAGGTGCCCGCGGCGGTAAAGGCGCAGCGCGCAATCGGTCATGGCCTGCACGTTGGCGTGGATCTTTTCGGGCTCGTCGTTGGTGCCGGAGCGGTAGGGGCCGGCGACTAAAATCATCATGGGAGAAGGTTTATTGGTCTATTGGTTTATTGGTCTATTGGTAACAGGGACCTGCCAACGTATGATATGTTCGTAACGGTTAGCCCGACCGTCCGGGCGGGCGCAGCCGAAGCGTATTACTCATTGCTGATTACTCATTACTCATCACACCATTGAGGGCGGCCCATTGCAACAGCATGATGGTTTTGCCGTCCCGTATTTCCCCGCTGTTGATCATCTTCAGGGCTTTTGCAAAAGGCAGCTCGACCACCTCGATCTCTTCCTGCTCGTGAGCGACGCCGCCGCCTTCTGCCGTCTTCATCGTGTCGTCGTATTCAGCGGCATAGAAATGGACCAGTTCGGTGAGCGAGCCCGGCGACATATAGGCCGAAAAAAGCGGGCGGATCGCCCCGGGCCGGTAGCCGGTTTCTTCTTCGGTTTCGCGGCGGATGCCCTCGTCGGGGTGTTCCTCGTCGAGCAACCCGGCCGGCACTTCCCATAGCATCCCTTCCGGGTTGCCATAGAGGTACGTGACCATCCGGAACTGGCGGGTAAGCAGCACGGTGCCTTTGCCGGGATGGTACAAAAGGATGGCGGCGCCGTTGCCGTGGTCGTAGGCCTCACGCTGCTGCCGCTCCCAGCTGCCGTCGCGGCGCCGGTAGTCGAACGAGATCGTGCTCAGGGTAGACCAGCCCTTCGACAGCACCTCGGTGCTGATGTTGCGGATGCGTTCCTTCATGGATTCATTTGTCGCGGTAAGTTAAGGGCAATCCCACAAGTGCGAAGCGCTGGAGGTTTCATGAACTCCCTTCCCTTCGGGAAGGGTTGGGGATGGGCTGGAGTGGGTCACCAGCCGCCGATGACCGTGCGCAGCTTCGCCCAAACCTCGTTGTCGAAGCCGGAAGACGCGAGCGCGGGTGTGCCGGCCGAATCGCCCATCCGTATAACGACCAGTCCCTGCGCGCGCGACACGTAGATCTTCTGGTCGTTCTTGCCGAGGGCGGCGAAGAGGTCGGCCGGGGCATTGGGGATCAGCGATACCGGGAACACGACCTGCGAGCCGGGCACCATTGCGCTGGCCTTTCCATTGAGCCAGGTGAGGTAGCCGTACGAGAGGTTCAGGTTCTGCGACGTGGCCACCTGCGTGTTCCACCAACCTTCGCTCACGAGCGCCGTTCCATTCCAGTTCCCTTTGTTGTAAAGCAGGAGTCCGAAGCGCGCGGCACTGCGCGGGGTGCTGTAGTAGATCTCGTTGTAGCCACCCGCTACCCAAAGCCCGTTCATCCCGATGCGGTCGCGCACCTTCGCGGCAAAGTAGGCGTTGTAGGTCTGGCCAGTGGCGCTTTCCACGACGTTGTGCAACTTCGTATGCGCGCCGTTGTGGTAGGCCCAGCGGGTACCCGCGTCGGCCTTGTATTGCAGGCAGGCCGGGGTGGTGCAGTCGTTATCCGGAACGCCGTCGTCGAGCCCCGAGGTCATCGTGAGCAGGTGACGCACGGTGATGGCGTTTTCCTTGGCAAGCGGTGCCGACGTCCAGCCGGTGCCGATGTATTGCGACACTTTGTTTGCGATGTCGATGCGGCCTTCGCCGACCGCGATGCCCGTGAGCAGCGCGGTGGCTGTTTTGCCCGCCGAGGCCCAATACCAGTTGGAGTCGGCGGTGAACGTTCCGAAATATTTTTCGTAGGCGATGCGGCCGTTCTTCAGGATGAGGAAGGCCTTTGTGTTCTTCGACTGCAGCCAGGGCGCGAGCGTGTCGAGCGCGGCTACATTCCAGCCCAAAGCGGTGGGTGAAACGGTTTCCCAGGAGTTGCCGGAGGGCGGGAAATACAGGGTCGTTGGCGGGGCGGGTGGCGGCGTGACGGGATCGGCGGTCGTATCCTTCTTTTTACAGGAAAAGAAAACGGGGAACAGGAGGAGCGGGAGGAGGCGCTTCATGCAGGAAGTTTTGGGATAGACCGGGAAGATAAGGCGGATGTTTAACCGGGAGCGCCCTGGGACGGTGAAAATACAAGGAACAGTTCGCAAGGAGCAGCACCGAAAATAAGCGTAACCCGATGATTCTCAGCGCGGATGGCCACTATGCTGTCCTGTCAGGCCGGGATGATGTTCTGTCAGGTCGGGAGATTGTTTTGTGTGCTATAGGGCTTGTTCTGCGCGCTCTGGTTTTTGATCTGTCGTCACCGGACTTTGATCCGCTCCCTCCAGCATTTGTTCCACATGCCCCAGGTGTTGATTTGCCAAGCTGTATTGTTGTTCTGTCTGTTCCGGAGGCAGTTCTGCTACTCCGCGTCGTTGGTCCAGTTCCGCCTGTTCTCGTTCCGTAGACTTCAGTGATCGATTGCACGCACTCCGAGCGCGGCGCAATATGCATGATTTTTCCGTCTGGGCGCGCTGTAGAAACCCTGGCGTCCGATGGCAGAAAGCTTTTGATAAATTATCAAGAATCCTCGCGCGCAAGAATGGTTCAATTTGCCCCTATCCTCCCGGAGCTGATCACGAAATATTCCTTTATTTTGGCGCTATGAAACCTATACTAACTGTACTCTTTACAATTGTCTCATTATTTGCTTCCGCTCAATCCAGCTGGACTGTCTATGATTATGATTCAGAAACAACAAGTTCATATAACACAGAACGTTCAAGTCGCGAGGGATCTGTTATTACAGTCTGGATAAAAACAAAACAGACAGGCACGGCTTTGATTGAAGAAAGAAAGAGCCTTAGAAAGGTATTTGGCGCGAGCTCTACCATCCCCACCAGATACTCTTATTCCATCGACAAAATGCAGTTTAATTGCTCTACAAACAGCTCGCGATTGCTGAAAAGTATTTTGTATGATAATGATGGAAAGTCTTTAGAAACTTTTGATTTTGGAGAAAGCGCGGAGTGGAATGAAACGATTCCGGATACACGTGGCAGTAATCGTTTGAATTGGTTTTGTACAAACATTCAATAATTAAACCCCGGCGCTCAGCCGGGGTTTTTCTTTCCAGCCATCAGGGCATGAAATCCGGCCAACGTAAAAGGCGCTACTAGGTGTTTCGTTCAGACCTGATTTTCGGCTCGATTGTAATTGCTTTTCGCCATTTGCCAACCATCCTAAGCGGCCCGAAAAAATGTTCGTATTTTCTTTTTCCGAAAAATTTTTTACCTTACTACCACACTAAACGCTACTGCTATATGGAACAAACCGACCTCAATCTCCTCGAATCCGCACGCAAAGTCGTCAACCACCTGGAAGCCCATGCCGGTGAATGGCGCACCTGCGACCCTGTTGCCGAAACGAAAGTGGAAATCGACGAAACGATCCGGCAAATCCGCTCCGGCGGCGATGTGCAGTCCAAAGACAGCACCGGCGCGACGGCCGACAAAGACAAGGCGCTGGAGCAGTTGGCCGACGTCACGCATGTGGCCTGCCGCCGCGGCTCCGCCCTTGCCCGGAAGAAGGGGGATCTCGGCCTCCTGGCGATTGTGAATCAAAGCGTGTCTGACCTCAAGCGGGGCGCCGAAGAAGAGGTGCTGCAGCGCCACCGCCAGGTGCGCGATGCGGTCCGGGCCCTCGTTCCCAACGATACCTACCGCATCAACGATGCCCTGGTGGAAGCCATCGACGCGGGCATCGCCACCTTTGAAAGCCTACGCGGCCAGCGCGACGAACTGGTGGCGCACCGCGTAAGCGCTACCGGCGACCTAGATGGCCTCTTTGCCCGATTGCGGGAACTGCTGACCCGCCTCGACGATGAAGTGGAAGGCCTGCTGGACAACGAAGAATTCAAGAAAGCGTATTTCACAACCCGCGTCATCATCGACCGTCCGGGCGGGCGCAAGCCTTCGGCTGAAGGCGGAGCGTAAGCCGTTTCCCTGGTAAAGACAAAGCCGCCCGATGGGCGGCTTTGTCTTTTTTTTGCATTCCCTGGGGATAACCATGTTTCGAACCTAAATGGGATGGGATTATCCGGTAACGTCCCAACTATTTCGCGGGCGGCCTCACCGAGAATTTCCATACCTCGCGGCTGCCTTTGATCAGCACAAGGCTAGTGGCGGAGAAGCTGCTGATGGTCCACATCTGCTGCTCGCCGTCGACGCTGACCACGATCGTGTGGTTCCCTTCGCCGAAGGACCAGCGGCCGTCAACTTCGAGCTTCCCGATCTTTCCCTTGTAGCCGCCGTCGGGGCGGAATTCGAGGTAGGAGCCGGCCACCAGCTCGCTGAGGAGGCGGATCTGTTCTTCGCTGCGGCCCGGCACCTCGCGGCGCAGAAAGTACCAGCGTTTGGCTACCTGCGCTTTGGTGGCGGACACCGAAGGAGGCGGCGGCGGAGGCGGCGCGGGTGCTTCGCTGCTGTCGCTGATTCCGGTGCTGCGGCGCAGGGCATAGCCGCCCTTGCGGTCCATGCGCAGCAGCAGGCTGCTGTCGGTGAGACGCAGCACGCGGGCTTCATGGGGCGTGGTGGTACCGTCCATCTGCATGCGGATCGTGCCGGTGGCGGGCGCATAGCTCCAGTCACCTTCCATTTTCGTTTTCATCAGGAAGGCCCGGAAGCGGCCGCTCGTATCAAACCGGAAATACAGGTCGGCAAACAGCGCGGAAGCTTCGCGGAGGTCTTCGCGCTCACGGCCCGCCGTGTCGATAAGGTAGTTGAAGGTCCAGGTGCCGGTCAGCGGCGGTTGCTGCGCGAAAGTGGTCATTCCGGACAGCAGCAGGAGGAGCAACAGGATTCGTTTCATTGCTGTAAAAATAAGGACGCCGGACCTTCCGGCCCGGCGCCCCTTCTGTATTCGAAATTCATTGTTCCTGGTTCACTAACCTTACTCGACGTGCACCTGCTTTTTCACCAGCGCGCCTTCACGGACTTCGGTCAGGAAGGTCCGCTCGCGCACGAGGTAGCCATTGCCTTTTTCGCAGAGGTGCACCTTGAGGTTTTCGAGCGAGATGGGGTTACCGTCGGGGATGTCGGCGATGTTGGAGTGGCGGATGTCGTGGCCGTCGAGGATCATCACGAGGCCCGAGCCGATGGCTTCCATCTGGTTGCCTTCGGTGATGAGCATGCCCGTGTCTTCGCCGAGGCCGATGCCGATGCAGCCCGGGTTGGTAGCCACCGCCTGCGCGAGGCGACCGAAGCGGCCGCGTTTTTCAAAGTGCGAGTCGATAATGACGGTATCGATAAAGCCAAGGCCGGTAGTGATCTTTACCTGTCCTTTGAGGTGTGCCTGCGCGGCATTGCCCTCGTAGATCATCGTATTGCTCATGGCCATAGCCCCGGCCGAAGTGCCCGCAATAAGGAAGGGCTCGGCCCGGTAGCGGGCGGCGAGGATCTGGCCAAAGTGGGTGCCGCCGAATGTGGCGGTAAGCCGCAGCTGGTTGCCGCCCGTGAACAGGATGGCGGCGCAGTTGAGCAGGCGGTCGATGTATTCGGGAAGGCCGGCATCGGCGCGGTCGCGGATCCGCATGACGCCCACATTGGTGCAGCCCACGCGGTTGAAGGCATCCAGGTACATGGGCCCCACCTCGTCGGGGATCATCGACGCGGTGGTGACCACCTCGATGCGGGCCTCGGCCCCGCCGGCTTCTTCCACGATACGGCGGAGGATGCCCAGCTCGAAAAAATTGAGGTTGTTGCGCTTGATCTCGCCTTTTTCCAGGTCCGTGCCTTTGTCCTCGGCTCCGCCGACGGCGATGAGTTTTCCTTTAGGATAATGGTTTGTCATATGTTATGGATGGCTCGTTCGTCGACCCATCCCCCTAGCCCCTTCCCTAAGGGAAGAGGAACAGATCCGGACCTACTCCTCCTTCCCCTAAGGAAGGAGGCCGGGAGGATGGGTCTGTGGCGGATGGGCCTCCCGCAAAGCTATTGTTTCACCTCTACCGCGCATCCACTTTTCTGTTAAACCAAAAACCAAAACGCCGAGGGCGGCGATTCCGATGCCCCAGAGGGCGAATTCGCCGGTAGACCAGAGTACGAAGCCCCAGATGGCCACCGACACAATCACGGGCAGCGGGTAAAGCGGCATCTTCCAGGGAAGGTCGCGCGTACCCCGCCGGCGCCGCAGCAGCAGCACCCCCACCCCCTGCGCCACGAACTGCACCAGGATGCGCATGGCCAGGATGGCCGAGATCGTCTCTTTCAGCGACAGGAAAAAGGTGAAGACCACCGCCAGCCCCAGGATGAACAGGAGCGACACGTAGGGGAAATCCTTGGTCGGGTGCAGCCGGGCAAAGGCCGGGAAAAAGGCGCCGTCGGCCGCCGCCGCGTAGGGCACCCGCGAGTAGCCCAGCACCACGGCAAACAGCGAAGCAAAGGCGATCCAGAGCACCAGCCCCGTGGCCACGCGGCCGGCGCCGGGGCCGTACATCCGCTCCACGGCGATGGAAGCGATGAAGTCGTAGTGCTGCGCCTCCTGCCAGGGCACTACGTAGGCCACCGCCCAGTTGAGGCAGAGGTACAGCAGCGAGATGCCGGCGATGGATAGGAAGATGCTCCGCGGGATGTTGCGACCTGGGTTGCGGATCTCTCCGCCGAGGTGGCACACGTTGTAGTAACCGAGGAAGCTGTAGATGGTCTTCACCGAAGCCGCCCCGAGGGCGGTCCAGAAGGCGCCGCTGAGGAAGTCGCCGCCGCCCGTGGGAAAGAGCGTCACGGGCACGGTAGCGTGGGTAAAGCCGCCGATGATGATCCAGCCGATGGTACCGAGCACGCCCACCCAAAGGGCCACCGACAGCCGGCCGATGGAGTCGATGCGGCGGTACAGCAGGAGCCCGATGACGGCAATGAGCCCGATGGCGACGCCCTTTTGCCCGTAGAACCCGAGGGGCGCGAAATACTGCACGTATTTGACGAAGCCGAGTGCCCCGGAGGCCACCACCAGCGGCGCCTGTATGGAGGTTTGCCAAACGAAAAGAAACGACATCAGCCGGCCCGCGCGGCCCGGGTAAGCCACTTTATGAAAGTTGTACGTGCCGCCGGCCAGCGGGTAGGCCGCACCGAGCTCGCTCCAGATGCAGCCGTCGAGCAGGGCGATGCCGGCACCGAGCACCCAGGCCCAGATATAGTAAGGGCTGTGAAAGTAGCCGATCACCAGCGGCAGCGTCACGAAGGGACCGATGCCCACCATATCGATCATATTGATGGCCGTGGCCTGCAGCAGCGAAAGGCGGCGATGGAGAGACATGCGGGCAAAACTAATCCCCGGCCAAAGAATCTATTAATCAGTTAACCACTGATGAATAGATTACCCGCCTGTTTTGACATAAGCGGTAATGCCCGCTACCAGGGTATCGAGGTCGGCGAGGGTGGTGTATACATTGGGCGTAATGCGAAGGCCGCGGAGACCCGCCCAGTCGGTGACGGTGCTGTGGATGTGGTAGCCGTTCATCAGGAAACTTTCCAGGGTCCTGGGGTCGCGGCCGTCTATCGACAGCAGTCCGATGGCGCAGCCGAAGCCCGGGGCGGTGGGCGACAACAACCGTACGCCCGGAAGCGGCCGCACGCGGTCCATCCAGTAGTTGCGGAGGTAATTGAGGCGTTCCGCCTTCCGCGCGATGCCGATCTGCGCGTTGAAAGCAAGGGCCTCCGTGGTGGCCTGCTCGATGTAAAACGGCCGGGTGCCGAGGCTCTCGAATTTCCGGATGTCGGAAGAACCCGAATCGGGATGACCGTGCAGGGGATACAACCCGGCGATCTTTTCCGGGCGCACCCACAGCAACCCTGCGCCTACCGGCGCGTAGGTCCATTTGTGCAGCGAGGTCACGAAGTAATCGGCATTCAATGCGTCGATGGAAAAGGGAAACTGGTTGAAGGAATGGGCGCCATCCACCAGCACTTCGATGCCCCGTTTGCGGGCTTCGGCGGCGATGGCCGCCACCGGCAGCACCTGCCCGTTCCAGTTGATCACGTGGGTGAGCAGGAGCAATTTCGTTTTCGGTGTAAACGCTTCGACGTACTTCCGCACGAGGTAGGCTTCTTCTTCCGAAGGCAGCTTTAGGTCCACCCAGCGGAGCACGATGCCGTCGCGGCGGGCGCGTTGTTCGAGGGTAAAGATGGCGTGGTTGTAATCCTGGCGGCAGGCCAGCACTTCGTCGCCGGCGCGCAAGTTCAGTCCGAGCAGCACGGTGTCGAGTCCTTCGGAAGCGTTGCGGTTGATGGCCACCGATGTGGCAGCACAGCCCCCGGCGGCGGCGAGGGCAGCGCGCAGCGGCTCGCGACCTTTATCGAGCTTGCGCCACAGGAAGTAGCTCGGCGCCTCGTTGCAATAGTCGAAATTTTTCTTCAGCGCCTCGGCCACGGCTTTTGGTGCCGGCGACACGCCGCCGTTGTTGAGGTTGATGAGCCCGCTGCTGCGTACAAATGAGTGTTGCACGGAACTCCAGAAATCTTCATCGCCTGCGAGCCCGGCTGGGCTGCGCCCTTCGGCCCCTTCGAGCGACCGGTGCAGGTTGCGGCTCCACGCAGGTTGCCACATACCCGCCAGTACACCCGTGGATAACCAAGAAAGATGCTGAAGAAAGGAGCGGCGCCGCATGTTGTAGAAATTAGGGACAGGTGCAGTTGGTTGTCAGACTGAAACTACGACTTCTCCGGGGGATTTACCGGCAGGGGTGGCAAACTTTTCCGCGGACCCAGGGTTTGCTACGTTTGGCGGTCATATTCGCTATATTGCTGCAAACTCGAGTTCCCTGCTATGAAGATTCTTGAATTGAAAGTGCTGCGCGGCCCGAACTACTGGAGCGTCCGCCGGCCGAAGTTGATCCAGATGAAGCTCGACCTGGAAGAGCTGGAACAAAAACCTACCAATAAGATCCCCGGCTTTCGCGAACGCATCGAAGCCATGCTGCCCTCGATGATCGAGCACCGCTGCAGCGAAAGCGTACGCGGCGGCTTTTTTATCCGCGTGGAAGAAGGCACCTGGATGGGCCACGTGGTGGAACATATCGCCCTGGAGCTGCAAACGCTCGCGGGCATGAACACGGGCTTCGGCCGCACCCGCAGCACCGGTGAGCGGGAAGGCGTGTACCACGTCATTTTCAATTACGAGGAAGAAGAAGCCGGCCTCTATGCGGCCAAGGCGGCCGTGCGCGTAGCGGAAGCCCTGACCGACGGCACGCCCTACGATGTGGAGAATGACATACAGAAACTGCGCGAGATCCGCGAGGATACCCGACTCGGGCCTTCCACCGGGTCTATCGTTTCGGAAGCGGCGAAGCGCAATATTCCCTTTATCCGCCTCAACCGCCACTCGCTGGTGCAACTTGGCTACGGCGTGCACCAGAAGCGCATCCGCGCTACCATCGCCTCCACCACTTCGAGCATCGCGGTAGACCTGGCAGGCGATAAGGAGGACACGAAGAACCTCCTCGAGGCCGCCGAAGTGCCCGTGCCCAAAGGCACCATCATCCGCAATGAAGAAGACCTGATGCAGGCCATCAGCTACGTAGGTTACCCGATGGTGCTGAAGCCCGTCGACGGCAACCACGGCAAGGGCGCCACTACCAACATTACTACCTGGGACGTGGCCGTCAAGGCACTTGCCGACGCGCAGAAATACGGCCGCGCCGTCATCTGCGAAAAGTTCATCACCGGCTTTGACTTCCGACTGCTGGTGATCAACTTCAAATTCGTGTGCGCCGCCCGCCGCACGCCCGCGGCCGTCACCGGCGACGGAAGCAGCACGATCCAGCAACTCATCGATGAGACGAATAAAGACCCGCGCCGCGGATTCGGCCACGAAAAGGTACTCACCCGCATCACGGTGGATGACTTTACGTGGAAGATGCTCCACGACAAAGGCTATACGCTCGAGACGGTGCCGCCACCCGGCGAGCTGGTGCTGCTGAAGCCAACTGCCAACCTGAGCACCGGCGGCACGTCCACCGACGTCACCGAAGAAGTGCACCCGGCCAACATCTTCATGGCCGAACGCATCGCGCGGATCATCGGACTTGACATCTGCGGCATCGACATCATGGCCGAGAACCTCTCCGACCCGCTCAATGAAAGCGGCGGCGCCGTGCTTGAGGTGAATGCCGCCCCCGGCTTCCGCATGCACGTGGAGCCATCGGAAGGCATCCCCCGCAACGTGGCCGAGCCCGTGGTGGACATGCTCTTTCCGCAGGGTGGAGACGGCCGTATTCCCATCATCGCCATCACCGGCACCAACGGCAAGACCACGACCACACGCATCACCGCGGCCATCGTGCGCGCCGCCGGCCGCAAAGTGGGTTATACCACCTCCGACGGCATCTACATCCAGAACCAGAAGATGATGGACGGTGATACTACGGGGCCTGTGTCGGCGCAGTTCGTGCTGAAAGATCCGACCGTCGACTTCGCCGTGCTCGAGTGCGCGCGCGGCGGCATCCTGCGCGGCGGCCTCGGCTTCCAGCAGTGCGACGTGGCCATCGTGACCAATATCGCCGAAGACCACCTCGGCATGGGTGGTATTAATACGGTAGAACAGATGGCCCGTGTAAAGAAGGTCGTACCGGAAACGGTGTGCACCCGCGGCTACGCCATCCTCAACGCCGACGACGATCTTGTATACAAAATGAAGGAAGGCCTCGACTGCAACCTTGGTCTCTTCTCGATGCGCGAAGACAACCCGCGGGTGCTGGAGCACTGCGCCCGCGGCGGCAAGGCCTGCATCTTCGAGAACGGCTACGTGACCATCATGAAGGAAAACTGGAAGGTGCGCGTGCTGCCGGTGAAAGACATCCCGGTAACTTACTTCGGCAAGGCGCTGCACAACATCGCCAACGTGTTGCCGGCGGTGCTGGCCACCTACCTGTTCAAGGCCGTCAGCATCGAAGACATCCGCCATGCGCTGCGCACCTTCGAGCCGTCGAGCGTGCTTACGCCGGGGCGCCTCAACTTCTTCCACCTGCGCAAGTGCAGCTTCCTTGCCGACTTCGCCCACAACCCCGCCGGGGTGCAACTGCTCAGCGACTTTGTGGGGCAGCTCGACTACCCCCAGAAGATCGGCATCATCACCGGCACCGGCGACCGCCGCGATGAAGACATCCGCGCCATCGGCGCCATCGCCGCCGGCACCTTCGACGAGCTGATTATCCGGATGGACAAAAACCTGCGCGGCCGCACCGTGGAGGAGATCGAAGCCCTCCTGCGCGAGGGCATCAACTCGGCAAACCCGTCGGTGCCCGTAACGGCCATCCACGACGAGGCCGAGGCGCTGAGCGAAGCCTATGACCGCTGCGAGCGCGGCGCCCTCGTGACGGCGCTGTGCGACAAGGTGGAAGGCACGCTGGCCAAGATCCGTACGCTGCAGGAGCAGGAGGAGCTCGGTGGACGGGTGCCCGCCTCCTGAGCGCCCCGAAGCTGGAGATCAAGCGTTTAGGCGGAAAATTTAAAAAATATTTTTGCCGCAAAAAACACAACCCTTATTTTTGCACCCTCTTTACGGATTGAGCTATGGTGTAACGGTAGCACTACAGATTTTGGTTCTGTCTGTCTAGGTTCGAATCCTAGTAGCTCAACAAATAAAAACGCCTCCTTCGGGAGG
>NZ_SKFH01000003.1 GCF_004343705.1 Flaviaesturariibacter aridisoli
TTCAAGGCCGTTTTCAGGGCACAGGCAACACCTTCTGTTGCCAGGCTATCGGATACGAAGTGCCCTACAATCTTGCGCGAGTAGGCGTCGGTGATCAGCGACAGGTAGGCGGTATTTTCCTTGGTTGTGACGTAAGTGATGTCGGCCACCCAGAGTTGTTCCGGACGCGTCAGCTCCAGGCCTTCGGTGCGGTTGGGATGCTTGCGCAACCAGTGTTTGGAGTTTGTCGTTTTCGTATAGCACTTACGCGGTTGCACCAACAGGTGCTCGCCCCGCAGGTAGTCGAACAGGGCGTCGCGCCCCAGCTTCAAGCCCCGGGTCTTTAGTTCGGGGGCAAGCAGGTAATGAAGCTTGCGGGTACCAAGACGGGGCATGAGCTGTCGCTTTTCCTGCACCAGGTGGCGTACAGGCGCCAGCCGAAGGGCGCGCACTTCATTGCGGCTGCGCTGCTGGTAAAAGGCTTGCCGTGAGATGCCAAGCAGCCTGCAGGCGCGGCTCAGGCTCAGCCGTCCTTGCGTTTGGAGGGTTTGGGCAGCTTGGCGCGCAACTTTTTTGGCAACACGATTCCGAACTGCTTTTCCGCTACCTCGATGGTGGTTTCCAGCAGCAGGTTCTTGTCGCGCTCCCATTGAAGTGCAGCTTCCAGTTCTTTGATGCGCTGCTCCGGGGTCTTTTCTGCTTTTTCCATACGCGAACGGGTTTTCCACTGTAAGGTACCCAGTTTGCGTAGCCAGACCAACACCGTTGTCTTGCCTTGAATTCCGTAATGACGCTGGGCCTGCAGGTAGGTAAACTCCCCTTTCTCGATCTGGGCAACTACCTGCAATTTGAAGGATAGTGTATAATCCTTCTGACTCTTCCGTTTCCTTGACTGTCCTGATGTTGACATACATAAGTCTCAGATGTGTCAACTTATTTTAGGACGGGGCAGTTTGTTGTCAAAAGGGACGCTGATCGGGCCCAGGTCGATTGTCGTAATGCTTTGCGTCACCAGTGTAACCGCTTCTTTTGCATAAAGCGCCTTGATCAGCGCAAACACCACCGAAAACACACTCAGCATCGGAATCTCCACTAGGATCTTGTCAATCAGCACTTCTCCGAAAGCGGGAATCTTGATTTCGCGGTTCACGGCTTTGGATGATCCGATCAGCGTGTCCTTGTACAGCAGCTTCACGAAGGGAAACTTGATGGAGCAACTGCCTTTGGTCGGGTTTTTCATCAGCAAGTCAACACGGATGATCAGCCCCGTCCAGGATAACTGGTGAATCATTGCTTTCGGAACCACCACAAGGTTCGCTCCTGCCCTTTTCAGATTCTGGAAGTATTTCCAACCGGCAATAGCACCCGCTCCCAAGAGTCCGCCGGTGACCAGTTTGCCAAAGGCACTCATGATTGCTTATTTCGTTTGCGCTCGATATAGTCGGCCGTGATCTTGTAGCCCAACCAGATAGCACCACCGATCGTCGCTTTCAGAGCGTAGTCCAACAGGCCGGTGAAATCGAGGTTGGCCAGCAGGATGCAACCAGTGAGCAAAACATTGGTACCGGAGGTTTCATGTGTTTTTGTTTCCATAGGATTATGCGGCTTTTTTGATATTGATCTTTTGCGGGAATCCTAATTGCTGCGCAACGGATTCCACCTGGCCAATTGAATAGTATTGGCACTTCTCTCTTTTCACTTCGACTTTCAGGCCGTCGATCCACTTTTTCATGGTCTTGGTAGACACATCGTAAATGGCAGCCAGATCTTTCAAACGGTAGGGACGGATGATCAGGTGGCCTTGCTCGTCGAAGTAGCTTTTGACTACTTTCACGTGCGTTAGTTGAACAGGTAATGAATGGCCGTAACCTGGAACAGGCTGAGCAGGCCGGGCGTTTGTTTGTCGATGAAATAGCTGCGCCAGTATTGATAGTTCTGAAACGTCGGCTCCTCACTGAATTCCAGTACCGCTTCCGCCAGTGCTTTGATCTCGGCTTTGTAGTTCGGAAGCGAGGCGCGAATGGCACGGATCTCTCGGAACCAGTTCTTTGTGCCGGCGAAACCCAGCTCATTTTTTTTGTCGAGCCATACCGAAGGAAGCGGGATGTAGCGGCCTTCCCCGCTGAGTACATAATGGCGGGCAAGGAGTACCCGCTGGCAGAAGGAAAGGAAAGCGCGACGCGGGTCGCGGGCGAGCGTCAGGTAGTCATAGATGCTTGCTTTGGCAAGTTCCATTTCACGCGATGAAAATTGGGTGCAGTTCCAAAGCGAACAGTAGGCAAAGTTCCAGGCAGTATTTACCAAATGCTCCAGTTCGGGGTTTTGCGACAGAGTGCCGCGGATGACGCTGAGTCGGGCAGGGAGTCTTTTTTTGAATGTGCTAGCTTGCATTGTCGGTCAGTTTATCGTGGTTGTATATTTACTGAGTACAACACAAACTTACTATGGCCGGCAAAGGCCATTTTCCACTTTGAGCACCTTTGTAAACGTTTCTGCAAGTAGTTGCAACAAGTTGTTGTTTATTGAAAGTTTGGGCACATTATTTCCTCTTTTTTCGCATTTGAGATTCACGTGAAACTCAGTACAGTAGCGACTTACAGAAAATAAAAAAGCCGCTTGATGCGGCAGACTGTTGCAGATGCAAACAGAACTATTCAGAATGTTTTAGCAGTAATATGATATAGAAAGTATGTCGTTGTTCATTTCATCATTCATCCAGTTTTCCAGGCAGCCCGATCTTTTCAAAAATGGTTTTCACTTGCAAGGCTGTATACAGCCTGCCGACTTTTGTGCCGATGGACTCCGCATGTGGCGTCAGCCAGTTCTTAATGGTGCGGTTGGTCACGCCATAAAGATTGGCAAGCTCGGTAATGCTGTACGGCTTCACTTCAAATTGGTTCTTAGTACTCATCACTTATCCCTCGTGTTTTAATGTTTGTTTCCGGTTCCTAGCTTATCCATAATACCCCACATAATCTCCCGGGTCAAGGGACAGCATGGCACTCATTTCGATGATGCCGGAGCCGGTACGGGACATGTACTCGGCCAGCATCTGGCGCATCAGTTTTGGTTGCTCTTTGGGAACATCCAGTTCCTCGGGCTCCCGACGGCGGATCCGCTGTTGGTTAAATTGTTGGATTAGGTATCGTTTCTGGTTGGGTGTGAGTAAGCCAAGATCATCAGCTCGGTACAACAGCGAAATCATCGATACTTTCCACTTCCGCTTCAGTTCCCCCAGGAGCGGAAGCGTGATTCCCCGCTCAAAGTCTTTCACGATGTGGGCTGCCGGCATCAGGAATTCAGCGGCAAACTCATTTGCCTCCCGGCTGATATCCCGCTCGGCTGGCACCTCCGTAAAGGTGTGCATGACCAATTGGGCCAGCTCGTAGGCAAGTGAGTAACGCAGTCGGTCGCCAAGCAGGCTGCTATTGAGGAAAATAACCGGGTATTTGTCCTCCGTGAGCATGCTCCGGCTATCCACACGCTCCGTGCCGAAGGGGAAGCTGTTAACGACGATTCCCTGCCATTCCAGCGTTCGAACTATATTCTCCACTACCGGAGTACGAATCCCCAATACAAGGCGAAGCTTTTTGGCCGCCTGAGCCGGGGTCTGCTCCACTCCAACTTCCAGAACTGGAAGTTGCGGAACCGGCTTTTGCAAGGCCCTGGTCAGGAGCTGCACATGGCGGCGCATGATGTTGATCTGCGCTTCTATGGGGGTTATCAGCTTTACCGGGACGTGCTGGCGTTTCCGATAGGACAAATGAACGGGCACCGGCGATCCATCCTGGAGAAAGAACTGCAATGGGAAGCTGGTAGCCTCCGAAATAGCGGCTAGCGTTTCCTGACTCACCGGGGTATCTCCCTTTTCTAGCCGGGACACGTTGGCCTTGTGCAAATTGATCTTTTGAGCCAAATCCTGTTGTGTCAATCCCCTCGCCTCTCTCGCCAGAACCACCATGTTTGGGTTCACCTGTCCCGAAATGTGCATAATGCCCTATTTGCTAACAAATTTAGCATTCTCATTTTGCAAATATTAGGTTTTTGTTGCGGAAAAGTTATCCACAAGAAAAGGCTGCGTTGGGGAATATTTGAGGAAGGATTATGAAAAGCACCTAATTAGCGTCGTTTTATCCGGGAGGTTTAGGGAGTGTTTAAGGAATGATTCGACAACGATAAAATCAAGGATCTACTTAGCAACTTTGAAGTTCAACTTAAACATCTTGGAAAGTGCATATTCAACAAGTGCTCTAAAATTAGCTAAGTCATCATCGGTTATGGTGACAGTCGCACGTTTGTGCACTAATTCAGATCTTAGCCGATAGTAATAATCGATCTTTTGCCAATGTCTTTGAGTAAATGGCATAGTTAACTGCACCTCTTTATGAACGTCAAACCTATTCTTCATTATTGATTCCAATCGCGGACCGCTGTAGGCTTGGCTTGACTCATTCAACAAATACTCTTTGAAAGCTATTTCTAGCATGCTGTCAAGAGTTAGCATCGCAATTCGATTCTTCTGGTCCAATTTAAGCTTAACGATTTCATCAACAGCAATCACAGTTTCATATAACCCCACTACCCAAGGCTTTTGATGTGCTAAACCTTTATTTTGACGCTTTATTATGTCCCCATACTTCGGTTTAACAATCCTTGGAACCGGTGGTACGTGTAAACGAATAGAAATATCATCGACAACTTCTCGCTGCACCTCTCCAACTGAATATTTAAATACTGTTTCTGCCCAGCCCCCGCCAGTACTAGCCCTTTTTGCGATCGTCGAGTAGTACACAAGCAAGCGCTCTAGGATGTCCTTTACTTTTCGAAATAGCTCGTGGTTTGGATTTACTTCAGTTTTACTGGAGTTCCAAGGCATTGCTTGTGAAGCTCCATTCAATTTTATTATAGCTCTTACTATTGAAACGGAAGGATGGGGATTTCCAATCTTCAAAGGCCGATAGCCAATTTCCGCTCCTTTGTATGCCTTAGTTATTAAGCGGTTATTACAATAAAAATACGCACCATACTCTCCTCCTGATGGATCACCAGATCGAACTAAGCCAGCCACAATTTCAACCGCAACTGGACCGATTTTGTCAATTTGTATTGTTGTGCAGATGCTCCTGGGTTCGCTGCCCGCTGGAAATGACCAACTTTCAAACAACTTCGGTTTTACCGACTTACCGTTAACCGTCAATTCAAAAAGTTTGCCTGATAAATGAAGCCCATAAATCTCTGCTAACTGAACAATTACATCAGACACTAATTCGTCAGTAAGCTTGATCCTAAGTTTGAATAACTCAATTTGAGTTGTACCAGGATCAATATTATCAACCTCATATGCAGGAAAAGACCAAGTAGTATCATCCTTAATCCAATGCTCATCGATTTCAACAAGGAATGTTCTATCACTATTGTAACGAGTTGTGATGTTAACCTTTTCAGCAAGTGCAATCACTGAACGTTTAGAACCCACACCGAAAATTCCAATTGACTCTTCTAACCCCGTGTTGGTAGAATACCCAGGAGCAACGACCATTTTTAAGTCACTCTCTTTTATACCACCACTGTTATCAACTATTGAAATCACCTGCCTCTCTACGTCCAGATGAAGCGACACCGAAAGCTTTTGACGTTGGTTTCTTTTTCTCCAATTGTCAATAGCATTATCTATTAATTCACACAATGAACTTTTTAAATGATAGTCGGAGATTATTGAAAGATAAGTCCGTTTTGACGGGGTGCCATCGAGGTCCGCTATCTTCTTTTTCATATACAAAAAACATTTCAACTAAAATGTCATCGGTAAATAGCAAAACAACCCACTGGTTATACACAACAACCTTAAGCCATCTCTACTCTTCTTCGAAAATCAGGTCGATTGCGTCACTGTAAATCGGAAGCAGCTCCTTTTCTACGCCAAATTCCTTCTCGATCATTATTTCTACAATACTTAAACCATTTATCAAAACGATCGGAACGGCTCCTGATTGGAAAGATACATCTTTTGCACCCCTATTAAAATCAGATGTTGTAAACAAGATTCCTTGCTGAAACTTTCCTTGTATATCACCACGAAACTGGTTCACGATTCGACGGTCCACGAGCTTAGTAGTGTAACGTTTGCACTCAAAAGCGACAGGCAACGAAGCCAAACCTATTTTCAACTCGCCATGTCCATCAATTCCGCCATCCTTAGACCTAGCAGTCACAACCACATCTCTAAAACCGTAGGTTTCCAATAACTTCTTACAAAACTGTTCAAACACGAATGCGTCAAGTTCAAAAAGCTTAGCCAATAATGCCTTTTTGAAAACAGCTAAATACTGCTCATGAAGCGTCTTCAGGCTGTCGAATGAAGAATCACTTTTGATAGCTGAAGATGGCGCAGGTATGCTTAAAGAAATATCTTTTTTACCCTTGATCCAATAAGTCCCATCAGCTAAAAAGAGAAAATGCTTGGTCTTATGCGCAGTTGGAAAGCTAAGATTCTCGCTATGCCGTCTTAGTTGAGTTCGAACAATGTGTTCCGGATTCTCGGCATTAAAGCGATACAAATCGTCTTCTTTTACTCGTTTATAGATCTCCTGAACACGTAGTGGCTTACCTTCTAACTCTAAGGCTGCAATTATTGCTTCATTTATGGTTCTTTTTGGCATATGAAAGTGGAGGAAGGCTTATGTAATTCAATAATTACCTCATTTGCTTATTGTTCGCCAAAACTGTGACGGTTCCAAAAGAAGTGGTTCTTTAATGTTTATTAAGCCCTTACCCTGCTCAAGATTTTGTATTGCCTTTTCAAGTGACGATTTCGTCTTTGGAGTACCAAGAAAATGCTCAATCAATCCATAATCCTTGTTTCTGATATTCAAGCAAACTGGAATTTTAATTTGAGAGGAAAAATCAAAGTTCTTCTGCTTATAATCTTCAACACCTTGAGTAAGTAAAATTACTACAACACCCTTTGATCGGATAAGCCGTAGCATATTTTCCAGGACCTTGCTCGCGTTCTTATTTTTCAAATAAACATGAGCCTCATCTATAGCAATGACATATCGAATTGGGACAATACGGTTTTCATCAGGTTCAACATCGTTCGAAGATGTAAATTCAGTATTTAAATAATTCAAGATTGCAAATACGCATAGCTGTCGTAAGGTGTCGGATACAGCACTGGGCAGGTTCAAGTAAAGACTTTTGTTATAGAGCTTTTTTGCTCCGGATACTACCTTTGGCTTGAAAACATCAATAGAAAGCTGTTCGACAACGGCGAAAAGCGTATCGGGATCCATTTCACGTTCCTCGTAATAAGCTTTAAGCTCTTCGAATACGTCAAACAAAGTCGGGTGGAGTCCATCTTTTGCGCTATCAAAACATTTTGAAATAACGGAAGTCAAAATATTCTTACGCTTGATAGTGATGTTGGCGTCGATTGCGGCCACCGCGTCAACAAAAGAGCGAATATTAAAGTTCCGAGTTCGTTCGTTGCTCATACTGATATATGACAACGGGTTGAAATCGAACGCTCCGGCAGATATATCTACATATTCGCATGCTGCAGCTGATAAAAACTTCTGCAATCGATCCGAGTGCCCCTCACCCTTGTAATCTATATATATAAAATTCAATGCGTTTGCTGACTGATTCCGGAATTGGTACAGTAGGTCAAGAACAAACTGCGTTTTGCCTGAGCCAATCATCCCGGCAACTGCAATATGACGACTGTCGAAATGATCCAGGTTATTAAGTTCAAGCAACACATTGTTACCTTTTTGGTCCCTTCCGATATTTAAACTGACTTTGCCTTGAAACTCAGTTACATTTATAGAATGGGTAGTTGGAGGCCCTAGGTATGTTGAGCTGTCGGAAACGAAATTTAGCCCGTTCTTAATTATTGATATCAGATAATCAATGTGAGAAAACTTTCCACGAGACTTATCTGTCAAATCGGAATATATCTTGTTCAATCCGAAATTTAAATGGAGTTTCAATAAACGATTGAACTCATTCTCACTGAGAAGCCGACCATAGTGTTGACTGAATAGAGATTTGAATATTGTTGGATTAACAGTAGTCCCCGCTAACGTTTCTACACGATATTCTTTCCCATCCGAATCCAGATCTTCGAACTCTTTTGCATCAAACTTTTTATCAAGTTGTAGAGTATAGTTAATTGCAATACGAGCAATTGCAGCCTCATTTTTAAACGCGAATTTATCTGTCAGGGTCCTTATAGTTACCTGATTTTCTTTGGTTGTCTTGAATGCCATAGACTTAGTTAAAGTAATCCTGCAAAATTTTTGTTCTATTTCCTGTATTCTTTAACAGGTAGGTGTTCGCAAGATGATCTTTCATCTTCTTAGCCCTTTTCCCATCAATTTCAGCATTTTGGGCTAATACAATCACTTGCTCCGATAGGTTCGGATAATAATATTCAATCATATTATCACGGTGATCAAGGTCAAGTCTTCCCAACGGCGTATCGATAAAAACAGGATATTCCACAACGGACTCTTCAAGAATCGCTTTCATCAGAGCAGAGATATAAACTTGTTTCTCGCCTTCCGATAATGAGTCCTGGGGGACGCGCTCTCCCCTACAATCATAGAGGTTTACTTCTAAACCAGCATTTTCTGGCAGAATAGTCACCGAAACTTTATTAATGAAGTCTTTCCTATGCATTAAAAGATTAAGTTCCTTGCTGACAGTATCCCCAAGCCGATCGCATTTCTCTTGCTTTTGCTTTCGGACAAACTCGTTAAGTGTGGCAGATAACTTCGTTATATAATTAATTTGTTCCTGTAGTCCTTGAACAATTGTAACCTTATCGAGTAAATTTTTATTCTTTTCCTCAAGACTTAAAATCTCAGGCTTCAGTCTATTTTCAATCTCTCCTCGTTTCTCTCCAACGAGGCCCAAAACTTTATCACGCTCCCTTTCAGCTTTTTCTTTTTTCTGACGGAATTCATTTACAATATCATCTTGCATTGCGCCTTCAATGCGCCTAATGCTTCTATTAACTTCGTTAAGTTCGTTTTCGATCTTATTGAAAGAAGAGAATGCCTCCTCATAAATGTCTTTTGACTTATAAACGATATTTCGATAGAGCTTTTTGACAGACTCAATATCATTTCTGCTTAATCCATGCTCAAGCTCCAATTGTACTTCTTTCGCATTTCCGCCAAGCAATAGTTTCTCCAAAAGAGATTCTGCCTTTTCCGCATAAAAGTTTTTTTGCTTGAATTTAATATCATCGTCAGGGAATGGCTCCTTATTGAATAGTTCTTCTACAAAAGTTTCTGCCTGCTCCTTTATTGCCTCTTGCCCATATCTTTTGCTGTGGAATTCTTCCTCTATATCGAGTTGATCGACCAACTCTTGAAGATTACCAGCCGATATCGCATAAGGAATTATTTCGATCAATTCAAAGAGTTTCTCAGATACCGAAGATTTCGAGCTTTCAAGTTGCTCCCTTAAAGAATACAGTTCAGCAATGCTTTGAGTGTTTGGCTTTACACCTTGTTTAATTAGATATTCGTCGTATGATGCTATTTCCTTATTAACCTGTAATAATCGCTCCTCTAGTTCTTCAAGTTGGGACTCCAAATCGCGTATTCTGGAGTTTTTGATTTCAATTGCATTTTGATTTGCGTCGATTTGAGCCAAAATAGATCTATCAGCACTTTGCTTTTTCAGATCACTTTTAGTATTCTCAAGATCTTCTATCAAATTTTCATATACAGATAGTCCGAGAATTTTGCCTAAAGCGTCATTGAGAAATCCACCTTGCTCCCTTATACTAAGGTCAGCAATTGATGCAATTCTTTCTGCATTGAAAAAAATGAATTTCGCAGATTCAAGAGGAATAATATAGTCATTTATGAAAAGGCGCTTTTCCTCTTCGTCTTTCACTAGCTCCAAATCATCCCCGTCTACTTTTATTGTAAGTTTTTCTTCTCCGGCTTCAATATCATATTCTCTCATTATTTCGATCGTGGCCAACTTCTTCGCGTTCTCCAATATTCCTTCCGACAACTCAACATCTTGGAATATCATGGTGACTGAGAACTTAGTTTTCCCTTTTTCCTTTGCCGCCCAGTTCAAGGATCGATTTAAGTATTGAGTGTAGTTACCCTTTACCTCCTTTCGAAAGACCTCATCAATAACGCTAATTTTTTCCCCATATAGGCACCAGACTAAACTTACAAGAAATGACGTCTTACCTTGTCCATTGATACCGCCTATTAAGATCACATTTTTCTTACCGTAAGTAGAAAAGTCAATCTCATTCAAACCATAATATGGTTTGAAGTTTTCAAGGAAAACCTTTGCAATTTTCATCAGCTTACGATATTTGAAATTTCGGATTTGATTATTTGCTTTATATCAGCCCTTTTCCTTAGAAGTCTCTTATCTTTCTCGGCGCTCAATAGTCTTTCCAACACTTCATGATCAACTTGATTTCTTTCGCAGAGAGAGTTCAACTCTTCTTTGTGCTTTTTTTTAATCGAGTCACGTTTATTCATGGTGTGCAAAATTTCTGAGCCAAATACTCGGTTATATATATCAAACACACTGCGAGAGTAACCGTCAATTGTCCACAAGATTTGAATTGACTTCAGCTCCTGGGTAGTAATTAACCGCTCCCCGCTATCTTTTTGAGCCTTCAATAACATCGAAAGAATAAGCTCTCGTGTTTCAATATTATACGGACCAGTACCAGCTGCACCATTTCTCCTTACAGGCATTCGATACTGCTCCTTGTCACGATTTTCGTACAGCCAGTCACGCAAATCAAGTAATGGCTCCAACCACTCCTCACCATTATCAACAAGGGCTTCCATGGACTTGTCCTTTTTCACAACCGTACACACCCAACATCCAAATCGACTATTTCCACAAGACGAGGTGGTGGTATCGATGACTAACGGGCATTCGCCACCTGTCGCATTTTTATACAATGTGACCAGTTCTCTATTCGAAGCATTATAGGGAGAGGGAACCTGAAGGAGATATTGCCAGAGCTCTTCGGTTTCCAACGATTTGATCGGACTATAAACGTATGCTAGTTCAAGTTGAGGATGGCGCGACAAGCGTTCATTCAAAATTTGTCTACGATCGATGCTTCTTTTTCTGGAGCTACTCTCGTCTTCGCGCGTTCCTAACAAAACAACAACTTCACCGTGCTTACCAACTTGATCTTTTATGTATTTAGTTGTTGGTGTAATTTTTAATCGCTCCGTACACCAGCGAAAAGTGCTATTAGGGGCAGGGTACCCTTTACCAATTAGATTTACCCAAAAAGAATTTTCTAATTCCGGAGTGGTTTTAATGACTTTAAACGGAAGCTTCTCCTTCTTAGCAGCTTCTTCGATCTTTTCCAATGTACTGTCGAGCCAAGCAACAACTTTAGGATTCTCTACGAGCGTGTCGTTGGCAACGATGTGTACCTCTTTTTTGAGCTTGCTTTTAGGCAATTCCTTAAGTGCGTACCAGACTAACTGAAGCAGCGTGGATGAATCTTTACCACCGCTAAATCCAACGATCCAAGGGCGATCATCAATAAGGTACTGGTCCTTTATCTCATCCTTTATAAATCCAACTTTCGACATTTTCTCACTTTAAAAACTCTGTAAACGTATTTTTTTCTTTATGCTGACGCAGCCAATAGCGAGACTGATAGACGTCTACCTTGAACAATTTCATAGCTATTTTTTCCATCTCTTCCTCTGTAACCTTCTTTCTGCCAATATACTTTTTAAGCATATCAGGTGCATTTCTTGGAAGCTTTTTAAACCGATGATTCTTAATATTATACTGCTTCGATTTAAGACCGACGATCGCACCTGGAAGTATTAGGAAACGGTCGTCTGAATCCAACTTAATATTAGTTAATATGTTCTTTTCGTTTGTATCACGATACTTTTGTACATATTCTTCGATTAATAGAATGTGTTTAGGTTCTTCATTTTGTAGTAAGTACTCTTCAACAATGTCACGTATCGTACCTCCGCGGATACCCTTTTCGTCTTCCCATACTTTCAACCCGTAGGTCGAACTCTTACCAAAGCAAATGATATCAGGAACTCGAAAAATATTTGAGCGCACTGACCCTTCTGAATAAAGCCGTTCAGGATATGTTTCCTGAAGTGATTGAATGATTTCTGTCAAATGCGATGGCTTACCCAGTTTTTCCAGAACATCATGAATTAGGTCAGGTAAGCTGCGATTTGAGTTCTTCGGAAATACTATTTGGCCATCGTAGGTGACAGAAATCCCATATCCAATTTCGAGAACATTTTCAGCAACGCGCTTAATGCGTTCGAAAAGCAAAGCATCAAATGCAGGGACAAATTGGTAAATGTAACCTTCGAAATTCAGGAATTCATCTTCGCTACGCCGTTCGCTAATTTTAACCTCAATGTCTTCTGCAAAAGAATCAAATTCAAAAGCGCTAAACACGTCATTTGCTATTAGAAACGCAAAAGTAGATTGGTCATTTTCGTAGATAAACAAAGTATGTGAATGTCTAAATACGCTGCCAAGCGCACGAAAAATAAATGCATCTTGCAAGTCAGCTATCTCAGCCTCAAAATAATTTTTTCTAATGTTAGATAAGTTGATACAATCTGAAATAGATTGCACATAGGAAGAATTCGCGATTATGACATCTGAAACAGATTTTTCAAACACGAAAAACTTCAGCGCTTCTGCTACCAATGTGGGTCTCAATTGTCGAATACGCTCGGGAGAATAACCCAACTCCATAGCTATATCATTCAAATGAGCATTTTCAAAATCTCTTTTCAAAAAACAGGCAAGCATCATGTGATACTCCGCCTTAATTGGCAAAAAGGATAAAAAGTGATTTGTAAATACCGCAAACAATGGAAACCTTTGTTGAATGAAAGCAACTTCATATTCTAACAGTTGCTGTATTGCAATCCCTTTAGATTTTCCAAATGCATTTATAAACAATTGATAGCTTTCGTCCTGCGCGGAAATATTTTTCTGGACTTCAGAGAATTGTTTTTTTAAATTAGATATTGCCTTATTTAATTCTGAAATTGTCTTTTCACCCGCATTACGAATGTTCCCAATATTGATATTCGTTTTTACGAATGATTCAAAAAACGTTTGTAAAGTAAGGTTTGCCTCTCCCACTATCTTGTAAACTACGTTTTGCGCCCGTACAGGAAGACTTGAAAAACAAATTGAAAACCATTGTTCTAAAACACCGAGTTGAATAGGTGTAAGTATGCCCAAATCCTCCGTTGCAGAGATTTCGATTTCTTTCCGTTCGTCCTCTGTGCTAAATTTCCTTATTTTGTCAACAAACAATGAAAGCTCACTTTCAATTCCTTTTGTCCAATTTCGCAACCGTCGAAACGTTCCGTTATCCTGGTAGTAGTCGAGTACTTGACCGACAAAAGCTAATCGATTTTTTGAAAGAAAATCTAGGGTTTTATCTCGCAAAGGAAAAATGGAGTAAGCATCTTTAACCTTCAAAACTCGATAGCCAGTACTTCCATTCTCTAGCGCGATTACATTTCTGATAGTACCATCTTCTAAATAGTTCTTGTATTTCTCACAGAGCTGCTCGAGTTCATACTGAGACTTCCCCCCACAGTTTCGGAAATTGATAAAAGTTCCCTTCGTCTTATAATATTGAAGAACTTGCGAAAGGAAGAACATGCCGTTTTGCTTGAGGACATTACAAGCTCGGACAGAGAGATTCTCGGCCACTTGCAATTCTTCAACATTTAAATCAGCAATACTTTCAAGCAATTCCACTCTTGTTACAATTAGTTTAGTATAAACTGAATAAATCGCCCAGACACCGCCCAATCAAAACTGATTGACCAGTAAACTATAATGACGGACGAAAATTAGCTGCTTATACGCAAATTAATGCTATTGTGTTAATTGTCAACGCGGACTGACACAGATTACTCCTGGTTTTTGCGACTCAAAGAGAAAACATCCATCATATGCAAAGAAATATATATGCAACAACGCCACATCATGGTTTCTGTTCCATGTTATGATGACCTAAAACAAGTATTACAAGGCATTCCGACTGTTGATTTCACGTAAAGGCACAAATTTGACTCACGGATATCGCAAAAATCTGATTTTTAAACAGTTACTAATACAGTCCCGAGATCCAGTCTTTTGTTAATGACATACAAACAGCAACTGTCCTACCTTGGCGCCGTTAAAGTCTTACAGGCACAGCCAGTAAAGTCCCGCAGCCAAGCCTGCAAAATTTAAGAAAACCTGTTTTAGTCCGGCAGCCATTCCATGCGGCTCAGAGCCATTGCCCTTTGAATGGGCAAGACCGCTGTTTCCTGAACTTGAAGCGTTAATTTTCGAAAGTTTCTTCATTCGCTGCAGTGAAATAATTCAAAAAGTTAGTTGATCTAGTATAAATAACAAACTCAAAGGAGGATGAATCATTTGGTGAACAAAGGGCAAGGAATATCGTTCGCAAGGAGGACCAACTTTATGGTATCGCGAATGCCAAAAAAGTCAAGACATGACGACTTTTGAACTGTAAATAGTACTGTTTATTTAAAAACGCTATTCACCTGAGTCTCAACTAATGGATGGTAGAACTTTGTGAAGTTGAAATCAAGGTAAAAGTAAAGATCGCTTTTGGCGTCCAAGCTGGTCTTGTAACCCATATCAGCATTGTCACTGAACAAAAAGATCAAACTGTTTAGCTGAGGTCTGGTGAGATAATAAACCTCAATCGGCTGCCTGGTTACCCTAGTTGTTTTGCTCAGGCCATGTTTGTCCGTAAAAGCAAGATCAATTTGCATATCTAACACGTTGTCACCTGAAAAAGCAATACGTGGGAAACAAATCGAATCTTGCTCAATAGGCAATTCATAAGAAGCGGAATCGGACTTGGTTGATATGTTCATGAAAATCTTAAACGGCCGGGATGTTTTCGGAAAAACACGACTCTGAAAAGGTATTTTTTCACCTTCGACAACAAGCATGCGATGCGGAAGCGAATCCGAATACTCGTAGAAATAAGTATACCAATCAAATTCGCCAGGCGCTCCCATTACACCTGTTTGCTTATGGCGTATAAAATTGTCAACATAATCCTGGACTACAAGCTCGTAGATTTCGGATTTTTCGATTTGGCCTTGGTTAATCGTTTTTTTTCCATTTACAAAGCTCATAACAACGACTCCGTATTTCGTGCTTACCAATCGGATTGCCGCGCTAACTGAATTGGCTGTAAGTTTATCCACCCCGTTTATCCAATCATCTTTGACCAGCATCTTATTACCATTGTACACTTTCCCATTCACCTTTGTAACTTGATAATCCTGGGCAAATATTTGATTGACCAATAGCAATACATACATGGTCATGATAGTGATGTATTTCATTTTATTCGCTAAAGATTGCAATAAAGCTTTTGTCGCGTTTATAGACTATGATCTTTTTTATTATCGTTCGAACAAACGTAAGATAAGTAGCAAGGTAGAAGAGACTAATAAAGATTCCAAAAAAGTAAAACGAAACAAGATTTATTCCGATCAACAACCCTAAATAGGAAATATACTTGGTCAGAAATTCTTTAATAAATGATATTTTGACCTTTTCGGCTATTTTGACCACACCTTTTTCAGGCGCATAAAATAAGAAATAGCTTATAATGGTATAGATCAAAAATAGCAGCGCGAGCCATATGTAAGAGATCGCAAGATTATGGGTCCGCAAGGTTAGGTACGCATCGAAGAGAATAAGGGTACCTGATATTTCACCAAGATAAGTAGGATGCTTGTCGTTATCGAAATCACCTACTAGAACGTACTTGTCCTTCACACAGTTTTCGAAAAAGTCAGGCCGGTCTATTACTTCCCCCATGTAAAAAAGGTTCGCGTATTTGTCCCCTTTATTAATGGTGTGAAGATCTTGGTTACGGTAATAAAATTCTGGAATAAAAGTATTAAAAGCTATTTGGTTTTTCTCATAGGTAAGTAGATGGTCGTGGTAGAATTTGTCATCCGCCGTATCCATCATAACAAGAGGCAAGCTGCGTAAGGTATCGTTGTAAAATAAAGGATATTTGACAAAGTCACCGCCATTTACTGTATAGTCGGCTGCTCCATATCGGCCGCTGAATAGTGGCTTATCCGGCTTTCCATTGTGTATAGATAGAAATGTAAATACATTACCTGCCTGTTCAAACGGGGCTTTCAACGAAGTGTCATCCGGCGATGGTATCGTGAAAGCAATATCACACAGAACCGTTTTGTATTTTCCTTTGTGCTGATTGAGGATCGTGAAAAACTTCGCAAGCATTTGCCGGTTGGTGATAGGCACACGTCCATAATTCATACCTGTATCATCCACCATAACCTGATCTTTGGAAACGTCTAGACAACAGATACTGTCTTTAACCGGTTTATTATCGATTCGAAAAATGTTGTGTTTCGTGATAGCAAATGCCTTGAAAAATGCAATCTCATCGAACCTTGTTTTTCCGACATACTGTAACATGATCGTGATGACAACCAATAGGATTGCATGTGTTACACATACCACTATTTTAAGGGGAAGCCGTTTTGGGTTAAACATGTTTTGATATTTACCATAGCGTCCAATCTATGAGATTGTTTCCTTCTCTCGTTGTCGGCAACTGTCTGCCTTTCGTCATTGCCGGAACGCGTGTATTTACATATTGTGTCAATCCTGATACCGAACAATGTTCACGATTTAGATATTCAAGAACGCTGGCAGTAAACACAGCATTGGTATCTCCTGTCCTGGCATATTGGTCGGCTGCCGCAGATGAAATGATCGTTGCACCGGTTCTCCTGCTCACGTCGGTAAACATTTGCTGCATTAGTTCGAATAGCCCTTGATTTGCAACTCCGGCATTTCGCTCTTCTTCATCGGCTCTTTGCTGAGCTATCGCATTTAGCTCGTCGATATCCAGATCGTCCGGCAAGTTTATATTGGCTGCTGCAGCGTCTTTGTCGACTTCGCCGCTATGACAGGCGTCGAGGAGGAGCACCTTTTGTCTAGGATGAATACTGTCCAACAAATTTTCGAGTGATTCATAAGGTATTCCACCCGATTGCGGATGATCGAAGTCCACATTATAGCCGGACAAATAGTAATCATAGCTACTGCTAAACAACCCATGACCGGAATAGGCTAAAATAACTTTGTCATTTATCCCTGCTTGCGCTAGCAACCGCTTTCGGCTGCCGACTTTTTCTACAGTGACACTGTCATTGAAAAGTGTATCGACGATACAATTGGCACCAAGCTTTTCCTTAAACCGGAGCGCCAAGCTTCTTATGTCATTGACACTCCAATGAAGAGTATGCTCTCCACTTGCGAATCTATCGGTTGCAATGCCCAGAAAGTATGTATAACCCGCCCCCCTTGTCATATTCTGGTAGGCGACCGGCTTGTGATAACTTTCTGCGCCATTTGAATTTGTGACGGCGGCCTCTATCAAATTGCGGCCTGCCGAAAGCGTAATGTCGACCGTGGTATCCAGGTGTTGCGATTTTTGCTTGGCTAGCCCAATTCCGTTGGCACCGTAGACAGGGACGTGATTTATCCAAACATTTAGGCGATCTAGGGGATGTACTTTGTCGCTTGCTACGATATGTAACCTCAACACGTTGTCAGTCTCTTTGAGGCTGTCCCTATTCATGATTTCGGTAACCGGTGGGTCGTAGTCATTGCTAAAAGTGGTGGTGTCAAGCCTTAGGCGTTCTATACGTTTCAAATAAGCATGATGTGCAGCAGAGATCAATGCTGTATCTGTGCATCCAATTTCCTTAAGCACTTGATCTGGTCTGTTATATTTGACATCTAGCTGCTCAAAGGTAATAGGCTCCAAACTGTCGGTCACATAATGCAATTGTCGAGCGGCGTTCGGTGTGCATTTGTAGTAGCCGGAGGGCAGAAGAGTAAAGTAGTTAGAATGATTGAATATAAAAGAAGTGTATATTAGTTTACCGTTTTCGGCATTCCACAATTTTAAGGTGTGGTCATATGAGCTGGTAACTATCGATTTGCCGGTAGGGGAAAATGCTGCGCCACTGATACCTTCCATTTTTGCTAAAAGAGTGCCAGTAGCAAGTTCCAGTATCTTCAAAAATCCATTAAGTGTCAAAATGGCCATCTTCGTACGATCAGGCGAAAAAAACAATTCGTCAATATACTCGTCTTCCAAAAGACGCCCTTTAGCTGCAAGAAAATAACCTAAAAAGCTGCCATTTCCGGCATCCCATTCTCCTATCCAAGGCTTGGCTGTGGAAAAAATAATCTTTTTGCCATCAGGAGAAAATACCGCGAACTCAATTCTCTCGATGTATTCGAATAAGCTACCCTTCCATGAATGCGTACCATTTAGAACCATGCGTTGAAGTCCTGTTTCGACATCCCAGATTCTCGCCGTTGAATCTCCCGATGTGGTGACAATTTTTCTGTTATCTGGTGAAAAGGCCACGGAAGTTGCCCTGCGTTTGATTCCTTTCACGTCTTTTATCAATTTCCAGGTATCGGTGTCCCATAGCTTTACTGTGGAATCTTTTATTGTTGCAATTTCTTTACCGTCGGGAGATAGTGCAGCAAAATGACCACCCAATTTTTTTAACAATTCTCCGGTTTTACAATCCCAAATTGTAGTGGACTCGCTTTCTTGTAGTATAATCTGCTTATTATTCCGCAAAAATCTAACTGTCGCAAACCTGGGGGGATTCTTCAGCCTTATTACCATCTTTCCTGTCTCGCCATCCCATAGTTCGATATTTGAAGTGTCTGACCTGATTGATGTATACTGAGTGACAATGAGTTTACCATCAGGAGAAATATATTCGGGGTAATCTTTTTGCGCAGGGCCTGCAAATTCCTTTGAAACATTGGCAGTCTTAGTATCCCAAACGCTTATTAAATAATCTCGAGATGCGGTGACTATAGATTTGCCTCCGTGGATAAAAAAAGGATCCCATACCTCGAAGGTAGTTCCGTTCAACACTGTTAAAGGTAAACCCGTTTCTGAATCCCATATTTTAGCGGTATTATCAGATGAAGAAGTGACGATAAGTTTACCATTAGGGGAAAATCTGGCAGAGTTGACGTGATCGGTGTGGCCAACTAAATTTTTAAGAAGCACACCCGTTTGGGCATCCCAGATCTTTGAAGTGTGATCAAAGGAAGAAGTAAGAATCTTTTTGCCGTCAGACGAAAATTCTACGCTGGTAACGTTGGATGTATGACCTTTAAGATCCGCCACAGACGAACCGGTCTGGATGTCCCATATTTTCCCAAATAAAAAAGAAGGAGGTTGAGGATCGTAAGCTGAAATAATAAGCACCTTTTTGCTGTCCGGCGAGAATTTAGCTCTTTCAAAAAATTCAGTTTGAAAATGCGCCACAAGCGCGCCCGTTTCAACATCCCAGATCCGGGCAAATTTATCAGAATAGGTTATCAGCTTTGTGCCATCAGGGGAAAAAATAGCGGTCGAAACAAGGCTTTTGTGCGCCAAAGTTTTTAAAAGCGATCTGGTTTCTGTATCCCAAATTTTTAGAGTACTATCTGAAGTACCTGCTATGAACTTTTTACCATCAGGTGAAAAAGCGGATGAATACTTGGGGCCACGGATATGTAGTGAATCTGTATCGAAAATGTGTTCGCCGGAATTAGCATTCCATATACCAACGGATTGTTGCTGATTTATTATAGTCAAAACCTTTTTACTGTCAGAAGAAATATCAGCATATCTGCTTCTGGTATGCAATGTTGTAAGTGGCAAGCCTGTTCTGCCACTCCAGATTTGCATAGTCCCGCTTTCACTCGTAGTAAGAATGATTTTACCGTCCGAGGAAAACCGAGCCGATAAAACCCGATCGGAATGGCCCTTCAAATCCGCCAGAAACAAGCCAGTCTCTGTATCCCATATTTTTGCTGTTTTATCCGAAGAGCAAGTGACGATCTTTTTCCCGTCCGGAGAGAATTCAGCGTCCCAAACATATACTGTGTGCCCCATTGGGACTGTGACCTTCGGAGTTTGTGCAAAGATTAATGACGTTTGAACGAAGAGAAACAAGAATGACGTGCTTATTCTTCTCACGATTAATTAGTAAAGAAATGGACTGAATTTTTTCCAACAAATAAATTTAATCATTCTTGACTAATCTTAATAGTTTCGTAAGGTAAAGATCCCATAAGTGGGATATAATAATCTGCGATAGAACATTAGACTGTTCTGATCCTTTATAAATAGTGAAAGTAAACGACGCAGTGCCCGATAAGACCTATCTGCTATGGGAGGTCTTCGATGGTTTGGAATTAGTCGTACACTAAATTGTTTTACAGCAAAATTTCGTTGGTGGGCACCTCGAAGTTGATACATCGTCATTTTCTATCAAGTCAATAATTGAGAAGCCAATGGTGGCTGCCTACCTGGACAACTCGTGATTTTTTTGGACATTCGTTAAATAGTGAATAGATTATAGAATATCTGCGTATGCAATTGATAACAGGATTTGATTATGAAGAGTCAATCAACCTCTTAATTACCGACTGTATTTCATCGAAAGTTGTTGAACTAGTGAACCCGCGCCGTATTACCATCCAAACCCGACTCCTCTATAATCTCGCGATCGTAAACCGGGGCATCCACATTGAGTAGCATCTTGTACGAGGGAATCGCCCGATCCATGTTGGACACACCAATTACTGCGCCGGTTATGCCGTCCGTGCAGCGAGCTTTTTGTTGGAACCAGTTATCCCACCAATGATCCCAAAGGCGTTACCATGCCGATCGCGGACGAAAAAGAATTCTTTACCGCGCGGATCTGTTTGGAGTGAAGGTGTAGTAATCTCTGCATTTCCAGAAAAAGCTGAAAAGGCACTGCGGATATCGGGACATTTGATCTTTGCAGAATAAATGCCCAGATCCCCGTATTTCGGTTGTTCTGCCGGTCGGGCCGGCTCGCGGTTTTGAAACTGCCAGATCTCAAAGCCACCCCCACCCTCCAGATTCAGCGACAGCAGGGCCTGACGGCGGTAAATCTGTCCACCGGTATACCGAGTCATTAACCGCGCCTCTGCCACATCGTCGAACACAGGTGTGTCCATACCAAAGAGGCGCGCATATTCTTTTAAACACGTCCTTGCATCGGCTACTCCGATGCCGATCTGCTGAATACCGGAGATATAGTCGGGCATGGTTAAGAATTCTTCCTGAATATACGCTCCAGCTTGACAATTAGTTCATTATCCTTTGGATAACTACCAGTTAAGTCGCCGGCGGTATTTGGCGAACACTTCCTCTTGCGACGCTCCTTTTTTTGTAGAGCTGGATTACCGAGTAATTCGCCCGTTGCACCGGTAGCCAACTGTTCTTTTCGTATTTACGCGCGGAAACCAACGCGTCAACTTTCATGATATTATATCGGGCATTCGCCCGCGCCCGTACGCAGAACTCGTACTCCTCCATGATCTTCATCTCGGTCCGAAATCCGCCCAGCTCTTCGAACAGGTCCCGCCTGATGAACAGTGTCTGATCGCTCCCATACAAATGAAAAGGTCAAACCGGGTAAACCATTCATTGAAAGGAAGCAGCCATTTGTCGGATTCAAAACGCGTTCGGTAGCGACCCATGTCATAGCCTTCAGTAATAGCTGCATGTATATAGTCCCGAAAATTGGCCGGCGGAATAGTATCGGCATGTACAAAATAAAGGACATCGCCTTTGGCATGCTTGGCTCCCCAGTTCATTTGAGCTGCCCTCCCCTTTTTCCGGACAGGCCAGCACAATGGCCCCTTCTTGTGTAGCAATGGCTGCAGTGTCATCACTACTGGCTCCGTCGCACACAAAGATCTTGCAGGTATTACCTCCATATTTCACCAATGGGGAAGGAGCCTGGCTATTATAATGGCTTCACTGAAAACAGGGATGATGATGCTTAATTGCATTTTGAATATTGATCACTAAGATCCTAAATTAAGCGCATACCGATATCTCTCGATCAGGAATGAAATAAACTGAAGTCGCGGTTGATCTATTAAATAGAAGGATCTCAAGTTCTTGGCAATCATATTCCAATTATTACCTATTCGTCCACTGTATTCAAACCAGATTCATTTCTGTTTTCGAAAAAATTATTTTGGTGAATTCGTGTGTCACCTTATCTTCGTTTTGACAGGGAAAAAGCGTGCAAAAAGAACAATACCAGCACACTACGTATTAGCTTATTTGGCATATGTCACTTAAAAGACACAAGTGGCTTACAACAAATTGAGGCTCAAATGGATACGAATCCAGTCTTGGGCACAGAATTTAGAAAAAGGCAATCCGGCAACGGGTTGCCTTTTTCGTTTTATCGATATTCCTTGCCGGTAGCGGGATTTCGAGGAATGTCCCCTTTGACCGGCTTATTGCAATCTACAGGTACCGCACCCATCCTTTTTCCGGGTGAGCGGTCTTATAACGGTCATACCAGCGGCAGAGCGGCCACAGCGCGATCACCACAACGATCCACAGCACATAGATCCAACCAAGGCTGACACCGCTCGGCCCCTCCGGTCGTCCGAAATTGAAGCCGAAGCGGTAGTCGACCGGGCGGTAGCCCTGCAGAGCGATGATCACGAACAGGATCGGGTGAATGAGGTACCAATGCACGATGAAATAAAAGAGCGGCACGCGGCCGTATACGATGGCGATGGCAGCTCCTTTCCCGCGGGCGCCTTCGGTAGCAGCCAGCAGCAGGAACATGATGCCCAGCATCGCCAGGGTGAACGAAAGGGACGGCGGGTATTTGGAAACGTTCAGGAAAGAAAGGATCGTGAAGACCGTATTTTTCTGCTCCTCCCAGGGAACCGTGTCGCCATATACATTCAACCCGCGCAGCAAAAAGAACAAGGCCAGCGACGCCAGGCCGATCCGGACAAACAAGCGCTTCCGGTCCGTTTCGCTACGTAAAAACAATCGGCCGGCGGCGAAGCCCGTCAGCAGAATGCCCAGCCAGGGAATGGGCGGGTATCCCATCACAAACGTCCGTCCGGCGCCGAACGAATAGGCGGCCGGGCCGAACAGCGGCATCAGGATCTTTTTCAAAGGGGCGCCCTCGGCGATGGGCAGCATCAGCGCCGCATCGTGCAAGAAAATGATCGAGAGTCCGATGATGGCGATGGTCCGGACCGAAGCGTTTAGCAGCAATCCCAATACGATGAAACCGGTGCCGATGGTGGCGATCACATCAAAGAGCAGCACCCCGAACCGGATATCGAACCAGATGCCGAAGTTGACCAGCGTGAACTCCAGGAGGATGAGCGAGAGGCCCCGGGTGAACAGGAAACGGCGCGCAGCAGCGCGGTCGCCGCGGCGCTGCAGTGACAGGAAGGCCGAAGCGCCCGACAGGAACACGAAGGTCGGCGCGCACAGGTGCGTGATCCAGCGCGTGAAAAACAAGGCCGGCGTGGTCGTGGCGAGGTCGGTGGGCTGCTGTGTGATGGACGACACGTGGAGCAGGTCGCGCGTGTGATCGAGTGCCATGATGATCATCACCAGGCCGCGAACGATATCCAGACTGCGGATGCGGTTCATGTCAATGGTTTGTGGTGCTGTGAAGCTTAAAAAGGCGCAAGGCATTTGCCACGGCCTGGTGCAGAATCGTTCCGTGGTCTTCATCGGGCAGGTAGTCGAACTCCACATGCACCAGCCGGCTTTTCGAAGCACGCAATTTGTCGGCGAGCAGGTTCGCATCCACTTCCATCACCCGCGGAATATCGCCCGGCACCACGCCTTCCTTGCCCACCCCTACGTACACCTCGAGCGGATGGCTGAAGCCCTCCCGGAGCAGGTCGGGCTTACGTTCCAGCAAGGAACCGTTGTCCCACCAAAGGCTGGGGCTGACAATGATATAATGCGTAAACAGTTCCGGCTTCGTCAGCAGCACTTCCGTGGCCAGCAGGCCGCCGAGCGACTGACCGATCAGCGTGCGTGTGCCCGTACAGCGGTAATGCGTTTCCACGAAGGGTTGCAATTCTTTTTCCAGGAAAGAAATAAAACGCGCCGACTTCCCCGTGGTCGGGTAACGCGTGCGGTCTTTTTCGTTGCGGGTGGGATAGGTGAAATCGCGGCGGCGGTCTACCGTGGCGATGCCCACCACGATCGATTTGGGCACGCGGTCCACCCAGGGAAAGCTGTTGAACTGGTAGAGTCCGGCAATATGAATGAAGTCCTCATCGGCCGAACCATCCAGCAGGTAGACTACGGGGTAGCGTGCCGTATCGTTGGCCCTGTATCCTTCCGGCAGGTAGACGTTCAGGATACGTACTTCACCGAGTTCCTTCGACGGTAGCTCCTCGATCTTTCCCAGCACAAAGGGACGTTCCTTGGGTGCGCTGGCTTCGGGTTCCTGGGCGGCACCGTGCAAGCCCATTGACAGGAGAAAAATCAAAAACAGGATGCGGTTCATACAGATCTTTTTTTCGAGCGCCGGCGGCACAGCGCAGGCATCCTGCGAATCTAGCGGCTATCCCTGACCGCAGCGATCATTTTCCACCAACAACACTTTTCGGCGCACGGAAAACACCCTGCGCCTGCAGTTCAGCGCTGCGCGTCGAGCGCGGCCAGCACCGCTTCCTTGTAATTGCGGCCAATGGGCAACTGCTTGCCGCCTACTTCCACGTCGGTGGCTGAAAACGTATCGATCTTGTCCTGCGCCACGATGAACGAGCGATGGATCCGAAGGAAGTGGTTCTGCTGCAGCAATTCCTCGATCTCGCTGAGCGGGTACTTGGTCAGGATGGACCGGTTGTGCGTGCTGATACGGATGTATTCGCGCAGGCTTTCGATGTACAGGATCTCGTCGAGGCAGACCTTCACGCGCCGCTTGTTGACGTTGAAAAACAGGTGCGGCCGCACATCGGCTCTTGTGACCGGGATAGCCTCGAAGGGCTTTCCCGGCGCCGCCTGCAGCTTGTTCACGGCCATGAGAAACCGGCTCCATTCCACCGGCTTCAGCAGGTAATCCACCACGTTGAGTTCATAACCCTGGAGCGCGTAATCACTATACGCCGAAACCACGATCACCCTTGGCGGATGGGCGAGCGTGCGGATGAAATCCAGCCCCTTCATCTTGGGCAGGTGTATATCTAAAAAGATCAGGTCGATGGGTTCACGTTGCAGCACGTCGAGGGCGAAGAGCGCGTCGGGGCAAACGGCCCGCAGGTCAAGAAAAGGTACCTGGCCGATGTATTCCGCCAGCACCTCGGCCGCAAGCGGCTCATCTTCCAGCAGCAGGCAACGGATCGTTTTCATATTGCAGGTTAACAGTCAAAGTAGCACTAAACATCCGGTCGCTGTGTTCCAGGGTCAGCGCGTAGCCGGGATAGGTCAATTCGAGCTGCCGGCGCACGTTTTTCAATCCGATGCCCTCCCCTGCTCCACCCGGCGCGGCGCTCTCGGTGCTGTTTTCAATTACGAAGGTAAGGCGCCCGGCCTGCAGCAACAGGTCGATGTGTATGTAGGAGTCGTGGTGACTGTCGGCGGGCCCATGCTTAAAGGCGTTTTCTACGAAAGGCAGCAGCAGCAGCGGCAGCACGGGCTGTGCATCGTTGTCGATCTCGCGGTAAAAGTTCACGGTCAGGCGGCTGTCGTAGCGGATCTTTTCGAGCTCGATATAATCGTCGAGCAGGCGCACTTCTTCGGCGATACTGATCCGCGGCTTCGCGCTTTCGTACAGCATAAAGCGCAGCAGCTTCGACAGGCGTAGGATCACCTCGGGCACCGCGTCGGAGTTTTTCCGCGCCAGGGCATATATATTATTCAATGTGTTGAACAGGAAATGCGGGTTGGTCTGGTTGCGCAGGAAGCGCAGCTCCGACTCCAGCTGCGCCTGCAGAAGCGCAGATTCGCGGAGGCCCGCGGCGCGCTGCTGACGGAACAACCGGATGGCCAGGGCCGCGCCACCGACAAAGCCGATGTCCATCAGTGCCACCAGGAAACCGAGCGCGTACCACAGGGGCTGGCCGCTGCGCCAATGGTAAATATACGGATCGATGACGTACACCACCAGCGACCGGTACAGCACCAGCGACAGCAGCAGGGCCAGCACCGTATGCAGAATGCGGCGCCCCTGCCCGATCGATTTTTCGGTACTGCCCAGCCCGAACCGGAACACCCAGTAGGTAAACAGCATTTTTGGCAACAGCAGCACAGCGCAGTTGGCCATCGCCAGCAAGCCGTCCGCCCCGGGTGTTTGCGCCAGGCGGGTACCATTGACGAAAAAGATCAAAAGCACGTTTTGAAAAAAATAGAGCAGCCAGAACAATGCGTGCAGCAGGACTCTTTTCATGGAACATCCAAGTTGCGAAAAAAATCCGCAGCCGCCTCCAAAAAAACTGCGGGCGACGGCTACCGGCGCACAAACAGCAGGCTGCCGCACAGCACTGCCGCTTCCCCCGTACTTTTACGTTCGCCGGTCTTCTCACCCCGGCGCCACAACGAAACCCCTATGACCCGACTTTCCTTATTTGCCCGCGCGCTTACGCTCCTGATCCTTTCCGGCACCGGCATTACTTCCGGCGCCCAAACCGACCACACACCCGACTGGAGCAAGGGCATCGTCTGGTACCAGATCTTCCCGGAGCGCTTCCGCAACGGCGACGCGTCGAACGACCCGAAAAAGAGCGACCTCAGCGGCGCGTATCCCTTCGATGATTCGTCGGCCTTCCAAACGCATCCCTGGACGAGCGACTGGTACCAACTGCAGCCCTACGAAGTGGCCAATGGCAAGAACATCTGGTTCAACCTGCAGCGCCGCCGCTACGGGGGCGACATCCAGGGCATGATCGACAAGCTCGACTACCTGAAGGCGCTCGGCGTGGAAGCCATTTATACCACCCCGTTGTTCTGGTCGCCTTCGTCGCATAAATACGATGCGCTGATGTACCACCACATCGATCCCACCTTTGGCCCCGACCCCGAAGGCGACAAGCGCCTCATTGCCGCAGAAAACCCGCTCGACACGGCTACCTGGGCCTGGACGGCCGCCGACAAGCTGGCGCTCAAATTGATCGACGAGGTGCACCGTCGCGGAATGCGGATCATCTTCGACGGTGTGTTCAATCACGTGGGCATCCGCAATTTTGCGTTCCAGGACCTGGAGAAAAACCAGGAGGCCTCGCCGTACAAAGACTGGTTCATCGTGCAAAGCTGGCGCGACAGTGCCAAGGGAACGCCCTTCCGCTACAAAGGCTGGTTCGGCGTGCGCACCCTGCCCGAATTCCGCGAAGACAGCGGCGGCATTGTGGCCGGTCCGAAGCAGTATATCTTCAACGCCACACGTCGCTGGATGAACCCGATGAATAAAGGCATCGCCCACGGCATCGACGGCTGGCGCCTCGACGTAGCCTACGACGTGAGCCATGCCTTCTGGAAAGACTGGCGCCGCCACGTGCGCTCCATCAACCCGCAGGCTTACATGACCGCCGAGCTCGTAGACCCGATCGAAAAGACCCGTCCCTATCTCATGGGCGATGAGTTCGACGCCACCATGAACTACAACTTCGCCTTCATTGTACACGACTTCTTTGTGCAGGACAGCCTCGGCATTACGGCAACGGCTTTCGACAAGCGGCTGAAGGACCTCCGGGAGGCCTTCGGGAGTGCTGTGGCCCTCAACATGCAAAACCTGATGAACAGCCACGATGCCACGCGTATTGCCAGCGCCGTGGCCAACCCCGATGGCAAGCGCTTCGGCGACTGGGGCCCCTATTTCAACTGGAGCCAGAAAAGCAACAATGCAAACTATAATGCCCGCAAGCCGACGGCGGAGCAGCGCAAAAAGCAACGCCTGATCGCTGCCTTCCAACTGCTGTACCTCGGCGCGCCGATGATCTATTACGGGGACGAAGCCGGCCTCTGGGGTTCGAACGATCCCGACTGCCGCAAGCCGATGCTGTGGCGCGAGTTCAAATACGATCCCGAGACGGCCAACCCCGACCAGTCGAAGCACGAAGCCGACAGCGTTGCCTTCGATCCCGAGTTGTTCGGCTGGTACCAGAAGTTCATCGCCCTGCGCAAGAAATACCCGTCTATCCGCACCGGCAGCTATGAGACCCTCAGCGCCAACGATACCGACCGGGCCTATGCCTTCAGCCGCGTGCTGGGTAAGGAAGAGGTGATTGTGGTCATCAACCGGGGCAGCCGGGCGCTCGAATTCGCCCACGGACGCCTTAAAAAGCGAACGTTCCGCGACGCCTTTACTGGGAAAAGCGTGCGGAACGTTCAAGTGGCGCCTATGGGGATCGCGGTGCTGGTAGCCCGCTGATCCCGGGCGTCAAAAAATAAGTGCAGCAGGAGCGGTACCTCTGCGGAACCGGCGCATCGCAGGTGCGGTTGTTCCTGCTGCGGTGCAGCTCTTGCCGTATCGGGTGTTACGATTGGTCGTCGGAGCGGGGTACCGTCTCGTCGCTGGTCTGGCAGATGGTCAACTCGTAGCGGCTGCTGAGGCTGAGCTCGAACTCACGGTCAGAAATGAGGGTGCCGACAGCGCTGTCGTTGAGCAGCACCTGCGCCAGGCTCGAGGCCAGGGGGTGGTCAATGATCACTTCGGTGGTTTTGCCGTTGCAGATACGGATGTCGAACTTATAGCCCGATTTGCGGGTGAGGCCGATGCGTTCGAAATCGTTGGCGTTCAGTTTCAGCACCTGGCTGCCCGTCAGAGCGCGCTTCATAACGATGCGGATCACCGGCAGGTACTTTTGCCAAACAATTTCGTAGTTATAGGAGGTCTTCATAAAAAAATAGTTCAAAGATAGTGATGCCGTGCTTGCGCGCGGCTTCGGCCGTAAAGCCTTAACAGAGCTTTGTCTCCATCGGTGCCCGGCGGGGTCGCGGATTGGATCGCCGGTGACCGCTCCTAGCGGCGGCGGGTGCGGGGTGTCCACACAGCGCCGTTGCCGACCTTATAAGAGCCTTTCTGTACCCGCACTTCGGGCGCTTCCTCCACCACGATGCTGTGGCCGTGCCAGGTGGAACCGTTGAGTGCTTCGATGGCGCGCTGACCTTCGGCATCGCCCAGCTCCACGTAGCCGAAGCCCCGGGAAAGGCCCGTAAAGGCGTCCTGCGCGATCTCGGCTGAAGCTACCGGTCCGTACGAAGTAAAATGGGCCGCCAGCGCTTCCTGGTCTACAACGGCATCGAGATGATAGATAACAAGTCTCATAATTTGTTCAAGGGGGAAAAGTGAAAGGATCTGGCGCAGGATGAATGCCGTGGGGCGCAAACCGAAGTGCGGAGAAGAGGCGTTGTGCGGCAATTGGAAACCGGCAGCAGGCCCTAAAGGTAGTCTTAAATCAGGCGCCGTGCGGGATTATTCCGCTACGGCCCTGCTGCGGGCTCAACCTTAGCAAATAGTTGGCGCAAATGTCCGGCTTAAAGCGTATCTTCACCAAGTCAAGCATTGAGCCTCGCATTCAGTACCAGCTAATTATCCTGCATCGCGCACTTACCTGCCTTACGCATCTTAGTTACTCTTTTACTCCTTGCCTTTCTCAGAGCATTTTAATCAGCATACAAATAAAAAGTATGAACATTTACGTTTCGAACTTAAGCTTCAGCATTCAGGATGGCGATCTGAGAGAGTTTTTTACCCCCTATGGCGAGGTAACTTCGTCTAAAGTAATCATGGACAAATTCACGGGCAAGTCGAAAGGCTTCGGCTTCGTGGAAATGAGCGACGATGAGTCTGCCAAAAAAGCGATCACCGAACTCGACGGCGCTTCCGTTGACGGCCGTACCATCCGCGTGATGGAAGCCCGCCCGAAGGAAGACCGCCCCGCCCGCAGCGACAACGGCGGCCGCGGCAACCGCTGGTAATATAGTGTAAGGGCCTCCGTTGGAGGCCTTTACTTTCTCAAGCTCAACCGTAAACCCGACGGCTGACCGGATGCATCCGGCTCCGACGGGAATTATTTTTAAAAAGCAAAAATTTGCATGGCCAGATCAAAAGAAACATTCAGCAAGAAAGAAATCGAAAACCGCAAGCGGAAACAAAGGCAAGAAAAGAAGGAGCGCATGGCTGCCCGGAAAGAGCATGGACCCAAATCCTTCGACGACATGATCGCCTACCTTGACGAGAATGGCAACCTGAGTACGACGCCGCTCGATATCAAGAATAAGAAAGTGTACAAGCTGGAAGAGGTTCCTGACGCCGTTCCCAAGGCGGAGGCCTACATTCCCGACAACCAGATGCACCAGGGCACGGTGCAATATTTCAGCAAATCGAAAGGATTCGGATTTATCCAGGACGGCACCACCGGCGAACGCATCTTCGTTCACAAGGACCAGTGCAACTTCCCGATTACCGAAACCGACAAGGTCACTTACCTGAAGCGCATGGGCGACCGTGGGCTGATGGCCATGAATGTGCGCAAAGCGTGATGATCGAATTGCCAGAGACCTGATATTTGCACGAAGGTGTTCATCAGGAAGCTGTCCCTCCCCCTTCCTACCCCGAAAACAAGCTCACTATGGCGAAAGTCAAATTCGACACGCGGAATACCGCTTTTTACCAATCCCTGAAGCGGGAAACAGAAAAGTACTTTCAGCAAAACGGCATCCGTAAGACCGGCAACTGGAAACTTTATTCCAAAGCACTGGTACTCCTGCCCGCAGCCGCGGGCATTTACTCGTTCCTGCTGTTCGGCAATCCGCCGATATGGCTGGGACTTTTGCTTTGTTCCATCATGGGACTGGTGATTTCAAGTATCGGCTTCAACATTATGCACGACGCCTGCCACGGCTCCTATTCGAGCCGCAAGTGGGTCAACGAAGTACTGGGCCTGTCGCTCAATTGTATCGGCGGTAATGCCTTTTTCTGGAAGCAAAAGCACAATATCCTTCACCATACCTACACGAACATTGAAGGTCTGGACGATGATATCGCGCAAAGCCGCCTCCTCCGGCAAAGCCCCACACAGGAGTGGCTGCCAATCCACCGCTACCAGCATCGCTACCTGCCGCTGGCCTATGCGCTCACACTCTTTGTGTGGATCGGCCTGCGCGACTTCGATAAGTATTTCAAGAAGCGCATTCATACTACGCCGCTGCAGCCGATGAACACAAAGGAACACGTCTTGTTCTGGCTTAGCAAGACCCTCTACGGGTTCTTCTACGTGGCACTGCCGATCTACCTGCTGGGCTTTGGCGCCTGGGCGGCCGGCTTCAGCGCGATGTGCGTCACTGCGGGCATCGTTCTCTCTTACACCTTTCAGCTGGCGCATGCCGTGGAAGGACCGGAGTTCGAAGCCGTTGGTCTCGACGAGCGCGTGCTTGAAAGCGAATGGGCAGCCCACCAGGTTCGCACCACCGCCAATTTTGCCCCGCGCAACAAGCTTATCAACTGGTACGTGGGCGGCCTCAACTACCAGGTGGAGCACCACCTGTTTCCCCGCGTGAGCCATGTTCATTACCCGGCCCTGAGCAAGATCGTACAGGAGCAATGTGCCCTCCACGGCCTCCCCTACTACAGCTTTCCCACGGTGGGCAAGGCGCTTTCCTCGCACATGCGCACCATCCGCAAACTTGGTGAAAAACCGAAGGTTGCAGAGACGCAGGAGCTGGCAGTAGCCTAGCCTTTCCGATCCGAAAAATATAGGCAGCCCGTCAGGGCTGCCTTTTTTGTTACCAGCAACGAGGTAGCGGCATTTTACCTGGCCTGACCTATGCGGCTCCACTTCAGGTATCCGAGGTGCAGCTCATCTTCCGGGCCGGCGGCAGGCTCCAGCCGTAAGGCGTAGCGCTCCCGTATTTCTACGGGAAGAATGTCCAAAACGTCGGCAATGTCGTCTACATCGATGCCGTACTTGTCGTCGATGTGCGATTCGGCACCCTTGAAACCCGTGTGCTTGTAAAACGCGCTGCGCCGTGCGGCAGCGATAGCGCCGGACTTGTCGCGGGCCGCTACGACCATCTTGTAATGAAACTCCTCGAATTCTCCCGGCTTGTAGCCGCCGAGGTTTACAAAAAAAACCCGCAATTCACCCGGCACGGCATCGGCGCGGTCAACCACCTGCACCCTGTAATCGCCCACCTGGCGCACGGATCGCCAGGCATCGATGTGAAGCGTTCCCCCGTCGGGCCAGAAGTTGCGGATGGCAGGCCGTGCGTCGGCGAGGCTTTCGGCGATCGTGAAGAAGATGTCGTGCTGCTCGGTATGGCGCCCCTCCGGGCGGCAGCCAAGGAGGATCATGAATAGCTGGAGGCTCATCCTACAAAGCTAGCCGGTGGTCATCGAAACGTTAAAAAAAGGGTTGCAAACGTCGGTTCCTGCCAGAATACTCAATAGTGAGTATTCGCGGGCAGCGGCCGGCGCCGGAATTTTCGCCCATGATGCACCTCAAGCCTTTCGCCCGCCCAGCCGCGGTGCTGCTCCTGGTACTCCTGCTACTGCAGGCCGGAAACGCCTCCGCGCAGACCAGCATGGACGTGGAAGTGACCGTAGTGGACGATCGCCAGCAACCCCTCCCCGATGCCCGGGTGCAGCTGCTGGAACTGGCTACCCACCGACAGCTTGAGCAAAGCTCCGACGGCCGGGGCATAGCGCAATTCCGGCTCGATAAGGCTGGCGAATACCAGGTGTCGGTTAACGACCAGGTGCAAAGCAGCGACCCGGTGGTCGTGCGGGCCAACCAGCACGGCAGCACCAGCCTCTACCTCACGTACAACCCGTCGCTGCAGGAGCGCACGCGCCGGCAAACCTTCGACCGGAGCAGGCTCGCGGATATAGCGGTGCAGGGACAGGTAGCGCCCGCAGACGTGGCTGAAGGTTACAACCGCATCGAGATCGAAGTGGTGAACAGCGCCCGTCAGCGCCTTCCCGGGAAGCGCGTTTGCCTCGTGAGCCTCGCCAACCGTAAGCGCTACGTGGCCTTCAGCGATGCCTCGGGAATGGCCTACTTTCACCTGCCGGGAAAAACAGCCTACGACATCGACGTGGAGGAACAACTCAATGCCTCCTTTATCATTCAGGACCAACTAGAAGGTTATACGCTTTCGCAGACCGTTGTTTACGACCAGTACGACATGACCGAAACGCGCCGCAACGACACGGTGCTGCAGCAGATCCGCCTACCCGTGGAAGACAAGCACTCGCGGGCCGTGTACCGCATCAGGGTGCGCCGCGATGGCAAAACCTGGAACAACGGACTGCTCTTCCTCGACGAGATCGGCACGCGAACGGTGTACAAAGGCCGCACCGACGGCAAGGGCGAAGCTGTATTTATACTGCCCTTCGGAAAGAAGTACCTCGTGCATTTTCCTTACGAGCGCGACGTGGACGTGGTGAATCTGGAAGATGCCCGCAACATCGCCGCCGGCTCGCTCGACCTTACCTACCTGCCCAACCCCGCACTGGAGCACCCCGAACGCTTTGTGCCCACACCGGCGCAACTGATGCTCACCGACTTCCCGTATTACCACCGCAACCCTTACCCGCTGGATCCTGCGGCACCTTCGCCGCTGTTGCTGCGCGCGGGCGGCATCGGTCCCGAAGCGGTGCTCGAGATCGGCCTCAGCGCCCGCGCAATCGAGGGATCGGCAAGACCGCCGCTCAACATGGCCTTTCTGCTCGACATCAGCGGTTCTATGTCGGGTTATGAGCGGATCGAAAGTCTCAAACGCGGCCTCATTGCAGTGCTGGGCAAGCTTCGCGAGCGCGACGTGCTGTCCATCACCCTGTTCAACGACAACCAGCGCCTGCTACTGCCGGCACAAGCGCTGGGTAAAGACCGGGAGAAGATCATTGCGCTGGTACAGGGCATCGAGCCTTCAGGGGGCACCGATATGAAAGCAGCGCTGGAAACGGCCTACACACAAGCCACGCGCTTCTACCGCCCCGATGGGGCCAACACGCTGGTGCTGCTCAGCGACGGCTACGACAGCAATCCCATAGAAACACTGCTGGCGGTGCAGGCTCCGTGGAAGGACAAGATCTTCTGCACGGCGATCGGCGTGGGCAACGACTATAATTATGACCTCCTCAAGCGCCTGGTGAGCAACGGCGCCGACCTGCTGCAGCAGGCCCACGAAGGCGCCGAACTGGAACGCCTTTTTTCCGAAAAGCTGATCACGCTGGGCCAGCCCGCTATGCGCGACCTCCGCGTTGAGGTACGTGTGGAAGGAGGGCTGACGCTGCGCCAAACTTTCGGGCTACGCAACGTAACGCAGGTACCCGGCGGCTTCAACGCCACGCTACCGGACCTTTTCCCTGGCCAGGAATTGCCGGCACTGGTTTCTTTTACCCGTGGCGCCGCTGCTGCGGGTGCAGCACGCGCCACGGTTATGCTATCTTATATCAATGCACAAACCGGCCGGCGCGAACAACGGACGGAGCAATGGTCGCTACAGGAAGGAGGGAGTCCCAATGCGGGTTTTGAAGAACACCGCAAGCTGTACGCCGTAGCATTTGCCAACGACTGCCTGCTGCGTATGGCGCGCAGTTTCGAGCAACAAAAATGGAGCGATTGCAAGCGTGCGCTGGACGAGGGACAGGCCCGGCTGCAGTCTCTTTATTCCGGCACAAACGATGCGGACATCCAGGTGCTGGCCGGCAAATTCCAGCTTTATGTTACCGCCCTGAAAAATATTGCCTACCAGCAAAAGATCGGCAAGTAATTTTTTTCGGCTAGGCATCGCGTTTGGAATTCTGGAAATAAATCCTACCTTACCACCGCCAACACAAACTCCTGCGCAGGCAAAACCATTTTATGCCTGCGATACTGCTTACGAATAATCGTGTATCGATTCCCACAATGCGTGCGCTGCGCGACCGCTTCCAGGGAGTATACACACCCATACCCGCTTCCGACGACTACGCCGAGCTGACCTTTGCAGCTGCGGGTGTTGGTCTCCCCCTCCATGCATTGGAGCCGGAAGCGCTTTTTACGGAATTACACCAGCTCCTGCAAAACAACCCGGAGCTCGTAGTGATCTCCTTTGGCTTCCCCCTGCGCATTCCGGCAAGCTTTCTCGCAGGTGCCGGTCATCGCTTTTACAATGTTCATTTCAGCCTGCTTCCACGCTATGCCGGCCCCGTACCGGTATTCTGGCAGCTCCGCGCCGGCGACCCGAGCGGTGGCGTCACCGTGCACCAGATGACGGAGCGGATAGACGCCGGGCCGGTGGCGGCACAACAAGCTGTAAACCTGTTCCCGGGCGAAACCTACGGTCTGTACACCGCACGACTCACCGCTGCTGCCTTTCCACTTGTGCAAACCTTGCTCGACGGCTTCGCCAACGGCGGTGGGCCAAAATTACGTCCGCAGGATGCCACGCTGCGGACCTACCAGCGCAAGCCACGGGAAAAAGACCTGCTGATCGACTGGGACACCCAACCGGCCGGCGCCATCGAACACCTCGTCAACGCCTGCAACCCCATCGCCACCGGCGCCTGGACCTGGTTTCGCGGACAGCCGCTGCAGATCTTAGAAGTGAGCCCGGCTGAAGGCACGCTAAAGGCTCCGGCCGGCACCATCGTGCACGCCAATCCCGTGCAGGGCCTGTTCGTCTGCTGCTGCGACGGTAACCTGCTGCGCATCAACGTGGCGAAACTTCCCGAAGGCATTCTTTCCGGCGGTAAGCTGGCCGCCATCGGCTTCCGGCCGCAGGAGTGCTTCGATAAAGGCACCATCGCGTCCCCCACAACCGTCTCTCATTAATTCATCATAAAAAACAAAAAGAACATGGAACCACTTCTCGCAGAAATCAAATTATTCGCTGGCAACTTCGCCCCCCAGGGCTGGTACTTCTGTGACGGCGCTACAATTGCCATCAGTCAGAATCAGGCACTGTTTTCCCTGCTGGGCACCACCTACGGCGGTGACGGCGTAACAACCTTCAAACTCCCCGACCTGCGCGGCCGTGTGCCGGTACACGCCGGTGCCGGGCAAGCCGGTCCCGGACTTTCGCCCTACCAGCCCGGCCAGATTGGCGGCACGGAAAATAACTCCCTCAATGCTACCAATATGCCCGCACACGTGCAACCCTTGCCGGCACCGCGCAGCTGATGGTGAAAAACGCCAACGCCGACTCCGCCGCACCTGCCAAGAACACCGTTCTTGGTATCGTAAACGACGGCCAGCGTGAAGCAGCACAGTACCCTGCGTACGCAACGGGCACAGCAGACACCACCCTGAATGATGGTTCGATCGGTGGCACTACCGGTATGGCCGGGGGCAGCCAGCCGTTCAACAATATGCAGCCTTACCTGGCGCTCAATTACATCATTGCCTACGAAGGCGTTTACCCCTCGCGCCCTTAAGCCGGCCGGGATAAATCCATTGATCAATTAACAACCGCTCCTTCTTTCATCGCAAAAACAATAATCATGGAACCTTTTGTCGCTGAGATCAAGATATTCGCCGGCAACTTCGCCCCCCAGGGCTGGTTTTTTTGTGATGGCAGCCTCCTGCCGATCGCCCAGTACTCCACCCTCTTTTCACTGCTCGGCACCACGTATGGTGGTAACGGCCAGAATACCTTCGCCCTCCCCGACCTGCGCGGCCGCGTGCCGATGCACGCCGGTGCCGGCCAGCCCGGACCGGGTCTTCCGGCGCACTCGCTCGGCGAAATAGGCGGCTCGCAAACCAACACCCTCACTGCCGCCAACCTGCCCGCGCACAACCACAACCTGGCCGGCACCGCACAGCTGATGGTGAAGAACGCCAATGCTGATGCTGCTGCTCCCAGCAAGGCAACCGTACTTGGCATTGTGAACGACGGCCAGCGCGAAGCGGCGCAATATCCCGCCTATGTTACCGGCACGCCGGACACTACCTTGAACGATGGTTCGATTGGTGGCACTACCGGTATCGCCGGCAGCAACGTCCCGGTGAACAACATGCAGCCCTACCTCGCCCTGAACTACATCATCGCCTGGCAAGGCATTTACCCGTCGCGCCCCTGATCCCTCCCGGATCCCCGAAAAAAAACCGCGTCCGTAACAGGACGCGGTTTTTTTAGCTGACCTAGATCAATACAAAATCTAATCTCTACATTTACTAAGCATCTTTCCAGATCCTGCCTAAGCGTTTTCACCGGCACGTACGGTAAGATGCTAAACTGAACGGATCGTATTTCAATCAACCGCTTCCGAACGGAGACGCTGTCGCCAAAGCCCCCTATATGCCACCCCTCAAACGCCTGTTCCGGATCTCTTTTGCGCTGCTGTTCACCGTGGTGCTCTTCAACCTGGTCCTTTACTTCCTGATAAGCGATAAGACCCGTCAAAACAAGTTGTACGAGGAAGGAGAAAACACGGCGTCGAGCCAGCAGATCTACATGCAGCAGATCGTAGGCAAGATCGCCGCCCTTTCCATCCATCATCATTTTTCCGAAGAGCAGTTCGCCAACCAGCTGACCTACCTGCGGGAGGCAACGGAAAGTTTTCGCAGCGGGCAAAATGAATTGCGCCGCACGGTCGGGCAGATCAAAAGGAACCCCGCGGAAGCGGTGCTCCTCGAGCGAGCCGACACGGCGTACCAGGAGCTCTACCGGCAGGCCGTGGCGCTGCTGGAACACCCACAGAAGAACAGTAATGAATGGAGTGATGCAGGACGGCTGTATGCTGCCTCGGCGGTATACCTGCCCGCGATGAAAGAGTTACACGACCAGCTCCGTGCCGATGAGGTCAGCTCGGAAGAACGGATCGAGCATATGAACCGGGCCATCATCATCTCCCTCATCGGCTGTCTCATCTACCTGATCGTGCTGGTGATCGCACCGATCTTCCGGCAAAGCGCGCGCAACTACGAAAAGCTCCAGCGCAGCCTGGAAGAGGTACGCAAAACCGAGGCGCTTCTCCAGGATTCGGAGCGGAAATACCGCTACCTGTTCGAATACAACCCGATGCCGATGTGGATCTTCGACCGCGCCACGCTGCGCTTCCGGGAAGTGAACCATATGGCGGTGCAGCATTACGGCTACAGCGCCGAGGAATTCGGGCAAATGACCATTCTCGAAATCCGCCCCGGGCAGGATCACGAACGGGTGCTCGGTCTTACCCGCGATGAACGCGAGCCGGGCCATGCGCGACAGCAAGGGCAGTGGGTGCATCACAAGAAAAACGGCCAGGCGATTTTTGTAGAGATCATCTCCCACCCCATCGAATACGACGAGCGGCCCGCTATGCTGATCCTCGCCAAAGACGTTACACGCCACATCGAGCTGCAAAATGAGCTGGTGGAAGAAAAGATCGCCCACCAGCGCGAGATCGCGCGGGCGACGGTAATGGTCCAGGAAAAGGAGCGCAACGAGATCGGCCGGGAGCTCCACGACAATGTGAACCAGATCCTCACGTCGGTGAAGCTGCACCTCGAATTCATGGGGCAGACGGAAGCCGATCGCGAAAAGCACCGGCTTGCCAGCGTGGGAATGGTATCGACGGTGATCCAGGAGATCCGCCGCCTGTCGCGGTCGCTGGTGCCGCATACGCTCAACGACGTTGGCCTGCTGCTCGCCATCGGCGACCTCACCGAAAACCTAAACCTGCTGGGAACCGTCCGCTTCCGGTTTGAATACGATGGCCTGGACGAAGACAAGCTCCCCGCCGGTCTCAAGCTGACGCTGCTGCGGATCATCCAGGAGCAGACCACAAACATTCTCAAGTACGCAAAGGCGACCGAGGCCCGCACGGAACTGGTGCAGCAGGGCGATAGCCTGCGGCTGCTCGTTGCCGACAACGGCATCGGATTCAACCCCACCGATCATCGCAACGGCATCGGGCTCACCAACATCATGAACCGGGCGGATATCTACAATGGAAAGCTGTCGCTGCAGGCCGCTCCGGGCATGGGCTGCCGCCTCGAAGTGGCCTTCAGCCTCGAAAAGGTGCGGCGCCTGAAACGGCAGCCGGCCGCCGACCTCGGAGCTTAAGCGAAGGCCGGCAATCCCTGGCGGCGGCGCTCATCGCGCTCAAAGCGTAGCAGGCGCTCAGCCTGGATCTTTTCCTGGATCGCCACCGGCAGTACCAGCTGGTTGAATTCCACCGCATTGGCGGCCCACTCGTCCAGGATCAGCGCGATATCGGCGATGGTCTTTTCCGCATTGACGCGCATCCGTACCAGCTCACGGGTATTGCCCTCGATCGGCGTGTGGCTGTACTCGGTGTATTGAACATGCGCAGGCGTAACGGTGAGTCCTTCATCGCAGCTGCGCATCGGCAAAATATCGGTAAGGAATTCTTCCGAAGAGAAGGGCACCTTATACGTATAATAAAATGTCTTTTCCTTGTGCCGCAACTTGTAGCCCTCGGGCCCCTCGTCAGGCAGCACGTCCTTTTTATGTGTGTCTTCCTTGGCCTTGTCGGTGAGCAACTCGGGAATATAGATGAGGTGCTCTTTCAACAGGGTTTCGGGCAGGCTGAAATCGGCCAGCGCTTCATCGGTTAACTGGTGTACGGCAATTTCCAGCATATTAAGCCGGCGTTCGAATAGATAGTGCATACGGGCCTTCTTTCGGACTGTGGGTGCAAGAAACAGACCAGCAACCTCAACCCATGGCATGGGAGCCTTGCGGCAATTCAGGCGAGCCGGCGGTGATTTGTTCGGGTTGCTTGCGGCCGGTAGTCAGGAGGAGGGCCGCGATGGAGGCGCCCAGCAGGCCCACGGCGATCAGCATACTTTTCATAGTCGATTGTTTTCCGAACAGGTGCAAGCGCTGTACCATAAAAACAGAAGCGCCCGTTGGGGCGCTTCTGTCTCTGTATATAGACCTAACTCCTGCCTCGTTACTGGCCGCCGCTGGCGTCCATGGCATCACCCTTCACTTTGGTCTCACCTTTTTTCGTCTTGATCTTCAGTTTCTTGCCGTCTTCCGTCTTGATCTTGTGCTTATACTTCGGATCGGCGCTGTTGGTGCTGTTGACCGCTTCGGTCGTTGTACCGTTATCGGTAGACGTATTGTTTATATCGGTGCCCGTACCGGTGCTCATCGACGAGTTGGTACCCATACCCGACGTGTTGTCGCCGGTGGCGGGGGTCGTCATCGTGGCAGAATCGGCTTTGGCGGCGTTGTTGGAGTTGTCCATCAGTTCGCCGTTGGCCATATTCTCGTCATCGTGACGGAACACGTCGATCGCGGCGAACGAGGAACCGTCCTCACCGATAAATTCATTGCGGGCCATACCGCCGTCGAGGGTATTGATCTGGTAGGCGTCCTGGCCGTTGGCAGCCTTCACGCGGGAGATCGAGTAGAGGTTGCTGCCATACGTGTTCAGCGCACGGGTCACTACTTCTTCAGGAATGTAGCCGTTCAGCACCGGCAGGGCTACCGAGTAGCTGTTACCGTTGGGAGCATAGTACACCATCACGTTGCGGTTCTGGTTGTTGAAGCTCGCGCGGTACCAGTCGCCCGACTGCTGCCAGGTGGGATTGAACGCCGTGGGGTAGTCGCGCTGCAGCGAGGTGCTGAAGTTGCCGGGGACGGCCGTAGCAGCGCCATACGCGGGATAATTGCTGTTGCTCTGCATCGAGCCCTGTGTGTTTTGCATACCGTCTACACCGGTCGTCGTGCTGCTTTGCAGCGTGCCGGTGGTGTTGCTGTTGCCCGGGTTCACTACCGGCGAACTGGTAGCAGGCAGTCCCGTAGACGGAGTTGTGCCCGTCATGTTGTTCGTCGTGGGGGCATTGCCGTTCACACTGGTATTGGTGCCCGAAGGATTTTCCTGCGGGTCGGGGGCCGTGGGGGTGCCCGGTGTGTTCACGGTCGAAGGTGCGTTTGTTTGCTGCGTGTTGGTGCCAGACGAAGTGGTGTTCGTCGTATTCTGCGCCCAACCCATTGCTCCGGTACCCAGCAGGGCTGCCAGGGCAAGAATTGACTTTTTCATAGATCAGTGTTTTTTTTGTTAATCAATGACTGACCTGTTAAAACAAGTACAGTGCCGGTCACGACTCTGCCACAGGAAAAAATCCAGGCAACCGTAGTTCTACGGCCTGTCGATTTTCCACTACGTTTCTTACTGTCATCTCCTGCCTGGGTGAAAAAATGCTGTACCCTGCACCTCCGGTTACAAGTGGGAAGCCGGCAAAAATGGCTGTCGGATTAGGGCAATAAATCCACAATTATGCAGGGGCTTAAACCCGCCGCCAGCGCTAAAATGCGCAGCATCGTTTCAAATTACGGCACACCTTAAACGAGAGCGCGCTTTAATTCAGCCAGAAACAGCGCAAGCCCCGACGGCGGAGCTTTAAGGAATACTTTTTGTACCATCTGTCGCATATGAGAAAGCGTCCCGACCAACCGACAACCGAAGCACTGACAGTACGCAACTCTGCCCTCACTGTCGTTCATTCCACCCGCCAGCAAGAGCCGGCACTGACGAAAGTGATTTCCGGTGCTCCCGCCTTGAATCCCGCGCCCGTATATTATTCAGCTTCCTATACCAAGGACGGCCCCGGCGGTAATTACCAGGGTTTCTGATCCTCTTTTTCTTTGGGTCGCTGGGGCGGCAGGTTCACCGGCTGCCCGCTGTAACGCACGCGATTGCCATAGATCCCAGGCCCCGCAAAGGGGTTTTTTCCATTTACCCCCTGCGCCACGCCATTGGTGCCCACATTCCCGGTGCTGGAGCCCGTACCCACCGAGCCTGAGCCCGTGTTGCCGCCGTGCGTAGTGGCCGTCGTGTTGTAAAACAACAGGTGGCCGTGCGCCACGCCGTAGCGGAGCCTCGGTATGTTAGGAATAGGCCGTACCGGCTCATCGAGCGGCACGGCGCCGGCAGCGCGACCGTTATACAAGGTCAGGAACGGATCGGCAATGCTGAAGCGTTGCCCCTGCGTGGGCGCAAAGGCTGCCTGCGACGAGCTCTGCTCCAGGCGACCCGCTACGGCCGGGCCCACAGCGGACTTTCGCGCGCTCTTGCTTTTAAGGCGCGGCTGCGCTTCGGCGGCGGCGCCGCACAAAGCCAGCATCAATACACACATTCCTAATCGCTTCATGGCATTCCGGTTTGTTCCGGAATAGAAGGGCAAAGGGGCTGCCAAAATCAGCCCTTCTGCTCCCCTTCGTTGCCGGATTGCCGGCGCAGCTTCTCGAGCGTTTCCTGCTCCTTCGGCGCGTTGAGACCTTCCGACTTTTCCAGTTGCTGCTTCAAAGGATCTTTCATCGAGGCGGGGTCCTGCGCGGCATTGTGCACATCATCAGGCAGGCGCTGATTCTCTTGCTGGTTGGGATCGTTTCGCATGGTATTCTTTTTCTAAAAAAAAGAAAGAAGTGTGCCATCAGTGCAGGTAGTCTTTCTGCAACAGGTACAGGTAGGCGTCGAAAAGGTGGTGCGTCCACACCCCATACCCTTTGTCGGGATCGTTGGGAAAGCGCGCGAAGTAAGCGCTGTCCGGCTGCAGCACCACCGGCGTACCGGCCCGCATGTAATTGAGCGCCGGTACGGCGCCGGGCAATTGCAGTCCCGGCAGTATTTTGCGCACGGAGCGCCCCACTTTCCGTCCCAGGTATTTTTTGTAGGTCCCGGCCGCCTTCCGGCTCTTGCGCGTGATCTTTCCATACACCATCGCGGCATACAGGCGCACGGGGAGCTTTTGCCGCCGCAGCATATGGTGCAGGTCGGTCAATGGGTTGAGCGGGTTCAGGTCGCTGAGCTGTTGCACAGTCACCGGCGTCTCCGGCACCCAGTCGGCGGCATTGATCACGTTGAAAGCCCAGCCGCCCCGGTTGATGAATTCATAATCGTACGCATACACCAGGTTGCCCGGCTTCGGGGCGGCACTGCAATATGTCTTATACGTAATGTCGGCCGGAAGGGCACCAGCCACGGTGCGGTAGTAAAGCCAGGAGCGCAGCAGGTAAGCGATGGCGCCGCCCTGGCTGTGCCCGCTCACATAGATGGCGCGGACACCCTTCGCATGCAGGGCCAGGATCTGCCGCTCGATGTCGGGCGCCAGCGCTACCAGCGCAATGAGCCAGCCCGTGTGCACGGCGGCGTCCGCACTTTCGGCGAGACGGTAGTCGGCTCCGACGCTGTCGTTCAGCTGCAGGTGTCCCTGCGCGGGCTGCATCACCGAATAGATGTTGGCCAGCCAGCTTTTCTGGCTGGCCACGGTGCCACGCACCGCAATAACGGCGGCATGGCCGTCGGTGCGCTCATACAGCGTCCAGCGGTTGTCGAGGCCCATAACCGGTGAGGTGTAGGTCTTACGGTAGGCCACCGGCGCCCCGATGGCCTTCTGCAGGCTGTCGTAGCGGCCAAAATTGAGGGCCAGCAGGTCGCGGTATTCGGCCGCATCGAATCCCGGATGCATTTGTGCGGCGGCGCCCAGCGCAGTGAAAAGCAGCAGGAAAACGGAAAGGATATTTTTCATAAGGCGAATTGCGATTAACGCACCTAATTTAGCAACGCGCCATCCCCCTTTATGATCCGACTAGAATATTTTACGCCCGACGATTTCGAACAGCTGATTGGCTGGATCCACAACGAACACCTCCTGACCAACTGGTCGGGTTCGCTCTTTCGCTTCCCGCTTACGCGCCAAAGCCTCGAGTGGTACCTCGAAGACACCAACGATCCCGCAACTTCCGACGCACTGATTTACAAAGTGGTCGATACCGTTTCGCAGAAGACTGTGGGACATGTGTCGCTGGGAGGCATCAGCCGCAAGAACCGGTCGGCGCGCATCAGCCGGGTGCTGGTGGGCGACACCCACCAAAAGGGCCGCGGCCTGTGCACCGCTATGATCAAGGAGTTGCTCCGTATCGGCTTCGGCGACCTGAAGCTGCACCGCATCAGCCTCGGCGTGTACGATTTCAACCACGGCGCCATCCGTTGCTATGAAAAAAGCGGCTTTGTACGCGAAGGCGTGCAGCGCGATATCCTGCGCTACGACGACCATTACTGGAGCCTGCTGGAAATGAGCATTCTCGAAGACGAATGGCGCGCGCGCCAGGAGCTTACCTGAGCGCTCCTTCCAGGCGGTACAGGCTCACCGGCGTGCCGCCAACCTCCGTTTCTTCCATTTCCCGCACCGAGCTTCGGAGCGCGTCGATAAAAGGCGCTCCCATGATCCGCTGCGGCGTAGCCAGCAGCACCACCGTACCCTGCGCCAGGAAGCGCCGGAGCACTTCCTGCAATGCCGGGAAAGCCGCGGGAGCGTAATTCACATCACTCAATAAAAGCACATCTGCGCGCGTGTGGGGCGGAAGAGCGTTCCAATCGAGGAGGCGGGCGTCGTAGTTAGTTAGCCCCAATTGCTCCGCGTTTCGTTGCAGCAGGTTCACGGCCTCGGGAAGGTAGTCGCTTCCCGTCACCGAGCGTGCCGATGGGGCTACGAGCAGGGAAGGCAGGCCGATGCCGGCCGCGAGCTCGAGCACATCTTTTCCTTCGGTCCAATGAGGATGACTTGACAACCAGGCCGCCAGCGCATGAGCAGCCGGCCAGAGGCGGCTCCAATAGGGCAGCTCGGGACGCTCCCCTGCTTCGAGCTGCGCACGGTACGACCGCTCCACCCACCCGGCGTCGGGCAGCAGGAGGGAGATCGTGCGCCCGGCTACAACAAGGGTCGTTGGGGTTAGCGGCATCGGCATGCTGCAAAGAAAGCGCACCTTAGTCGCGCTCGGTCATCGCTTCCTTTTTTTGTTGCTCCGCAGCCGCTTCATCCGCCGCTTCCTGCTCCGGGTCGTCGGGCTCCTCGGGTAGCGGATCACGGAAAGGATTGTGCAGTTCCTGCGCGGCTTCCTGGGTGCCCTTCGAGGGTGGGGTTACTTTTTGTTCATCGCGTTCCATACTATTCGTCGTTTGATGATTCGCGCCCGGCGCGCAAGCCTTCCTCCCACTGCCGCCGCCGCTCCTGGTCGCGGGCGCGCTCCTCGCGGTCGCTGCTGTCCGGGCGTTCGTCGTCGTCCAGGAAATTAATATGCTTCTGCCGGTTGGCTTCGGCGGGCACGTCCAGCATGGGGTCTTTGGGTTGTTCGCGTTCAGGGCGCATGATCTTTTAGGGTATCCGCCGCGAAATTGATGCCAGTGCGGGCACGAAAAAGCCCTTCCGTTCGGGAAAGGGCGGAGGCAGGGGTCGCTGAAACGGGTCAGTTGTTACCGAAGATCGTGTCCAGAATGCCGGGGCGAAACACGAGCAGAAGAATTCCCAGCGCAAACAAAACCACGAGGATCAGGAAAAGCGTCAATACCGGGTTGCGTTCGCGGCGCCTGGGGTCGTCGTCGTGTTCATCAGGAATCGGATCGAGTTCGTTCATCGGGATGCTGGTTTTCCGCGCAAGGTACAACCAGAATGCGTCCGGAAGCCTTGTCAGGATCCCCGCCCGATCGGGTGCCGCCGGACGGCCGGGCTCCGCTCCTTCTGCCAATCTGGCAACTACCCATCCTTTGGAACAAGGCTTGTGCAGGAGGGCCACACGAACAAACCGCAAATTGCCATGATTCAAGAAAAAGGATCCATCTCGATTCACACCGAGAATATCTTCCCCATCATCAAGAAATTCCTCTATTCCGACAACGAGATCTTCCTCCGCGAGCTCGTGAGCAACGCGGTGGATGCCACCCAAAAGATCCGGCGCCTCGCCGCGCTGGGCAAATACGGCGCCGAGCTCGGCGACACGACCATCCAGGTACGGGTAGACAAGGACGCGAAAACCCTCACCATTTCCGACCGCGGCCTTGGCATGACGGCGGAAGAAGTAAAGAAATACATCAACCAGATCGCCTTTTCGGGAGCCACGGAATTTATGGAGAAATTCAAGGAAGCCCGCGACGCCAACGAGATCATCGGTCGCTTCGGTCTTGGCTTCTACTCGGCCTTCATGGTGGCCGACAAGGTGGAGATCCAGACGCGCAGCTACCAGGAAGGCGCCGAGCCGGCCCGCTGGATCTGCGACGGCTCTACCGAATTTGAGCTTACCGAAGGCAACCGCAATGAGCGCGGCACCGACGTGATCCTCTACATCAACGAAGAGTCGCAGGAGTTCCTCGAAGAACACCGCATCCATGAGATCCTCGACAAATACGCCCGGTTCATGCCCGTGCCCATCCAGTTCGGCACGCGCAACACGAGCGAGGAAGACGGCACCGGCGAAGACGGCGAGTCGAAATTCAAGACCGTGGAGGTGCCCAATATCATCAACAACACGGCGCCGATCTGGACCAAAGCCCCGAGCGAGCTTTCTGACGACGACTACCTCAACTTTTACCGCGAGCTGTACCCGCACTCCGACGACCCGCTGTTCTGGATCCACCTCAACGTGGACTACCCGTTCAACCTCACGGGCGTATTGTACTTCCCCAAGATCAAGAACGACTTCGAGCTGCAACGCAACAAGATCAAGCTTTTCAGCCGCCAGGTGTTCATCACCGACGAAGTAAAGGACATCGTTCCCGAGTTCCTGATGTTGCTCCACGGTGTCATCGACTCGCCGGATATTCCGCTCAACGTGAGCCGCTCCTTCCTGCAGGCCGACTCGAACGTGAAAAAGATCAACGCCCACATTACCAAGAAGGTGGCCGACAAGCTGCAGGAGCTGTTCCGCAAAGACCGGAAAGGTTTCGAGGAAAAGTGGAACGACATCGCCGTGTTTGTAAAATACGGCGCGCTCTCCGATGAGAAGTTCTACGAGAAGGCGAAAGACTTCGTGCTGCTGACCAATACGCAAAACGAGCACTTTACGCTTGAAGAATACCATGCAAAAGTGAAGGACTTCCAGACCGACAAGGACGAGCGCCTGGTGTATCTCTATACCAATGATGCCGAGCGCCAGGACGCCTATATCCAGGCCGCGCGCAAACGCGACTACGACGTGCTGCTGATGAACTCGCCGCTCGACAACCACTTCATGCAGCACCTGGAATCGAAGCTGGAGAAGACCTCCTTCAAGCGTGTGGACGCCGATGTGCTCGACCGCCTGATCGTGAAGGACGATGCGAAGACGCACACGCTCACGGAAGACGAATCGAAGCAAGTGAAGGAAGTATTTGAAAAGGCAATCGGCAACCCTTCGATGCACGTGGAGGTGGAAGCCCTCGGCGACAGCGAGCTGCCCGTGACCATTACGATGGAAGAATGGATGCGCCGGATGAAAGACATGGCGAAGCTCGGTGGCGGCGGCATGCACTTCTACGGTTCGCTGCCCGACACCTACAAGGTGGCCGTCAACGCCAACCACCCGCTCATCAACCGCATCCTGACCGCCGAAGCCGGCGACGGCACGAAGCTGGCCCGCCAGGCTTACGACCTCGCGCTGCTGTCGCAGGGACTCCTCAAAGGCGCCGACCTCACGGCCTTCGTGGAGCGCAGCGTTCAGCTGATCTAAGGAATAATGACAACAACAATATCAATGAAGCCGCCTCGGGTAGAGGCGGCTTTTTCTTTTAGGAACGCAGAGAAAGTAAGCAGATACCTGAACGCAATGAAGGCGGAGGACGCGGCTTTGGTTTCCGGCAATGGCGTTCATGCAAATGGCCTCGGCGCGGCTGTCCGTCGTAAGCAGAGCGCCCTGCTGCGCAGTGCCGGCGCGAAGGCCGCACCAACAGCCTGAGCAATCCCTCAGCGTCTCCCTCACCTCTGCGCCCAAATGACTTTTCGCCGTGTCTCCGCGTTAAAAAAAATTACGTAGCACTTGGCTGCGGCGCTGCTGTCACCACTGCCACATTTACCGCCGGCGGCTCCGGGTCGGGCACTTTCACGGGCTTCAGTCCTCGGTTGCCGGTAAGGATGCCGAACAGCGGCGGCGCAACGGCCTTGAGCAGCATCCCGACCGCAGTGGCTGCCAGGATAATGGCCAAAGGCAACAACAGGTACGTAGTCATACGGTAATAGCGGAAGGGCTGCAACAGCCCGTGCACCGGGTCGATCAGGTAGGTGACCAGCGGCACGTGGAGGGCGTAGATCATAAACGTCTGGTCAGACATATGCCGGAACCAGCGCTGCCGCAGGCACCAGTTTACGAGCCGGCCGGAGCCGTACCAGGCCACAAGCATCCCGGTAACGATCACCCACTTGTGCAGGAACCACTGGATCATGCCCGGCAGATAAATGTTCGGGAACAACCCCGTATGAAAAGCCAGCCAGGTTTTGGTCATGCTCAGCACAACAAAGAGCGCCGCAAATACTTTCATCGAAAAACAGCGCGGAGCCACCGACAGGTCTTTTCCGCGCTTGCACAGCCAGATACCGAGACAGAACGGAAGCAGACCCTCGCCGTCGAGGAAGATGCCCCAAGGGCCCTGGAAGTGTTGCAGGACGCCCGTCAGCTGCGATTTCTCTCCGGCGATCATCATCGCGATCTGCAGCGGCGAGGCCGGCGTGGTAAACCAAAGCAGGGCAATGAACGTAAACAGCGCTACCGGCGCGTGGCGCACGAGGTAGCGCAGCAGCGGGTAGATCAGGTTGAGCAGGAACAGGCTGCGCAGGAACCAGAGCTGGTAGCTGACGTTGGTGCTCAGGATCGTATCGCGCCACTCGCGCCAGCCAAACTGGTCCCAGTTTTTTTCGGTGGGCTGCATGTGGGTGTGGAGTACCGAAGCGTGGGTAAACGACCAATGAAAGAGGCCGAAGGCGATGAGCGCGCCGATGGCCGACCAGAGCAAATAGGGCACGGCCAGCGTACGGAAGCGGCGGGCAAGCACCTTCCAGTAGCCCTTGTGATCGGCGAGCGCAAGCAGGTAGCCCGAGATCGCAAACAACATCGGGATGCGGAAGCGGAACAGGCCATTCGCCGTCAGGTATTCGAAGAAGGCTGTCCCGGTCATCTTTTCCAGCACCGGCGTGAACGGCTGCAGGTAACGATCGTTGAGATCGTAGCCGTGAACGTATACGAGCAACATCATCGATACAAAGGAGAAGAACCGCATTTTGCGGCTCCATTCGGGACGAAGGATGTTTTGCATACCGTTGGGACGCCGCAGTTTCGGACGGCGTTACACAAATGTGGCCTTTTTCGCGCGTCCGCCTCACCGCGCTGTGATGGATTGCCCCGGACACGTGATGAAACGGGAAGTATACCGGACGGTTACAGGTACCGGAACACAGCCGTTTTATAAAGTTCGAGGTCGTCGAGTGTCGTCAGCTCATCGAAGGCCTGGCGGCGGCCGCTGCGGTCGCTGCGCGTGAGCACCACGCGCTCGCCGTTGACGATCGTGCTGCGCGCCCGCTGGAACACCCGGTCCAGGGCATCCAGGTCGCGGATCGTTTGCCACTCCTCGATCTTCGTCACGTCGATGATATACTCCTCCATGGGGCAAAGGTAGGATACGTGAAGCGTGAGCCGTGAGCTCGCAATGCAACCAACGAAGAAACGGATGCCATAGGCATCCGTTTCTTCGTTACCGGTCTCAGCGCTCACGGCTCACGGCTCACGGCTCACGCCTCACGGCTCACGCCTGACGACTAAAAGCTCACCGGGCAGCGCAGCTTGTCGGCCGAGCTGTTGCGGATGTTGAGGAAGTTCTTGTAGGACAGCGTCAGCTCAAAGCCGCCCTTGCCGTTGGTCGCCCCTTTGATCTTGCTGATCGAGGCGTCGTAGGAGGCGCCGATCGACCACTGGTAGTAATCGAGCTTCAGCACCGGCGCCACGGCGTCGTTGAGGCGATAAAATGCACCTACGGAAAGGCTGACCGTTTCGCCTTCGTCGCCGAGCTGCTGCAGGTCGTGGCGGTAGAGGAAACCAGCCTGCGTGGCCGTATTGCCGCCCTGCTGAAACACGTCGCCGTAGATCATCAGGTTGTCGTACTCACTGGTGGGCACCGACAGGCCGGCATTGAACGTAAACTTGCTGTTGAGGCGAATGTCGGTCGCGGGGTTGAAGGCTACCTTGGGCTGGTTAAAGTGGTAGTAGGCCACCCCCAGGTAATACTTCAGGTCGCTGCCGGCACTGCTGCTGTACGACAGGCCCGCGCCGGCATCCCAATACTTTACATTGGTGTTGCTGAAGGTCTGGCGTGTAGGGTTGGCGGCACTGTAGGCACCATTCACAAACTGGTCATCGAACTTCAGGCCGGTTGGGTCGAAGCGCTGTTGCACCATACCCCCGATGAAGCCCACCGACAGATAGGCGTCGCGGTCTTCGCTGAGCAACTTGTGGTACGTAAGCACCGGCAGCAGGGCCGTCTTGCCCATCTTCGAATCGCCGGCCACGTCGTTGGTGATTTGAAGGCCGAGGCTCAGGTAGTCGTTCGACTCGGCACTGAGGCCGAATTTCGTTTCCACACCAAGTGCCTGCGTGCGGTAAGCCGTCGTGGCGCTGTTCCATTGGCTGCGATAGGCGGCGGCGGCACGCACGTCGCCGCGGAACATACCGGCCAGCGCAGGGTTGCGCAGCAGCGGCATTTCGTAAAACTGCGAGAAGTTGATGTCCTGGCCAAATGCCAGCGTCGTCATCGTCACGCTTCCCAGGAGCAGGAGGAGTTTTTTCATGGTCTTATTTTAACAGCGACACGTTGCCTTTATAGGTGTAGGTGATTCCATTCTCGCACACCACTTCGGCGGTGTAGATAAATACGTCGGGGGAGCTCACTTTGCCCTTCACCTTGCCATCCCAGCCGAAGGCCGGATCATTCGGTGCGAAGTTGGCACGCTCGTAGACGGTCTCGCCCCAGCGGTTGAATACGCGGAACGACTTCACCTGCGCGATGCCCGTACCGCGCACCATCAGCACATCGTTGATGCCGTCGCCGTCGGGCGAGAAGGCATTCGGGATGTAGGTCTGCAACAACTCGCAAACGGTGCGGATCGTCAGCGTATCGGTGTTGGTACAACCGAAGCCGTTGGCGCCTTCCACTACGTACGTGCGGTTCTGCCGCACCGTTACGGAAGGCTGCGGGCAGGTGCTGCAGCTCAGGTCGGTGGCCGGCGACCAGAGCCAGCTTACGATGGGACCATTGGTGACGGTGCTCACGAGCGGCTTTACCGTCCCGGTAGCCAGCACGAGGTCGGGGCCCAGGTTGATCTCGGGAATGCCGCCCACACCGATCGTGATGGGAATGGTTTGCGTAAAGCAGCTGTTGGCACCGGTGACGGTGGCCGAGTAAATACCGGGTACCAACGGCCGGAACACGGGGTTCGGACAGGTGCTGCAGCTCAGTACCGCCGTTGCCTGGGTCACCCAGCTGTACGAGGTGGCACCACTGGCGAGGAGTTGGATCGAATCGCCGATACAGATGCTGTCGGAAGCCGGCAGCACGGTCATGGTGATGGGCTGGGTCACGTCTACGATCGCTGTGTCGGAAGCGGAGCAGCCGAAGGCGTTGGTGGCGGTAACGATATACGGTGTGGTGAAGAGCGGCGTCGCCACCGGGTTGGGGCAGGTGGTGCAGCTCAGGCCGGCTGTCGGCGACCATTGCAGGTTGGCAGCGCCGCTGGCGTTGGCCTGCAGGTTGGCCGAACCGCCGCGGCAGATCGGCGCCGGGTCCACGATCGACACCGTCGGCGACGGGTTGATGGTGATCAGCGGCGAGGTCAGGTTGACGGCGCAACCGTTCACCGTGCTCACGCTCAGGTCGGCAGTGTAGGTGCCGGGAGTGCCGAAGATGGGCAGGAACGGACGGCCCGTGCCGTTGATCCCGTTGCTGGTGAGCCACTGCACGTTGGCAATGGGATCGGCCGAGTTGATCACGGCGTCGAAGGTCACCGGCTGGCGGGCGCAACCCTGGTTGCCGGCGGGCGGCACGAGGGTAACGACGGGGTTGCTCCAAACGGTCACCGGCATATCGATGTCTTTGGTCAGGATGCAGCCGCTGGTACCGGTCACCTGCAGCGTGGCGTGGAGCGTATTGCTGTTGGTGAAGGTCTGCGTGGTGGTAGTGGCGTTGTTCACAATATTGCCATTGCTGAAGGTCCATTTCGTACTCACCACCCCGAAGAACACCGAGGAGGTGTCGGTAAAGGTGATGGCCGTGCTGCCGCAGCTCTGCACCGTCTGGCTGGTAAAGCCCACCCGCAGGCGGTCGGCGCGGATCAGCGACGACCCGGTGATGAGGTAGGCGCAGGCACCGCTGTTCATCGTCACCTTCGGTGTGTAGGTGCCGGGGTTCGGGTATACGTAGTCAAACGAAGAACTGTTGTTGGTCACCGGGGCCGAGCCGTCGCCCATATCCCAGGTATACGAGGTGGCACCGCCGCCCACCACTTCAAAATGCGTGCTCTGGCCGTCGCACTTGTAGCCGCCGGTATACTGGAGCGTGCCCGAGGGCCCGCTGACCGTGACTGCTTGCGTGGTCACATACTGGCACCCGGCCGGCGTGTTCACGGTGAGGGTCACATTGTAGGTGCCGGCGAGCAGGAAGGTATGGTTCACCGTATTCAGCGAAGACGTGGGGCTGCCGTCATTGAAATCCCACAGCACCGAAGAAGCCGGCGTCGTGTTGTTGGTAAACGTTACGGCAAACGGTGCGCAAGTGCTGGTCGTACCCGACACCGTCATCGAACCGGTTTGCGAAGCCACGATCTGCACGTTGGTACGAAGCGTATCGGTGCAGGTAACCAGGCCGCCCGCGTTGGTGTTGTAGGCCACCAGCATTACGGTATACGTACCGGGGGTGCTGTAGCTATGCTGCGGCGAGGCGGTGGCAGTGGTTGCCGGGCTGTCGCCGAAATTCCACTGGTAGCTGGTAGCACCGGTAGAGCCGTTGTTGAACGTGATCGGTGCGCCGACGCAGGCCTGCAGGGTCGCCGGGGTAAAGGCAGCGGTCGGCTTGGCGTAAACGGTAATGGTGATATGACCGGTGGTGTCGGAACAGTTGTTTTGCCCGCGCAGCGTCATGTTGTACACCCCAGGCGTGGTATACACGTGCGTCTGCGAATCGATCGGGTTGATGGTACTGACCGAGGGGCTGCCGTCCTGGAAATTCCAGGTAAACTGCGTGCCGCCGGGCGAGCTGCTGTAAAATTTAACCGTGTGCGGCGCACAGCCGGACAACTGGTTGCCGTTAACGGTCAGGTTGAGGTCGACCGAGTTGGGCTGCACCGTGAGCACGATGTTCTGCGTGCTGCTGCCGCAAATGTTGGTCGCGGAAAGCGACACGGTGAAGTTGCGGAGCACGCCCGTTGTAAAGGTGTGTGGCAGGGGCGCGCCGGAGGTGGTCACCAGGGGGGCCGAGCCGTCGCCGAAGTCCCAGGTGTAGGTGTTGCCCGTACCGATGGTGTTGTTGGTGAAGGTCACCGTCATCGGGGAACAACCCTGTACCGCGCTCGGCACGAAAGAGGCTACCGGCGCCGGTGTTACCGAGATCAGCACGGTGTCGCTGATGCCCCCCGTGGGTGTCGGGCAGCGGTTGGAACGCACGATGCGGCGGTACCAGGTGTTCTGGTTGAGCACGCCCGGGGCATAGTTCTGCCCATTGGCGCCAGGGATCGAAATGAAGTTGACGCCGTTGCTGCTCGACTCCCACTGGTACGTGAGCGTAACGGCACCCCCGAACGCCGTCGGCAGCGAGCCGGCCAGCGGTGCCGGCGGTGTATTCGCACAAATGGTCTGGGACGCCGTGATCGTGTTGTTGGTCACGGGGGGTTCCACCCACACTTTAATAGTGTCGGAGATCGACGGGCAGGTGCCGATGGTCACCAGGCGGCGCAGCCACACGGTGTGATCGGGGTTGAAGGTATAATCCGACAGCGTGAAGGTACCGAGGTTGGTAAAAGTGATGCCGTCGTCGGAAGACTGCCACTGGTAGCTGGGCACACCGCCGTTGCCGCCGGTGGCGGGGAAGTTGCCGGTGTTGTAGCTCACGCCCGAGCAAACGGAATCGATTCGGCCGCTGATGCTGTTGTTGATCGCTCCGTCAACGGGCAGCACGATCGAAGCCGTGTCGTTTTTGAGGCAAAGGGCATTCACGGGCGCCACGATGAATTGAAGGGCCACATCGCCGGTGAGGTTGGCGAGGCTGATGTTCGGGGTCGTGTTTCCGGCAACGTCAATAAAGGGATTGGTAGCAAGCGGTGCGTCCTGGCGGCGCCATTTCACGATGTTGCCTTCATAGCCCGTTGCGCTGATGCTGGCGCTGCTGTTGAAACAGATCGGGTTGATCGGTCCCAGCGTGCCGGCCGAGGGGCGGCGCACGATCGTGATGGTCATCTGGTCGCTGGTGGCGGGGCAGCCGCCGTCGTTGCTGATCGACCACTGGAGGGTGATGGAACCCTGCAGCGGGCCGGCCCCGAGGCCGACGGTGTTGATCAGCGAGCCGCCCTGGTTCGGATCGACGATCGTCGGGGCAGCATTGAGCGTATTCGAGCCGGCAACCACGGTCCACGTACCCAGTTCCCAGGGATGCGTCGGGTTGTTGCCCTGCAGGTTGAACGAAGAGAAGATACCGCCCACGAAATCGCAGATCAGCGTATCGTTACCGGCGCTGGCGGGGCTCGGCAGCGGGCGGTTGAGGATCGTCACCGTATCGCTGACCGTGGCGCAGATGCCGGTGCCGGTTACCGTCCAGCGGAACTGGTAGGTGGCGTTCGGCACAAGCCCCGTGATGCTGGTCGTGGGCGAAGCGGGTGTTACGATCGTGGTGTTGGAGCTGGGGATCTGGTCCCACACGCCCGTAGTGCCGGGGGCCAGCACGGCCTGCATGGTTACGCTGGAGGCGTTACAGATAATCTGGTCGGCACCGGCGTTGATCGGGGGCGTCGGGTTGACGGTAATGGTGTACGTACGGGCCGGGCCGCTACAGGTGCTGCTGCTCGGGATGACGGTGATCGTGGCTACGATCGGCGTATTGGTCGTGTTCACCGCAATGAATGCCGGCACATCGCCGCTACCCGAAGCGGGCAGGCCGATGGCGGGATTATCGTTGGTCCAGGTAAAGCTGATGCCGGGCAGCGGGCTCACGAAGGCGGTCGCCGGCGCCGTCGACGTATTACAGACCACCTGGTTGGCGGGCGCATTCACCGTGGGCGTCGGGTTGACCACCAGCGGTTGCGCCAGCGAGGTGGTACCGCACTCGTTGCTGACGTCGAGGGTGACGTTGAACGTGCCCGTATTGGGATAGTCGGCCACCGGCGTCGCCGATACCGAAGTGGCCGGCGTACCGCCGTTGAAGGTCCACAGGTAGGTCGACGGGGTGCTGGCGAAGCAATCGTTCACCGTGGCCACGGGCGAGAATTGGCCCTGGCAGATCGGCGCCAGCGGCTGCCAGTCCACGGTGGGCTTCGTTTTGACGGTCACCGTTTGAGTAGACGTAGCAAAGCAGGTGTTGCCCGGGGGGGTCGTCACCAGCTGCACCGTGTACACACCCGGGTTGGTAAACGTAAACTCCGGGTTGGTAGAGTTGGTATTGCTGCTGTTTGCGAACGACCAGTTGCTGGCCGAGGGCGTGCAGCCCGTTGTGTTGGAATAAGAAACGGTCCAATCGTATCGGTTCGGGTTGCAAAATGCGGGTACCGACGCGTTGACGGATGTAACATTGAACGGTGCGCAACCGGCGCTGGCGCTGAGCGTGAAGTCGGCCGTCGGATGCCCGTTGACGCAGATCACCTGGTCGATGGAATCGATGGGACACAGCGAGGTATTGCCTACCAGCATCCGCACGCGGTACGTGCCGGGCGTATTGAATACGATGTTGAGCGTGGTGTTGCCCGACGTCCATACGCCGGGATCGGGCGAGTTGAGATCGTTACCCAGCACACCGGTCACGGTGTAGCCGGTGGCGGGCGAGATCTTCCACACCACCTTACCGGGCGAGCACACGCCGTTGCTTACGCTCTGCATGTTGCCGCTGGCGTTGGAAACGGTCACGGGCACGTTGGTACAAACGACATCGCTGGGTCCCACGTTGAGGATCGGCACCGGCTTTTTCGACACGTAAATAGGTACGATCGAGGCGCTCGACGAGCCGCAGGGATTCGTGGCGCGGATGGTGGCCGAGAACGAGTTCGGGTACGAGGTCGACCCGCTGGTGCTGGTGGTATTGCAGGAAGAAATGAGAAAGTTGTGCGTGACGTTGGCGGGTGCCGGGTGGTTGAACACCTGCGGGGCCGAGCCGTCGTTGAAGGCAACCGTATACGAAGTGCCGGGCGAGTTGGAGCCGGTGCTGGTGATCGGGAAGGTCAGCGAGCTTTCCGAGCAGGTAACGGTGTTACCGGGGTTGGACAGGCCCACCGCCGGGTTCGAACCGATATACACACCGTAATAACCCGTATCGCGGCAACCGCCGGCACCGGTTACGGCAAAGGCAAGGGTATAGGTGCCGGGCGCATAGGTGTGGTTGACGCTGGTGAACGTGGCGTTGGGCGTGAAGTTGGTGCTGTTGTCGCCCCAAAGGATCACGTAGTCGGTGTTCGTGCCCGTGGTCGTAGAGTTATTGATGAAGGTGAGCGTGGCACCGGTCGACGTACAGGAGGTGAAAACCGGCTGTCCGTTAAAGCTGGTGAGGCCCGAGCCGCCCAGGTTGGTGCTGGGAGAATTGGTATGAACGGACTGGCTGACCGTGGCCGGGCATCCTTCCGTATTGGTCGCCGTCAGGCTTACATTGAAGGTCTGCGCACCGCCCAGGGGGCCGCCGAGGAAGAAATGCAGTGGGTTCACACCTGTGGAAACGCTGTCCAGGCCGGCATTGGGATCGTTGAAGTTCCACAGGTAGGTATTGGCGCCTGCCGTGTTGTTGGTGAATTGGATCGGCGTCGTGGAGCACTGTCCGTCGGGTGCTGCACTGAAGGAAGGCACCGGCGACGAAAAGGCGGTCACCTGGAGCACCGGCCAGAAGTACGTCGTGGCGCCATCGGTCACTTCCACGCTCACGTCGCCCGGGGTACCCGTCACGAGCGAATCGCGCGTGGCACCGGGAATGGGCGCGCCGTTGCGCGTCCATTGAAAGGTGGCACCGGCCGGGAAGTGGGTGGCATGGATGGTTAAGGTGCCGCCGGGGCAGATGCCGGCCACCGGTTGGTAACCGCTCCAGGTAAAGGAGTCGGCCGGCAGGCGTTGCGTGGAGGCCGGAGCGACGCTCCCGCGGGGCGCGCGCGTTCGGGCAGACTGGGCGATTCCGTACACGGACAGCAGCACTCCGAGAAGGAGGATGAAAATCTTCTTCATGTAAGCAATTAGTGGTGGTGGTTAACCTGACGGTTGCAAAGCTAAAAATAAGGGAAATTAACTAACAGCCGGGCCGACAGGCAGGCGAAACGGCCGTTTTAACCGGTCAAAACGGCTATCCAACTGTTTATAACAGAACCGGTTAACCGTGCACCGGCGTGGAGATTCCCTTAAGGCGCCGGTAGATCTCGGTGGCGTATTCGTCGGTCATGCCGCTCAGGTAATCGAGGGCGCTCAGCACGCGCTGGTAGCCCGGCTCGGCCTCCCGGAAGCCGGTGAGGTGGTAGGGAAACAACTTGAGTATGATGCCCTCGCGGTGCGACGGCCGTTCCCGTAGCAGGGCCGGCACCAGCAGGGCCAGCAGCTCCGACATCAGGTTGTAGCCGGCGAGCTCGATCTGCAGCACCGTGTCGTGCTGGTAGATGCGCGAGCGGCTCAGGGCCTGCACCGTTTCGAGGGCGCCGGTAGCGTCGTGCAGGTGGTCCACCAGCGTGTCGTTGAAGGTGCCCGACAGGATGGCCATCTCGTGGTCGAGGAAGATGCGGGTGCAGCGCTGCACCAGCTGGTTGATGACCCGCGCCCGCAGGAAGGCGATGCCCTCGTTGGTGTCGCTGATCTTTTTATAGTGGGTGAACGTGCTGTCGGGGCCCGCGCCTTCGGGGCGGCTCCGGTCGAGCACTTCGGCGAAAGCGGCTTCCACCTCGCCCGTGGACAGGATGCCCAGGCGGTGGGCGTCTTCCATATCCACGATCGAATAGCAGATGTCGTCAGCGGCCTCCACCAGGTATACGAAGGGATGGCGGCGGAAGATCACGGGGTCCTCCCCTTCGCGGATCATCCCGCAGCCTTCGGCGATCTGCAGTACCGTTTCCTTCTCACTTTGGAAGAAACCGTACTTCTTGCGGTGCTTGAAGGCTTTGTCCACGCACACCGATTCGCAGGGATATTTCAGGATGGCGGCGATCGTGGTGTAGGTCAGCCCGAAGCCGCCCGTAAAGCGGCCTTTGAACGTATGGGTCAGGATGCGGATGGCGTTGGCGTTGCCTTCGAAGGCGGTAAGGTCCTGCCACTCGCGGTCGTTGAAGAAGGAGCGCAGCGGGCGGCCCTCGATGAGTGTTTGCTCGTTGTCGACAAAGTAGGCGGAGATCGCTTTCTCGCCCGAATGGCCGAAGGCGGGGTTGCCGATATCGTGGGCGAGGCAGGCCGCGGCGATGACGTTGGCCAGCTCGTAGCGGTAGAATTCGTAGGCTTCGTCGTTGGTCCCCTTGTAGCGGTTGGAGAGCTCCTCCCCGATCATCTTGCCCAGCGAGCGGCCCACGGAAGCCACCTCCAGCGAGTGCGTGAGGCGGTTGTGCACGAAGGCCGTCCCCGGCAGCGGGAACACCTGCGTCTTGTTCTGCAGGCGCCGGAATGCCGACGAAAAGATCAGGCGGTCGAAGTCGCGCTGAAAGCCCGAGCGCGGCCCCTCCGGTATTTTATCGGACCCGACGCGGCGGTGGGTGAAGATGGAGTCGAAAGACATCGCCATGGGGCGAAGGTAAGTTTGTAGTTTGGAGTTTGGGGTTTGTAGTTATTGAAGACTCTGCCAGCAGCATATTTCCTAAATAGGCTGCCGCGCCTCGCGCAACTACAAACTATAAACCCCAAACTACAAACTTTCTAGAGGAGGCTATCATCCTCCACCCCGTAATCCTTGCGGATCTTGCGCAGCACTTCATCCATGCTGGCGCGGTGGTCTTTCGGACTCCACTCGCCGCGCTCCCACTTGTCTAGTTCGTCGTCGATGTGTTTTTTCTGCAGCTCCGTGAGCTTGTCCACCAGCTCGCCCGACACTTCGCGCTGGCGCTCGTAGAATTTCTTTTTCTTGTCAAACAGCAGGTCGCGGCCCTTGAACAGGTCGTTCTCGGAGGCGGCCATCTGGAGCAGCTCCTCGCGGGCCAGGGCGATATCGTAGGGGCCCACGGGCATGATCAGCTTGGAGAGGATGGGGCCGGTTTCGAGCAGGATGATGAGCAGCGATACGAGCAGGGTGCTCCACCACACGCTCGGCTCTTCGTCGGCGAGGTCGGACAGGGCCTTGTTGCGCTCGAGGAAGCCCAGGTTGGCGCCCGCGGTGCCTTCGTAGCCGCGGCGCTTTTCTTCCAGCGCGGCGCGGGCAGCGGCAATGGTGCTGTCCTGCGTGCGGAGCGCAGCGGCCAGCTGCGCCTGCTCGGGCGCGTATTGCGCCTGCGCGGCCTGCCAGGCGCCCATCTTGAGGCGGGTGAGTTGCTCGATGCCGCGGCGGCCCGAGCCGCCGGTGCCGTCGGCTTCCTGCACGTAGGCGCTCTGCAGGCGGGCCAGCGAATCCTCGATCGTAGCCCTACGGGCCGTGATGCGGGCGCGCTCCGCTTCGGCGGCGGCAATCTGCGTCTTCGTTTCGAGCTGCAGCAGCGAGTCGTTGCGCTGGATCTTGCGGTGGGTGTTCTCCACCATCTTCACGTTGATCTCCTTCTCGAAGATCTTCAGCTCCAGCGGCCGCGCGATGGTGACGCCGATGAGCAGGGCCAGCGCGATCCGCGGCAGGGCCAGCAGCAGCTGCCGGCGCTTCGATACACCATATTTGCGCATCGTGCTCACCAGGAAGCGGTCGAAGTTGAAGATGATCACGCCCCACACGAGCGCGAAGGCCACGGCGTAGCCGAGGTGCCCGAAGATGCTGTACAGCGCGTAGCCCGACGAGAGGGCTGCCAGCACAAAGGTGGCCAGCAGCACGCCGCCGAGGCCGCTGTACTTGATGCCCTCCGAAGGGTACTGCCGCAGCAGCGGTGCATGCGCGCCGGCGCACCACCAGAGAAAATTGGAGTTCGAGCCGGCCGACCGGCCTTCGAAGCTGTCGTAGGTATACGCCGGCTCCTTCGTGTTGTTGTTTTCCGCCATAGGTTTCCGTTGTTGAAATAGGGTCGTTGTGGTTGAAGTTGAAACCTGCCAACAGGGAAACGTACCGGGAATCTTCCTTCGTATTTAAAGGTCGGGGTTTAACAGTTCGGCTAAGCGGGGCTATGGGATGAAAGGGTTGATAAATGGGGTGAATAAGGTTCGCTGGAATCGCGAAGGTGGCCTGAGATGAACGGGAGGGAACGGCGGCAGCTTTTGTTGCGCGGATCGGGCGGTCTATTGGCGGCAACGGCCACGGCGACGGACAAAAAAATAATCCGTTGAAAACGCACTTATGCCCAATCGTTAGTAAATTAGTATCCGTACACCTTTACTAACTTCTAAAACGCTATTCCATGGCAAATCTGACGACCAACCTGATTGACGACCGGCTGACGGCGCAAGAGGTTTCCGGCATCAACGATTTCATGACCCAGCTCGAAGCCCAATTCAACGGCAAGCTCCGCACCCTTACCAAGACCCAACGCATCGGCCTGCCGAAGATCAACGAGGCCAACGTGCCCTTCGTGAAGGATGCCATCAATGCGGGCCAGACGGCCAGCTTCCTGCCCGCTTATTTTTCGGTGGCCCGGGTGGAAAACGATTACGCCCTCTACGACCAGTACGCCGCGATCCTGCTGCGCCTGAATCAACTGCGCGAAAAGGTGCAGGACACGATGATGCTCGCCGGCTCCGAGGCCTACCAGAATGCCCTGGCCATCTACCGCATGGCGCAGGAGGCGGCCCGCAACGGCGAGCCCGGCGCCGACGCCATCGCCGACAAGCTGAAGACCCGCTTCCAGCAGGCCAGCAGCCCCGCGGAGCCGGAAGCACCCGCCACCGGTTTTACCAATGCCTGAATCCGCCATCCGTACCCTTTGTCCCCAGCGGCGCCCGAAAAGGCGCCGCTGCTTCATTATCAAGGAGTTAGCACAAAAAACGAAGTCCCGGGCAGCGCCACCGGACCTGCCGGGGTGCGCCGGCCCTCCCCCGGACAGCTTTTGCCAGGCCCGGGGGCTGCCCCGCCGGTGCCGGGAGCTTCCGCCCGCGAGCCGGGAGGGTCCGCGGACGCAGCTCCGGGGTTCGCGGGGGTACCTATAGGGGTTCGCGGGGGTACCTATCGGGGTACCCCCTTCCACCTTTTGGGCTGCGCCGGCGCGGCCCCAGGGGTGAAGTCGTCCCCCTTCCCCCCGGGAAGGGGTTAGGGGTTGGGCCCGGCGGCACCCGCCTTCGCTAAAGCTCCGGCGGGCGGGGAACGAAAAGAGGGCGGAACTCACGTCCCGCCCTCTTTTCTTAATCACCACGAAAAACCAACACGCCTCTTTGTACTGTTCCGTCAAATGTTTTGTACGCCACTCCCGAAACAGTCCAGTGTAAGCCGCGTTCTGATTCTTCTATCCGAAAATGATACCAGTTTATCCACAAGGCGGCAGGCTCGTCTGTGTAAGCTTTGCGCGGGGCAGGGCCGCCTCGTTCAACAACGACAGTTGTAGATTTACGGCTACAGGCGTTGCCATACCGCGTAGCCCCAGGGGCTTAAGTGGCGCGGCCCCGCGAGGCTGTCGGTGGAAAAGCCGTCCAGCACTTCCGTCCAGCGACCGGCCGGAAGCCCTTCGGTCACTTCAAACAGCTGCGCCTCGGCGCTGAGGTTGAGCAGCACCAGTACCGGTGCCTCCTCCGTTCCGCGGAGGTAGGCCAGCACGGCGTCGCCGGCCGTAGTGGACAGCGGGCGGCAGGGGGCGTCGGAAGCCAGCGCCGGTGCTTCACTCCGCAGCCGCAGCAGGGCGCGGTAAAAGCCGTGAAGGGCCGGTCCTTTCGTCCAGTCGAGCGGATCTTTTTCAAAAAACTGCAGCCGCTTCCGGTTCGGAAGCTCCTGCCCCGAGTAAAGCAGCGGCAGGCCGGGCCAGGTGCAGCTGAACACGGCCAGCAGCGCGGCCATCGGGCCGTATTTTTCATACTCGGTGCCGTTCCAGCTGTTTTCGTCGTGGTTGGCGGTAAACCAGGCCGGGATGCCGGGCGCAGCGCGGTAGCGGTCCAGCAGGGCGATCCATTCGGCGCGCGGCAGGCGGCCCTGGAAGAACTCCTGGGCGGCGTGCATCCAGCTCCAGGTATAGGCGGCGTCGAACACGTCCATGTACTCGGGGTGCGTCAGCGGGTCGAGCTCGCCGAGCCAGAGCAGGGGCTTTTCGTCGGCCAGCGCGGCCTTTACCTCGATCCAGAAGTCCACCTCCACCCAAAAGGCCAGGTCGCAGCGAAAGCCGTCGATACCCGTTTCGCGGATCCAGAAGCGCATCGCGTCGATCTGCGCCCGGCGCATGTCGTGGTTCGCGAAGTCGAGCTCGATGATGTCGTCCATGCCGTGGGCGGGCACAAAGCCGCCGTCGGGGCCGTGCTCGTACCAGTCGGGGTGCTCGCGTGTCCAGCGGTGGTCCCAGCCGGTATGGTTGGCCACCCAGTCGATCAGCACGCGGAAGCCCATGGCGTGGGCCTCGGCCACGAAGGCGCGAAACTCGTCGATTGTCCCGAACTCGGGCGAAAAAGCGGTAAAGTCGGAACAAGCGTAGTACGAGCCGAGGGAGCCCTTTTTGCGTTCCTGCGCGATGGGGGTCAGCGGCATGAACCAGAGTGTTTCCACCCCCATTTCCCGCAGCCGGGGCAGGTGGGCCCGGAAGGCGGCCAGCGTGCCCTCGGGCGTATACTGGCGGAGGTTTACTTCATAGACGTTCGTCCGGAGGATCCAATCTTTTGGGGACATGCGTCAAAACTAAGGTTTCGGAAGGTTCCGGAGGGTTACGGGGGTTGGAAGGCGCCGGTCATCCTTCGGCTGCGCTCAGGATGACAGGCGGCCCTTCTCACGCTGAGCGCAGCCGAAGGATGACAGACGGCCGTTGTCACGCTGAGCGCAGCCGAAGCGCCAACTACAAACCATAAACTACAAACTACAAACCTCTCTCAAAAGGCTATCTTTGCGCCGGCCGCAAGGCCTTTAAACCACCTGACGCAGTATGCAGTCCATCCACAATTACATGGGGAATTACGCCGGATTCCTCCAGCGCTTTTTAGACCAGGGATACGAATTCGTATTCTTCAGCGAGCTCAACAACCCCAACGGCCAGATCGCCCTGCGTCACGATATCGACTTCGACACGGAGTATGCGCTCCGCAGTGCCGAGGTAGAGCATGCGCTGGGGATCAAAAGCGTGTACTTCTTCCTGCTGCGCCACGAGTTTTACAACCCCTTTGCCGGTGAGGCCTACCGCCACATCACCGCTATCCGCGACATGGGCCACCAGGTGAGCGTCCATTTCGACCCTACCCTTTACGAAGACTTCGAAACGGGCCTGGCCGAAGAGTGCCGCTTCTTTGAAAACGTGTTCGGCAGCAAGGTGTCCCTCATCTCCTTCCATCGCCCCGCCCCTGCCTTCCAGAACCTCGACGCCCCCATCGGCGGCGTGGACCATACCTACCGGAGCAAGTGGTTCAGGGACATTAAGTACTTCGCCGATTCCACCGGCGCCTGGCGCTTCGGTCACCCGCACGATTCCGAGGAATTCGCCGTGGGCAAAACGATGCAGATCGTGACGCACCCCATCTGGTGGTTCGTGGAAGGTTCCAGCAATCTCGAAGTGCTCAAATCCTACTACTACCGCAAGCAGACCCTGCTGAAGGAGCTCTGCGCCCAGAACTCGATCCCCTTCAAGAGCATCGTTGCGGAAATCTAAGGCAACGTTTTTAAGGTTCTTGTAGTTCTGAAGGTTTTCAGGGGGATGCTTTCGTCTCGCGAAAACCCAAGAACCTTAAGAACCCTTAAAACCTTAAGAACCCTGCGAACCCCAGCCCCGCTTTGTATCTTTGCTCCCGCATGAAGACCTTCGATGTACCCGTCAATTACCGGAGTCCGCTCATCTCGGCCATCAAGAAGCAACGCAAAGAAGCCGACCGGATGAAAAAGGATTTCACCCCCACGCTGCTCGATTTCGGGCCGCTGCGGGTGTACCTGGCCCGCCACTTCGGGTTTTGCTACGGCGTGGAAAACGCCATCGACATCGCCTTCCGCACCGTGGCCGAAAATCCCGGCAAGCGCATCTTCCTGCTCAGCGAGATGATCCACAACCCGCAGGTCAACGCCGACCTGCTCGCGGCGGGCGTCCGCTTCCTGCAGGATACGAAAGGCAACTCCATCGTTTCTTTTGATGACCTGACTGCCGACGACGTCGTGCTCATTCCCGCCTTCGGCACCACGCTCGCCATCGAGCAGCGCCTTGCCGGTATCGGCATCCGCACCGAGCTGTACAACACCACCTGCCCCTTCGTGGAAAAGGTCTGGAACCGCAGCGAAGGCATCGCTCAGAAAGGCTACAGTATTGTCATCCACGGCAAGCCCCGGCACGAGGAAACCCGCGCCACCTTCTCGCACGCCGCCAAAGACGCGCCTTCGGTGGTGGTGGAAGACATGGAGCAGACCATCGAGCTGGCGAAATACATCACGGGGGAAAAAGACGCCCCGTATTTCTACGAGGAATTCAAAGGCCAATACTCCGAAGGCTTCGATGTGGCGCGCGACCTGCAACGCATCGGCGTGGTCAACCAAACCACGATGCTCGCTTCCGACACGCAGGCCATCGCCGACTACCTGAAATCCGTAATGGTGAAGAAGTACGGGCTGACCGAAGCGGATACGCGCGAGCGCTTTGCCGACACGCGCGACACGCTTTGCTACGCCACCAACGACAACCAGACGGCCGTCACCGGCATGCTGGGCGTCAACGCCGACCTCGCCATTGTAGTGGGCGGCTACAACTCCTCCAACACCTCGCACCTCGTGGAGCTCTGCGAAGAGGCGCTGCCCACCTACTTCATCAACGAAGAGGCGAAGCTGCTGTCGAAGAACACGATCCTGCACTACAACTTCCACACGGGCCTCGAGCTCGTTACCGAGGGCTACCTGCCCACAACCGAACCCGCCACGGTGCTCCTCACCAGCGGCGCCTCCTGCCCCGATGCACTGGTGGAAGGCGTTATCCGGCGGTTGCTGTCATTCTACCCGGGCAGTAAATCGATCGAAGAAGTGGCGGCGCTGTTTCAGTGACGGCTTTCCCGAGAATAAGAACGCTGATCCGCAGGCGGGATACGCAGATCAGTTAAGATTTGTTATGATTTTCTGACGCACTGAAGTATATCTGCGTCAATCATAAAAGATCCTATAGAATCTGCGTTCTTTCTCTTCCCGCGCGCTTGCGCGTCTAAATGAAAAAGCCCCTGCATCACAGGGGCTGTTCTCTATTCATTACTGATTACTCATTTGTGTGCCTTCGTATACAGCAGGTTGTAGTACTCCTCTGCCATGCGGTTGGAGTCGAACTGCAGCTGCACGTCGCGCATGCCGTTCTTCACAATCTGGCGCCAGGTGTCGTAGTCTTCGTAGTACAGCGGCAGGATCTGCTTCGTCAGCACTTCGTAGAGCTGGTCGAGGTCGTATTGATCCTGCTCGGGCGTGCTCATCTTCGTGTAGTCGACGGGCGGCACGATAAAGCCGTTGTTGCCAGGGTGTACAAATTCGGGAATCCAGCCGTCGTTGGTGGAGAAGTTGACGGCGCCGTTCATGGCGGCGGTCATGCCCGAGGTGCCGGATGCTTCGCGGGGCACGCGGGGGTTGTTGAGCCAGCAGTCGGCGGCCTGCTTCATCCGCTTCGACAGGGCCAGCTCGTAGCCGATCAGCACAGCCATGTTCTTGTAATTCTTGCTCAGGTGCACCAGCTCGTTGAACTCCGAGATGGCGGGATAGTCGGCCGGGTAGGGCTTGCCCGCCCAGATGATCTGGATGGGATACTTCGTGTCGGCCATCAGCTTGTTGAATCGCTCGATGTCGCGCGTGATGAGGTTGGCGCGCTTGTAGCCGGCGAAGCGGCGGGCCCACACGATCGTGAATACGTTCGGGTCGAAGATCTTGCCGGTCTGGTCGGCCACGAGCTCGAAGGCGCGCTTCTTCATCCAGGTCTTGCGGTCGTCGAAGCCGGCGTCGTTGCCGTCCTCGCGGAAGCGGTACAGGGCCTTGTCGGCCCAGTAGCGCCAGTTCTGTGCGTTGGTGATGGCGAGGATCTCGCAGATGTTGTCATACTTGGCCCACATGTGCCGGCTCACTTCGCCGTGTAGCTGCGACACGCCGTTGGCGATGCGCGCAAAGCGGAGGGCGGCGAGCGAGTGGTTGAACTGGTCGTCGGGCATGCCCGTCAGGTGCTTCACCTCTTCGACGGTGAGGCCGCAGAAGTAGCTCATTTTATGACAGAGGTAGATGTCGTGCTTCTCGTTGCCGGCCTCTTCGGGCGTGTGCGTGGTAAACACGAGGCGCTTCTTCACCTCTTCGGCCTTGCGTCCGAATTTATTATACAGGTAGAAAGCGGCGGACAGGCCGTGTGCTTCATTGAGGTGGTATACTTCGGGGTGGAAGCCGATCTCGTCGAGCAGCTTGGCGCCGCCTACACCGAGCAGGATGAACTGCGCCACCTTCGTGGCCACGTTGGCATCGTAGAGGCGGTGCGTGATCGTCTGCGATACGTAGTCGTTCTCGGGAATGTCGGTGGTCATCAGGAACATCGGTGCCGACTGGAACACGTTCGGCGGGAGGTACATGACCTTCACCCATACCGGGTGCTCGTGTACCGTGATCTCGAACTTGATGCCCGTTTCTTCCAGGAAGCCGTAGATCTTCTCCATCCAGGTCACCTGCAGGGTCTGGTCCTGGTTGCGGGCCTGGTCGTAGTAACCGTATTTCCACAGGATGCCGATGCCGACCAGGTTCTGACGCAATTCAAAGGCCGAGCGCATGTGCGAGCCGGCGAGGAAGCCAAGGCCGCCGCTATAGATCTTCAGCGGCTGGTGAATGGCGAATTCCATCGAGAAATAAGCCACGCGTTTTTTGAAGCGGTCGTCAACAGGATAAGGGACCTGGAAAGATCGGAAGTTCATGTTCTTATTCATGGATTTAGCTGCGCAAGATAAGGAAAACGAAAGATCGTGTATTCAAGACACAATTGTACGGCGGTAATCTACTTTTTGGACTTTTTCTTTGCCGTTGTTTTCGGTGAAACCGGCTTTTTCCGCGGGAAGGATCCTTCAAAGACGCACTGAACGCCGCGGCGCGAACCGCAGCCTTCCATTTCGCGCAGCGTCACGTTATTGCCCTGGAAGGTGAGCTCCAGCACGCAGGGATCGCCCCCCTGGCGGTACACCGCCGTCTTCGAGGAAGTGAGCAGCGCCGTGCCTTTGAGCTCGCCAACACACGTATTGTCTTCTTCGCCGGTTTCAAAGTGTACGAAGAAGTTGAGTTCGCTGGGGTTGCGCGCGTCGCGGATGGAGACGAAGTTGCGCGCGTTCTTGACATAGTCGCCGGCCAGCGGGTGCGTGCGGGCAAAGGTGTCGAGCGGGTTGAGCACGTCCTGGTTGTCTTCGAGCGGGTCGGCGCCGATGAGGGTGAAATTCTTTCCCTCGGTATTGTACATAAATACTTCCTTGCCTTCGGCAGTTTGCTCTTTGGGCAGCTTTTTGGTGATGCCGCGCGTGATGGCCCCGGCGCGGTCGATGGTGGATACCTGCGCGGTGGCCGGGTCGGCATCGGGCACGAGCAGCGGAAAGACGCCGGCGGGATTGCCTTTCTCGAAGCGGTACAAAAGCGCGGCACGGTGGCTACCGCTGCTGGCGCGCACGCTGAGGTAACGCACCTCCTGCGCTCCTTCGATGCGGGCAAGCGGAGTAAAGCGCACTTTGCCGCCGCCGAGCAATTGGGTGCGCAGCGAATCGGGCAGCAGGGAGGAGAATTCGGCCGCGCTGAGCGCAGCGGTGTCCTTCGTATTCCATACCGACGAATCGTTGAGACTATAGGGCAGCGGCGCGGCGGAGAAGGGCGCCGACAGGGCTGCGAACGAACCGCCGGCGGGCTCCGCTCCTTTCGCACCGGGCTCCTTTTTCGGATCACCCGAGCAGGCAACAAATCCGAGCCACAACAAGACACATCCGGGCAGGCGCATAGTCGGTTTTTGCGGTAAATAAACGACAATCCCGTCAATAGTATCCGGCCGGGGTTGGGTGCCGCCCCCTATTTTTGTTCCATGACCTCTTCTTCCACCGACTCCTCGCTGAGTGAAGTGCATGGCAGTGTGGATACGACCGCCGGCGCCGGAAAGCCGCTCTGGCGCCGGGCGCTGGTGTATTTCGGGCCGGCCTACTTAGTCTCGGTCGGGTATATGGACCCGGGCAACTGGGCTTCCGACCTCGCGGGCGGCAGCCGCTTCGGTTACCAGCTGGTGTGGGTGCTGCTGATGAGCAACCTGATGGCACTGCTGCTTCAAAGCCTCGCCGCCCGCCTCGGCATCGTGCGCGGCCGCGACCTCGCACAAGCCAACCGCGAAGCCTTCCCGAGATCGCTCAACCTCGTACTCTATATTCTCGCCGAGATCGCCATCGCCGCAACCGATTTGGCGGAAGTGTTGGGCATGGCCATCGGCATTCAGCTGCTTACCGGCATCCCGCTGCTCTGGGCGGTGCTCATCACCCTTTGCGATACGTTCCTGCTCCTGCTGCTCCAACGCCTGGGCATGCGTAAGATGGAGGCGTTTATCATCGGGCTCATCGCCGTCATCGGCATTTCGTTTCTCGTGCAGCTCGTCATGGCGAAGCCCGACCTGGGGCAGGTAGCCCGGGGCCTCGTGCCGACGATCCCCTCTTCCGCAGCGTTGTTCATCATCACCTCCATCATCGGCGCCACCGTGATGCCGCACAACCTGTACCTTCATTCGGCGCTGGTGCAAACGCGCAAGATCCGTCGCGACGATGCCGGCATCCGGCGGGCGCTGAAGCTCAATTTCATCGACAGCACCATCGCCCTCAATGCCGCTTTTTTCGTCAACGCCGCCATCCTCGTGCTGGCCGCATCTGCCTTCTATTATAAAGGCATTCCCGTGGAAGGCATCAAGGAAGCCCACCGGCTCCTCGACGGGATGCTGGGCAGTAAGCTCGCACCGATCCTCTTTGCCGTGGCGCTCATTGCGGCGGGGCAAAGCAGCACCATCACCGGCACCCTGGCCGGGCAGATCGTGATGGAAGGCTACCTCAAACTCCGCATCGACCCCTGGGTGCGCCGCCTGCTCACGCGCCTGCTGGCCATCGTGCCCGCGGTGATCGTGATCCTTGTCAGCGGCGAGCACGGCACCGAGCAGCTGCTGCTGTTCAGCCAGGTGCTGCTCAGCCTGCAACTGGGCTTCGCCATCATCCCGCTGATCCACTTCGTGAGCGACAAAACCACGATGGGCATCTTCGCCATCCCGCGCTGGGTGCAGGTGCTGGCCTGGATCATCACCATCATCCTCGTATACCTCAATGGCCGCATGGTAGCCGAGCAACTCCTCGAATATTTCCGCGGCGGCAGCAACCTGCTGCTGATCCTGCTGGCGTCGGCGGCGGCCCTGTTCTTCGCCGGCCTGCTCGTATATATTACCATCTACCCGATGCTGCGTCGCCGCAAGGCGATGCCCGCGCCGGCACTCGTGGTGCACCCGCAGGCGGTGGAAGCCATCGGCCTGCCCATCGTGCCCGCCTATTCGGCCATCGCGCTGGCACTCGATTTCAGCCGCTTCGACCAGACGCTGCTCGCCCACGCGCTCGGCCATGCCCGCGCCGACACGCGCTTCGTGCTGATCCACGTGGTGGAAAGCGCTTCGGCCCGCATCCACGGGCAGGAGTCGGACGACCTCGAAACCCGCAAGGACCTCGAGCAACTGGAAGCCTACGCCACGCAGCTTCGTACCCTGGGCTTCGAAGCGGGTACGCTGCTCGGCTACCACAGCCGCGCCAAGGAGATCGTGCGCCTCGTGAAAGAATCCGGCGCCGACCTGCTCATTATCGGGGCACATGGACACAAGGGCATGCTGGACTGGATCTACGGGCAGACCATCGACAGCGTACGGCACGCGTTGAAGATCCCGGTGCTGATTGTCAGCGCGTAGGGAGATGTCGGATGTCTGATGTCTGATGTCGGATATCTGATTTAAATACAAAATTTGCTTACGATATGAGGTTTCCCATCCTGTTCCTGGTTTCCTTACTTTCCGTTTTTGCGTCGGCTCAGGTTCCCAAAGTTTCCACGGGACGCATCGTACGGATCGATTCGTTCCGGTCGAAGTTTGTGACGGCGCGCAACGTCGACGTGTGGCTGCCGCCGGACTATCCTTCCGCGGGGCGTTACGACGTATTATATATGCACGATGGCCAGATGCTGTTCGACAGCACGATCACCTGGAACCGGCAGGAATGGCGGGCAGATGAGACCGCGGGCGCGCTGATCGCCCACCAAACAAGGCCCTTTATCATCGTAGGGATCCACAACAACGCGCGCCTGCGCCTGGCGGAATATTTCCCGGAAAAGGCAGCCCAAAATCTCCCCCCTTCGGAACGCGATTCGCTGCTGAAAGAGGTCGGCGGGCAACTGCTGGCGGACGAATACCTGGCGTTTGTTACCAAAGAGGTGAAGCCCTATATCGATTCGGCATTCGCCACCAACCCGGCACCGGCCCACACCTTCATCGCCGGATCGAGCATGGGCGGACTCATCTCGCTGTACGCGGTTTGCGAATACCCGCGCGTTTTTGGCGGCGCGGCCTGCCTGTCAACCCACTGGCCGGGCTCCTTCCGCGGGCTCAACGATGGCGGGCAACTATTCGGGGCTATACGCGCCTACCTGGAGCGGCAATTGCCCGATCCGCGTGTCCGGAAGAAACCGGCCACAGCGCCCCGCCTCTATATGGACTACGGCAACAAAACCCTCGACTCCTTTTACACCCCGCTGCAGCCGCAGATCGACGCGATCGTTCGGAAAAAAGGCTACCGCGACGAGCAGTTCTCGAGCCGCTTCTTCCCCGGCGCCGACCACTCCGAGCGCTCCTGGGCCGCCCGGCTCAGTGAACCGTTTCGATTCTTATTCCGGAGAGCGCGCTAACCACCCGACCGCTGGAGTCAAGACCTCTTACGCACCGTCCCGGGCCGCGAAGGGGCTATGGTTGTCGCAATAACCGCGTCGGGCTGAAACAAACCCCAAATAATCGCTATTGTGCAACCGAATTGTCCCTGGCAGGATAAAAAACAGTTGTTTTTGGAGCGTCACGGCTCGTTTTCGGATAAAAACACTTGTTTTTGGGGTAGCAGCCGGACCGGAAGGCTCAAAAACAGGTGCTTTCGGTCTTTCCAAGCATCCTTCCGGGTCAAAAACAGCTGTTTTTGGCTTTTGCCGGCTACTTCCGCTTCGAAAACAACTGTTTTACGTTTGGAAGCTTTTTAATTGATTGCCCGTGCAAAAAAAACGGATCGCGATGCGATCCGTTTTCCATATCAGACATCAGCCATCAGCCATCAGACATCGCTCCCCAGCTCGTGCCCGAGCTTGTCGCGCTTTGTCTGCAGGTACCGTTCGTTGTGCGGGTTCGCGGTGATCTTGAGGGGAACGTTGTCCACCACCTCGAGGCCGTAGCCAATGAGCCCGACGCGCTTGCGGGGGTTGTTGGAGATGAGCTGCAGCTTTTGGATGCCCAGGTGGCGCAGGATCTGGGCGCCCACGCCGTAGTCGCGCTGGTCCATCTGGAAGCCGAGGTGGAGGTTGGCCTCTACGGTATCCATTCCTTCTTCCTGCAGGCGGTAGGCCTTCAACTTGTTGACGAGCCCGATGCCGCGGCCTTCCTGGTTCATATACAGGATGGCGCCCTTGCCGGCCTCCTCCACCATTTTCATGGCGCCGTGCAGCTGCTCGCCGCAATCGCAGCGGAGCGAGCCGAGGATATCGCCGGTAAAGCAGGAGGAATGCACGCGCACGAGCACGGGCTCTTCCTTTTCCCAGCTGCCCTTGATGAGGGCGAGGTGCTCGTTGGACGAGCCTTTCTCCTGGAAGGCGACCAGCTTGAAATGGCCGTAGCGGGTGGGCATGTCTACCCGTACAATCTCTTCGATGAGCGAATCGCGCTGCACGCGGTACTCGATAAGGTCTTTTATGGAGATGATCTTGAAGTCGAATTTCTCGGCCAGCTCGAGCAGTTGCGGCAGGCGGGCCATGGTGCCGTCCTCATTAAGGATCTCCACCAGCACACCGGACGGTTCGAAGCCGGCGAGGCGGGCGAGGTCGGCGGCGGCCTCGGTGTGGCCGGCGCGGCGGAGAACGCCGCCCCGCTTGGCGCGGAGGGGGAAGATGTGGCCCGGGCGGCCCAGTTCTTCGGTACGGGTATCGGGATTGATCAGGGCTTGCACGGTGGCGGACCGGTCGTGGGCCGAGATGCCCGTGGTGCAGCCGTGGCCGAGGAGGTCCACCGACACGGTAAAGGCCGTTTCGTGGAGGGCGGTGTTGTTGTTGACCATCAGCTCCAGTCCGAGCTCGTCGCAGCGGTCTTCCAGCAGGGCGATGCAAATGAGGCCGCGGCCGTGCTTGCTCATAAAGTTGATCACTTCGGGGGTCACGTTGCGGGAGGCCGTGATGAAGTCGCCTTCGTTCTCGCGGTCTTCGTCGTCGACAACGATCACGATCTTACCCTGGCGGATGTCTTCAATGGCGCTTTCAATGGAATGGAGCATAAGAAAGGTTCTCGTGCAAAGGTACGGCGCGAACAGGGTTCCGGTTGTCTGTGGCATCAGCAACGTCGCAGGCGGCCGGTGCTAACGGGGTGTCGTTGACGGTCGTTGCAACACCCGGAGTCCGGGGCGTGGCAGCGGCCTGCGCAACCGGCTTAACAGGCTTCATTTTGTGTTAATATCCTGCTAATAAATGTTGGCCTTTTTTTCTTTCCTTTGCACTCGAAAACCTATAATACTTAGTTTATGCTCAAGAGATTATTGTGTCTGCTTACAATCGCCTTGCTAGCATCGCCCGTGCTCTTCGCCCAGGTTACCACGAGTAGCCTTACCGGCGTGGTGCGCGACGCTGCCGGTAATGCCACGTTGTCGGGGGCTACGATCACGGCTACCCACACACCGTCGGGCACCCGTTATTCCACCAGCTCCCAGGCCAACGGCAACTACCGCATCGACAACATGCGCAGCGGCGGCCCCTACCTGGTTGTATTCACCTATGTGGGCTACGACCAGCAACGCTTTGACGACATCAGCCTGCAGCTGGCCGAGGCCACCGTGCTCAACGCCAACCTCGCCAAGGCGAATACCACGCTTGAAAACGTGGTGGTTGTCGGCGCCGGCCGCAACCGTGTGCTGAACGCCAGCCGTTCGGGCGCCGTGACCAACATCGGCCGCACCGAGATCCAGCGCATGCCGTCGATCACCCGCTCCATCAACGACCTGACCCGCGTTACCCCGCAGGCCAACGGTACGTCGATCGGCGGCGGCAACTACCGTTCGAACTTCATCACGGTGGACGGTTCCGACTTCAACAACCAGTTCGGCATCGGCACCAACCTGCCGGCCAACGGCTCGCCGATCTCCCTCGACGCCCTCGGCGAGGTGTCGGTGAACGTAACGCCTTTCGACATCCGCCAGTCGGGCTTCACCGGCGCTTCGGTGAACGCCGTGACCCGCTCGGGCACCAACAACTTCGAAGGCTCGGTATACCGCTACTGGCGCACCGAGCGCCAGCAGGGCAACAAGGCCGGCAGCGTCACCTTCGCCCCCGTTCCCTTTACGTTCGACCAGTACGGCGCCCGCTTCGGTGGCCCGATCGTACGCAACAAGCTGTTCTTCTTCCTCAGCTACGAGCAGGACAACCAGCCCAAGATCGTACAGAGCCGGGTTGCCTCCACGCCCAACGCTCCCTTCGGCAGCGCGCCCAATATCGCCCGCCCGACGCGTGAAGACCTGGACTCTTTCAGCTCCTACCTCTTTAACAAGTATGGCTACGTAACCGGCCCGTACGACAACTACAGCACCTCCATCGAGCGCAAGAAGTTCCTTGCCCGCGTGGACTGGAACATCAACCGCAACCACCGCTTCAACGTGCGTTACAACCAGGTAGAGGGCGGTGAGCCCAACCCGCCGAGCACCTCCCGCTCGCCTCTTTCGGGCTTCGGCGGCGGCAACCGCACCGACATCAACGCGATGTGGTACCAGAACTCCAACTACTTCCAGGGCGCCAATTTCTACTCCCTCGCCGCCGAGCTCAACTCGAACCTCGGTAACCGGATGACGAATACCCTGCGCGGAACGTATACCTACCAGAACGATTCCCGCACCACCACGAGCACCGACTTCCCCTTCGTGGACATCCTGAAGGACCCGGGTAACCAGCCCGAGACGCCTTATGTTTCCTTCGGCCACGAGCCCTTCTCGAAGGGTAACCTCCGCCAGGTAAAGACCTATTCTTTTGTGGATAACTTCACCTGGACCGTCGGCAAGCACAACCTGCTGGCGGGTGTTCAGTACGACCACAGCACCACGGTGAACGGCTTCCAGCGCTTTGCCACGAGCTACTACACCTTTGCTTCCTGGAACGATTTCGTAACGGGCCAGCGCCCGGTTGCCTTCGCCCAGACCTATACCCTGAACAAAGACTTCTCGCAGGTGTTCCCCACCTTCGAGTTCAACCAGTTCTCGGCCTACCTGCAGGATGAAATGACCCTGTCGCCGCACTTCCGCCTCACGGTGGGTCTGCGTGCCGACCTGCCCACCTACCCCAGCGTTCCGGAGATCCAGACGCACCCGCTGGTGGACAGCCTGACCTTTATCGGCGGTGAGAAGATCAACACCGGCAACCTGCCGAAGTCGACCGTTATGTTCTCGCCCCGCATCGGCTTCAACTGGGACGTGAACGGCGACCGTTCCTTCCAGGTCCGTGGCGGTACGGGTATCTTCACCGGCCGTATTCCTTTCGTGTGGATCGTGAGCCAGTCGGGTGATGCCGGCCTGCTCCAGATCACGGAAGCTTACTCGGGCTCGCAGGTTCCGGCCAACATTACGGCCTTCAACCCCGACCCCGCTGCTTACCGCCCGACGGTAGCACCCACGCCCGGTACGTCGATCCCCACTTCGGTGACGGCGATGGACCCCAACTTCAAATTCCCCCAGACCTGGAAAACGACCCTCGGTTTCGACCGTCGCCTCGGCAAAGGCTTCGTGCTGTCGGTAGAAGGTATCTTCAACAAAGACCTGAACACCGCCATCTTCCGCAACCCGAACCTGGTGGCTCCGCAGAACCTGAACGTTGCCGGTTACCCCGACAGCCGTCCGATCTACCCGTCGAACATTCGTGACCGCTTCCTGTATACCCTGACGCCCGGTGGCAACCCCACGCCGACCAACCCGCGTCCGAACTACCCGATTGCCAACGGTGTGAGCGTTGCCAACCAGCAGGCTTTCAACCCGATCGTGATCGCCAACGGCAGCAAAGGCTACAGCGCTTACTTCACGATGAACCTGCAAAAGCAGTTCAGCAACAACTGGTACGCTACCGTAGCCTACACCAAGGCCTGGGGCGCTAACCAGTACGACGGTTCCGGCGACCAGCCCCTGTCGGCCTGGCAGGCTACAGCGCAGGTGTACGGTCCGAACGACTACCGCCTGGACTACAACGGCAACATTCTCTCCGACCGCCTCATCGCCTCGGTATCTTATAAGAAAGAATACCTGAAGCATCTCGGAACGACGCTCTCGCTGTTCTACGAAGGATCCACCGGCAGCCGTTACAGCTACACCTACAGCGGCGACTTCAACCGCGATGGTGTATCGGGCAACGACCTGATCTACATCCCCAAAGACGCTACCGAGATCGACTTCGTTTCGCAGACGATCAATGGCGTTACCTATTCGCCCGCACAGCAGTCGGAACTGTTCTTCCGCTTTGTGGACCAAGACCCCTACCTGCGCAAGCACAAGGGTCAATATGCCGAGCGCAACGGCGCCCGCTTCCCCTGGCGCAACCAGTTCGACGTGAAACTGCTCCAGGATGTGTTCGTGAACGTGGGCAAGCACCGCAACACGATCCAGCTTAGCCTCGACATCTTCAACTTCGCCAACCTGCTGAACGCCGACTGGGGCCTGATCCGTACCCAGAATTCGTTCTCGCCGCTGGTACCCACCAACCAGAACAACCTGGTTTCCGGTGGCACCACGCGCCCGACCTTCCGCCTGGCGATCGACCGCAACGCCCCGCTGACGGAAACGTTCCGCGACAACACCACGATCACGTCTACCTATTACATGCAGATGGGGATTCGTTATATCTTCGGAAACTGATAATGTGAAGCGTGAGGCGTGAACCGTGAGTTCGCGATACACGATAACAGAAAAGGCAGCCATTGGCTGCCTTTTCTCATTTAGAATCGCCTCTCAAGGGCTGACGCTTGACGCCTCACGCCTCACGACCCGAACGCCCACTCCAGGAAATGCGGGAAGGCCCGCCCCCAGGTTTCCACGTCGTGCCGGCCGTCTTCGTAGTTGACGTAGCAGATATCGTCGTCGGTGTAGCCTTTTCCCTTCAGTTCCCCGATGAGCGACAGTGTGTCGTCGATCGAGTCGATAACGCCGTTGTGGTTGCGGTCGGAGGTTTCGTCGAGTGAACCCGTGGTGAAGTAAAAGCGTTGTCCTTTGTGAAACTTGCCTTTGCGCACCTGGCTGTGCATGATGCGGTCGGTTTCTTCCACGTAGCCATCTTCGAGGTCGCGGGTGCGCCACCAGAGCGATCCGGAAAAAACACCCGCAATGCGAAACTGCTCGGGGTGGCTCCAGGCGAGGTCGATGGCACTGAGGCCGCCGAGCGAAAAGCCGGCGATCGCCTTCTGGCGAAAGGCGGGAATGCAATAATCGCGGTGCAGGTGTGGGATCAGTTGTTCCCGCAGGAAGCGGTCGTAGGCGGCCGCCTTGGCGCCGCGGCCCTTGAAATCGAGCACCTTGGCGGTGCCGTATTCCATCTTGCGGTCGGGGCCGCCGTGCACACCTACACAGAGCAGCGGCCGGAGGCGGCGCTCCTCCATCAGCCCGTTGAGGAGCGTATCGAAACGCATCTTGTCCAGGTCCTGCCCGTCGTTAATCAGCAGCAGCGATAGCGATGACGGATCGGCGATGAATTTCGGAAGATAAAAATCCACCGTCACGTACCGGCGCAGGTCGGGTGAGTAAAGCAGTTTGCGCTCCACGATCAGGCAGTTGAGATCGGCTAATTGCATGGCGTCAAAAATAGCGGAAAGGGCCGCCAACAGGCTTGCTAAAAACTTTTTGGCAGAAAGGTTTATGTCGTACTTTAAGGCTTCTGGAACGCAAACCAACCATTATGAAAAAAATCGGAATTCTATTCGGCAAGGAACGCTCTTTTCCTACGGCAATCATTGAACGGATCAACAGCAAGGGCATTGAGGACATCGTAGCCGAACCGGTACGGATCGACAAGGCCATGCAGGGCGAGCCCTCGGGCTATGCCGTCATCATCGACCGCATTTCGCAGGATGTTCCCTTTTACCGCACCTGGCTTAAGAACGCCGCCCTGCGCGGCACGGCGGTCATCAACAACCCCTTTTGGTGGAGCGCCGACGAGAAGTATTTCAACAACTGCCTCATGACGCAGATCGGCGTGCCCGTGCCCAAGACGGCCATCATTCCCTCGTACGAAAAGCCGACCGACACTTCCGATGAATCCTTTTCCAACCTCGCCTACCCGCTCGACTGGGAAGGCATCTTCAGCTACGTGGGCTTCCCGGCGTACATGAAGCCTTTCGAAGGCGGCGGCTGGAAGAATGTATACAAGCTGCGGAACAGCGAGGAGTTTTTCCAGAAGCACGCCGAGACCGAGCAGCTCGTGATGCTGTTGCAGGAAGAGATCGTGTTCACCGAATACTACCGCTGCTACTGCATCGGCCGCAAGTATGTCAAGATCATGGGCTACGAGCCCCGCAACCCGCACCATCTTCGTTACCAGCACGACTTCAGCCCGAGCCCCGAGCGCCTGAAGCAAATGGAGGACATCGTGCTGCGGATCAACAATTACCTGGGCTACGACTTCAACACCGTGGAACTCGCCATCCGCGACGGCGTTCCTTATGCCATCGACTTCTGCAACCCCGCTCCCGACGCCGACCTCGCATCGGTAGGCGAAGAGAACTTCAACTGGGTGGTGGAAAACGCCGCGAACTACGCCATCGAGCGCGCCCTCGCCCAGAAAGACGGTCAGGACAACCTGAGCTGGGGCGAATATATCAAGCGCAGTACCGCCAGGCAGAAACTCGTATAGAGGGTTTGTGGTTTGTAGTCGGTTGTTTGTAGTTAAGCAAACCACGATGCACCTTCTAACCACAAACTACAAATCACAAACTACTAACTAACTGACCCACATGCTACTTGAAACAAGCGAACGAATTACGATCAACAAACCCGCATCCATGGCGCATTTGAATTTCAAGACCTTTACGCTTGGCGTGGAGGAAGAATATATGGTTCTGGACCCGGCGACACGCGAGCTCAAAAGCCATGAGCAGAAGATCGTGCACGAGGGCCAGAAGATGATCAAGGACAAGGTGAAGGCCGAGATGCACCAGGCCGTGGTGGAAGTGGGCACCGACATCTGTGCCGATGCCGATGAAGCCTGGACCGACATCAGTACCCTGCGCCGCACGATCTCCGACATCGCCCGCGGTCTCGGCTTTGCAATGGGCGCTTCGGGTACCCACCCGTTCAGCCACTGGGAAAGCCAGCTGATTACCGACCACGTTCGCTACAATGAGATCGTGAACGAGCTCCAGGAAGCAGCGCGCAGCAACCTCATTTTCGGGCTACACGTACACGTGGGTATGCAGTCGCGCGAGATGGCCAACCACATCGCCAACAGCACCCGCTACTTCCTGCCGCACGTCTACGCACTCAGCACCAACTCGCCCTTCTGGGAGGGCCGCAGCACGGGGTACAAGTCGTTTCGCACCAAGGTATTCGACAAGTTCCCGCGCACCGGCATCCCCGAAACCTTCGAGAACATCGAGGATTACGACAACTACGTCAAGATCCTGATGAAGACGAACTGCATCGACAACGCCAAGAAGATCTGGTGGGACCTGCGTGTGCACCCGTTCTTCAACACCGTGGAATTCCGCATCTGCGATATCCCGATGACGGTCGACGAAACGATCTGTATTGCGTCGTTGTTCCAGGCCATCTGCGCAAAGATCTATAAGCTGCGCTCGCAAAACATGAACTTCATCCAGTACTCACGCGCGCTGATCAACGAAAACAAATGGCGCGCGAGCCGCTACGGCATCGATGGTTACCTGATCGACTTCGGCAAGCAGGAAGAGATCAACACCCGCGTGCTGATCTACGAGCTGCTCGACTTTGTGGACGACGTAGTAGACGAACTGGGCAGCCGGCACCGCCTGCAGTACGTGCACCAGATGCTCGAGCAGGGCACTGGCGCCGACCGGCAACTGGCCGTATACGGCCGCAACAAGAGCATGACCGACGTGGTGGACTATGTGCAGTCGCAGTTCCTGCACGGTATCTAATGCCGGTCTAATGCCGCCATTGCAGATATAAATGAATTGTCGTATATTTAGGGTAGAAACGCCACCGCGCTTCTACCCTTTTTTTTATGGCCCGCATCTTTACCATCGAATTCGCCTACGAAGGAATCCTGTACAACGCCCTGGTCACCGAGCGCGCGCAGCCTTTTGCCACCGAGTACCGCCTGTCGATGCTCTCTGGCGAGCTGGAGGATTTGCTGAGCGCACGTAAAGTACTCCTGTCACCTACCGGCGTCCTGGCCTTTTCCCAAAGAGAGGGCCTGCCCGGCCGCCTTATGGAAAGCGTCCTGCAGGCCATCGCCCTTCATGTAGGCACACCCGCCTGACGGCCAGCACCGTCCCGGCCGCGCCTTTCCGATTACGGAAAGAAGTCCCTTTTTTTCTTGCCGGAACCCGGCTCAGTAGTATTCGTAAACGCGGGTATACTGCGTGTAAATGTGGTCTTCCTCATCCTCGCCCGGGGCATAGGACACGCTCGAGCACTTTGTCCAGTTGTTCTGGCTGCCGTAGGTATACGTGTAGTTGCTGATGTCGTCGAGCGCCCCTTCGTTATTGTACCGTTCTTTTTTCTGCCGGTCGCCGCTGCGGTTGTATTGATAGGCTTCCGATGAATAATACTTCCGGTGGGCTTCGGCGTCGTCCTTGTAAAAGCGCTTCTGCACCTGTCCATCCCCGTTGTATTCATATACATACCGGTTGCGGTACGTTGAATGCCCGGCGCCATAATATTTCGTCTCCGTTACCCGCCCGTTGCTGAGCGTTCGTGCTTCCAGCAGGTCGCCATCCCCGTTCCGGACGAACACCTGTGACGCTGAGTAGCTGAAGACATTCGTATAGGGATTTACATACGCCTCCTTGGTATTTATCCGGCTCACTTTGTCGCCGACATAAGTGTAAGTAGACGTCCGTTCGAGTTCCTCGCCCGATTTCAGCTCGAACACCTGAACAGAAGTAAGTCGCCCGCTAGCATCGAAATCGTAGACGTACTTCATTTTCTGCTCGCCATTATTCACGCGGCCTTTTTTGTCAGTGTACACCCGGACTTCGGTGATCCGTTTTACTTTACCCTTCACATTCATGTCACTGGCCGAATAGGTGTCGATCGGGTAGTCGTATTGCGCCTGCCCGGATTCAGCAAGCAAAAGCGATAAGATCGCGAGGATGACCGTTTTCATAATTACCTTTTTGATTTTCGTTTCGGGGTTTAAGCCAGGCCATCATTTCCTGAAGCCTGGACCGCAATACTACCCCGTCGCAACCGCCTGCGAAATACTCTGTTTTAGGTAATTACGAGGAACGGGGCTATTTCCCCGCGTCCACCTTCCGGATCCAATCGATGACCCCGGTCATGAACACTTTCTGGTCGTCCCACATCGCCATATGGCTGCCGTTGGGACAGTATAAATACGAGCCGTTTTTCACTTGTTTGCTTTGCTCCTCCATCACCTTCGGGTCCATCGTGTCGTACCTGGCACCCACCATCAACGTGGGCACGTTGATATTTTTCAGATCAGCCTTGCGGTCCCAGTTGGCGAGGCGGCCGGATGCCCCGAACTCAGATGGTCCCTGCATCATCGTATAGATCTCCTTGTTGTGATGCCTGAATGAACGCAGTACCGGCTCGGGCATCGGGTTGATGCGGCAGATATGCTGCGCGTAAAAATTCGGCCCCAGCAGTTCTTCGTAGCGCGGGTTATCGAAATCGTGCTTCGCTTCGATGGCGCGGATCTCCGCGAGCACTCCGGAGTCCATCTGGGGCGCCAGTACATTGTTGGCGTATTGCACATAATCGGGTATCGACGCCACCATGTTGGCCACGATGAGGCCCTTCATATGCTGTTGGTATTTGAGCGCATACTCCATTCCGAGCATACCGCCCCAGGAGTTTCCGAGCACGTAAAAATTGGAACTATCGGCGCCGATGGCTTTCCGCACCTGCTCCACTTCTTCCACGAAACGCTCCGTGGTCCACAGCGACGAGTCTTTGGGCTGGTCGGAATAGTACGAGCCGAGCTGGTCGTATTCGTAAAATTCGAAACCCTCCCTGGGGAAAAAGCTCTCGAAGCACTCCATGTATTCGTGCGTGAACGAAGGGCCGCCGTGCAGCAGGAGCACTTTGATGCGCGGGTTGTTGCCGAAGCGTTTCGTCCAAACGTTGAACGTACCTCCCGGTGTCTGGATCGGAATGAGCCGGATGCCCGCGGTTTGCACACCGGTGTCTCCGTAGTTGAAATATTCGCGGACTGTGGGGCCATCGCTTTCGTTCCGATCACCGGCAGTGATGGTCGGCGTGCACGCATACAGTAGCAGGGCAAGGACGAAAAAATAACAGTGGCGCATAAGGTTAAGTTGTCCGGAAAAGATACGTGTTAATGCCCTAATTTGGCGCTTCACCCCTAACCTTCCGCTATGAAAAAACTATGCTGCGCACTGCTGTTGGTGGCCGGGGCCGCCTCAGCGCAAACGCGCCCCGATTCGATTCGCCTTGCACGGCAAATCGCACAGTGGTACGACCTCCGGTTCACCGATGCCGAAGCCGACTCCCTGCTTGAAAGCCTGCAGGAGTACGGCGAAACCTACCGGTCGATGCACGTGCCATTGCCTCCCAACAGCCTCCCCTACCCGTTTGCTTTTACACCGGGCGCCTTCGGCACCACCGTACCGCAAGGCCAAAAGACCATCAACTGGGTATTACCCGACCAGCAACTGCCCGCCAACCGGGTCGAACTCGCGTTCTACTCGATACCGCAATTGGCTTCGTTGCTCAGGAGCAAGAAGATCAGTTCCCTGGAACTGACGCAATTTTTCATGGCACGCCTCCGGAAATGGGGCGACACGCTGCAAAGCGTGATTACGCTCACCGAAGAGCGGGCACTGGAAGAGGCCCGGCAGGCCGACGCCGAGATCCGCGCCGGCAAGTGGCGGGGACCATTGCACGGCATTCCTTATGGCCTGAAAGACCTGTTTGCCGTTAAAGGGTATAAGACCACGTGGGGCTCCGCGCCGTATAAGGAACAGGTGCTCGAAGAAGACGCGTTTGCCTACACACAACTCAGGAAAGCCGGTGCCGTCCTGTGCGCAAAGCTGTCGCTCGGCGCGCTGGCGTACAACAACAAATGGTTCGGTGGGGAAACGAAGAATCCCTGGGACCTGACGCAGGGCTCCAGCGGATCGTCGGCGGGTTCAGCGGCGTCGGTTGTTGCCGGCTTGCTTCCCTTTACCGTCGGTACCGAAACACTCGGGTCAATCGTGTCGCCGTCGGCACGCTGCGGAGCTACAGGGCTGCGGCCCACGTTTGGCACCATAAGCCGCAGCGGTGCCATGGCACTTTGCTGGAGCCTCGACAAGATCGGGCCCATTTGTCGCAGCGCGGAGGACGACGCGATTGTATACTACTACCTCAAAGGCACCGACGGGCGCGACCCCGGCGCTACCGACCACGCCTTCAACTTCGACCCGAAGGGCGACGTGAAGAAGCTGCGTGTGGCCTATGCCGCCAATTACTTCCGGCGGCTGCCGGCCGGCGCGCCCGAATGGAAAGTGCTCGACACCTACCGCGCGCTGGGCGTGGAGCCTGTTGCCGTTCAGTTTCCCGACTCGGCCGCATACCGCTACGATATGGTGGGATTGATCCTTGCCGCGGAGTCGGCCGCCGCCTTCGACGGGCTCACCCGCAGCGACCGCGACAGCCTCGTGGAGCGGCAGGACAAGGATTTCTGGCCAAACATCTTCCGCGGCGCCCGCTTCATTCCCGCTGTGGAATACATCAATGCGAACCGCTGGCGGTATGAACTGGGACGGCAAGTGCAATCATTCATGAAGGACTGGGACGTAGTGATCACGCCTTCGTTTGCGGGTCGGCAGTTGTCCATTACCAACCTCACGGGGCACCCGGCCCTCTGCATGCCTATTGGCTTTAATAAAGAAGGGCGCCCTCAAAGCATCACGCTGCTGGGCAACCTGTACGACGAAGCCGCTATCTTGCAGGCTGCCAAAGCTTACCAGGAGCGCACCGGCTACCACCGGCAGCACCCGGCGCTCTTCCGGCAGTAAATAAATCGTTATGAAGCAATTCTTCCTGCTGGCTGCGCTTGCCCTAGGCATGACTGCCGACGCCCAGAAGATAAAGACCGACCTGCTGCTGTACAATGCTCGTATTTATACGGTCGACTCCGCCTTCAGCATCGCGTCGGCCATGGCCGTCACCGGCGGCCGCATCAGCGCCGTAGGCAGCAGCGAGGAACTACTGCGCAAATACGACGCTACCGAAAAAATAAATGCGCGGGGACGCTGTGTGTATCCCGGCTTCATCGACGCCCACGCCCATTTCGTCAACTATGGCTTCAGCCTGCAGCGCGTGGACCTCACCGGCACCACCAGCTGGGACGACGTGCTCCAGCGCACCCACGACTTCGTAAAAAAGCAGGGCCTTTCGAAGGGCGCCTGGATCCTCGGCCGCGGCTGGGACCAGAACGACTGGAAAGGAAAGGCCTACCCCAACCGTAAGCGCCTGGATGCACTGTTTCCGGACAACCCGGTGTTGCTCACCCGTGTAGACGGCCACGCGGCTATGGCCAACGCCGCGGCACTACAGGCCGCCGGTGTAGATGGACCAGTTACGCTCACCGGTGGTTCCGTAGAAATACAGGATGGCCGACCGACCGGCATGCTTATCGATAACGCCGTTGGCCTCGTGAGCGCGCGGATACCCGCTCCTACTGCAGCCCAGGCCCGTGCAGCGTTGCTGGCCGCCCAGGCAAAATGCTTCGCCGTTGGCCTTACCACGATCGACGACTGCGGCCTCGACTTCGACGCGGTAGAATTCATCGACTCCCTCCAGCGCGCCGGCGACCTGCGTATGCGGATTTATGCGATGCTGAGCGATGCCCCGAAGAACTACGACTGGGCGTTCCGCCGGGGCCCCTACAAAACCGATCGCCTGAACGTACGTTCGTTTAAAGTGTACGCCGACGGTGCGCTGGGATCGCGCGGCGCCTCGCTTCTGCGGCCGTACAGCGACAAGCCGGGCTGGAGTGGCTTCCTGCTCAGCAGTCCCGCCCATTTCGATTCGGTCGCCGCACTGCTCTATGCCCGAAATTGGCAGATGTGCACCCACGCGATCGGCGATTCCGGCAACCGGACCATCCTGAACATTTACGGCAAATACCTGCGGGGCCCCAACGACCGGCGCTGGCGCATCGAGCACGCACAGGTAGTAGCACCCGGCGACTTCGCACTTTTTCACCAATACACGGTCATACCCTCCGTGCAGCCCACGCATGCCACCTCCGATATGTACTGGGCCGGCGAGCGCCTCGGCGCAGAACGGTTGAAAGGCGCCTATGCTTACGGCCAGCTGCTGCAGCAGAACGGCTGGCTGCCCCTCGGCACCGACTTCCCTGTAGAGGACATCTCCCCCTTCAAGACCTTTTACGCCGCCGTGGTGCGCAAGGACGCGAAGGGCTACCCCCGTAACGGCTTTCAAAAGGAGGCCGCGCTGAGCCGCATCCAGGCGTTGCGCGGAATGACCATATGGGCTGCCCGAAGCAATTTCGAGGAGACGGAGAAAGGTTCGCTGGAGCCCGGCAAGTGGGCAGACTTCATCATTTTGGACCGCGATTTGCTCGCAGAGGGTGAAAACAGGATCCTGTCCACAAGGGTCTTGGCGACCTACGTGGGCGGCACGGCGGTTTTTGCCGCCAATAGATGAGTTTTACCCTTATGTTTGTCACTTGCAATTGAGGATGGAAATGGTACGTATTGCGATTCTGGACCTTTATGAAGGGCAGCCCAACCAGGGCATGCGCTGTATCCGAGAGATCATCAACGCCTGGGGCGAATTCCACGGGCTGAACCTGAGCTGGGATGAGTTCGACGTGCGCCAGAAGATCGAGCTGCCGGACCTTTCCTACGATATCTACCTCTCGAGCGGCGGCCCAGGCTCGCCGCTGGAAAGTGAAGGACAACCCTGGGAGATCGCCTATTTCAACTGGATCGGCGAGGTGCTGGCACACAACGAGAACCCACTCAATGAAGACAAGAAGCACGTCTTCTTTATTTGCCATTCCTTCCAGATGGCTTGCCGCTACTTCGGCATCGGCAAAGTGACGCGCCGTAAGTCGACGGCCTTTGGCGTATTCCCCGTGCACGTGCTCAACGAAGGTCAGCAGGAACCTGTATTTCACGGTCTGAAGGATCCGTTCTACGTAGTGGACAGCCGCGACTGGCAGGTGATCGACCCCGACTTCGACCAGCTCAAATCGATGGGCGCCCAGGTGCTTTGCATCGAAAAATATCGACCCCACGTTCCCTACTCACAGGCCGTGATGGGGCTTCGCTTCAACCCCTGGATGATCGGCACGCAGTTTCACCCCGAGGCGGATGCGTTGGGTATGCGGATGTACCTGCAGCAAGCCGACAAAAAACAGAACGTCGTGGAAAACCACGGCCTCGAAAAATGGGAAAGCATGATCGAGGGGCTTTCCGCCCCCGACAAGATTATGTGGACGTACAGCCATATCGTCCCCAACTTCCTCACCATTGCGGCGCACCGGCGCATTCTGCAGCCAATGTGATCGTGCGGATCGTCAACACAGGTACGACGGCTTTGACGATTGCCCGCTCCTGCTTATCTTGAAGCCAAACGAACCAACGATGATCCCGGCTTTGCGACAGGCATACAATGCAGCTTTTTCCCAGGAGAAGTACCAGGCTTTTATCCAGGAACTTTCGAATGTGCATCCCGGCCAGCTTGACTTCCGGGTAGCCGAAACGCCCATCTTCGTGCCGCGTGCCTTTAAGGAGCAGATGCTGTCTGCCTGCGAAAGCATCATCGACGCGATCCAGGCTCCCGCCTACCCTGCACAGAGCGAGAAGGCCATCCCGCCGAAGCTGCATGTGCCGGATGAAGACGGCCACCCGCAATTCATTGCCTTCGACTTCGGCATTTGCCATAGCGCCAACGGCGGCCTGGAACCTCAGCTGATTGAGATGCAGGGCTTTCCAAGTCTCTTCGCATACCAGGTGCTTTTTCCCGAAGTGCACGAGCGGCATTTCGGCAAGCCGGAAGGATTCAGCACTTACCTGAACGGCTTTGACAAAGCAAGCTATATCGCTGCGCTGCGCCGCCTCATCGTAGCCGATGAAAAACCGGAAAACGTCGTGCTGCTGGAGATATTCCCCGAGCAGCAAAAAACGCGCGTCGACTTCGCCGCCACCAAACAATACCTCGGTATCGAAACCGTTTGCCTGACGAAACTGATCAAGGAAGGAAAGAAGCTGTTTTACGAAAAAGATGGCCGCCGCATTCCGATCCACCGGATCTACAACCGCCTCATCTTCGACGACCTGCACCAGCAGCCGGCCGAAGTGCAGGAAAAAGGCCGGTTATTCCAGGAAGAACTGGACGTTACCTGGGTACCGCATCCGAACTGGTTTTATCGCCTCAGCAAATTCACCCTACCCTTTATCGACCACCCGTTTGTGCCGCAAACGCGCTTCCTCAACGACGTAACCGAGCTGCCGCAAGACCTCGGGAATTACGTGGTAAAGCCGCTGTTTTCGTTTGCGGGCCAGGGCGTGATCATTGATGTGACGGAGGAAGCCATTGCCGCCATTCCCGACCCGGAGGCGTGGATCTTGCAGCGCAAAGTCCCCTACGCTGCTGTCATCGAAACACCCGACGAACCGGCGAAAGCGGAGATCCGGCTTTTCTATTTCTGGGAACCGGGCGCGGCACGTCCTGTTGCCGCCGGCAACCTCGCACGCCTCAGCAAAGGCAAGATGGTTGGTGTGCGCTACAATAAAGACAAGGAATGGGTAGGCGGAACTTTCTGTTACTTTGAAGAATAGCAACGAACACGACGGATACTGACGTTGCCTAACCAACTGCTTCGCGTTGCCCTTCTCCTGTTTGTGATGCCATGGCCCGGGAATACCTGCGGCAGATCGTTCGCGCGTGCAATGAAAACAGGGACTCCTGGCAGCCTAGTCCCACTTCAGACGCACCCCGGCAAACACACGCCGTCCCTGGTTGGGAGCATAAACATACGCCGGGTCGAAGGTCAGCTTGTACGGGTTTTCCGCGGTGGCCTTCACCTGCCCGCCGGCATCGTATTGCACGTTCTTATCGAAAGGATCGTGCGCCCGCGCGATCAGGAAGGGATTTCCCCGGTCGGGTGTCCAGTTGAGCAGGTTCTTGACGCCACCATACACTTCCACTTTCTTAGAGAGCCACTTGGTGACCTGCAGGTTTTGAATGCTCCATACCGGCGAGTACGGCTTGCGGGGATCGAGGTCGGAGATCAGCGGCAGCCGCATCGGCCCGTAGACATTCCCGGTGTAATCGATGCTCAGACCGGCCATAGGAAAGGAATACGTGAGCGACCAGGTGCCGCTGAAACGCTCAGTAAGCACGGGGCGCTCCCGTTCTGCCTTGCCATTGCGCGCACGCACCGTCGCCACGTCCTGCAGGGTCACTCCAATGTTGCCGCGCAGCCGGTTGCGCCAGTTGCCCTCCAGTGCCATGCTGATCCCTCTCGACTCCGCGTGACCGTCGAGGTTGGCATAAATGATCTTGTTGGGATCGCTGTCGTAATCGGGTTGTATGCGGTTGTAGAAATACGTATACCAGGCCGAAACATCAAGTGTAAAAGCACGACCGGCGCGGCCGAAGGGCAGCGTGTAATTGAGACTACCGTTGTAGCTCGTTTCGGGCTTCAGCGCCTCCCGTATTTCTACGGTCCGGGCACCGGTCAGTGCGGCGTGTTCTTCGGTAAAGATGCTGACCACCCGAAACCCGGTGCCGGCATTGAGGCGCAGCACCTGCTGCCGCGGGAGCAGCCACTTCCAGGCGGCGCGGGGCGTGAAGATACTGCGGTGCAGCGGGTGATGGTCCCAGCGCAGGCCGAGCAATACAGTGTGCTTCGCGGCCAGCTTCCACTCGTCCTGCACGAAAAGCCCCGGCAACAGGGTCTTCTCCGGCCGGTTTACCCCGCTCAATGTATCGCGCGTGGCCGTCGAATTATCGTCGTAAACAGTATGCCGGGTAACGGCGCCGGCCAGGAGGCCATGTTTGCCCGCCGCCCAGGCGCCCGTCAGCTGGCCGTATAGGATGCGCTGGTCGCCATCGAACGGCATTGAGCCATAAGCGGCGTCCTGATGGTGGCCCGTGGCGCTGAACGCAAAATGCCATTGGCCCGCGACGGGCAACTGGTACCGGCCGATCAACTCCCACCGGCTGGTGTAAATACTCTCGCCATACACCTCCTTTCCCCCGCGGTACTTGCGCGACCAGCCCAGCTCGCCGCCCCAGCGGTCTTCGTAAAAGTAGCGGGCCGCTAACGTGGCCGTGCGCCCGGCGCCACGCGCCAGCTGCCACTTCTGAAACAACGACACGCGGTGTTGCAGCGTCACATCGGTAAAGCCATCACCGTTACGGTCTTGCGGCGTTTGGTAATTGAAATAGTGCAGGCCCGTCAGCACCGATGCCTTCCCGAGCCGGAAGCGTGCGCCCGCGTCGAGGCTGTGCTCGCTCCAGCTCGTGCTCATCAGGTTCATCGAAAAGCGCGGCGCCTTTGCCGGGTCGCGGGTAATGACATTGATAAGGCCGCCGATCGCTTCCGAGCCGTATAAGCCCGAGGCCGGCCCCTTGATCAACTCTACTTTTTCGAGCAGTTGGCTGGGAATGCCGAATAGCCCGTATACGGAGGAGAGACTGCTCAGGATGGGCATCCCGTCGATGGTGACCATCGTGTAGGGCCCTTCGAGCCCGTTGATGTGAATGTCGCCCGTGTTGCACACGCTGCAGTTGATCTGCGGCCGCACGCCGTTCACCTGCTGCAGCGATTCAAACAGGCTCGGTGCGGGGTTCTTCCGGAAAAATTGCGCGGAATAAACCTCTACCGCCACCGGGCTTTCGAGCCGCCGCACGGGCTTCATGGTACCCGATACCACCACTTCTTCCATGGAAGACTTGAAGAGCGTATCCTGCGCGCCCGCAGCGGCGGGCAGGAAAACAACTAGAGCGACAAGGGTACCACGCATAGGTTTCTTTTATACACCAAAGGTAGTTTATTTGGGATACCAAATATTATTGGTACGGAATACCTGCTATTTTTGGGCCATGTCGCATTTTACCCACCACTACGAGGAGAACTACCTGAAAGCGATCTATAAGCTGCAGCAAAAGGGTGGCAAGGTGAACAATATCGCCCTGTCGCGCTACCTCGACCTGAACCCCGCCTCGGTGCTGGAGATGGTGCGTAAAATGAATGAAAAGGGTCTGGTTCAGGCGCAACCTGACAAGTCAATCGCACTGAGTCGCGGCGGCGAGCGCCGGGCGCTGGCCATTATCCGTCGCCACCGGCTGTGGGAAGTGTTCCTGGTTGACAGGCTCGGCTACCAGTGGCATGAGGTCCATCACCTGGCCGAGCAGCTCGAGCACATCGACTCGGACGACTTGGTAGACCGGCTGGAAGCCTTCCTGAAGTTCCCCCTTGTGGACCCCCATGGCGACCCTATTCCCGATAAGAACGGCCGGGTGCCCGAAAGCAACGCGGTGCCCCTCACCGAAGCGGCCGTCGGCCGGAGCTACGTGATCCGCTCCTTTGCCGACACCGACGATTCCTTCCTGGACTACCTCGGAAAGCTGCAACTAAGGCCGGGTACGCGGATCAAGCTGCTGGAACACCTTGAATACGACGGCTCCTGCCAGGTGCAGGTGCAAAAGGTGACGCTCCAGCTTTCCGAGAAAGTTGCCGGAAATATCCTCGTTTCGCAGCCCTGAGCCGTTTCTGGCACGGCCTTTCGCTCTACAGCTTATAGAGTGCCCCATGAAACAAATACTTGTCTTACTCCTCAGCTTCGGCCTTGTTGGCGCCGCAGCTGCGCAAAGCACGGACTGCGCTTCGAAACTGGATGCGATCAACCGCAGCTACGAGGAACAGGAAAAAGCGATCAGCAATAATCCGAAGGTGAATGCCATCGACCGCGAGTACCGAACGCTCATGCTGTATTTCTACCGCACGGACCGGCTGAGCGCACAGGAAAAGGCCTGTGCGGGCGGATCCCGGTACAAAAGCTGCCTGGCGCAGGCCAACGTGCTGAACGAATCGTTCAACCGGCGCCTGAGCGAACTGCGCAACCGCCGCATGAATATGACAGAGCGCAGCACCGAAACCGACCGATTGAACACCGAACGAAATGAGCGGCTGCGTGACCTACGGGATACCTGCAGCCGTTAGTTAGGTACCTTTTAACGAATACTTGGCCCAAACCCGGCCGTTTGGCACGCATTTTTGAATGGTGCCTGTAAATCGAAGCGTATGAAAAAGCTATTCACTCTTCTCGTCTGCACCGGCCTTGCCTCCGCCTCCTTCGCCCAAAGCGACCGCGATCGCGCAGCCGACGTCATTCTCCGGGGCGGCAACAACAGCAGCACTGCCTCCTACCCCACCGGCGGCAGCAATTGCCAGGATCAGATCAACGCCGTCAACCGCAATTACGATGCTCAGGTGGCAGCCATGCGCGCCAACGGCAACTATACGGCGTCCGAGCGCGACTACAAGATCAGCCAGATCGAGCAGGCCCGACGCACCCGCCTCAATGAAGTGCGCCGCCGCTGTGGCGTTACGCACAGCGGCACCCACGGCCGGACCTATAAAGGCAATAAAGCCAAGGTGAAAGGCAATAACGGCAACCACTATGGTTGGGAAAAAGGGAAAGGCAACCCGCACCGCTCGGGTGGAAAGTGGAAAGGAAAAGAGGACTAAGGCAGTACTTATAACGAAACGGGCCCCGTATTTCTACGGGGCCCGTTTTTTTGCCCGCCTGGGCGGCACTTATTTCATCTGGAAGCCTTCCAGGAACTTCGTGTTGAAGTCACCCGAGCGGAAACGCTCGTCCTGCATCAGTTGCAGGTGGAAGGGAATCGTCGTTTTTACGCCTTCGATCACGTACTCACTCAGGGCGCGGTACATAGTGTCGATGGCCTCTTCGCGGGTTTGCGCCACAGTGATCAGTTTGCCGATCATCGAGTCGTAATAGGGCGGGATCACGTAGCCGGCATATACGTGGCTATCCACGCGTACGCCGTGGCCGCCGGGCTGGTGCAGCACGGTGATCTTGCCGGGCGAAGGACGGAAGTCGTTGTAGGGATCTTCGGCGTTGATGCGGCATTCAATAGCGTGCATCGTAGGCTCGTAGTCGCGTCCCGAAATACGCTCGCCCATAGCGATCTTGATCTGTTCCTTGATCAGGTCGTAGTTGATCACTTCCTCGGTTACGCAGTGCTCTACCTGGATCCGGGTGTTCATCTCCATGAAGTAGAAGTTGCGGTGCTTGTCCACGAGGAATTCGATCGTGCCTACGCTTTCGTAATTGATGGCCCGGGCGGCCTTCTTGGCGGCCTCGCCCATGGCGTGGCGCAGTTCGGGGGTCATGAAGGGGGAAGGCGATTCTTCCACGAGCTTCTGGTGGCGGCGCTGGATGGAGCAGTCGCGCTCGGACAGGTGACAAACCGTTCCGAACTGGTCGCCGGCCACCTGGATCTCGATGTGCCGGGGCTCCTCCACGAACTTCTCCATGTAGATGCCGTCGTTCTTGAACGAAGCGCCGGCCTCGGCCTTGGCCGTGCTGTAGGCGCGCTCCATCTCCTCGTCGCTCCAAACCACACGCATACCCTTGCCACCGCCGCCGGCCGTAGCCTTCAGGATGACAGGGAAGCCCATGTCTTTGGCGAGGCGGCGTGCCTCTTCGAGGCTTTGCAGCAGGCCGTCGGAGCCCGGGATGACCGGTACGCCGGCTTTGATCATTGTTTCCTTCGCCGTGATCTTATCGCCCATGGCGTTGATCATTTCGGGCGTGGGTCCAATGAACTTGATGCCATGGTCGGCGCAGATCTTGGAGAACTTGGCGTTCTCGGCCAGGAAGCCGTAGCCGGGGTGAATGGCGTCGGCGTTGGTGATCTCGGCCGCGGCCATGATGTGGGGGATGTTGAGGTAGGAATCCGCGCTCTGGGGCTTGCCGATGCACACCGCCTCGTCGGCGAACTTCACGTGCAGGCTGTCCTTGTCGGCGGTGGAGTATACAGCAACCGTTTTGATGCCCATTTCGCGGCAGGTGCGGATCACGCGAAGCGCAATCTCGCCGCGGTTGGCAATCAGTATCTTTTTAAACACAATCTTTCTTTTGGTGAAAACAATTAAGCGGGCTCGACCAGGAACAGGGGTTGATCATATTCAACCGGGGAAGCGTCTTCCACCAGGATCTTAACGATCTTGCCTTTCACTTCGCTTTCGATCTCGTTGAACAGCTTCATCGCTTCGATGATGCAGACCACCTTGCCGGGGCTCACGTCGTCGCCTACTTCGCAGAAGTTGGGCTTGTCGGGCGAGGGACGGCGGTAGAACGTACCGATCATCGGGCTCTTGATGGTGATGGTGTTTGCCGGAGCGGCAGCCGCGGGCGTGTGTCCGCCTGCGGGAAGGGCGGCGGGTGCAGCCGGGGCGTGCATTTGCTGCATCGGCAGCTGCATCTGCGGCATCGAGGCGGCCATCACCTGCGTGATCTGCTCTTCCTTCTGACGGATCGTGATCTTGAACTCTTTCTGCTCAATAGTCACTTCACCGATATTAGAGTCGTTGACCAGCTGGATCAACTCCTGAATTTGCTTAAAATCCATGTGCTTCAATTTGAAAAGGTTTTGGTTGAACAGGGGGCTAAGATAGGGCGAAAATAAGGTTTAGACAGGTTTAGAAAGGTTTAAGGGTTTCGGTTTTACGGTTGCAGTTTGCCGTACAATACTAAGGTCAGCTTCCACATTCGCTGGCAGCTCCTTAATCAGCAGGTCCGATTTACCCATAAACGAATAAACCAACAAAGCCTCCTTGCGGAGGCTTTGCGTATTCGGATGTCCGTTATTCTTTCACGCGCTCTACGTATTCACCGGTCTTGGTGTTTACGCGGATGGCATCGCCTTCGTTCACAAACAGGGGCACCATTACCTGGGCGCCGGTTTCGATCGTGGCGGGCTTCAGCGTACGGGTCGCGGTATCGCCTTTCATACCCGGCTCGCTGTAGGTGATCTTGGTAACGATCTTCTCGGGGAGTTCCACGGTCATGGGCAGCTCGGTTTCCGTGTTCACCAGCACGGAGCAAACCATGCCTTCCGTGAGGAACTTAGGGGCGTCTACGAGGTTCTCGGAAACGGCCACCTGCTCGAAGGTCTCGTTGTCCATGAAGTTGTAGCCCGTATCGTCCTGGTAGAGGTACTGGAAATCGCGACGCTCCACGCGTACGGGGAAGATGTTTTCACCGCTGTTCCAGGTTTTTTCGATGGTCCGGTTGTTGTCCACACCCGCGAGCTTCGCCCAAACCTTGGCGGCCGCACGGGCGGTCTTGTTTTCACCGTATTCCACTACTTTGTACAAACTGCCGTCCAGCTTGATGATCAAGCCCCGGCTGATATCTGCGGTCGTTGCCATGGTAATAAATTAAAGAGGCGGCAAATATAAGGGATTAGATGGTTTAAGGGTTTAGGGGGCAGGGGTTCAGGGAGCTCAGCTGATTTGCGGCCTCTCCGACATCCGGGATCCGGCATGCGCCCGCCGGCATCAGGATACCGGGGTCCTGTATCCCTCCTGTGGCATCGTTTTTTTAGCCAGCTTCCGCAGAAACCGGCATTATGGACCTAAGCTCAGCACTCAGCGCGCGCAGCCGCGCCCTTCTCCTCATCGCGGCAACCCTCCTGGGCTTCGCGCCCTCGCTCTCCGCCCAGCAAAGCACGATCACCGAAGGCCCCACGGGGCAACCTCCGCGGGCTCGTGTAATAGCCGGGCCGGAGTATAAGGCCGGCAGTACGAAGCGCGCCTTTCTCGGCCGGCACTACCGCGCCGAATGGACGGAGCCGGTGTGGGTGCCGGTGCTCAACCTCGACACGCTCGGCGGCCTGACACCGGTGCAACAGGGCGGCGGGCGGCAAACGCGAACCCTCCGGCTGAAGGACGCGCAGGGCCGGCAGTATGTGCTGCGCTCTGTGGACAAAGACTATGGCGGCGCCCTTCCCGAAGTGACCCACGGCACCTTTATTGAGAAGCTCGGCAAAGACCAGGTATCAAGCGGCCATCCCTACGCGGCACTCACCGTGCCCCTGATGGCGGAAGCGGCCGGCATTTACCATACCCGCCCTACGATTGTGCTGGTGCCCGACGACCCGCGCCTCGGCGAATACCGGGCGGCATTCGGCAACCTGCTTTGCCTGTTCGAGGAACGGCCCGACGACAACGAGTCGACGGCGCCCAATTTCGGTAATGCGAAAGATGTAATCGGCACCGAAAAGCTCTACGAGCACCTCCGCAGCGATCCTACCCAGCAGGTGGACCAGGAAGCATTTGTCCGCGCCCGCCTCTTCGATATGTTCCTCGGCGACTGGGGCCGCCATGACGACCAGTGGCGTTGGGGCAAATTCACGGAAGGCGGCCATACCGTATACCGGCCCATCCCCCGCGACCGCGACCAGGCCTATGCGCTTTTTGATGGGGTCATTCCCTGGATCGCCACCTCGCCCGAGCCGCTCGAAGTGTTGCAAACGTTTGGGGGAGACATCAAGAACCTGAAGAAATACAATTTCCCCGCACGCTATATCGACCGCCAGCTGACCAACGAAGTGCCGGCCGAACGCTGGGTGGCCATAGCACGCGACCTGCAGCAGCGGCTGACCGACAGCGTGATCGAAACATCGGTGCGGCAGCTGCCGCCGGAAATCTTCCAGCACTCCGGCGAAACGATCATTGCCAAGCTGAAAAGCCGCCGGGGGCACCTCGAAGGCTATGCGCAGAAATATGCCCACTACATCAACGAGCAGGTGGAGATCGTGGGCACCAAGGGCGCCGATCGCTTCGTGGTGCGGCCCGCCGAAGGCCGCCAGCTGGAAGTACAGGTATTTGCGCCGGGCGCAACAGCGCCGCACTACAACCGCCGCTTCGACCCGCACGAAACCAACGAGATCCGGCTCTACGGCCTCAGCGGCGCCGACGCCTTCGACCTGCAGGGCGCGCGCAGCATCAAGGTGCGCATCATCGGTAGCGCCGACCCCGATTCGGTGACGGTTGCTGGCGGTGGACGCAAAGTGATCGTATATGACAACCCGGGCGATGCCATTGCGGGCCCTGCGCGCGTGAAGCTGTCCACCGACACGGCGATCAACCGCTACGAATACCGCGCCTTTATTCCCAATACCGGCCACACCATCAAGTTCCCGAGCTACAGCAACCTGCGCGGCATTTACTTCAACCTCGGTTATATCTACCGCAAATACCAGTTCCGTAAAGTGCCTTTCAGCTGGGAGCAGCGGCTTCGCTTCAACTATTCCTTCTCGCGCGGATCGGTGGGCGGCGACTACTACGGTATTTTCAACCAGGTGATCGGACGCTGGAACCTGCTGCTCAATGCCCGTTACGACCAAAAGCTGAAACACTATTTCTTCGGCATCGGCAACGAGACGGTTGTGGTGAACAAGGCCCGCAATTATTACCAGCTCCTTACCGAGGAAGGATCCGCCAGCGCCGGACTGGAGCGCCCCCTGGGCAAGCACCACCGCGCCGGGTTTACCTTCGGCTACGACAACATCCGCGTGCTCGCCGACACAGGTTACTCGGGCAAAGTGCTGCCGCTGACGCAAAGCCAAACGTTGCAGCACCAGTCGTTCGGCAACGTGGCCCTGTATTACGGCTTCCGCGCCGTCAACAACGACGTGGTACCCACAAAGGGCTTTTCGTTCGACGCCCTCGCGCGGCATACGGTGAATACGAACAGCACCGACCGTTCCTTCCAGCGCTACGAGGCCACCGCTACGGCTTACTTCCCGCTGACAAACGTCATCTCCCTGGTGATCCACGGTGGAGGTGCTACGGTGGAGGGCGATCCCGAATTTTACCAGCTGGCCACACTCGGCGGCGGTGCTTCCCTGCGAGGTTATAAGCGCGAGCGTTTTTATGGAAAGACCGTCGCTTTCAACCAGAACGAGTTGCGTTTTCTCTGGGACCTGCGCAGCTGGCTGTTCAACGGCAAGGCCGGCGTCATCGGCTTCTTCGACCAGGGCCGCGTGTGGAACCCGGGTGAAAAATCCAGCCTCTGGCACACCGGCTTCGGAGGGGGCATTATGATCGCGCCCTTCAACCGTACCGCCATCACCCTCGCATACGGCATCACACCCGAAGACCAGGTATTCAACCTGCGCCTCGGCACCAAGGTTTTCTGATTGCCCACCTGAGCACCAGCATTTTCGAGAACGCCCCGGCGTTAAGGCTCCGTTATTCCGGCCAGGGGCAGGCGCGGCCTGGTTTATATTTGACCGATGAAGCGATTCCTGTCCCTGGTCCTGCCCTTCCTGATCCTGGCCGTTGCCGCAGCGGCGCAACCCGATACCGCCACCCTTCCCTACAAGCGCTTTCCGGAGCTGCCCCCGCTGCAGCTGCTACTCGGCGATAGCAGCACGATGCTGACCAAAGACAAGCTGCCGCGCAAAAAGCCGACACTTATCTTCTTCTTCAGCACCGGCTGCGGACACTGCCAGCATACAACTGAGGAATTGGTGCAATACTGCGACAGCCTGCCCAATATGAACCTCGTGATGGCCACCTTCGCTTCGGTTTCGGAGATGAATGCATTTCGCCAACGGTATCACACGGACAGCCTTCCAAATGCATTTGTAGGTAAAGACGTGCACTTCCTGCTGCCGCCTTTTTATGGCATCGCCAACCTGCCGTTCCTTGCCTATTACAATAAGAAAGGCGAGTTTGTCGACATCATCGACGGTGGGCTACACGTGCCGCAGATCGCGGCGCGCATCCGCGAGCTGGAGAAACGCGGGCGCTGACCGGCGCCCCCGCCGTATGACGCCAGCACCTATCTTCGCAGCGCAAAACCATTTTTGACCCAATAAATCATTCATCCATGAAAATTACGGTGGTAGGCGCCGGCGCTGTAGGCGCAACCGTGGCCGACAACATTGCCCGCAAGGAACTGTGCGAAGAACTGGTACTGCTTGACATCAAGGAAGGTCTCGCTGAAGGCAAAGCCCTCGACATGACGCAAACCGCGGCCCTGCTGGGCTTCGACACCCGCATCACGGGCAGCACCAACGATTACAGCAAGACCGCCGGCTCCAGCGTGGTGGTGATCACCTCGGGCATTCCCCGCAAGCCGGGTATGACCCGCGAAGAACTGATCGGCACCAACGCTAACATCGTAAAAGGGGTGACCGAAAATATATTGAAGCACTCGCCCGACGCCATCATCATCGTCATCTCCAACCCGATGGACACGATGACTATGCTGGCCCTGCAATCGAGCGGACTGCCGAAGAATCGCATCATCGGCATGGGCGGCATCCTCGACAGCGCCCGCTTCAAGTGCTACCTGAGCCAGGCCCTCTCCTGCTCGCCCAACGACCTCAACGCCATCGTGATCGGCGGCCACGGCGACACCACGATGATCCCGCTGATCCGCTACGCCACCTGGAACTCCGCTCCCGTCAGCCAGTTCCTGAGCGAGGAGCAGCAGCAGAAAGTAGTATCCGACACCATGGTGGGCGGCGCTACCCTCACGAAACTCATCGGCACTTCCGCCTGGTACGCTCCCGGTGCTGCCGGGGCCGCTCTCGTGGAAAGCATCGTGCGCGACCAGAAGCGCCTCTTCGCCTGCTGCGTGTCGCTCAACGGCGAATACGGGCAGAACGACATCTGCCTGGGCGTTCCGGTGATCATCGGTAAGAACGGCTGGGAGCAGATCGTGGATTACAAGCTCAACGCCGACGAGCAAGCGCTGTTCAACAAAAGTGCCGATGCCGTGCGCAGTATGAACGACGTGCTGAAGACCCTGTAAGTAGTACAAGGTTCGGAACCGCATCGAAGTGAATAACCGTTTCGCGAAGAGATAACAACGTCCCGCCATTGGCGGGACGTTTTCGTATGAATGACTACTCAGCGCATCAACTTCACTTCTTCCTCTATTAGCGGAGAAAACATACTTACACCTCCCGCGCTTAATACACAACGAGCTTCCGTAGATCTACAACGCCACTCTCGCTGGTGAATCGCACAAAATACAGGCCGGAAGGTAAAGCCGGTAACGGCACCGGCGTGGTCAACGCGTTGAGCGCATTCCTGTATAGCTCACGACCGGTTGCGTCCACCACCTGCACTGTGTAGCGCCCGGGCTCATTGCTGTACACCGTCACCGGACGCCCCTGCGGCACGGGGTTGGGAAACACAAGCACCGGGAGGCCCGGGAAATAGTAGGCGGTAACCAGCTCGCTATAAAACACAGCACCACCGGCGAGTTGCAGTTGCAGGCGATAGCGATTGATCCCCTCGTGCAGCCCGGTATCGGCCAGGAGGAAGTTGGTGCCCGACAACGGCGAAAGCGTTTGGCGTGTTACGTAGGTGGATCCTTCCTGGCGCTGGAGCACCAATGCCGTAACACCGAAGGCGGTGCCGATGCTGGCCGTAAACTCAGCGCGGTTGCCCGCCTGGTTGCTCAGGTAAAAGCTCCGGAAATAACATTCCACGCCCTGCGCGTCGTACTTTAATATAAAGCTGCGTTGTCCCGGGCGGCCAGCCACGAGAGGCGCAACGGCATAGTACAGGGAGGGGTGGTCAGACTTGCGCAACAGGGCGAAGCTATCCGTAGAACTACGGAAACCGGCAAGGTAGCGGTCGGCGAGCTCGTACAGGCGGTAGTTCTGCGGCGGCACATGGTTCCAGAGCAAAAGGAAGGAATCGCTGCAATTAAAACCGGTGCCCAGGTTGATGCGTCGGCTGATGACCGTTTCATCGGAAATGGCGTCAGGGCCGGCCCCACGCAGGCGAAACCGAACAAGCCCCGTGGTATCGGGCGCCTGCCAGGCAAAAAACGACGTCGCCGGATCAACCGAAGAAGCGATCGGCTGCCAGGCACCGCCGTTGAGGCTCCATTCGAGCGTGCCACTGCCGCTGCGGTTGGAAAGCCAGCGGAGCACCGTTCTACTCCCTGCGCTCAGCGGATCACCGGCGCCCGGGAAAGTCCATTGAAAACGGCTGGCGGTATCGAACTGCCAGGCCAGCGAAAAAACCTGGCGGCCAACTACGCGGCTGCCCTGCACCCGTACCGTATAAATACCTGCCGACGGATTGTCTACTGTAACCTGCTCCTGGTTGTTGAGCGTATCGAGGCCGCGCCGGGCAGCCTGCGAAAGTGTAGCAGCGTTGGCTGCGGGTTGGAGTACCCAGGGCTGGGTAATGGCGGAGGCGCCGTCTTCCAGCTGCAGGTCCAGGTCGTTAACGAGTGCTTTCGCAGCACCGGGCGCAGCAGGTGCATCCGTCCAGGCCGCCAGCACACGCAGCCGGCTGAGACTTGCCGGAACATTGATCGTAAAGATCCGCGTTTCCCCCTGCGCCAGCGAGTCGATGCGGTAGCGACCTTCCTGGATCGTTTGCACGGCATCCCAGGCATTGAGGCGCCCGTAACCATATTGATAGTCGACCTGACCAGGGCCGGCATCCTCGGCACTGTTGAGCAGCACGGCCCGGAGCAGCGAAGAAGGCGGAAGGGTTCCCGTGCGCAAGCGATAGGCCTGCTGGAGCAGGAGTGCCGTACCCGAAACCAGTGCCGACGCACCGGAAGACCCGTCTTGCCCGAATGCTGTGAGCTCGGGCTTTACACGCCCGTCGTGCGCGGGACCACGCGAACTGAGGGCTTCCAGCACACCCAGCGAATCGGCGGCACCAACCACCAGTACGTTCTTCGCATTTTTAAAGTTTCCGGTCAGATTGGACCAACCGCTGAGCCCCGCATAGGGTCCACCCGCCGGGGCGGCTGTGCCGGAGTTGCCCGATGAAAACACAAAAGCCAGCGAAGAGTTGCGTACCGCGGCGGAATCATAGGCCGCAGCTTCATTACCATACACACTTTCTACGATCGACCCGTAGGAATGATTTTCCACGGTGATGCTGAGACGGCGGTAAAAACTGTCGGGCTCAGGAAACAGCGTGCCGAAACTGACGGACGTCAGCAATGCGGCGGGCGCTGCGCCGAACGCAAAAGGCGAGCTGTTGCCGCCTCCGGCGATGATCGTGGCCATCAGCGATGCATGCGATGTGGCGGTGGCTGCGGCCCGGCTGCTCGTGAGGATGCGCCCTTTCAGGTCGATGTCGGAGGTATCGAAGGATTGCTCCTTTACTGCTGCGGTGAGCGAATCCCCGCGCAGCGACGGGTAGCGGTCCTGCACGAGGTTGATGCGGTTCAGTGAGCGGTCGAGGAAGCCACTGGTCAGCTCTTCGTTTGGGGGCGGCGGATTCGTTTGTGCATGGGCGTGAGCAGCCGAAATCAGGAGTAGAAGGAGCAGTCTAAGGGCGGGTCGGAGCATAGGGCAGGTTTCGCTTACGAAGGTGGGGATTTTTCCATCGTGCGCCGCGACCCGCTGCTGTGGCCATTTTCTTAGACGAAAAGCCTCGTTGGAAACCTAAGGGGCACTAAGCGTTTCTCAATATTTTTTCTAAAGGCTTAAACTTGATTGCAACGTTGTTTAAAAAATTGTGAAGAAATTGTTAAGCAGGCCGCTCTAACTTGACACTTCTCGTACCCCTCTTCATTTTTTCAAAAAACACACACAAATTCATGAAGAAAATCAGCACCTCGATCCTGCTTGCCGCCATCGCTTCGATGAGCCTTCTGTCCTGCAAAAAGGAAGCAAAAGAAAGCAACGCAATCCCCACGGAAACCCTGAACCAGATCCAGCGCCTGGGCTTTAGCACGGACAATGTGCAACGCAGCAACGGCGGCTTCCTGGTAGAAGGCGACATCGTGCTCCGTGAGTCGGACCTGAGTGCCAACCCGAGCTCGCCCAACATGGTCATTGCTCAGGAAGAGCAGTACCGCACATTCAACCTGGTGAGCCCCTCCAAGCACCCGGTGATCAAGATCGCACTGAACAACAGCTCGGCCGCACACGAAGCAGCCTTCTCGGCCGCCCTTGATGAAACAGTGCGCCGCTACAACGCTGAAGGCCTGACGATCAGCTTCCAGCGTGTAACCACGGGCGCCGACATCTCCATCGTAGCTTTCTACGAAGTGAGCAACACGCTCGGCTCCTCGGGCTTCCCCAACACCACCGGCGACCCGTACAACGAGGTAAAGATGAACACCTACTGGTACAGCTCGGGCACCGATGCCACCAACACCAACTACATCGCGACCATCATCGCGCATGAAGTGGGCCATTGCATTGGCTACCGCCACACCGACTACTTCAACCGTGCCTACAGCTGCGGCGGCCGCAAGTCGAACGAAGGACAGGCCACGAATGGCGTAGGCGCCGTTCAGATCCCGGGCACTCCCTCGGCTGGCGATCCGAACTCCTGGATGCTCGCTTGCATCGGTTCGAACGTCAACCGCTACTTCAACGCCAACGACAAGATCGCCCTGTCGTACGTTTATTAAGACATCAGTGCACATGAGACAAAGCGCCGCCTCCGGGTGGCGCTCTTGTTACCAGTCATGCGCCATCGTATTTTTACGGTCATCCGTAAGCGCATTTACGCATTGCCTGTTGCGTATTTAACGCAAGGCTTTACCGAAAGCGCACACAGATCTCACAGGTTGCGGCACAACTTGCTATATTGAAATTGTCTCACCCCAAAACCCACACACACATGAAACGTTTTGCATGGACGCTGGCAATCGCCGGCATGGCCGTCATCGGCATCACCTCCTGTAAGAAGAACACCAAAGAATCCGCCGGCGCTCCGGCCGTATCGCAGGAAGCACTGGCACAGATCCGCGCGTTGGGCTTCAGCGACCAGAATGTTCAGAAGGTTGCCGAAGGCTACCTGGTAGAAGGCGATATCGTACTGACGCCCTCCGAACTGCAGCAGCGCGCTACATCGCCCGAGCTTATCTATGCCCAGGAAGAGCACTACCGCACCAACAACCTGGTGAACACGGGCTCCTATCCCACCATCAAGGTGGCGCTGAACAACAGTTCGTCGCAGCACCAGGCCGCCTTCTCTGCAGCACTGGATGAGGCCATCCGCCGCTACAACGCGGAAAACCTGACGGTGAAGTTCCAGCGCGTGACTTCGGGCGCCAACACCACAGTGGTAGCCTATTACGAAGTGAGCAACACACTTGGCTCGTCGGGCTTCCCCACTTCTTCCGGCGCTCCGTACAGCCAGGTAAAAATGAATACTTACTGGTACAGCACGGGCACGGGCACGACCAACATCAACTACATCGCTACCATCATGGCGCATGAGCTCGGCCACTGCATCGGCTTCCGCCACACAGACTACATGAACCGCGCTTACAGCTGCGGTGGCTCTGCTGTGAATGAAGGCTCCGCCGGTGTGGGTGCCGTATACATCCCGGGCACGCCTTCCGGTGCCAGCGCCAGCTCCTGGATGCTCGCCTGCGTAGGCAGCAACCAGAACCGCCCCTTCACTTCGGCTGACCGCACTGCTCTGAATTACATTTATTAAGACCGCTTCGCCGCAACCGGAAAGCCGCTGCTTCTGCAGCGGCTTTTTTCGTAATCAACCGGTGGGCTTTTCGATGCGGAAGCAGTAGCGCTGCAGCTTCCCGGCGAAGTCGAAGGGCGTGGTGGCCCTGGTGATGTCTTTGACCAGCGGCGATTCAACGCGGTGGACATCCAGCTGGAAGCGCGTGTAGTTGGTGCTAAAGAAAAGAATGCCGCCCGGGCGAAGCAGGCGCAGGGCGCCGTTGATCATCGCCACATGGTCGCGCTGTACTTCGAGCATATCGTCCATGCGCTTGCTGTTGCTGAACGTAGGCGGATCAAGTACAATAAGGTCATAGGCCGGCTCGCGGGCATCCAGCAGCAGGCGTAACGCATCGGCATGGATGCTTTGGTGCCGGCTGCCGGCGTCGGGGAAGTTGAGTGCTACGTTGCGATCGGTCCAGGCCAGGTAGGTCTTCGAAAGGTCTACCGAATGCACGCTCCGCGCGCCCCCGGCCAGGGCATACACCGAAAAGGAGCCCGTGTAGCAAAACAGGTTTAGCAGGTCCTTGCCGTCGGCGAGATCCCGCACCAGCCCGCGGGTAATGCGATGGTCGAGAAACAATCCTGTATCGAGGTAGTCGGTCAGGTTGACGAGGAACGACAGGCCGCCTTCCGAAACGGCGAACTCGTGACGCTGCTCATCGAGCTTCTGGTATTGACCCTGCCGCCCTTCCTTGCGCTGCCGGAGCTTTACGTGGATCGCCTCCGGGGCCACACCGGTCACTTCCGACACGATCCGGAGGCATTCCTGCAGCCAGGCGGCGTGCGCATCGTCATCGAGGCCGTGGCGGCGCTTGTATTCGGCCACATACAGCCGGTCGCCATAGCGTTCAATCAGCAGCGGCGCCTCGGGCAGGTCGTGGTCGTAAATGCGAAAACAGCTGATCCCCTGCCGTGCCGCGCTTTTGCCCAGGTGCCGGAAAACCTTGTCGAGCCGGTTGCGGAACATTAAAAGTTTGTCAAAGGATTGCTGCATTGCTAAATTTTTTAGAACTTCGGGGCCCTGTTCAAGCGCCAAAAGTACTGAAGTGGAGTATGCGATCGTGGATATCGAAACAACGGGCGGCTATGCGGCCGGCAACGGGATCACCGAGATCTCGATCCAGGTATTTGACGGCCGTCGCGTGATCGACCGCTACGAATCGCTGGTCAACCCCGGTATGTCGATCCCGCGCTACATCCAGGGCTTCACGGGTATCGACGACGAAATGGTGCGCCGGGCGCCCTTCTTCGAGGAGATCGCCGAAGACGTTTACCGCTATCTGGACGGCCGCGTGTTTGTGGCGCACAACGTCAACTTCGACTATTCTTTTGTAAAAAGCCAGCTGGAGCACTGCGGCTATGCCCTGCAGGGCAAAAAGCTGTGTACCGTGCGCCTCGCGCGCCAGATCTTCCCGGGCCATCCTTCCTACAGCCTCGGCAATCTTTGTCACACACTTGGCATCGAGCTCCAGAACCGGCACCGCGCCGGCGGCGACGCCGCCGCTACGGCGGAATTGTTCATCCGGCTCATTGAAGCCGACGAACGCGGCGTCATCGATAAAAGCCTGAAGAAGACCTCCAAGGAGCAAACCCTTCCGCCGCACGTGCCGGTCGAGGACTTCAAGGCCCTGCCCGGCTGCCCAGGCGTTTATTATTTTCACGACAACAAAGGCAAGGTGGTCTACGTGGGCAAGGCTAAGAATATCCGCAGCCGCGTCAACAGCCATTTCAGTAATAATTCGGACAGCCGCCAGAAGCAGAATTTCCTGCGCAGCGTGCACCGCATCACCTGCCAACCAACCGCCACCGAGCTGATGGCGGCCATCCTGGAATCTACCGAGATCAAACGCCTCTGGCCCGCCTTCAACCAGGCGCAGAAAAAGCCGGAAGACACCTTTGGCATTTTCGCGTATGAAGACCAGGCCGGCTACCTGCGACTGGCAATCGAAAAGCGCCGGCGAAACACGAATCCCATCTACACCTTTCATTACAAGGTAGACGGGCAAGGCGCCATCCGCCGGCTGGTGCGCGAATTCAGCCTGTGTCCGAAGCTCTGCTTCCTGCAAACCGACAACGAGGGATGCCATGGAGTAACTGAAGCCTGGTGCCAGGGTGCCTGTGAAAAGCGCGAAGCGCCAACGCCGTACAATGAACGCGTGCGGGAAGCGATTGCCGCGCTGACAAGACGCCCGTCCTATGTCGTGATCGACCAGGGGATGAACGAGGAAGAGTCATCCTGCATCCTGGTAGAGCGCGGTGATTTTTTCGGCATGGGCTACCTGCCCCGCGACCTTCAGCAGATGAGCCTTGAAGCATTAAAGGAATACCTTCAGCCCTACAAAGACAACAGCACCATCCGGACACTGCTCAACAGTTACATCGTGCACAACCCCGCGCAGGTGCATCACCTCGACAGTTGATTTCCTCGCTTTTCTTAACTTTTCGACTACATTTCTGAGCGCCTCCCCGTTTACCGTATTTCTACGGAAGGGCTTCATTTGTTAAATCCGTGCAAACGCAACTCTGCCGTAAGTTTGCGCCGACTACCATTCATCATATTTCACCGGTAAAAACACCGCGGTTGACGATAACGGTAACCAATCCCCTACTGCTAAGAGTATCTTCGGATTCCAAACAGTTAACCATGTCAAACGCCCTTTTTACCAAACCGTCCGCCCTTGCTTTTGTTGCTTTTCTAACCTTTGCCGCCACGTCGTGCAGTAAAAAAGACGTCGCCGCCCCGGCCCCTGTGCAAACCGAAGCGGCCGCGGCTCCTGCTGAAAGCATATCCGCTGCCGAGGTAGATGAGCTGACCACCTTTATCCGTTCTACTACGGGCGAAGAGCATGTAACGTTTGATGCCGCAACGCGAAACTTCGTGATCGCCGGCGACGCGGCGATGAGCCTGGATGAAGCCCGTTCGCACAAAGAAAGCCGCACGGTAGGCGCACAAACCGAGCACCGCAAGGCCTACTACGTGGTGGCCCGCAACAAAGCCAACGTGATCAAGGTGTACGCAGATGCAACTGTTCCCGCCGTATGGCTGACCGCCCTCGACCGTGCCATCGCCAACTGGAACGCTTCCGGCAGCTACCTGCGCGTTTCGCGCGTAACCACCTATGCCACCGGCACCCTGAAAGTAACAGCGGTGAATAACGGCGCCACCGGTGTGATCGCCACCACCTACTACCCCGATTACAGTGGTAACGTAGGTCGCAGCTGCACCATTAACACCAACTATAACTACCTGAGCTCTGGCCAGCAGACCTTCGCTATCACCCACGAGTTGGGTCATGCCTTCGGTTTCGGCCATACCAACAGCACCTACGGAACGCTGGTAACGGGCACGCCCAATACCGACGGCAGTTCGGTCATGAACTCCGTATGCCTTACCTGGAGCGCGTTTACGACGTACGATAAGCTTGCCATTAAAACGGTGTATCCCCTCTAATTGTTTTGCCAAACACACCTGCCAAGCCTGCTCTTCTGAGCGGGCTTTTTTGGCTGCATCCCGCCCTAAACCCTTCCCGAAAGGAAGGGGAAATAGAAAAGTCCTGACCATTGCTTTGGGTCGTATTAGAAACCTACTGCTCTAACGTAAGATTGACGTTGTAAAGACGCTTCGATAGAAATGCCTCCTTGTGGGGACAAGGGGGCGGCCCTATTGCCACTCGAAGTCGCCGGTCTTGGGCATGCTCTCGAAAATGTGGTGCACATTATCGGGCGGCGTACACAGCTTGCGCTGGCGCACGTCCATCCAGGCACCATCCACCACGAGGGTGGCAGCAAGCGTGTCGCCGTTTTTGATGATCTCGTGGCGGAAGCTCCAGCGTGAAAAGTCGCGGCGGCCACGCCACAGGGCGAGGTTGATCTTTACTTCGTCGCCGGAGCGTATCTCGCGGCGAAAGGTGCACTCCTCGCGAAACAGGATCGGTCCGATACCGAGCTGCTGCATCATTTGTGCATTGAGGCCGTGCTCGTTGAGAAACTCTACGCGGCAGTAGGCGCCCCAGTCGTAATAAACAGAGTGTCGCAGGTGAAAATTGGGATCCAGGTCCGACCAGCGCACCTGCAGTATGCGTTCGAATGTGGGCATGTTGCGAATTTGAATTGCTAAAATAAGCCGCACCGGAGGGCGCACGGCCCGAAGACCTTATTTTTGTTACCATTCAAACTCGACGCATGAAAAAAATCTTCCTCGCTACCGTTCTCGTGGCTTCTCTAGCGGCACAGGCCCAGAAAAAGCCCGCTGCCAAGACCGCCGTTAAATCTGCTGCCGGTGGCGCCGTCCTGAAAACCACCACCGACTCGCTGTCGTACGCCATCGGTGTCAATGTGGCGAACTTCTACCGCCAGCAAGGCATGAAAGGCATCAACCCTACGATGGTTGCCAAAGCGATCAACGATATAGTAAACGGTAAAACGCCCCTCCTGAACGACAACCAGGCCAACCAGGTAATGATGCGCTTCATGGCCAAGGTGCAGGAAGAACAAGGCCGCGAGCAGGCACAGAAAGCCGGACCGACCATCGCCGCCGGCGAGCGCTTCCTGGCTGAGAACAAGAACAAGCCCGGTGTCAAAACCACGGCTTCCGGCCTGCAATACGAAGTCATCAAAGAAGGCACCGGCGCCAAGCCCGCCGCTACCGACCAGGTGATCGCCCACTACGCCGGCACGCTCATCGACGGCACCAAATTCGACAACTCTTACGACCGCGGCGAACCGATCACGATCGGCCTCAACCAGGTGATCAAGGGCTGGACGGAAGGCCTGCAGCTGATGTCCGTCGGCTCCAAATACCGCTTCTTCATTCCCTACCAGCTGGGCTACGGCCTCCAGGCAGCCGGCACCATCCCCGCCGGTTCGGCACTGATCTTTGAAGTGGAACTGATCGACATCAAGAAGTAATTTTCACAAACCATAGAAAAGGGGCGTCCGCCAGTATGCGGACGCCCCTTTTTGTTTTCACAGGTAATCATTTATTGCCAGAAGCTACAGCAGCGGCGCAGCAGTGAGCGGGTTCGCGCCGATCCATGCGCAGGCTTGCCCCGCTTACCTAGGGTTAAAAAAGGTGCCAGAAATAAGCCCTCCCGTATTTCTACGAAAGGGCCTTGGATAATAGTATTTGGGAAATGGCTTGCGCGAGGCTTATTTGCCTTTCTTTCCGGCTACGGCAGCTTCTACAAGGTGCAGCGCCTGGCGGAACTGCTCAGATTCGGTGAGACGTGTATTATCGAGCACGACCGCGTCTTCAGCCTGCCGCAGCGGGCTCACTTCGCGGTGCGAATCGATATAGTCGCGCATCTCGAGGTTCGACTTCACTTCCTCGAGCGTTACATTCGGATTCTTCTCATACAACTCTTTAAAGCGGCGCTCCACGCGCACAGCATTGTCGGCCGTCATGAAGATCTTCAGCTCGGCATCGGGAAACACCACGGTACCAATGTCGCGACCGTCCATCACGATGCCCTTTTGCAGCCCCATTTGTTGCTGCTGCGCCACGGCAAAGGAGCGTACTTCTTTGATGGCAGCCACTTCGCTTACTTTTTCAGCCACCACGAGGTCGCGGATCACGTACTCCACATTTTCGCCATTGAGGAAGATCTCCGACTGACCGCTTTTTTCGTTGGGAACAAATTCGAGGGAAATGTCCTGCAGGGCTTGTTCCACCTGCGCCGTTTCCGTCCAGTCCACGTGGTTGCGTAAAAAGAAAAGCGTGATGGCACGGTACATGGCGCCGCTGTCTACATAGATATAGCCGAGGCGGCTCGCCAGTTGCTTGGCCAGTGTGCTTTTGCCGCAGGAGGACCAGCCGTCGATGGTAACAATAATCTTCTTCATGGGAACGCGGCAAATTTGAGCAAGATGCGCCGAACCAACAAAAAAAAGGCGGCTCCCCCGGGGAGCCGCCTAATCGAAAAACAGAACAAGCCTAGTTGCGGAAGTAATTCTGCGTATAGAGCAGGCCTCCTTTCGGATTGCGTACTTCGATGCGGTAGTTGCCGCTTGTCAGCGCATCCACGTTCAGGCGCAGGTTATTGGCACCCTTGCCGGCCGTGACCTGCTGCGTGGCGATCACCTGGCCCACGCCGTTGCGCACGTCAATGAACAGCTGCGCATGCTCAGGCGCGTCTACAGACAGGTAGGCAGCGCCGCGACCGGGGTTGGGATAGACCGGTGTAAAGGTCCAGCCGCTTTGCTGCGCTTCGGCGGTCGCTTCCGGGCTGCGCGTGATGGCCGACGCACGGGCACCCAGCGCGTAGTAGGCACCCACATAATAGGTAAACGTAATCGTATACGAAGCACCTACGCCCGGGATTTCCGTATACACCGGCACATAGCGGCGGGTGTTGGTGGATGTAGCCAGGTTGTACGAGGCCGCATTGACCTGGAATACCTGGAAGTTGGCGCGGTTGGTACCGGTGGCCGTTTCGAGCGCAGCCAGTTGGGCATTCGTATAGAAGAAAGTCACCGTGCTCGACACCACGAGGTTTTCGGCGGGCGTCAGGCGCATCACTTTATCCGAAACCTTCCAGGTGTTCGAAGCATCGCTGTAGAGCGTAAAGGTGCTGTTGCCGCTTTTCTGCAGGCGCGCCGCCACGCATCGGTAGCTCTTGGTGCTGCTGTTGTTTTTAAAGCGTGCCATCACCTGTCCGTCCTGGTAGCTGTAGATATACACATCGGCATTGGGATAGCCGTTCTCGCCGCCGGTAGCGTCCACGTCGTTCTCCAGCGCGCGCGGCGTGCCTTTTACCGCCAGGTTGTCTACTTCCACGCTTACGGGGCCGCCGGCGTTGCCGTCATTCACCCAGCGAAAGGCGAGGTAGAATTGCTTGTTGGCCAGCGAAGGCGGCAGGTTGACACTGTAGGTACCGCTGGCGGGCGTAACCGAAGCAAATTGCCGGTAACCGTTACCACCGAGCTCGGTGTAGTTGACGCCATCGAGCGAGTAAGCCAGTGCCATATAGTCAAACACGGGCAACCGGTCGATGTTCGGGTCGGCGGGATCCACGCTTTGCACATCCACCTCGCCTTGCACGCGGTAGTCGAAGCTCAGGCTCACCTGTCCCAGTCCGCGCGCGTCGATGCGTGGCGAGCGAATCAGCGTGCGGCTTTCGCTGTTTGAATTATACGTGCCGCCCGGAAGCGGTGTATCGGTGAGGCCATCCTTACCGGCGATCGCCAGCTTGTTGTTGAAGATGCCCCATTGGTTCTTTCCCGTCGCCAGCGGATCGCCGCTGGTTTCGGGCGTTTCCAGCGTTTCGGCCCAGCCATCGGGATCGGCAAAGCCATCGGCCCGCGTAAAGGTTTCGCTGAGCAGCGTTTTCTCACCCGTACCGATCACCGGCACGGCGTCGTCGTCGAGGATCGTAACCGTGTATTGATTGTTGATCGGGCTCGCCAATCCTCTCGAGAAGGTAACACTGAGCTGGATCGTCTCGTCGTTTTCCACGGTACCATCGTTGAAGATGCGGATGGTGTAATTCTGCTTGCTGACGCTGTTGGTGCTGTTGGTCAGCTTGAGGATGTTAACCGTCCAGTCTACGTTATACGTAGCAGTACCGCTGTAGTTCAGGTATGCTGTCGTATTGGCGGGAATGAGAACCGGGATGGTCAGGGTACGCTCTTCGTTGCATCCGGTGGCGTTGGTGGCTTCGAGCACCGTTTCGCCGGGCGTATACACAAAGCCGTAGCGTACCACGCAGGGCGCCTGGAAGGCAGCACCGACACCCACCGCATACCAGGCGTTGGTAACGCTGGCTACGAGGCCGCTGCAGGGATCGCCCGTAATGGCGGTGGCCACCTGGATCGATACATCACGGGCTTCCGTATACGTTGCATTGGAGCTGAGGAGCGATTCCATCAGGAAGGTCACCTGCTCGGCCTGGTCGAAGCCCACGCCGTTCACGCGGTAGCTGTTGCCCAGGTCATTGAGTTCGTCGTCAGAGTCGGCCCGGTAGTACCAGTCGGCATTCAGGCCTGCGGGGCGGGTGCCGTTGAGCGAGCCGGCCGTGAGCAGGAAGAACCAGTGGTTGATGACGCCGCTATTGGTATGCACCCCGCACTGGTCGTTGGCCAGCGTGGGCGTACAGGTCGGGTTCACCCAGTTGGTGCCGCCGTAGGTGTCGGGGTTGCCCTGTGCCTTCGGATTGTCCATACGGCGCAGGGGCGCGTCGGCGTTGGCGCCGATCTGCTCGCCGATATAAAACGGACGGTAGGCGCCCGTAGGCACCGTGCTGCCGCTGCGCACCATGGCAAAATGCTCGATACAGGCCGCCCAAATGTCGCTGAGGCCTTCGTTCATAGCACCCGATTCGGAGGCATACACCAGGTCGGAGGTAAAGGAGCAAACGCCGTGACCGATTTCGTGGCCGCATACATCCAGCGAGGTCAGGGCCTTGAAGCCCGTAGCGGTGGGGCCAGAGCCGTCGCCGTAGGTCATCGCCGAGCCGTTCCAGAAGGCGTTGTCGTAGGCCGGACCGTAATGGATGAAGCTTTTGATCTTAGCATTGTTGCCGTCGTAGCTAAGGCGGTTGTGTTTCGCCAGCCAATAGTCGTATACCACTTCGGCGCCCCAATGGGCATCCCAGGCGATGTCGTCATTCTCGGCCTCAAAAGGACCGTCCTGGTTGCTGCCACTGCGCTTGTGCTCGGCCACCGACCAGTTATTATCCATGTCGGTAAAGCTCTTCCCCTGCAGGTAAAGGCTCGGAACCGAGATCGGCAGGCCGCCGAGGCCATTGAGGTCGTACGTTTCGATGCCGCCGCCGCGGGTGTCGTCGATCAGCGCGTAGGTAGCGCCGCCCGGGGTAAACAGCAGCTCCGAAGTGGGGTGGCTGCTCGTGAGCGGCAGACCCGAGTTGGGGTCATTGCCACTGATCATTTTGGTTTTGATCACCTGTGTGCCGGCATAACGCGTTTGTACCGTCGCATCCACCGATGCGGGTGGTGTCGGGTTCTTTCCATCCACGTGCTTGATGATCTTGTCTACTAGCAGCGTGTGGCCGTCCTGTGCGTCGATATACACCCAGGCGCGGAACAGCGGCTCGGCCGCATAGATATTGAATTTCCATGCCAGGCGCGGTTGCGCTTTGCCGGCAGCGGAAAAGTCCTGCACGACCACCAGCTCGCCTCCGGGCTGCACGGCGGCCAGCTCGGCTTCCAACGCCGCACGCTCATGGCTGTTGCTGCTACGCTGCAGGCGTTCCTCGATGGCTTCCCAGGCAAACTTGCGTCCGCCGGAAAGGGTTTTGGCGCGGCCCAGCGCCGTGGAGCGGTCAAGCGCCGGCTGCAGCGACAGACCGGCCGGCACGGGGTACCAGGCGCCGTTGTAAAAGCTTACGAGGCCGTTGCGCACGAGGGCTTTGTAGCCGGCGCGGTCTACCTTGATGCCGCGGTAGTACTGGGCGAACTCGATCACCTCAACGTTGCCGCTGGCGGCCACTGTGCGCCCGGGCTGCAGCGCATCGATGCCGCTGCGAACGCCTAGGTACTGACCCAGCGCCAGTTGCGCCTCGCCGCGCTTGACGCCCTGGCGGGCCTTTAGCACGATCATCGAGGGGCTTTGCCGTTGCTCGCTGAATTTGAATTCCTGGACGCGCGGATCACTTTCGATCCGCTTGCGGCTTTCTTCAAAAGCACGCTCGTCCTGTTGTGAAAAAACCAGTTGGGGGAGGAGTGCCAGGGACAACAGCAAGGTTGCACCCCGGAGTGTGTGTAGAACAGGTTTCATACGGAAAGGGCGGGTTTATGGGGATAATTAAAAAAAGCTAGGTCATGCGCATGGCTTTGTATAGGTAAGGTGTTTCCCCGGGTAGCAGGTTGGCTGTGTTATCTCTTGCGTGTTGGACGATCTGCCCGAAAACTCAACAATTCCTGTGCCACTGTTAAGGAAATGCTAACGAAACGGAATACTACGATCAACATCGCAATTCGGCTCCGGCTGAGCTCAAAAAAAAATTCCCCGCAAGTACTTGCGGGGAATCCGTTATCCGTATTTCTACTTATCAGGCTTTCGTCTCTTCTTCCTTGGTGCTTTCCTTCAGGGTGAATGTCAGCTTGCCGTTGGGCTCGTCGAGGTCGGCCTGCAGCACGTCGCCGTTTTTGATGTTCATATTGAGGATCTCTTCGGCCAGCGGGTCTTCCAGGTACTTTTGGATAGCGCGGTGCAGCGGGCGTGCACCGAACTGCTGGTCGTAGCCCTTGTCGGCGATGAAGCTTTTCGCCGCCTCGGTCAGCTCCAGGGAGAAGCCGAGGTTCTGGAGGCGCTTCATCACGCCTTTCATCAGGATGTCGATGATCTCAAAGATGTTGTCCTTCGACAGCGAGTTGAAGATGATCACGTCGTCGATCCGGTTGAGGAACTCGGGCGAGAACGTCCGCTTGAGCGCTTTTTCGATCACCGCCTTGCCGGCCTCGTCGGCGTTCTGGATGCGGGCCTGGGTGGCAAAGCCGACCCCTTCCCCGAAGTCCTTCAGCTGGCGTACACCGATGTTGGAGGTCATGATGATCATAGTGTTCTTGAAGTCCACCTTGCGGCCGAGGCCGTCGGTAAGCTGTCCGTCGTCGAGCACCTGCAGCAGGATGTTGTAGATATCCGGGTGGGCCTTCTCGATCTCGTCGAGCAGGATCACGCTGTAAGGCTTCCGGCGTACGCGCTCGGTGAGCTGACCGCCTTCTTCATAACCCACGTATCCGGGAGGCGCACCGATAAGGCGCGACACCGTGAATTTCTCCATGTATTCCGACATGTCGATGCGGATCAGCGCATCTTCGGAGTCGAACATATGGCGGGCCAGGGCGCGGGCGAGCTCGGTCTTGCCGACACCCGTGGGACCCAGGAAGATGAACGTACCGATGGGCTTCTTCGGATCTTTCAGACCGACGCGGTTGCGCTGGATGGCCTTCACCACCTTCACGATGGCTTCGTCCTGTCCAACCACCATACCTTTCATCTCGTCGGCCATTTTGCGCAGCTTCTGCGTTTCGGCCTCCACCATGCGCTTCACCGGGATGCCGGTCATCATCGAGATCACTTCAGCGATCTCTTCTTCGCCGATGGGGTAGCGCTTGTGCTTGGATTCCTCCTCCCACTGTGCTTTGGCTTTTTCGAGCTCTTCGCCGAGGCGCTTCTCCGTATCGCGGAGGGCGGCGGCCTCTTCGAACTTCTGGCTCTTCACCACGCGGTTCTTTTCCACCTTGATGTCTTCGATCTTCTGCTCGAGGTCGAGGATGTTCTGCGGCACGTTGATGTTCTTCAGGTGCACGCGGGCACCTACTTCGTCCATGACGTCGATGGCCTTGTCGGGCAGCAGGCGGTCGGTGATGTAGCGGTCGCTGAGCTTCACGCAGGCATCGATGGCCGCATCGTCGTAGTTAACGTTGTGGTAGTCCTCGTATTTCGACTTGATGTTGTTCAGGATCTTGATCGTGTCTTCCACGCTCGGCGGGTCGACCATCACTTTCTGGAAGCGTCGGTCGAGGGCACCGTCTTTTTCGATGTACATGCGGTACTCGTCGAGGGTGGACGCACCGATGCACTGGAGCTCACCGCGGGCAAGGGCCGGCTTGAAGATGTTGGAGGCGTCGAGCGAGCCCGAGGCACCGCCGGCACCCACGATGGTGTGGATCTCGTCGATGAACAGGATCACGTCCCGGTTCTTCTCCAGCTCGTTCATGATGGCCTTCATGCGCTCCTCGAACTGGCCGCGGTACTTCGTACCGGCCACGAGGGCGGCGAGGTCGAGGGAGATGACGCGCTTGTCGAACAGCACGCGGCTCACCTTGCGCTGCACGATGCGGAGGGCCAGGCCTTCCACAATGGCGGTCTTACCCACACCGGGCTCACCGATGAGAATGGGGTTGTTCTTTTTACGACGCGAAAGGATCTGCGACACGCGCTCGATCTCTTTTTCGCGGCCCACGATCGGGTCGAGGGTGCCGCTCTCTGCGAGCTTCGTGATGTCGCGTCCGAAATTGTCCAGCACCGGGGTCTTGCTCTTGGCAGCAGCGCCGCCACGTGATTTGGAGCCGGAGAATTTCTTTTCGTCGTCGAAGTCGTCGTCGTTTTCTTCCTGGTACTCTGCCCGGACATCGTTCGATTTCACAATGCCGAGTTCCTGCCTGAATAGTTCGTAGTCCACGTCAAACTGATTTAGGATTTGTGTTGCAATGTTTTCCTTGTTCTTAAGGATCGACAACATGAGGTGCTCGGTTTCGACCGTAGGGCTTTTCAGCGCCTTCGCTTCCAGGACCGTGACCCGGATCACCTTCTCAGCCTGTTTGGTCAGCGGCAAGCTGTTTATGTTGGCTATGTTTTTACCAGTTTTGTCCTTCACGGCCAGTTCTACTTCCTTGCGCAACTCATAGAGGTCGACGCTGAAACTCTTCAAGATTCGTACCGCGGTATTATCGCCTTCCCGAATGAGTCCCAGTAGCAGGTGTTCCGTGCCAATAAAATCATTTCCTAAACGCAATGCCTCCTCCCGACTGAACGAGATGATCTCTTTTACCTGTGAGGAGAAATTATTGTCCATTTTGTTGATTAAGCGGGTGAAAGATGGTTGTTACAATAATAACGAATAAATATTTGCTAGGTTTACGCCCAAAGTGTTAATAAATACACGAGTTTCCTATGGAGGTCAAAACTAGTACCAAAGAGCGATTTACTGTCATAAGTGGTCTGCCCGGGCAATTACCTGTTACTATGACAGAAGAACTTTGCCGCCACCTGACAACGTACCTCCGGCAACCGGTTAAAAACATCGTGCTTAACATGGAGGGCGTACAAGGCATCGATGAGGCGGCCGCGGAAAACCTCGTACGAACCCAGCAGGAATTTTACGAGGCGGGCGCCTCCTTCGTGATCTGCGGGATGGAACCCTCGCTCGAAGCACAGCTCGACGGGCTGGACCTGCTCGAACTGATGAACGTGACCCCGACGGAAAGCGAGGCCTGGGACATCGTACAGATGGAAGAGATCGAACGCGAGCTCCTCGACGATGAAGAACCTGAATAATTGCGTCTCGTGACCACAGCAGCCATAGCGGCAGCGGTCGCTGAAAGACGCGTCGACCCCGTCGTTGCCGAACCCGTAATGGGCGGCAGCTGCAACAGCATTGGGCGCCTCCGCCTGCCCCACGGAGGCTCCTTCTTTTGCGAACCGAATAGTGCGCCGAAATTTCCCCAATTGCTCAGCCTTGAACGGGATGGCCTGAAATTAATAGGCGCCGCCCAACTCATCCGTACTCCCGCCGTGACCGGTCTCCGGGAGCGCGCGGTGCTTCGCCTGAATGCGGAGTTGTGTACAGGGCACACTTCCGACTCCCGACTTCCGACTTATTGACTGCTCTTACCTATTTTTACGGGGATGTTATCGGTGACGATCCTGGGAAATAATTCTGCCGTGCCTGCCTTTAACCGCCACCCTACCAGCCAGGTGGTGACGCAGGATGGAACCAACTTCCTGGTCGACTGCGGCGAGGGCACACAGATCCAGATGATGCGCTACAAGATCCGGCGGGGAAAGATCACGCACATTTTCATCTCCCACCTGCACGGCGACCACTACTTCGGGCTGATCGGCCTGCTCAACTCGTTCAACCTGCTGTCGCACAAACAGGAGCTGCACGTCTTTGCACCGGCGCCGCTGCAGGAGATCATCGAGCTGCAGCTGAAGGTGGCCGACTCGCAGCTTTGCTATCCCCTGCATTTTCATACGCTGACGGGCCCGGGTGTGCTGGTGGACAATGCCAAGATCCGCATCAGCGCATTCCCCGTTACGCACCGCATCGAGACCTACGGCTTCCTTTTCGAAGAAAAGGAAGGCAAGCGCAAACTGCTCATCGAGCAGGTGCGCAAGCACCGGATCCCGATCTCGTTTTACAGCTCGCTGCAGGCCGGTCTCGATTATATCACCTCGCGCGGCGAAGTGATCCGCAACGAGCGCGTGACGGCGCCACCGGAGCCGGGCAAGCGTTATGCTTTTTGCGCCGACACCCGGTACGACGAAGGGATCATCCCGTACATCTACGGTTGCGACCTGATCTACCACGAAACCACCTACCTCGACAACATGCGCGACAAGGCCGACCTGCGCTTCCACTCCACCACGAAGCAAGCCGGCGAACTTGCCCGGAAGGCCCGCGTCAAGAAGATGCTCATCGGGCACTTCAGCTCCAAGTACGCTGTGCTGGACCAGTTCGAGGAAGAGGCCCGGGAAGTGTTTCCCAATACCGAAGTGGCGCAGGAAGGAAATACCTACGAAGTCCATTGACCGGTTGTCCAATGGCCCTACGAAAAGCCCGGATCGTTCAGCGATCCGGGCTTTTCGTAGGGGGTTGACGCCAGCCGTTATTAAAACTTCGGCCCGTTCTTCTTTGGTTCCCTTTTCGTTACGAAACGGATAAACCCGGGAAACTCCCGGCGCCAGGCCGCTTCGGTATGGCGCGCTTCGGCGCGGATGACCGTCTGCATTTTTGCGTGCGACAATTGGTGGAGGAGCCCGTAGATCTTCATCATGTCGATCACCATCGAATCGCTTTCCGCCTCACCGGCGTAAAAGAACACTTTGCCCGTTACGTAGCTTCCCTGCCGCAGCACGTCTTTGCGGATGTCGGGCGCCACCCAGAAGGCGGGCGAAAAAACACCGCTGCCGCCAAACACCTGCGGGTAGCGCAGGTGCGCATACAGGGAGATCAGTCCGCCCATCGACGAACCGGCGATCCAGGTATTGGCGCGGTCTCGGCGGGTGCGTAGGGCGCTGTCCACAAATGGCTTCAGCGTATGCACCAGGAAGTCGGTGTAGGCCGCTCCTTCGCCCTTGCCGAAACGCTCCATATCGTAAGGGGAATATTCGTTGATTCGCTTGTTGCCACCGTGCTCTACCGCCACGATAATGATCCCGCCCACTTCCTTTTCCAGTGTATCCATCGCTTCGTCGATACCCCACTCGCCGTAGGCGGTAATGCTGTCATCGAAGAGGTTTTGCGCGTCTTGCAGGTACAGCACCGGGTAGCGCTTGTTGCCGGCCTCGTAGTCTTTGGGCAGGCATACCCACACCCGCCGGCTGCGCGCGAGCTGCGGCATCCAGAAGCTGTCGCGAAGCACCCGCACGGTAGGCAGGGCAGTGCGTACTTTGGGTTTGGCCACGTAGCGGTCTTTCCACCCGGCTACGTCCACCACGATCGTAGTATCGCCGTGCACCTTCAGGATGCGGTTGAGGACGTCGCCTCCGGAGGCCGTCGTTTCCACCTTATCCCAGCTGCCGCGGGTAAGCTTGAACGTGAGCATGCCGGCGGGACCGTGCAGCACCAGTTTTCCCGGCCCGGCCCCATCGCTTGTAAAACGCCGGGCGCTGTCGCCCGGCTTCCAGTCGTTGATGTTTCCGGCGAGGTACACCGAATCGGCCGTCGTATTGCCCGGCAGCTTCCCGAGCTGCAGCACGACGGTATATTGCGCGGCGGCCGGCAAGGTGCCGGCCAGCGCGAGGAGTAGGAACAGCTTACGCATGAATGCCCGGTGCGCCATGAATCTTTTTGAGGTAGTTGCGTACCTGTGCGTGAACGCCCTCGCTGAGGGGCACCAGCGGCAGGCGCAGGTAGTTTTGGATAACGCCGAGCTCGGCCAGGAATGCCTTTACGCCGGCCGGATTGTTTTCGGCAAACAGCAGGTCGTAGCCTTCCAGCAGTTTGTTGTTGATCGAGCGCGCCTCGGCGAAGTTGTTTTCGAGGGCAAAAGCGATCATGCGGGTAAAATCTTTGGGGAAGCAGTTGGCGGCTACGGAGATGACGCCGCCCATGCCGCAGGCCACCTGTGCCATCGCCAGGTTGTCGTCGCCGCTCACCACGAGGAAGTCGGGCGAAACGTCGCGCAGGATCTGCATGCACTGTGCGAGGTTGCCGCTGGCTTCCTTGATGCCGTGAATACCGTCCACCTCGTTGGCAAGCCGCACCGTTGTGGCGGCCGCGATGTTGGAACCGGTGCGCCCCGGCACGTTGTACAGGATAATGGGACGCGCCGTGGAGGCGGCGATCGCTTTATAATGCTGGAAGATGCCCTCCTGCGAGGGTTTGTTGTAATAAGGAGAGGCCGAGAGGATGGCCGCCGCCTTCTCGACCGGGAAGGCTTCGATCTCTTTGATTACGGCCGCGGTGTTGTTGCCCCCGGCGCCGATCACCACGGGCACGCGGGCCGATACGGCCGTGAAGGTGCACTGCAGCACCTCGAGCTTTTCTTCGCGGCTCAGCACGGGCGTCTCGCCGGTGGTACCGAGCGACACCACGTAGCTGACGCCGCCTTCGATCACGAAATCGATCAGTTGCTCCAGCGCCTTGAAGTCTACGGCGCCGCTCTTATCGAAGGGAGTGACCAGCGCTACACCGGTGCCCCGTAACAAATCTCTCAGCATGGAGGGTGTTTTAAAATGAAGGGTTAATTACAGGGCTCAAAATGAGTTCCGGAATGCCCGTTCCCAGCAGATTCCTGGCTTTGACGGTAAAATAATCAGCGCGCTCAGGATACAGGCTCGGCCGCCGGCAGCTCTTCCCAGAAGCCCATCTTGCCGAATTTTTCGATGCGGCTTTCCACACGGTCGTTGGCCGGCACCGACTTCACCTCTTCGATGGCTTTAAGAATGGCTGTTTTAAGGAATTGCGCAGCGCCGTCATAGTCCCAATGGGCGCCGCCAGCGGGCTCCTGCACGATCGTGTCCACGAGGCCGAAGGACTTCATATAATCTGCGGTGAGCTTCAGCTGCTCGGCGGCGATCTCTTTCTGGGCCCAGCTGCGCCACAGGATGGTGGAGCAGTTTTCGGGCGAGATCACGGTATACCAGGCATTTTCCATCATCAGGATGCGGTCGCCGACGCCGATGCCCAGGGCTCCGCCCGAGGCGCCTTCGCCGATGATGCATACGATAACGGGCACCTTGAGGCGGATCATTTCGTAGATGTTGCGGGCAATGGCCTCGCCCTGCCCGCGCTCCTCGGCTTCCAGGCCGGGATAGGCGCCGGGGGTGTCGATGAGCGTCACCACGGGCTTGTTGAATTTTTCGGCGAGGCGCATCAGACGGAGCGCCTTGCGGTAGCCTTCCGGGTTGGCCATACCGAAGTTGCGCAGCTGGCGCGTCTTCGTATTGATGCCTTTTTGCTGGCCGATCATCATAACGGTCTGCCCGTTGAGCTGGGCAAAACCGCCCACCATCGCCTTGTCGTCTTTGACGTTGCGGTCTCCGTACAGCTCCACGAAGTTGGTGGTCATCTTCTCGATGTATTTGAGCGTATAGGGGCGATCGGGGTGGCGGCTCAGCTGCACCTTTTGCCAGGAAGTAAGGCTTTGTGTGATGGCCGTACGGCGCTCCAGGATCTGGGCTTCAAGCTTTTCGATCTGGTCGGTATAGTCGATCTTCTTCTGTTCACCGGCATGTCGGAGGCGCTCGATCTCGTCGATCAGGTCTTTGATCGGCTTTTCGAAATCGAGAAACTGGCGGTTCGCATTCTGGGGCATAGTCGGAATATGTGGCGGTAAAAATAGGGAATGGCCCGGAAACGTGAGGCGCGAAGCGTGAGCCGTGGACTCCACCGGCATGGCAAAACGAAAGGAGGCCTGTGGCTCCCGGATTCTTTTCGAGGGATTGGCGCTCCCGGTTGACGGCTCACGGCTGACGATGGCCGCCAGCTATTCAGAATTGACGATTCACGATTGACGTCTATATTTGCCCCAAACTGATTGGCTGATGTCCAAACCAATTGAAGACTTTGATGCGAACCTGGCAGGTGAGGAAGGACCGACTGAAGAAACGAAGAACAGCTGGTTCAAACGCCTGAAAAAAGGCATCACGACGCCTTCTTCGGAGAAAAAAGAAACGCCCGAGGGCCTGTGGGCCAAATGCCCGGAGTGCAACTATATCTGCACCGTCAACGACCTCCGCGAGCAGCTGTTCGTTTGCCCCAAGTGCAACTACCACCACCGCATCAGCAGTCGTGAATACTACGACCTGCTGTTCGATAACGGCGAATTCACCGAGCTGTTCGAAAACATCCGCTCCAAGGATGCCCTCGGCTTCACCGACCTCAAACCCTACGGCAAGCGCCTCGACGAGATCTGGGCCAAGACCGACCTGAAAGACTCGATGCGCGTAGCCACCGGCAAGGTGGACGGCCAGGGTATCGTGGTGGCCTGTATGGACTTCGAGTTCATCGGCGGCTCGCTGGGCTCGGTGATGGGGGAGAAATTCTCCCGCGCCGTTGACTATTGTATTGCGCACAAACTCCCTTATATGGTGATCAGCAAGAGCGGCGGCGCCCGGATGATGGAAAGCGCCTTCTCGCTGATGCAGCTGGCCAAGACCTCCGGCAAGCTCTCGCAGCTGTCCGATGCCGGTCTCCCCTACATCTCGCTGCTCACCGATCCCACCTTCGGCGGTATCTCGGCCTCCTTCGGGATGCTGGGCGACCTCAACATCGCCGAGCCCGGCGCCCTCATCGGTTTCGCCGGCCCGCGTGTGATCAAGGAAACCATCAAGAAAGACCTCCCGGAAGGCTTCCAGCGCTCCGAGTTCATCCTCGAGCACGGCTTCCTCGACTTCATCGTCGACCGCAAAGAACTAAAAGGGAAGCTGGCCAAAGTGGTGAACCTGTTTGCCAACTGACCGGAACGTACGATACGAAGAAGAGCGGCCACCGGCCGCTTTTTTCATTTAATCCCTATCTTACGGAGATCGCACCGCTTATGTCCAGCTGCCTGCGCCTCCTCCTCTGTCTTTTGTATTTCCTGCCCGCCACTGCCCAGCGCCGTGCCGCCCAATACCCTATGTCGGTGCGGCAGGTGCTGAAAGCCGAGATCCTGCCCGCAGGCCGGCAGGGCTTCATCCTCACCTTCGTGGAGCGCGAAGCGGTCAACCGCATCTGGCAGGAGCCCGGCAAGGAACCGGTGTACCTGCTCCACCAGAGCGATGCCACGCAGGTGCCCGATTACCGTGTCAACAGCGACTTGTCGCGGCGGCTGCTCCGACTCTATCGCAATTCGATCTACTGGGGCGGAAGCTATGGCGAACGCCGACTGCAGGAAGTGCTGCGTGACCCGCAAAGCTACCACCTCTATTTCGTGGAAACCGACCTCGCCACCGGCGCCGTGGCGGTGACCGACACGATCCGCAAGCGGCGCGAGGAGGTGAAGGTGGCGGCCTGGCGAAGCGCCGACGGGCTCTGCCTCGTTACCTGCGCGCACCGCGAAAACCGCTTTTTCTTTTACTGTAAAAAGCCGGGACGACGCGTGGAGTGCCACGAATGGAGTATTTCCAACGAAGACATGAAGCGGATGGGCCGCGGCGAGGAGGCCGTGGACTGGTTCCGCGAGTCGAACGACCACTTTTACGAAAGCGGTGCCCGCTACGACGTGCTGAACGCCTTCGAGCGCTGCAAAGTATACCACCGCGGCGACGGACTCCAGCTGCTGGTCACGGCCGACGACCGGAGCAACTGGCGCCTGGCCCTACACCCCGACGGCTATGAACTGAGCCAGCTGGCGCCAGCGCCGGGCCGTGGCCCGGGCCGCATTACCCCCGCCGTGCTGGTCGACAGCCTGCTGGTAGCAGCACAGGTTGACAGCGACGCCCTGCAGCTGCGCTTTTACCGTGCAAGCGATGGTGCCCTGTTGAAGGAAACGCGCATCCACAGCGGCAATCTCGGCGAGTGGAGCAGCGCACCCATCGAAAAGCACGGTTCCTTCTGGTCGCCCTCCGACCTGGACAGCGCCGTCTTCAGTGAATTCTTACGCCGGGCGCGCAGCAACGGCCTCGGGCTTACCGGCTATGGCGAGGACGGCCGCCTTTACCTCGCCTTCGGCGCCCTGCACAAGCCCGTGCTCACCGCCACCCGCCTGCTCGACCTGCTGGTGACCGCCGGCGGCTCCTATGCCCTCAACGCCTCGCCCGGAACCTCGGGCTATATGGTGATGGTGCACTATGGCGGCACGCCCAACCACTTCGAGTTCGGCAGTACCGTGAACAGCCGCTTCGAGCCGTTGCCGGACCTCGCCGATTACAGCGTTTGGGAGCGCCTGCGGCTCTTTTTATCGGCCAACCAGGTGGAAGCCGGCGCACTTTCATTTTTCTATATGGACGGCAGCTTCTATCTTGGCGGTTTTTTCAGCAGCGACCGCTACTCGGTCTTCCGTTTCCCTGAAAAAGCCCCAAAGAATGGAAAGTAAAAACCGATCGGCCTGGCACGACTACTTCATCGACGACAGTTATGTCGCCGGGATCGCCTTGCTGGGTACCGAGGTAAAGGCCCTGCGCGCGGGCCGCGCGTCGTTCAACGACGCGTACTGCCAGTTTCATAAGGGCGAGCTCTGGCTGAAAAGCCTGCACATCTCCGAATACAGCCACGGCACGGTCAACAACCACGACCCGCTGCGCGACCGCAAACTGCTGCTGCAAAAGCGCGAGCTCAAAAAGCTGGAGGCCAAGATGAAGGAAAAAGGCTACACCATCGTGCCCCTGCGGATCTTTACCAGCGAGAAAAACCTCATGAAGGTGGAAATCGGCCTCGCCCGCGGTAAAAAGCTGCACGACAAGCGTGATTCCATCAAACAGCGCGACACCGAGCGCGAAATGAAGCGGTACCTGAAATAAGGTCCCTGCTAAAAACGTTATCCCCCACCATGAAGCACCTGCGAACCACCCTCCTCTTTCTCCTCCTTTGCGGCAGCGCCACCGCCCAGGACCTCAATGGTTACTGGTACGGCTCCGGCAACGTAGCGAACGGCGGCTCTTCCAACAACTATATGTTCGAGCTCCTGCTCGAGCAAAAAGGCACTACGGTGAAGGCCATCGTCAACTACTATTTCAAGAATGCCTTCCGCTCCTTCAAGCTCAATGGCAACTACAACTCGCTGAGCCGCACCGTGACGCTGTTCAACCTCCCGGTTACCTATTACAACTCGCCGGTGAACCTCGAAGTGGATTGCCCCATGGACTTCGTAGGCCAGGTGCGGATAAGCCGCGTGGGCGCCAACATCAAAGGCTCGTTCGCAGCCAAAGGCAGCTACCGCAACACCTGCCCGCCGCTGTACTTCGATCTGAAGCAAAACAAGGACGCCGGCAACCGCGATTCGGTGCTGCAGGCCATCGCCCAATTCAAGGAGCAACGCCAGTACTGGACGCCCGGCGCCGACGATACCCTGGTAGCCGTAAATGTGCAGCAGCGGCCCGTGGTCAACTACGTGGTCAGCAACGAATTCACGAAACGCAGCAGCGAGCTGGTGGAGACCATCGAGGTGGATGCCGATTCGGTGAGCGTGGACTTTTACGACAACGGCGAGATCGACGGCGATTCGATCTCGGTTTTTTACAACCAGCAACTCCTCACCTTCAACCGCCTGCTCAGCACGCGGGCCATTCATTTCACCGTCGGTCTCGACCCGACGCGCGACTACAACGAGGTGAGCATGTTTGCCAACAACCTCGGTCGCTACCCGCCCAACACCGCGCTAATGACGGTTTGGGACGGCAGGCAGCGCCACGAAGTGCGCCTGTCGAGCAACCTCGAAAAGAACGCCATGGTGCGGATCCGGCGAAAGAAGCCGAAACCCAATCCCTGATCGTGCAAAAGGCCCCAAGGGCCTTTTTTTATTCTATGAAAACGAACCGGTTTACACACCGGCCATCGCCCCCTCCCGGACCGCCGGCTTCGGATCGAGTTCGGGGTAATAACTCTTGTATCCCAGCATACGCGCCAGAGGTAGCAGCAGGAAGCCAGTGAGCTTCTGTATCAATGCCGGCGGTCCTTCCACGATGGTGGCGTTGAAGCCACCAGCCTGCAGCAGCGCCATCTGCAGGGCCATCCGCGGTGAATGAGCCAGCGCGGGATCGCGGTCGATGATGCCGTAGATCTGGCACAGGTTGAACGCAAATTTTTCCGGGAAGGCAACAAGGCCTTTTACTTCGATGCGCTCACCGGTTTCGTTGAATGGCTTGTGGGGCACACCGCGCGGAATCAGTACTTCCTGCCCGGGCCGGATTTTTTTCACCTGCCCGTCGATCCACAGACTCAGCTCACCGTTGGCAACGGCGAAGGTCTCTTCGAAGTCAGGATGCACGTGCTTCGGCGGGCCGGGTGCATAGGGTTCGATTTGGGCAGCGCAGTAAACGATCCCGTTCTCCTGGTGATGTACCGTTTGGATGGCGCCCTCCGCTTCGCTGCGAAAGACCTGCCCGGGTTTGAAATAACGGGAGATGTCCGGGCGCTTTTCCGGGAACAATACATAGTGACCCAGATAGCCGAGAATGAGGTAGCTGCCGAGGCAATAAAGGATGATCATGGTTTCGAATTTCCAGCAAAGCTCCCGCGCCGGGCCGGCTGAAAATTGTACGTATCGGACATGTTGCTTAAAAGAGATGGAAGGGCAGCGCGCTGCGACGCCGGCTGTACTCCAGTGGCGTCATTCCCGAATAGGATTTGAAGACCCGGCACCAATGCGCCTGGTCGCAAAAGCCGGCTTCGTAGGCCACGCCGGCAAGCGACCGGTGCGGCCGGTGGAGTGCCCGCACCGACTCCACGAATTTCTTGTAGCCGGTGAGCGTCTCGGCCGGAAGCCCGAACAGTTGCTTGCTCAGCCGCCCCAGTTGCCTGGTGGAATAGCATACTTCGCGCGACAGCGCATCCACGCTCTGGAACGACGACACGTCGCCTTCGGTAAGCAGCCGCGCCAGTTCGGCCGTGCGCGGACTGTCCGATGCCGGCAACACGGGCAGGTCGGTCTGCAGGATGGCGAGGCGTGCTTCGAAATGAGGGGCTTCGGCAAGCCGCTCCCAAAGGGCCCGGAAGCGTGGCTGTACGAGTGTGAGGTCGGTGGCGCAATCGAGAAATTCGGAAGGCCAGTAGCCAAGCAACGCGCGCACGCGGTGTGCCTGCAGCTGCAGGCCCATCAGGTGTTGCCGGCCGGGGTAATAGCCGCGGATGGGATTGGTGTTGAGGCCCTGGATAAAGCAGCGCGGAATGACCACGGCTTCGTCGCGGTGCGGCAGGTACCCCTCCAATGGCTCATCAAACTGGAAGATGATCTCCACGATGCCGCGCGGAAGAATGGTTTCCCGCACACCGGCAGGCGCGTTCACTTCCCAGATGAGAGAAATATATTCGGCCAGGGGCCCCGTTTGCGGAATATGGAAGCGCGGTTCGGTCATGCGGTTCGAAAGTAGCCGACAGCGCCGGCCTGCGTGCCGGGAAAAAGCGTCAACTGTTTTTAGTCCCGCATGGATTGTGCCCGATCAACGGGCAGGGACTTCGTCGAGCCACAAAAGACGCAGGTCTTTGCTGAGTTGCAGGATGTAGCGATGTGCGCCCGCGTCGGCAATGAGCAACGGCTCCTCGATGTCGAAGTTGATCACCGACCAATAGTAGTCGAGCTCCTGGTACGTGGCCTTGCGCAAGGTGTAGGGCTGGTCTTTCACCTCGGCGCGTACCTGGTTCCACACTTTCAAAAAACCATCCTTGTCTTGCGTCATCTTGCCGCTCAGCTTCTCGCCGTCGAAGAGGATCGTCATATTTCCGCCGGGAATGGCCGCAAGCGCCGCAATGCGGCCATAGCGTTGCCAGAGGCCGGGGCCGATGAAGAGCACGCCTTCGGCCAGGCTGTAGTCGGCCGTACCGGACAACTCGCGGCGCAGCTTCGCCTTGGCCTGCTCCACCAGTGCGGGCGCCGAATATTTATACACGACGCGGGCGGGCACCTGGATGCTGTCTATGGCCTGGGCACCGCCGGCAAACGGGAGCGCCAGCGCGAGCAGGAAAAGGACATTTTTCATAACCAAATCTATTCAAAATGACGTGCCAGCCCCGCTAAAGCAAAACGTCAGCGGGGATCTGCAGACTGTTTGTGCCGTTTGGCGGAATGTACGCGCTCTTCAGCAGACCGTCAGCGGCGTTTGGCAGAATGTACGCGGCATTTGTCAGAATGTACGCGGCGTTTGGCAGAATGTACGCGGCGTTTGGCAGACTGTCTGCGGCGTTCAGCAGGATGTCTGCACCGTTCAGCAGACTGTCTGCGGCGTTCTGCAGGATGTAAGCGGCGTTCTGCAGGATGTCTGCGGCGTTCAGCAGACTGTCTGCGGCGTTCTGCAAAGGGTAAATTATCGGTCCAAACAATTGATAATCAACCTGCAAATGTTGTTCGACAGGACCCAAACCTGCCGACGACGCCCGTTAGCGACGTGGGTAGTCTTACCTTGCAGCCCTATGGCATTCCTGGAGGCATTGGAGCTCCGCAAGCGGGTGAGCGCAGACTTTGAATTACAGCCCCTCAGCCTGGCGTTGGAGCCGGGCGAAAAGTGGGTGGTAGCCGGATCTACGGGGTCGGGAAAGAGTACGTTGCTGAAAATGATGGCGGGCCTGGAGCAGCCCGACGGCGGCGAGGTGCGCTTTGAAGGCAAGCGCGTCAAGGGGCCGGCCGAGCGCCTCATTCCCGGGCATGAAAAGATCGCCTACCTGTCGCAGCACTTCGAGTTGCGGCACCATTACCGGGTCGAAGAGTTGCTCGACCGCGTCAATGCCCTCCCCTACCGCGAGGCCCTCTGGATCTACGACCTGTGCCGCATCGCCCCGCTGCTGCACCGCAAGGAGCACGAGCTTTCGGGCGGCGAGCGGCAACGCGTGGCCACGGCCCGCCTGCTGGTGCAACGCCCTTCGGTGCTGCTGCTCGACGAGCCCTTTTCGAACCTCGACCGCCACCACAAAACGATCATGCAAGCCGTCATCGCCGACATCGGCGCCGAGCTGGCCATCACCTGCCTGCTCGTGACCCACGACCCGCTCGACGCGCTTTCCTGGGCCGACCGCATCCTGGTGCTCCGCGCTGGGCAGGAGGTGCAGCGGGGACGGCCCGAAACGCTCTACCGCCAGCCGGGCTCGGAGTATGTGGCGGGTCTTTTTGGTCCGTACAACCTGCTTACCGCCGCTCAGGTGGCGGCTTTTTCCGACAGCATGGCCTTCCGCGTGGGGCGCCACGACATCGGTGTGCGTCCCGAAGGCCTGCGGCTGGCGCCGCCTGCCGAGGTCGGCGCCCGGGGCACTGTGTCGGCGCTGTATTTCTACGGGAGCCACTACGAGGCCGATGTACGTGTGGCCGGCGACCCCGTGCGGGTGCGGATCCACGGCGACACGGCCGCCCCGGGCCAGGAGGTCAGCGTGCAGGTCGACCCGGCGCAGGTGTGGTACGTGTAAGCGTCAGCGCGCGCTTCCTCCGGTTGGCGGCACTTCTTCCGGCAGCCGGTCATAATCCCCCTTCCAGGCATACCACCCGAAAATGGCCAGCCCGATGGCGATGGGCGTAAACACCGCGATGATGATGATCCAGGGCACCGGCTTGTTGATATCCTTGCTTCCCGTTACATCGATATGCGTCACCGCGCCCGACAGCAGCAGGAGTAGCAACGCCGGCGCCAGCAGCAGCCAAAGCAATCCGAAGTATCTTTTGACCGTATTCATGGTTGATTGGTTAATTCGTTTATTGGTTAACTGGTAACCTGTTCGGCGCAAACCTTACTCATTACTCATTATTCATTACTCATTACTCATTACTCATTATTCATTTCCTGGGCAGGTACAACGCGCCGACCAGGAAGCAAAGGGCGGCAACGCCGATGGGATACCAGAGCCCTACCAGCGGGTCGGACGGGTACGACGCACTGAGCAGCAGGCCGATAAAAGGCACGAGTCCGCCGAAGATCCCGTTGCCGATATGGTAGGGCAGCGACATGGACGTGTAGCGGATCCGCGTGGGAAACAATTCCACCAGGAAAGCCGCGATGGGACCGTACACCATCGTTACAAACAGCACCTGTAGAAATACAAGGAAGATGAACAGCCGGTGCGTAGCGGGCGGCAATACCTTGTCCTTATAGGTTGCCCGGGCATAGTGCGCCAAAATGGGGGTCGGATGAAAAGCCGTATCGGAAAGCACGCGCACGCAGCTCAAGCCACTGCCCAGGCGGAGGGTATCGATGGTACTGCGCACGGTACCGCGACCGCCGCTCAACTCCTCTATGTGCGTAACCGCGGCGCTTTGCCGGGCGATGCCTTCTGCGGCGATGCGCCCGGGGCTGACGGCCGCCTCGCGCACCAGCGTATTGTAGATGCCCCACTGCTTGATGCCGGGCAGGTCGCGGTAGCACAGCACCCCCAGCAGCATCCCCGTCAGCATGATCCACTTGCGGCCGATACGGTCGCTGAGCCAGCCGAAAACCACGAAGAAGGGCGTAGCGAAGGCGATGGCCCACAGCAGGATGCTCCGGCTCTCGAGGAAGCCGAGCCGCACGTTGGTTTCCAGGAACGACTGTGCGTAAAACTGGCCGGTGTACCAGATCACCCCCTGCCCCATCACGGCGCCGAACAGCGCCAGCAGCACCATCTTGAAGTTAACGCGATGGCCGAAGCTTTCCTTCAGCGGGTTTTTCGAAGTAGTGCCTTCACTTTTCAGTTGGGCAAACAGCGGCGATTCGGCCATCCGCATCCGTATAAATACGGACACCGCCACGAGCAGCGCCGAGAGCCAGAAGGGATAGCGCCAGCCGCCCCATTCGGCATTGAAGGCCGCATCGCTGCTGCCGCTCTTCACCGCCATGATCACACCCAGCGCTAAAAAGAGGCCGAGGGTGGCCGTCGTCTGGATCCAGCTGGTGAAGTACCCGCGCCGCCCCGGCGGCGCGTGTTCGGCCACATAGGTCGCCGCACCACCGTACTCCCCGCCGAGGGCAAGTCCCTGCAACAGGCGCAACAACAGCACGAGCAAGGGCGCCGCGAGGCCTATGGTCTTGTACCCGGGCACCAGGCCGATGAGAAAGGTGGCGCCGCCCATCAACACGAGCGTGAGCAGGAAGGTATGCTTGCGTCCTACGCGGTCGCCGAGGCGGCCAAAGACGAGGGCGCCGAAGGGACGAACGAGGAAGCCGGCGGCGAAGATGGCCAGCGTGCTCAGCAGCGCCGCCGTTTCGTTGCCCTCGGGAAAGAACTGCGTGGCGATGGTTTTGGCCAGCATGCCGAAGATGTAAAAGTCGTACCATTCGATCATCGTGCCTACCGACGAGGCGGCGATCACGGTAACGAGGGTACGGCCCGAAGCGTTGTTGGGGGTCATGTGTGGAAATTAGGGAAAATAGCGAGCACTCCATTTCATTAACTTGGAGCCTCAATCGACCTTATGGCTTATCCCTACCAGATCACCTCATTGGAACAATACCACAACGACTACCGCCGCAGCGTCGAAGACCCGGAAGGATTCTGGGGAGGCATTGCGGAAAATTTTACGTGGCGCCGCAAATGGGACCGCGTGCTGGAGTGGAACTTCCGGGAGCCGCGCGTGGAATGGTTTGCCGGCGGGCGCCTCAACATCACCGAGAATTGTATCGATCGCCACCTAAAAGACAAAGGGGAACAGGCCGCCTTTATCTGGGAGCCCAACAACCCCGAGGAGCGGGTGCGCGTGGTGACGTACAACCGCCTGCACAAGCGGGTGTGCCAGGTGGCGCAGATGCTGACCAACCTCGGCGTAAAAAAGGGCGACCGCGTGTGTATCTATATGGGCATGGTCCCCGAACTCGCCTACGCGGTGCTCGGCTGCGCGCGCATCGGCGCCATCCATTCGGTCATCTTCGGGGGCTTTTCGGCCCAAAGCATTTCCGATCGCCTCGACGATGCGGGGGCTGAATTCATCATCACCTGCGACGGCGCCTTCCGCGGCGACAAAGTGATCCCCCTCAAAAGCGTGATCGACGACGCGCTTGTTGGCAACAAGACCGTTAAAAAAGTAGTGGTCTATACCCGCACGCGTACCGCCGTGTCGATGCTCAAGGGCCGCGATGTGTGGTGGGAAGACGAAATGGAGTTCGCCGAAGGCCAGGTGGAAAAGGATGGCGTCGTGCACTTCCCCGCTACCGAGCTCGATGCCGAAGACCCGCTGTTCATTCTCTACACCTCCGGGTCCACGGGTAAGCCTAAGGGCGTGGTGCACACGGTGGCCGGTTATATGCTGTGGACGAATTACACCTTCATCAATGTATTTCAATACCGGCCCGGGCAGGTGCATTTTTGCACGGCCGACATCGGCTGGATCACGGGGCACAGCTACATTGTGTACGGCCCGCTCAGCGCCGGCGCCACCTCACTGATGTTCGAAGGCATTCCCACCTGGCCCGACGCCGGCCGCTTTTGGGAGATCGTGCAGAAACACAAGGTCAATATTCTTTATACCGCACCGACCGCCATCCGGTCGCTTATGGGCTTCGGCACCAAACCGCTGGAGGGCAAAGACCTCAGCTCGCTGGAATTGCTCGGCACCGTGGGTGAGCCGATCAACGAAGAAGCCTGGCACTGGTACGACGAGCACATCGGCGGCAAGCGCTGCCCAATCATCGACACCTGGTGGCAGACCGAAACCGGCGGCACCCTCATCTCCAACCTGGCAGGCGTCACCCCCGCGAAGCCCGGCTGGGCCACCCTGCCCATGCCCGGCGTGCAGCCGCTGCTGGTAGACGAGAACGGGCAGGAAGTGACGGGCAACCCCGCATCGGGCAACCTGTGCATCCGGGCGCCGTGGCCCGGGATCCTGCGCACCACCTGGGGCGACCACGAGCGCTGCCGAACCACCTACTTTGCCACCTACGAGAACCTGTACTTCACCGGCGACGGCGCCCTGCGCGACGAGCAGGGCAACTACCGCATTACGGGCCGTGTAGACGATGTGCTTAACGTAAGCGGCCACCGCATCGGCACCGCCGAAGTGGAGAACGCCATCAACATGCACAGCGACGTGGTGGAAAGCGCCGTGGTGGGCTACCCGCACGACATCAAGGGGCAGGGCATCTACGCTTATGTGATCTGTCCCCACTTCCACGGCAGCGAAGAAGAAACCCGCCGCAACATCATCCAAACCGTATCGCGCATCATCGGCCCCATTGCCAAACCCGACAAGATCCAGTTCGTGACGGGCCTGCCAAAGACGCGCTCCGGCAAGATCATGCGCCGCATCCTGCGGAAGATCGCCGAAGGCGAAACGGCCAACCTCGGCGACACGACCACGCTGCTGGACCCCGCCGTTGTGGAAGACATCAAAAACGGACGACTGTAAATGGATATCGGAGGGCAGGTTGAAAATGTACGCTTATGACCATAGAAATGAAGCCGGTGGCCTGGGTACGCAACCGGCGCGAAAGACCGGAGGATGATTATTGGGGCGAAATCATTTCGGAGATCGAGCTTGCGGAAGGGATACCCGAAGCAGCATTCGACGGCATCGACAGCTTTTCGCACCTCGAGATCATTTATTGTTTCAACCAGGTGAACGCTACTGAATTCCCTTTTACCCGTCACCCGCGTGGCAATAAGGACTGGCCGCTTGCAGGCATCTTCGCCCAGCGCAACAAGGACCGGCCCAACCGTATCGGGCTGGCCACCGTAGAACTACGGGAGCGCCGTGGACGCAGCTTGCTGGTCAGTCGCCTCGACGCCATCGATGGTACACCCGTTCTGGATATCAAGCCCGTATTCCGCCAGTTTGGGCCGCAGGGAGCCGTTAAGCAGCCCGAATGGGTGGATGAACTCCTTGAGGATTACTGGAAGTGAAAGGCGGAGGGTTCGCTTTGCGTGCCCTCCGCCAGTGCGAGCGCAGCATCCCGAAGCCCCCGGGGCGCTGCGCTCGCAAAAACAAAAGCCCTTCGCGATGCGAAGGGCTTTTGTATCCATCGGAAACCTGAGCAGATTAAAACAGGTCTGCCTGCTTTGCTTCTTCCTTTACTTCCCAGGCAAGCTCGGTGCTCTTGGCGAAGTCGATGAGCTTGGCGCCTACGGCCTTCCAGCCCATAACCTCCACCAGGTTTCCTACTTTAAACCGGGCTGCGCGCTGCTGGGTGCCCTTGCCGGTATTGACCAGCAGGATCGGGTCGGGCTCGGTGGAAACCGCTTCCAGCTTGTTGTTCTTGCCTTCCTTGATGAAAGTGAACTTGGTCTTCAGCGTTTGCGTTTCGATCCGGAAGCGCTTTACGTTGAACTGCGCCTTGTCGGCATCAAGGTAGACGGCGGTGATGATGCGCTGGGGCTCGAATTTTTCAACCAGCCACACTTCCTCGGGGTTGAAGCGTTGCGTCAGCTCCTGGTCGGTGATCTCGTAGGAGCCGTCGGCATAGATCACGAGAATGCGGTCGTCCGCGTCGAAGTCGCCGAGGTCGATGCCCTTGCCCTCGTGGTTGAGGCGACCGAACTTATCGTCGAACCAAAGGCGGATCGATCCCAGCGTGGCGACGCCGGCCTCTTTGAAGCGCACCTGGCGCACCGGGTATTTCGTTACGATGTTGCCCATCGAACCGCGGCTCTTGATCTCGATCTCCTCGAAGAAGAAGTCCAGCTCTTTCTTTTTGGCTGTGCAGTTGGGGCTCAGCACCACGCGCACCACCTCGGCTTCACCGTTGGGGTTCACGGAAAAGTAGTGCACCTTGCTCTTATCGTGGCCTTTTGTCAGGTCGTATTCCTTGTCGCGGGTGATGCCCGTTACGTTGAAGCGCTTGGCATAAGTGGTACCGCTGTCGCCATCCGTGTACACCATATTGTAGGTGGTGCGCTCGTCGCCCTTGCGGAAAACGGCGGCGTGAATGATGTCTTTACCGATGAACACCTTGTCCTGCACCTTCACCACTTTCATGATACCGCGCTTCGTGAACGCGATGATGTCGTCGAGGTCGGAACACTCCACGAGAAACTCGTCCTTTTTCAGCGACGTACCAATAAAGCCTTCGGCGCGGTTCAGGAAGATGCGGGTGTTGGCGATGGCCACGTGCTTGGCCTCGATCACCTCGAACACCTTGAGCTCGGTCTTTCGCTCGCGGCCCTTGCCGAACTTCTTCAGCAGGTTCTCGTAGTAGGCGATGGCGTATTCGTTGAGGTGCGCCAGGTCGTGGTTCACCTGCTTGATCTCGGCCTCGAGGCCGCGGATCTGCTCTTTCAATTCGTCCACATCCAGCTTATAGATGCGGCGCACGGGCTTCTCGGTCAGCTTCAGGATATCCTCGCGGGTAATGGCGCGGCGAAGCTGCTTTACAAAAGGCTGGAAAGCCTTATCGATGGCGAGAATCACCTTATCCCAGGTCTCGTGCTTCTTCTCGAGCTCTTTATAGATCTGCTCCTCAAAGAAGATCTTTTCCAGCGAGGTGTAGTGCCATTTTTCCTGGAGCTCGCCGAGGCGGATCTCCAGCTCTTTCTGCAGCAGGTCTTTGGTGCGGTCCACCGAAATACGGAGCAGCTCCTGCACACCGATGAACACCGGCTTCTGGTCCACGATCACGCAGGCGTTGGTGGCTACCGACACTTCGCAGTCGGTGAATTTGTACAGCGCATCGATGGTGATGTCGGGCGAAATGCCGGGCGCCAGGTCGATCTGGATCTCCACTTCGGCAGCCGTGTTGTCGGTCACCTTCTTGATCTTGATCTTGCCGGCGTCGTTGGCCTTCACGATCGAGTCCATGAGCGAAGAGGTGGTCACGCCAAAGGGCACGCTCCTGACCGCCAGCGTTTTCTTGTCGATCTCCTCGATGTGGGCACGCACTTTCACGCGACCGCCGCGGAGGCCCTGGTTGTAGTCGGTCACGTCGGCCATGGCGCCGGTGAGGAAGTCGGGGTACAGGTCAAACTTGCGCCCCTTGAGGTATTTAATTGCCGCCTCGCAGAGTTCGCAGAAGTTGTGCGGAAGGATCTTCGTGGCCAGGCCCACCGCGATGCCTTCGGCGCCGTGCGCCAGCAGCAGCGGGAACTTGACGGGCAGGGTCACCGGCTCGTTTTTGCGGCCGTCGTAGGAAAGCTGCCAGTTGGTGGTTTTGGGGTTGAAGACGATCTCGTGGGCCAGCTTGGAAAGGCGTGCCTCGATGTATCGGGAAGCGGCGGCATCGTCGCCGGTGCGCACATCGCCCCAGTTGCCCTGGGTATCGATCAGCAGGCCTTTCTGCCCCATGTTTACCAGCGCGTCGCCGATGGAGGCATCACCGTGGGGATGGTACTGCATCGACTGCCCGATGATGTTGGCCACCTTGTTGAAGCGCCCGTCGTCCATCTCTTTCATGGCGTGCAGAATGCGGCGCTGCACGGGCTTCAGCCCGTCTTCGACCGCCGGCACGGCGCGCTCCAGGATCACGTACGAAGCGTAGTCCAGGAACCAGCTCTTATACTGGCCGTTGATACCGTGGTCGGTCTGAACGTGTTCAAAATTCTTGTTCTTCATAGTATGCGTAGTGCTCGTTAAAAACGTTTATTGGTCTATTGGTTAATTGGTTTATTGGTAACCTGTTACCTACCACCGTCCGCCGTAGCTTTAGCGAAGGCGGACAACCTTAAAAACCCTAAGAACCTTAAGAACCCTGGGAACCCTCCGAACCGGTCCCCGGCTCCTGGGCTACGCCCTCGGCATGGTCCCCTTCGGCTGCAAAAGGCAATCCTCCCCCCGGCAGCCGCACGTCGAATTCTTTCCAGCCCTTCGCCGGGTCGCCGTTCAGATCGAGGGCGCCTTGCCCGGCCAGCGTGCGCATGCGCCAGAGCAGGAACAGGTCGCCGGTCTTGATCTTCATTTTACCGAGGATCGTACTCATGGCCTTGTTGCCCTTTTGGGGGTCCTTCGTCAGGTTTTTGAGTATGTCGTCGTCGTAGAAGTCGTCGCCCTTGCTGGCGATCTTCTTGCCGCCTTCGAGAATGCGCACCAGCGCGTTTTCGGAAACAAGCCGCTTCCACTCGTCGGGGTCCACTTCCAGCTCGCTCAGCGTCACCTTGCGGCAAAGTTTCTTGGCCTTGCGAAACTCGGGCGCCGGGATCTCGAAAAGGTATTGCGGGTAAAAGATCCCACCCTTTTCGTTGATGAAGGGCAGGTTGTTCATATACAGCACAAAAACGCGGCCCTGGTAGTCCTGCAGCTGCGAAATGAGCCAGTAGTAGCCGCACACGTCGTGGGCGTTCTGTCCCATCCAGATCCAGAGCTCTTCTTTCGGCTCTTCGTCGAGGCTGCGCTTCAGCCCGTGCACGGTCATCTTGTCGTCCACCATCGGCAGGGTCTCTGCGGCGCCGTAGGGCGATGCTTCCCAGAGGCCTTTCCACCAGTCGCGGCGTGCCTGCCAGCTTTCCTCGTCGTTGCCATACAGCGGCCCGACGGCGTAGTCGTCTTTTATTTCGACGATCGACCCTTGCAGGCTTTCGTCGAGTTCCATAGCCTTCTGCAGGATGGCTGCATCGGCGGGCTGAAATACTAAATGCGTCATAATCGTATGTCCGTTTGCTATAAAAAAACGACCCTGAAGCGAGGCATCAGGGTCGTCCAAATATCCTAAAAAAATCTGCCTTACTGGTATTCGATCACCAGCTTGGGGCGAAGCGACGCGTTGGCGTGTGCGGAAGAGGCGAACAGGCGGCTTCTCAGCGGGGTTTCGTCCTCAAGCTTCAGGAAGAAGCCGTAGTTGCCGCTTTGCAGCATATCCGACACGAGCGCGGTTACGTTGGCGTCGATGGTGAGGCGCGACAGGGACGTGTGCGGTACTACCGTGCGGTTCACCGTCGTGGTGGCGGGCTGATTGCTCCAGTTGGCGCCGGTTGCCGACCAGGGCGCGGTGATGCGCAGGATGGAAAACGCGTTGTTCCAACCATAGTTTGCATCGGCCAGGTTGCCGTTGTTGGGCGTCGGGGCCGAGTACAAATACAAAACAGCGCTGCGCACCGTGGCGCCGGCCGGGATGCTGCTCATGTCGAACCGGAGGGCCGAGCGGCTCTTGAAGTCTTCCCCTCCCGAGGTCCAGGCAGCCACAATGTTCTCCGGCGACGAAGAGGTGCTCAGGTCGGTGTAGCCGAGGATGCTGATCTGGCGCTCCAAAACCGGCGTAAGCGTTACCGAAGGATAAGCCGGGGCCGGGGCGGGCAGTACGCGCATAGTTACCGTATCGACACCTGTCGCGCCCTTGTTATCGGTTACCGACAGGCGGAACAGGTAGTTGCCCTGCACGAGGCCCGTAACCGGGGTCGTCGGATCGGCCGCGTTGTCGAAATGAGCGTTGTTCGGACCCGACACCTGCGACCAGGCAAAGGTGGCGACATCGCCATCTACGTCCCAGCCGTTGCCTTGCAGCACCAGCTGGTTGGCGGGCAGGGTAATGGTTTGCGATGGGCCGGCTTCGGCTACCGGAGCCTGGTTGAGCGCCTCCTCATTCTTCTTGCTGCAACTCCAGGCAGCTGCGGTGAAGGCAGTGATGACAAAGAACTTTTGGGTGGTCGAAGCGATGCTGCGTGTTTTCATGGGCGCGAATATATAAGTCACTACCTATATATAACCCATTGGAAACTTGCTATTTCAGCGATCTACCCCGAAAATACCTAACCAGCAGCCACGGCCTCTTCATCGACCGTATCGAGCTCCACACGCAGGTTGTTGATGATAAATTCCTGTCGTTCCTGGGTGTTTTTGCCCATGTAGTATTCGAGCAGGTGGTTGATATGGTCGCCGTGCTCGAGGATCACCGGGTCGAGACGCATCTCCTCTCCGATAAAGCGTCCGAACTCGTCGGGCGAGATCTCACCGAGGCCTTTGAAGCGGGTGATCTCGGGCTTGTTGCCCAACTTTTTCACGGCCTTCTGCTTCTCGGATTCCGAGTAGCAATAAATCGTCTCCTGCTTGTTGCGCACGCGGAACAGCGGCGTCTGCAGGATGTATACGTGGTTATTCTTTACGAGGTCGGGGAAGAACTGGAGGAAGAAGGTCATGATCAGCAGGCGGATGTGCATCCCGTCCACGTCGGCGTCGGTGGCAATCACGATGCGGTTGTAGCGCAGGCCGTCCATCCCTTCCTCGATGTTGAGGGCGTGCTGCAGCAGGTTGAGCTCTTCGTTTTCGTATACGATCTTCTTGCTCATGCCGAAGCAGTTGAGCGGCTTGCCGCGCAGCGAGAAAACGGCCTGCGTATCCACGTTGCGAGCCTTGGTAATAGAGCCCGAAGCCGAGTCACCTTCCGTAATAAAGATGGTGGTGTTTGCCTTCGTGGTGAAGTATTCGGGCTTCGCCTTCGGCGGTGTTTCCTCGTTGAGGTGCACCTTACAGTCGCGCAGCTTTTTGTTGTGCAGGTTGGCCTTCTTGGCCCGTTCGTTGGCGAGCTTCTTAATGCCGGCCAGGTCCTTGCGCTCGCGCTCGCTCTGCTCGATCCGCTTCTTCATGGCCTCGGCCACGGCGGGGTTCTTGTGCAGGAAGTTGTCGAGCTCGCGGCCCAGGAAATCGTTGATGAACTGGCGCATCGACGGGCCACCTTCGTCTACGTTGAGCGAGCCCAGCTTTGTTTTCGTTTGCGATTCGAACACCGGTTCCACCACGCGCACCGACACGGCGGCGACGATGGACTGGCGGATGTCGGAGGCATCGTAATCCTTCTTGAAGAATTCGCGGATCGCCTTCACGAAGGCCTCGCGGAAGGCCGCCTGGTGCGTACCGCCCTGGGTGGTATGCTGGCCGTTGACGAAGCTGTAATAGTCCTCGCCATAGTCGTTGTTGTGGGTAATAGCCACTTCAATATCCTCGCCCTTCAGGTGGATGATGGGGTAGCGCAGCTCGTCGGCGTTGGTATTGCGTTCGAGCAGGTCGAGCAGGCCGTTCTTGCTTACGTAGTTCTTGCCGTTGAAGTTGATGCGCATACCCGCGTTGAGGAAGCAATAGTTCCAGATCTGCTTCTCCAGGTATTCGGGAATGAAGTGGTAGTTCTTGAAGATGGTCTCGTCGGGGGTAAAGGTGACAAAGGTGCCGTTGGCCTCGGAGGAGGCGGCTTCTTTGTGCTCTTTCACCAGGTTGCCGCGCTCGAATTCAGCGGTCTTCTGGCGGCCGTCGCGAAAAGCGGTGACCTTAAAGTAGTTGGACAGGGCGTTGACAGCCTTCGTACCCACCCCGTTGAGGCCCACCGATTTCTGGAAGGCTTTGGAGTCGTACTTGGCGCCGGTGTTGATCTTGCTTACCACGTCCACGACCTTTCCCAGCGGAATGCCGCGGCCATAGTCGCGCACGGTCACGATCTTGTCGGAGATGCTTACCTCCACCGACTTGCCGTAGCCCATCGTGTATTCGTCGATACAGTTGTCGATCACTTCTTTCACCAGCACATAGATACCATCGTCGGGGCTGGAGCCGTCGCCCAGTTTGCCGATATACATGCCCGGGCGGAGGCGGATGTGTTCTTTCCAGTCCAGGCTCCGGATACTGTCTTCGGTGTATTCGGCGCCGTTTTTCTTAGGATCTGCCATCAGTTCGTCCATTCACTTTTTTGGTAAAAATAATGGTTACGGACAGGATTGACCCGGCTCAGTGGCAGCAGCGGCCTCCTGGAGGCCCTACCCCTCGTTCGTAACCGCCTGAGGGTTAGTGCAAAGGAGCTTGAAAAGGGAGCAAAAAGATGCGCCTACGAGGGGCAAAACGGTCCGTAAACTCAGCGGTCAAATATACGGTGATTTTTCCGGATATGTGCTAAATATTTTAGTTTTCTAATATGTTCCGCAGGCCGACAAGGGCTTTGTAACTATTTGTTAATCAATTTGTTACAAATAAACACCGGATAAAACAAATTTTTAGTAATTCAAAATTTATTTCGAACCAAAAGCCCCTAATTTTGACCCGTGAAAGGCCCCTGACCCAGGCTTTCACAAACCCACCCCATTAGATTCGGAAGTTCACTTACTGACCCATACATCGTGTAGATTTTAAAAAGAGGAGTTGCGTATGTATTCGTATGGATTACTGGAACCCGGCTGTTATTACCTGATCCAGGAGAAAAAAGAAGATTCGATCCGGCTGATCCGTGTCGCCAGCGAGACGGACCATTGCCTGTATGTATTTTATTACGACGACCAGCTGGCCACCGGCTGGCGCCGGAAGTCCGATGCCATCCACGACATCGTGGAATGCCTGAGCGATGCCCAGGTAGCGGACTGGGACAAGCAGTACAATGACACCAGTTCCACGCAGGAGCAGGACTCGTATCATGAAGACGAGGAGTAAGCCCCCTGTCCCCCCAAAAGGGGCACTTAGGCGGGAGTAACTTCTGTATCATCAATAGGTCGTAGCCGGATTAAGCGGCCCGGATCGCCATGTGATCCGGGCCGCTTTCTTGTTCGCTCAACCAGTACAGGCCGGCCCCAGGGATGCTGTTCGATCTAAATGCCCCCTTAGGGGGACAGGGGGCCTTTTCGAACTCTTCTCAACTCCAGCAGGTTCAAGGCGTTGGCCGGCAACCCCTGCACAGCGGGCTGCACGAGGTGCACCACCATGTCGTACCACAACGGCACCACGGGCGCATCGGCGAGCATAAGGGCGTCGGCCTGCCGGTAGAGGCGGAAGCGCGCCGCCTCGTCGGGCTCGGCCAGGGCCGCCTCGAACAGCGCGTCGAAGGCGGCGCTGCGGTACCGTGTATAGTTCGGCGGCGCGGGATTCTTTGAATAAAAAACGGAAAGATAGTTTTCCGCATCCGGGTAATCGGCGATCCAGGAGCCCCGGAAAAAGAGGGCCTTTCCATTCGCCGTCATGTCGAGGAGCAGCGACTTCTGCACCACGTCCACCTGCACCGGGATGCCTACTTCCTCCAGCTGCCGCGCCACGTAGTTGCCGATCTCCGCGTAGGCAGGGATCGTCTCGAGACGGATCTTCGGCAGCGGCTTGTTGGCAAAGCCCGCTTCGGCCAGCAGCCGCCGCGCCCGCGCCGGGTCATAGCCATAGCCTTTTACGGCCTCCGCATCGAACGATGGCATGCCCACCGGCACGAATCCGCTCTCCGCGGGCGTGCCCAGCGAGTTGCGCAGGTAGCGTACCAGCCCCCGCCGGTCGATGGACCAGTTGATGGCCTGACGCACCAGCCGCTGCGCCGTCGGCGAGCCGTGGAGCACAGTGCTCGCTGTATCCATCAGCAATCCCAGGTATTCGATATTGAGATAAGGCTGCTTGTCCAGCCGCACCCGCCCGGCCCACTCCGGCCGCAGCTCGCCCTTGCGCGACAGCACTTCGTCCTTGAACGAGGCGTCGATGTCGTTGAGAAAATCGAGCTTGCCCTGCCGGAACAACAGGAACTCCGTGGCCTTGTTGTCGGCAAAGGAAACCCGCACGCCGTCGAGGTAGGGCAGCGGGGACCCCTGTGCGTCTCTTTCGAAATAGCGGGGATGCTTTTTCAGAATGAGGGCCTGCCCTTCGTCCCAGGCCACGAAGCGGAAGGGCCCGGTGCCCACGGGATGTTTGCGAAATGTGGTTCCGTAGTGCGCCACCGCCTCCTTCGGCACGATAGAGCAATATTGCATGGAAAGGATGCCCAGCACCGGCCCGTAGGGCTTTTTGAGTCGGAGCTGAAAGGTGCTGTCGTTCACCGCCGTAAACGGCTGCAGCGAATCGACCTTGTCCTGGAAGATCCAGGCGCCCGGCGAAGCCACGGAGGAATCGAGCAGGCGCCTGAAGCTGTAGGCCACATCGGCGGCTCGCAACAGGCGCCCCTGGCCGCCGGGGAAGCAGGCATCATCGTGGAAATACACATCGTTCCGTAAATGAAAGGTGTAGAGAGTCCGGTCTGCGGACAGCTCCCAGGTTCGCGCCAGCGACGGCGCGAGGTGGAGGGCTGAATCGGTTTCCACGAGTGTGTTGTACAACTGGTGCACCGCCCACATAATGCTCTGGTTCTTGGCGAAGGCAGGGTCGAGGGAGGCGATGCCCGTAGCCTCGTTGTAGCGGAACACGTTCGCCGCCTCTTTGCCGCCGGAGTAGCAGCCGGCGCAGAAGAAGAGAATTAGCCAATATTTATGCAAACGGTTCATGGGGAAGCCAAAAGGAGTCTAATTTAGGCGCAGAAGCCCGAAAACAGGCATACTGCATGAAACTATTCACAAAGCTTTTTTGCGCCGCCCTCCTTACCGGCAGCGCCGCCGGCGCCCAGCCGCTCCACGGTCAACGCGAATTCACGCACCAGGATACGCTCCGCGGCACCCTCAACCCCTACCGCACCTGGTGGGATGTACAGCGCTACGAGATCGAAGTCACACCCGACTTTGACAAGCGCAGCATCGCGGGCGTGGTAACGATCGACTTCACGCGGAGTGGCACCAACCCGGGCACGATGCAGATCGACCTGCAGGACCCGATGACAATCGACCGGATCACGGCGTCCAATGCCGGGAGCAAGGTGGTGAACCTTACCTACCAGCACCATGGCAATGCGTGGCTGGTCAATACGGAAGGGTTATCGCCCGAAGCCGGAAGACTGCGGATTGAATACCACGGCATCCCCCGGCCGGCCGTCAACCCGCCCTGGGACGGTGGTTGGATTTGGAAAAAAGACAAGCAGGGCCGCCCCTGGATGACGGTAGCCTGCCAGGGCCTCGGCGCCTCGGTGTGGTATCCCTGCAAAGACCACCAGAGCGACGAGCCCGAAGGCGGCGCCCGCCTGACGATGGTGGTGCCCGACACGCTCGTAGCGGTTGGCAACGGCCGGCAGGTAATGGTCAAGCGGGAGGCCCGCCCCGAATGGGCCGGCAAGCGCGTATTCGACTGGGAGGTCAAAAACCCGATCAACAACTACACGATCATTCCCTACATCGGCAAGTACGTCAACTTCACCGACACGCTGATGGGCGCCGGCGGTAAGCTTGATCTCTCCTACTGGGTGCTCGACTACGACCTCGATAAAGCGAAAAAGCAATTCGAGCAGGTAAAGCCGATGCTCCGCGCCTTCGAATACTGGTTTGGCCCCTACCCTTTCTACGACGATTCGTACAAGCTCGTGCAGGCCCCGCACCTGGGCATGGAGCACCAGAGCGCCGTGGCCTACGGCAACCAGTTCAAAAACGGCTACCTCGGCTCGGATCTTTCCGGCTCGGGTTACGGGAAAACGTGGGACTACATCATCGTGCACGAAAGCGGCCACGAATGGTTCGCCAACAACATCACCACCAAAGACATCGCCGACATGTGGGTGCACGAAGGCTTCACCACCTACTCGGAAGAACTCTTCGTGGAATACTACCAGGGCAAGGAAGCCGGCAATGCCTATGTACAGGGCCTCCGCCGCAACGTGTCGAACGACAAGCCCATTATCGGTCCCTACGGCGTGAACCAGGAAGGCTCCGGCGACATGTATTTCAAGGGCGCCAATATGATCCACACGATCCGCCAGGTGATCAACGACGACAAGCTGTTCCGCGAGATCCTGCAGGGTCTCAACCGCGACTTCGGCAAAAAGACCACCACGAGCGCCGAAGTAGAACAGTACATCATCCAAAAAAGCGGCAAGGACCTCTCGAAGATCTTCGATCAATACCTGCGCACAATAGACATCCCGGTGCTGGAGCTGAAGATCAAGGACGATAAAATGGAATGCCGCTGGACCAATTGCGTGAAAGGCTTCAACATGCCCGTGCGCCTGAGCAACGGGCAGTGGATCCAACCCAGCACCGGCGAAACCAAGATCAAGACCGACGGCGGCAGCTTTGAAGGCGTTACCGTTGACAAGAACTTTTACATAACGGTGAGCAGGTAAGGGAGCAGGTTCCTATGAACATTCCTTTTCAAACCATCGACTGGTCGGCTATCGAAAAGACCGAGCTCCGGGGCGAGCGCGGCACATCGTGGTGGCAGACGCAGCAGTTCGGCGGGCTCCGGCTGCGCCTGGTGGAGTATTCAGCCGGCTACCTCGCCGACCACTGGTGCCGCAAAGGCCATATCGTGCACTGCCTGCAGGGCAGCTTCGTGAGCCAGCTGGAAGGCGGTGGCGAAGTACTGCTGACCGAGGGACAGACCTACGTGGTGAGCGACGAACTAAGCAGCCATCGCTCCCTGGCGGAAGCGGGCGTGCGCCTGCTCATCATCGACGGCGACTTCCTGCGCTGGCAAAGCCCCGGGCACCTCCCCGACTCCGTTGCTACGGCCCGCCTCCGACTCGATGTGCTGCAGACGGCCGACAGCGCCTTCATCCACCGCCTGGTGAACACCGAAGGCTGGCTGCGCTTTATCGGCGACCGCGGCGTGCATTCCGAAACCGACGCGGTGGGTTACATCCAGCGCCTGTTGCATAGCCCGGACGCCACGATTCACGTTATCCGGCTGCGCGACGGGAAAACGCCCATCGGGATCACCACCCTCCTCCAAAGACCTTACCTGCCCGCACCCGATATCGGCTTTGCGCTGCTTCCCGAATTTGAAGGCCAGGGCTATTCGCAGGAAGCGGCCGGCGCCCTCCTCGACGTGCTGGTTTCCGCAGGCACGCTCCCCGAAGTGCTGGCGATCACCCGGCCCGGCAACAACCGCTCCATCCGCCTGCTGGAGCGCCTCGGACTGCGGCAGGACCGCCGCGAAACGGTCAATGACGAGGAGCTGCTGGTCTTCCGCAGGCAATTAGAAAAAGAACGCTGATCCCGCAAGCGGGATACGCAGATGATTATGATTGCTTATGATTTTGCTGACTTTAATAAATGAACACCTGCTTCCATCTTAATCATCATAAAAAATCCGCGTTCCTTCTCTCCCGTCGCTGGCGACGCTATCTTCGCCGCCATGAGCACCATCCGGAAGCAAAGCCTGATCTCGTCGGCCATCGTGTATGCCGGCTTTGCCCTGGGTTTTTTCAACACCTACCTGTTCACCCGCGAAGGCGGCTTCACCAAGGAGCAGTACGGCGTCACGCAAACCTTCCTGGCGGTGGCCGCCGTGCTGTACTCGATGGCCAGCCTCGGCTCCTCGGCCTACATCGGCAAGTTCTTTCCCTACTACGAAGCGCACCTCGAGCGGCGCCGCAACGACCAGCTCTCCTGGGCACTGCTGCTGCCGGTGATCGGCTTCGGCGTCGTCAGCATCCTGGGCCTGCTGTTCAAGGTGCCGGTGGCCAACCGGATGTTCAACAACTCGCCCGAGCTGCTCCGGTATTACTACTGGCTCTTCCCCTTCGGCTTCGGCTTTACGCTCTACCTGATCTTAGAATCCTACGCGTGGATGCTCGGCAAGTCGGTGCTGTCGAACCTGTTCAAGGAACTCATCTTCCGCCTCCTGTTCACCCTGCTTATCGCCCTCACCTACTTCGGGGTGATCCGCAACTTCGACACCTTCATCCACCTCTTTTCGTTCCTGTACCTCGTGCTGGCTCTGGGCCTGCTGATCGTGTTTTACCGGCAGGGACGCCTGAATTTCCACCTGCGCGCCAGCAAGGTCACACGAAGGCTGCGGCAGCGGATCCTGGCGCTGAGCGCCTACTTCTGGGGCAGCGGCATCCTGTCCAACATCGCGCAGCAGTGCGACAAGTTGATGATCGCCGCCATCCTGCCCAACGGGATGGCCATGGCCGGCATCTACTCATTGGGAGAGATCCTGTCGGGGCTGATCCAGGCGCCGCAACGCGCCGTGGTGTCGGCCTCGGTGTCGGCGCTGTCGCACGCCTGGCGCGACAAAGACCTGGAGCGCATCAAACGCATCTACCACCGCTCGGCGCTGAACCAGCTCATTTTCGCGGTGTGCATGTTTGGAATCGTGTGGCTCAACTTCAAAGACGCGCTGCACACCTTTCACATCCAGAAAGATTTTTCGGCCTCGTTCACCGTCTTCTTTTTCCTGGGGCTGACCCGCATCGTCGATATGGGCACGGGTGTTTCGTCGCAGATCATCCTGACCTCCACGCGCTGGCGCTTTGAATTCAACAGCGGGATGCTCCTGCTCGTGGCGTCGCTGGGAATCAACTACCTGCTCACGAGCCGCCTGGGCATCCTCGGCCCGGCCCTGTCGAACCTGATCGCATTCACAGCCTACAATACGGTGCGCTTCGTGTTCCTGTGGCGCCGCTACGGCATGCAGCCCTTTTCGAAAGAATCGCTGTATACCCTGCTGCTCGGCGCCGCCGCCTGCTGCGCGGCCTATTTCCCCTGTAAGGACCACACAGGCTTTGGCTGGCTGATCCTGCGCGGTATGCTGTTCTGTGCCGTGTTCGTTCCGGGCGTCGTTTTGCTGAAGCTCTCCCCCGACGTGGCTCCGATCTGGGCTACCGTGCGGAAGCGGATCGGGTTCGGGAACCGGCAGTAAACAGCCAGGCGGCAGGCACCGGAAAGGGGATGGCAACGGGAAACGAGCACCCGCACGCGCAACTCATTGATTTTGACTGAAAAGAATGATTTCGCTAAACGAGACACGCCAGCTTAGGGGGAGGCCAGGGTGTTCCGCCGGCCGCGACAGGATAGTTTAGGGGTAAGCCGGATGTTTCGCCGGCCGCGACAGGGTAGTTTAGGGGTCAGCCAGGGTGTTCCGGGCAGCGCGGCAGGGTAGTTTACCGGAAAGCTACCTTGTTTCGGCAGGCGCGGCGGGGTAGCGTCCCGGCAAACTACCTTGTTTCGGTAAGCGTAGCGGGCCCCTGTCCCCGGAGAAAGCGGCAGCGCCGCAGGCGATCGTCCACAGCAACGCCGCTTCGAGGCCCCCTCAAACGGTAAAAACCTCAATACCTTATTGCAGCCGTCCCGCCCCGGCAAAGCGCGCCTGCCAGTAGCGGTCGTTCAGGTCGGAGATGGTGACTCCCTCCGATGTGGAAGCGTGCACGAACTTATTGTTCTGCAGGTAAAAGCCGACGTGGGTGATGCTGGTGCCGGTGGTAAAGAATACGAGGTCGCCTTCGCGGAGGTCGGCGGGCTCGATGCTGCGCGTTGCCTGGAATTGCTCGCGGGCGGTGCGGGGTAATTGCGTTTGAAACAGGTTGTTGTACAACATGCAGGTAAAACCGGAACAGTCGACGCCGCTGCGGTCGTTGCCGCCGAGGCGGTAGCGGGTGCCCCACCAGTCGTCGATGAGCACCAGCAGCGGCAACTGCGGCACGCGCTCCACTTCTACGTTGAGCAGCAGGGCGAACTTGAGGTGCAGGGTGCCGGCGTCTTCAATGGACAGGGTGGCGGCGTGCGGAGCGGGCGAGCCGGTGCGGACCGGTTCCGTGGCCCGGCTGACGGCGGGGGCCGTTGTTCCCTGGGCTGGGGCCGTGGTAATGACCGTTCCTGAAACGGCAGGACGTGCCTGCGGCGTTTCGAACCCGACTTCGATATGCTCGATAAAACGAACCGATGTAGCGGCGGGTGCCGTCTTGGGACCGCTCTGGGCGGCCGCTCCGGCGCCGGTGGCGGCAGCCGAGAGAAGCAGGAGCAAATTGCGGATCATAGGACGCGTTTCGGTGGAAAACGAAAATAGGGATTTTTTGCACACCTGTGGATAACAAAGAGCCGGTTAAAGTGCCCCTTCATGCCGCCCGAAGGGTGTAAATTGCGAGCCGGCCCCGGCACTTGCTCCGGGAGCTTTATGGGACCAGACACTATGAAATTTTCGCACCTACACGTTCACACGCAGTACTCGCTCCTTGATGGCGCCGCCTCCATCTCCTCGCTTTATAAAAAGGCGATCGCCGACGAAATGCCCGCCCTGGCCATCTCCGACCACGGCAACATGTTCGGCGTCTTCGAATTCGTGGCGCAGGCCTACAAGCACACCGACGCGGACGGCAAGCCGAAAGTGAAACCCATCGTCGGCTGCGAATTCTACCTCGTGGAGAACCGCTTCGCCAAAACCTTCACCAAGGAGGTCAAAGACCGCCGCTTTCACCAGATCCTGCTGGCCAAGAACGAAGAAGGCTACAAGAACCTCGTGAAGCTCACCTCCCTCGGGTTCATCGAAGGGATGTACTCCAAGTACCCGCGAATCGACAAAGAGCTCATCTTAAAATACCACAAGGGCCTTATCGCCACTACCTGTTGCCTCGGCGCCTCGGTGCCCCAGGCAATCCTGAATAAAACGGAAGCCGAGGCAGAGACCGAATTCAAGTGGTGGCTCGACCTGTTCGGCGACGACTTCTACGTGGAGTTCCAGCGCCACGGCATGGCCGAGCAGGACAAGGTGAACAACGTCCTCGTGAAATTTGCCAAGAAGCACAATGTGAAGGTGATCGCCTCCAACGACTCGCACTACACCGACGTGGAAGACTTCAACGCCCACGACATCCTGTTGTGCATCAACACCGGCGAGAAGGTGGCTACGCCCGCCCTGCGCGAGTTCAACGACGACGACGTGAACACGAAGAACATGCGCTTCGCCTTCCCCAACGACCAGTTCTATTTCAAGAAGACGGAGGAGATGATCAAGGTGTTCCAGGACATTCCCGAGGCTATCGACAACACCAACGAGATCGTGGACAAGGTGGAGCTGCTCAACCTGAAGCGCGACATCCTCCTCCCCGCCTTCCCGCTGCCCAAGGAATTCCAGGTGCACGACGATTCGAACCTGAACCAGTGGGAATACCTGCATCACCTGACCTATGAAGGCGCCCGCGCGCGCTACTCGGAGATCACCGAAGAAATACGGGAACGCCTCGACTTCGAGCTGTTCACCATCCGCACCATGGGCTTCGCCGGTTACTTCCTCATCGTGTCGGACTTCATCAAGGCCGGCCGCGACCTCGGCGTGTTCATCGGCCCCGGCCGCGGCTCCGCGGCGGGCTCGGCGGTGGCCTATTGCATCGGCATCACCAACATCGACCCGATCAAATACAAGCTCCTGTTCGAACGCTTCCTGAACCCCGATCGTAAGTCGATGCCCGATATCGATACGGACTTCGACGACGAAGGCCGGCAGAAAGTGATCGACTACGTGGTGCAGAAATACGGGCAGAACCAGGTGGCCCAGATCGTAACCTACGGTACCATGGCCGCCAAGTCGAGCATCAAGGATGTGGCCCGCGTGATGGACCTGCCCCTCGCCGACTCCAACGCGCTGGCGAAGCTCATTCCGGAAAAACCCGGCACGAAGCTGTACCGCGTGCTCCACGCCCCCATCACTGCTAAGGAAGGCGACAAGCCCCTCGAAGACGAATACGGCCAGGACGATATCGAGAACATCCGCAAGGTGCGCGAGATCTACAACGGCAAAGACATGCCGGCCGACGTGCTGCGCATCGCCGAGAAGCTCGAAGGCTCCGTGCGCAACACGGGTATTCACGCAGCCGGTATCATCATCGCCCCGAAAGACCTGACGGAGCTCATTCCCGTATTTACGGCGAAAGACTCCGACCTGTTCATCACCCAGATCGAAGGCTCCATCATCGAAGACTCGGGCGTTATCAAGATGGACTTCCTGGGTCTGAAGACCCTCTCCATCATCCGCGACGCCCTCCTTATGATCAAGGAGAACCACGGCGTGGACATCGTGATCGACGACGTGCCGCTGGACGATGAAAAGACCTACGAACTGTACCAGCGCGGCGACACCATCGCCACGTTCCAGTTTGAAAGCCCCGGCATGCAGAAGTACCTCAAGGAACTGAAGCCTGACCAGTTTGCCGACCTCATCGCCATGAACGCCCTCTACCGCCCGGGACCGATGGCCTACATCCCCCAATACGTGGACCGCAAGCACGGCCGCGAGGAAGTGGTGTACGACCTGCCCGAGATGGAGGAATACCTCGAAGAAACCTACGGCATTACGGTATATCAGGAACAGGTGATGCTGCTGGCGCAGAAGATCGCCGGCTTCTCTAAGGGCGACGCCGACGTGCTGCGCAAGGCCATGGGTAAAAAAGACCGGAAGACGCTCGACAAGATGAAGAGCAAGTTCGTCGACGGTGCCGTGGCCAAAGGGCACAATGCCAAAGTGCTCGACAAGGTGTGGACCGACTGGGAGGCCTTCGCCCAATACGCCTTCAACAAATCGCACTCTACCTGCTACGCTTTCGTGGCCTACCAGACCGCCTACCTCAAGGCCCACTACCCCGGAGAGTATATGTCGGCGGTGCTCAACCACGCCAACGCCCTCGACAAGCTGACGTTCTTCATGGAAGAATGCAAGCGGATGGGCCTGAAGGTGCTTGGTCCCGATATCAACGAATCGAAGAAAGGCTTTGCCGTGAACGAGCAGGGTGATATCCGCTTCGGGCTCGGCGGCCTCAAAGGCGTGGGTGAGAATGCGGTGGAAAATATTATCGACGAGCGCAAAAAGGACGGCCGCTATGCCGATCCTTATGATTTCATTAAGCGCATCAACAGCCGCACGGTAAACAAGCGCACGCTGGAATGCCTCGTGCAGGCCGGCGCCTTCGACTCCTTCCCGCAGCTCCACCGCGCCCAGTATTTCTGTGTGCCGGAAAATGAGACGCAGAACGGACTGGAAAAGATCATCAAGTTCGGGCAGGTGGTGCAGGCCCAAAGCATCAACACGAGCAACACGCTCTTCGGCGACCTGCCTTCGGTGCTCGACATCAAGCCACCGCAGATACCCAATTGCCCGCCCTGGAGCCTCACCGAGCAACTCGAGCGCGAGAAGGAAGTGGCGGGCATCTACCTCAGCGGCCACCCGCTGGATCACTACAAATTCGAAATGCGGCACTACGGCATTACTTCCGTGGCCGACTTCAACGACAGCAAGGATTCAAAGCTGCTGGCGGCGCAGGGCCGTTCCTTCAAGCTGCTTTGCCTCGTTACGAGCGCGCAGCAGCGGATCTCGCGGCAGGGCAACAAGTTCGGCTCCTACGTGATCGAGGATTATTCGGGCAAGACCGAGCTGGTGCTTTTCGGCGACGACTACATCCGCTTCAGCCCCTACCTGCAGCTCGGCGCGGCTGTGTTGCTGACGGGCTCCTTCCAGAAGCACCGCTTCCGCGACGAGTACGAGTTCAAGCCGGGCTCGATCAACCTCGCCGAGAACATCAAGCGGCAAATGACCCGGAGCCTGCAGCTCGAGCTCGACGTGCGCAACCTCGAGCCCGGGTTCATCGACTTCCTGGACGAGAACATTAAAAAGTTCCCGGGCAGCACGGGCCTCAAGATCCTGGTACGCGAGCCCAAGGAAGCGCTGAAGGCCGGCTTCTCCACGCTCGGCAGCGGCTTCGAGATGAACTGGGACCTCATCCAGTGGCTCGATGGCCGACCCGAGATCGATGTGAAAGTGCAGACGGCCTGACGGAGTAACCTGACCTTATCGACACTACCGATACAGCCATCAAATCTTTCAATAGCCGCGGCGGCTGACGGAATGGCCGGGTAATGGTTCCGGAACTAAATTTGTTCTTTCAATCTGAAACTTTAAACAAACGAATCATGGCACAAGCATTTACGGACGCGAACTTTCAGAACGACGTACTGAGCTCCGATAAACTTACGGTAGTAGACTTTTGGGCAGAATGGTGCGGTCCCTGCCGCGCGATCGGTCCCGTCATCGACGAGCTGTCGAAAGACTATTCGGGCCGCGTCAACATCGGTAAGGTGAACGTGGATGAGAACCCCCAGGTGAGCATGAACTACGGTATTACATCGATTCCCGCCATCCTCTTCATCAAGAACGGCGAAGTGGTGGACAAGCTCGTCGGCGCCCAGCCGAAGGCCAACTTCGTGAAGAAGATCGAAGCGCACATCTAACACAACAATGGACTATTTGAATAAAGGCCTCCCGACCGGGCGGCCTTTTCCTTTGTTGCGGAACCTGCATCCAGGCCTGGAACAAAAAACCCTCCCGCGCTGCGGGAGGGTTTTTGTTTTGAAGCCCTGTTTAATGGGCCACCTGCATCACGGCCTTGGGATCGTGTTTGTGCCGGAAGAGCAGTACGAACAGGAGGGCCACCACGAGCGCATAGGCAGAAAAGGATAGCCAGATCTCGTGCCACTGCTTGTGACCGTCGACGGTGAAGAAGCGGTCGATGACGTAGCCACTCACCGTGCTGCCCAGCCAGGCGCCGGCGCCGTTGGTCATCATCATGAACAAGCCCTGCGCGCTGGACCGGATGCCGGGGTCGGTGGTCGTTTCCACAAACAGCGATCCGGAGATATTGAAGAAGTCGAAGGCCATGCCGTATACGATACAGGAAAGAACGATCATCCACAGCCCATCGGCAGGGTTGCCGTAGGCGAAGAGCCCGAACCGCAGCACCCAGGCCAGCATCGAGAAGAGCATCACGTTCTTGATGCCGTAGCGGCGGAGGAAGAACGGAATCGTAATGATAAAGACCGTCTCGGAGATCTGCGAGATCGACATGATGATCGTAGAGTACTTCACCACGAAAGAATCGGGGCCGTACAGCGGGTTGTTCTTGAAGTCGTCAAGGAAGGTATCACCGTAGGCGTTGGTGAGCTGCAGCGCAGCGCCGAGCAGCATCGAGAACAGGAAGAACAGGGCCATCTTATAATTACCGAACAGCTTGAAGGCCTTCAGTCCGAGTTGCTCAACGAGTGAGGCATCCTTGGCGATCGTGCGCTGGGGTGGGCACTTGGGAAGGGTAAAAGAGAACAGTCCCAGCAGCACCGCGGCAGCGCCGCCGATGAGAAACTGGTTGGTGTTGGCCTTGCTGCCGGTGAGGTTGGTGATCCACATCGCCACGATAAAGCCGATGGTGCCCCAAACGCGGATAGGCGGGAACACCTTCACCACGTCGTATCCTTCGCGTTTCAGGATCGAATAAGCGATGGAATTGGAAAGCGAGATCGTGGGCATGTAGCAGATCATGGCGCCCAGGATCGTGTAGTAAAGCTGGTCGGCGGTTTTGGCCTGCGGCACGAGGAAGAGGAAAGCGCCGTAGAGAATGTGCAGGATGCCGTAAAGCTTTTCAGCGTCCATCCATTTATCGGCAATAATGCCCGTGATGGCCGGCATGAAAAGGGAGGAAAGCGCGAGTGTTCCGAAGATAGCACCGAACTGCGCGCCGGCATTCGGGTTGTTGGCAACGAAGGCCGGGTTGTTGAAATAATAAGTGGCGATGGTGATCAACCAGGCGCCCCACACGAAAAATTGCAGGAAGCTCATCACCGTCAGTCGCATTTTGATATTCATCAGCAAGTCATTTGGTTAGAGGCGGAAAGATAGCCTTTTTCGGCAACGCGCCAAGAAGGCAGGAGCTTGTTTACAGGGCCTGTGGGCAACCCGGAACAGGACGTTTGCGTATTTGAAAAGCGTCGGAAAAAACACTTAAATATTCTTCGGGTTTCGCTAATTTTAGGGGCCTATTCACTTTTTGATAACATAAAACTAAACTGCTTTGAAAAAATTTACCCTCCTGCTTTTAGGGTTAAGCTTTGTGGGCATTGCGCTGCATGCTCAAAAAACGGAGCCCTCAGCCGTAAAACCGATTCGTTGCGGAACCATGGAGGCCATTGAAGAACGCCTCCACGCAGACCCGGCTTTCCGGGCTGAGTGGGAACGTAACCAGCGCGCGGGCGTTGCTCCCGGAACGGCGCGCACCAACGCTACTCTACGCACGACGACCCTGACCGGACCGGTGACGATCCCGGTAGTGGTGCACGTGGTCCTTCCCGATCCCAACCAGATCACCGAAGCGCAGGTCGACTATTTCCTGGACCGTCTCAACCTCGACTTTTCGGGTCTGAACCCGGACAGCGCGAATGCCGGTACGGCTTTCATGCCCCTCCGTGGTCACTCCCTGATCCGCTTTACCCGTGCCCGCCGCACCCCGTCGGGCCAGCTCACCAACGGCCTCGAGCGCCGCGTGGGCAGCGTGCAGATCGGCACCACCACCTACCAGGCCATCAAGCACGCCAGCGCAGGCGGTCTCGATCCCTGGGACGTGACGAAGTATTATAACCTCTGGGTAGGTATCGGTGCCGGTGGCCTGCTCGGCATCGCCCCCAATATCGGTCCCGGCAACGCCACTGAAACGACCGGATCCTCCATCGGTATCGATGGCGTTTGCGTGGACTACCGCGGCTTCTCCAACGGTTGCTTCTCCTTCCCCGAATTCAACCTCGCACGGACGGCCGTACACGAGATCGGTCACAACTTCGGCCTCTACCACAGCTTCACCGGCTGTGCCGCAGGCGCCGACTTTGCCCAGATCACGCCGAACTTCGCCGACGCCAGCCTCTATGGCGCCGCCGCCGACGATACCCCGGGCCAGTCTACGGCTACCTCGGGTTGCCTCACCGGCATTGTCGCCTCCAACTGCGCCGGTGTACCCAACCCTCCGGGCAAAATGTACCAGAACTATATGGACTATACGGATGACCGCTGCTACTCGATGTTTACCATCGGACAGGTGCGCCGTATGCACGCCGTTCTGGAGCTCATGCGCCCCGGTTACCTGACCACCGATGGCGCCACGCCGCCCGCCGGCACACTGGCGCTGGACGTTACGCCGACGGCGCTCATCGCTCCCGGTGGCTCGGAGTTCAACAACACTACATGCGCATCCACGACCTACCCGACGCCTACCTGCGCCGGAGCCGTGGTTCCCCGCGTAATGGTTACCAACGCCGGTACGAGCACCATTACTTCGGTAACGGTAACGGTAAGCAACAACGGCGGCGCCCCTGTCAGCACAACTGTTACGGGCCTGAACATCCTGACGGGCTATGGTGCGTCGGTGGCCCTGCCCTCGATCAACCTCGTAACCGGCACCAACACGCTGGTATTTACGGTATCGAATCCCAATGGCAGCGCCGATCAGAATGCGGCCAACAACACGTTCACCACGAGCGTTGTGATCAACGGCGGCTCTGCGCCCCCGCTGACGGAAAACTTCGTTTCGACGACGTTCCCGCCCGCCAACTGGACGATCTTCAACCCGAACGGCAACTTTACCTGGCAGCGTTCCGCCACCGGTAACGGCAATGCCGGGTCGATGTTCTTCGACAACTTTAACAACAGCGCCGGCGGCCAGATCGACGAGCTGCGCAGCATGCCTGTTTCGGTGGCTCCCACCGACCAGATCAGCGTTGCCTTCGACGTGGCCTACCGCCCCTACAGCCTCACCACCAACCCCGACACGTTCGCCGTGCTCGTCTCGAACGACTGCGGTGTGAACTGGACCGAGATCTATAAGAAGTGGGGCGTTAACCTCGCCACGGTGGCCGGTACGATCACCGCCACGGGTTATGTGCCCACCGGTGCCGCCGACTGGCGCCGGGAGAACATCACGCTGTCGCCCGCCCTGCTCAACGGCGGCAACATCCAGGTAGCGTTCCGCTCGCGCGGCCGCTTCGGCCAAAACGTATACGTAGACAACATCAACGTATCCAAAGTGGTCGCCCGCGACCTGGCGCTCACCACCCTGGTAGCTCCCGGCACGCAATCCTGCGGACGCACCATCACGCCGCAGATCACCGTGCGCAACAACGGTGTTGAAACCGTTACGGCATTCAACGTGAACTACAGCATCGATGGCGGCACCCTCACAACCCAGACCATCACGGCACCCCTCGCTGCCGGCGCCAGCACCACGCTGACCTTTGCCACGCCCACTACGGTGGGAAGCACCGGCAACCACACGATCGCCGCTTACACCAGCGACCCGATCACGGCCGGCGGTATCGGCGACCTGACCCCTGCGAACGACACGGTACGCCGTACGTTCAACATCATCAATCTGGCTGCTACCCCGCTGGTGGAAGGCTTCGAAGGCGCTTCCTTCCCGCCTCCCGGCTGGACGATCAGCAACCCCAACGGCGACATGACCTGGGAAGCCCGCTCCCCCGGCCGTAACAGCCTGAAGTCGATGTTCATCGACAACTGGAACAACACCGACGGCCGCCTCGATGAGATCCGCCTCCCGGCCCTCAACATCGCGGGCGCCGACTCCGTGGCCATCTCCTTCGACGTAGCTTACAAGGCCTACACCGGCTCACCCGACACGCTGGGTGTATACGCTTCGGCCGACTGCGGCAACAGTTTCACCGCTGTGTACAAGAAGCAAGGCACGACGCTGGCCACTGCCGGCACTGCTACCACCGAGTACACCGCACCGGCTTCCGGCGACTGGAGAAGAGAGCGCACGCTGATCAGCAGCCCCGCACAACTGGCCTCGGGCAACATGATCCTTTACTTCCGCAACACAAGCCGCTTCGGCAACAACCTGTTCGTAGACAACGTCAACGTCGAGCCCTACTTCGGCCGTGACCTCTCGATCGTTTCGGCGCTCCCCGCCTTTACGATCTGCGAACCCGCCACGACACCCTCTGTTGTGGTGCGCAACGAAGGCACGCAAACGATCACTTCCTTTAAAGTAGCCTACAGCATCAACAACGGTACGCCTTTGGTGCAGACGGTGAATACCAACCTGGCGCCGAGCAGCACCATGACCGTGACCTTGGCCGGCGCCACCTTCCCGGCCGCAGCCACCACGCCCTTCAAGGTGTGGGTAGCCGACCCGGTTTCCGCCAGCGGCACCGGCGACGCCCGTCGCAGCAACGACACTTTGAACCGTACCGTAACCGTTGCTTCGAAAGTGAACGCACCGCTGGTTGAGAACTTCAGCGCCAGCAGCGCCACTTCCTTCCCGCCCTCCGGTTGGACCGTAGTGAACAGCGACAACGCAACCACCTGGACCTGGAGCGTAGCCGGTAACGGCAACGCCGGTTCGGCCTTGCTGAACTCGTTCAACTACACCGGAACCGGCCACGAAGACGGCCTGGTAACCCCCGTCGTTCAGTACAGCGGCGCTGACTCCGTCACCCTCGCCTTCGACGTAGCCGCCGGCTCCCGCCTCTACCCGGGTTCCACGGTTCAGTCGCTCGACACCCTCGAAGTGCTGGCCACCGCAGACTGCGGCGCCACCTACCAGAGCGTGTACAAGAAATGGGGCCAGGAACTCCAGACCGTTCTGGAGAACGCAGCCGCCAACTTCCCGCAGGGTACCGGCTTCGCACCGAATGCCACGCAGTGGCGCAGTGAGCGTGTTGACGTGAGTGGCTTCACCACGCAGCCGCAGGTACAGTTCCTGTTCCGTGCCCGTTCGAACAACGGCAACAACATCTACATCGACAATGTTAACGTATCGGCCCGCACCCTTCCGGCCAACCTGAAGGCCAATGGCTACGTGATCACGCCGAACCCGACGTCCGGTAACACGTTCCGCATCTGGCACCTGCGCCAGCCGACGACGCTGCGTTATGTTAATGTTTACGATGCGAAAGGCGCCTTGGTATGGACGAAGTCGTACAGCAAGAACGCCGAAAATGTTATTACCGTAGATTTGTCGGGTAAACCGGCAGGCGTGTACATGGTCAGCCTTGGCTATGACGACGACTACCGTAATGTAACCGAACGCGTCATCAAGCAATAATGAACACCACATCTGTCGAAAGATTAATTACCGAACAAACCCGTGAACTGAAAGAAATAGGCGAAAAAGTAATCAATCATACTCGGCTTACAGATGAAGACGGACTGCTCCTTTTTGAAAGGGGCAGTCTTTCTTTTATCGGGGCCCTCGCCAACCACGTACGGGAAGAAAAACACGGCGACAACACGTATTTCAACCGCAACTTCCACATTGAGCCGACGAACGTATGCGTGTTTTCCTGCCACTTCTGCTCCTACTCCCGCCTCTATGCGCACCGCGAGGAAGGCTGGGAGCTGAGCATGGACGACATGCTCCAAATTGTGAAGAAATACGACGGCCGACCGGAGACGGAAGTGCACATCGTAGGCGGCGTGCACCCGAAGATGAACCTGTATTTCTTCGTGGACCTGCTGAAGGCCATCAAGGCACATCGCCCCGACCTCCACATCAAAGGCTTTACGGCCGTGGAGCTCGATTATATGTTCCGCAAGGCCAAACTGTCGGTGGAAGAAGGCATGAAGGTGCTGCACGAAGCCGGCCTCGACTCGCTGCCCGGCGGCGGCGCCGAGATCTTCAATGAAGAAGTACGCCGGAAGATCTGTCCCGACAAGGTAGACGCCGATGGCTGGCTGCACATTCACGAAACGGCGCACAACCTGGGTATGCACAGCAACGCCACGATGCTCTACGGCCACGTGGAGACCTACGCCGACCGCATCGATCACATGAGTCGGCTGCGGGCCCTCCAGGACCGCACAGGCGGCTTTAATACATTCATCCCGCTGAAGTTCCGCAACGGTGGCAACGACATGAGCCACGTGCCCGAGTGCAGCCTTGTGGAGGATTTCAAGACCTACTCGGTAGCGCGCCTGTTCCTGGACAACTTCCCCCACCTGAAGGCTTACTGGCCGATGCTGGGCCGCAAGAATGCCCAGCTCTCCCTGGCCTTCGGCGTCAACGACATCGACGGCACCATCGACGATACCACCAAGATCTACTCGATGGCCGGCTCCGAGGAGCAAACCCCGGCGATGAGCACCGAAGAGATCGTGACCCTGATCAAACAGGTGCGCCGCAAACCGGTGGAGCGGGATACGCTGTACAACGTGATCACCGCGTACTAACAACCGGCCAACCGCTTAATACGGTCATAATAGAAACGCCGCTCCTCCCGGGGCGGCGTTTCTATGATCAGGCCACTAACTTATTAACCGGTCAACCGGTTATTTCGCCATTTTGGCTTTCAGGTTCTCGTCGATCGCATCCAGGAACTCCTCGGTGTAGAGGTAGTCTTTGCCGTGCTCGGCCTTGCCCGGGTTGATGGTGAGGGCGAGGTCCTTGGTCATCTTGCCGCTTTCAACGGTTTCGATGCATACGGCTTCGAGGGCGTTGCAAAAGTCGATCAGCTCCTGGTTGCCATCGAGCTTGCCGCGGAAGGCGAGACCGCGCGTCCAGGCGAAGATGGAGGCGATGGGGTTGGTTGACGTCGGGCGACCCTTCTGGTGCTCACGGTAGTGACGCGTTACGGTGCCGTGGGCAGCCTCGGCTTCCATTGTCTGGCCGTCGGGCGTTACGAGTACCGAAGTCATCAGGCCCAGCGAGCCGAAGCCCTGGGCAACGGTATCGCTCTGCACGTCGCCGTCGTAGTTTTTACAAGCCCATACGAAGTTGCCGTTCCACTTGAGGGCGGAGGCCACCATGTCGTCGATGAGGCGGTGCTCGTAGGTGATACCGGCGGCTTCGAACTTCGACTTATAATCGGCCTGGTAGATCTCTTCAAAAATGTCTTTGAAGCGGCCGTCGTATTTCTTGAGAATGGTGTTCTTGGTCGAGAGGTACAGCGGCCAGCCTTTGCTCAGCGCCATGTTGAAGCAGCTGTGCGCAAAGCCGCGGATCGACTCGTCGGTGTTGTACATAGTGAGGGCTACACCGTCGCCACGGAAGTTGTACACCTCGTGCTCGATCACGGTGCCGTCTTCGCCTTCGAACTTCACTGTCAGCTTGCCTTTACCTTTCGTTACGAAATCCGTAGCGCGGTACTGATCGCCGAAAGCGTGGCGGCCAACGATGATGGGCGCATTCCAGTTGGTTACGAGGCGGGGGATGTTCTTGATCACGATCGGCTCGCGGAACACGGTGCCGTCAAGGATGTTGCGGATGGTGCCGTTGGGGCTCTTCCACATCTGCTTCAGCTTGAATTCCTCCACGCGTGCCTCGTCGGGGGTGATGGTGGCGCACTTGATGCCCACGCCGTATTGCTTAATGGCGTTGGCGGCGTCGATCGTCACCTGGTCGTTGGTCTGGTCGCGGTATTCCACGCCGAGGTCGTAATACTTGATATCCACTTCCACGTAGGGAAGGATGAGTTTATCCTTGATGAATTTCCAGATGATCCGGGTCATTTCGTCGCCGTCCAGTTCTACCACCGGGTTGGCCACTTTGATCTTTTGGGTCATGAAGCAGGGATTTTTAGTCAAAAAATAGGCGCCGAAGGTACGCATTGAACCAATTCCGGCTTGGGAATTAGCGGGAACGTTTGCGCCTTCGCTGCGGTGATACGGACAGCCCCCGGCCCTTCGGCCCATTCCCGGCTTCCACTCCCGCTCCCGCCCCTGACTCCACGGCAGCCTGGAACGACTCCCTCTCCCGCTGCCTCTGGGCCCGCTTCACCTTCGACTCGGCGAACCTGCACGATGTGAGCGGCCACAACCGTCACCTCCGCGGCTTCAACGGGATTGCGACGGGCAGCGACCGCAACGGCGCTGCCGGGAAGGCTCTCGCCTTCAACGGCGTGAACCAGTACGCCCTCCTGGACAGCGGCATCCATTTTCCCGCCGGCGATTTCACGCTGGCCTTCCAGATGAATTCGGAGCTGAACGGCGACCGCCGCATCTTCAACAAGGCCGACATCAACTCGGCTCAAAGCCCCTCGCTTACCGTCGGCTTCAACTCCAACTATGCCAACCAGCTCTCCATGGCCATCGCCAGCCATAACCTGTGCGGCGGCTACGGCGATTTCAACCCTGTAAGGAAAAGCCGGAACATAAAAAAAGGACGCCCTTGGGCGTCCTATTTTAAGTCGGTACCGCTACCCTTAGAATTCCTTCTTCGGTGCGTTGATCGCGTTGCCCACATGGCCCTTATTCACCTGGTCGTTGCCCAGGTTGTCGAGGATCCAGTTGGTCATCTTGCTCCAGATATGGAAGGTGGTATTGTCGGCGCCACCGGAGATGCCGTGGTTCTTGTTGGGATAATACATCGTTTCGAAGTCCACGTTGGCCTTCACCAGCGCCGAGATCATCTGGGTGCTGTTCTGGAAGTGCACGTTGTCGTCGGCGGTGCCGTGGATGAGCAGGAACTTACCCTTGATGCGGTTCACGAAGTTGATGGGCGCATTGTCGTCGTAGCCCGATTTGTTTTCCTGGGGTGTACGCATGTAGCGCTCGGTGTAGATATTATCGTAAAAGCGCCAGGAGGTCACGGGCGCCACGGCCACGGCCGCCGAGAAGGCGTCGTTGCCCTTGGTGATGGCCAGCGAGCTCATAAAGCCGCCGAAGCTCCAGCCCCAGTGCCCGATGTTCTTCGGGTCCACGAACGACTGCTTCGCGAGGTATTTGGCCGCGTCGATCTGGTCTTCGATCTCAAACTTGCCGAGCTGCAGATAGGTCTTTTTCTTGAACTCTTCGCCGCGGAAGCCGGTGCCGGTATTGTCTACCGATACCACGATAAATCCTTTCTGGGCCAGCATCTGGTGCCACATCGAAACAGCACCGAATCGGTTGGCCACCTGCTGCGAACCGGGGCCGCCGTAGTTACAAAACAGCACCGGGTATTTTTTGTTCGGGTCAAAGTTGGCGGGCTTCAGCATCCAGCCATTGAGCGTGTCTCCCTTGCTGTTGGGGATGCGCATGAATTCAGCCTGGCCGATGCCATATTCTTTTATGGTTTGCTTCAGCTTGCTGTTTTCGCCAACCGGTTTAATGAAGGTCGCCTTGTCCTTTTTCAGGTTGTAGAGCGAAACCGTCTGCGGCGTATTGATGTTGGAGTAATAGTCCATGAACTGCGTGTAGCTATCGTTCAGCTCCACACGGTGCCAGCCGGTGCCCTGTGTCAGCTGCTTGGTGTTGCGGCCGTTGAGATCCGAAACAAACAGGTTGCGGTCCATCGGCGTGGGGTAGGCCAGCGTATAATAAACGAGTCCGTTCTTTTCGTCTACACCGTTGATGTCGGCGATGTCGGCCTTCATCTTCGTAATCTGGATCTTTTTCTTTCCGTCGATGCTGTAGCGGTACAGCTGCGTAAAGCCGTTCATCTCGGAGGTGAACAGGTAGCTCTTACCATCCTTCAAAAACTGCCAGTTGTCGTTGATCTCAACGAAGTATTTGTTCTGCTCGCGGTACAGCTCCGTAGCCGTGCCCGTAGCGGGGGCGGTCAGCAGAAGGCGCAGATCGTTCTGGTGGCGGTTGAGCCAGAACACCACGAGCTTCGGGTTCGCGTCGCGCGTCCACTTGATGCGGGGAATGTAAATGTCGCCCTGCTCGTACTGGGCCGCCACGTCGTTGCGGCTGGCTACGTCGTAGAGACGGATCTGCACCTTGGAATTGCTTTCGCCAGCCTTGGGATACTTGTAGCCATACTGGCGGTTGTAGGCGCTGTCGTACATCGTGAACTGGAATTCCTTAACCGCAGCCTCGTCGAACTTGTAGTAAGCGATGTACTTGCCGTCGGGGCTCCATTCAAAGGCGCGGCTGAATTCGAATTCTTCTTCATACACCCAGTCGCAGTTGCCGTTAATGACCTGGTTCCACTTACCGTCGGTGGTGACAGCGGTGGTGGCCGCCGAAGCGATATCGTAGATATACAGGTTATTGTCGAACACGTAGGCGATCTTGCTGCCGTCGGGCGAGAAGGTCGGGTGCAGCACCTTACCGTTGTTGAGGCGCACAGCTTTCTTACCGGCGAGGTCGTACACATAGGCCGTCGCCTTCGAGGAGCGGCGGTAGATAGGCTCGCGGCCGTTGAAGAACAGGACGCGCTTGCGGTCGGAAGAAACCTGGTAGTCGACGCTGCTGACCACCTTGCCGGTTTCGTCCTTTACGTCGGAGGGATTGAACAGCGAGTCGTCGGAAGTGCCGGCAAAGCCTGGAACGAATTCACTGCGGAAGGTGCCTTTCTTGTAAATGTCTTCCATGGTGATCTGCTTCGTCTGGGCGACGGCCAGGAAGGGCAGAAACAGGAACAGAAATAGGATGCGCATGTGCATTTTGAATTTGAGGGCTAAATATAATATAGGAAAACTGCGCGGGGCGCGCCTTTTGAAGAGCGGCAAATACTTTAACGGAGCGGAAAGCGCTTCGGCTGCTCTCAGCGTGACAAGGAGGCTAAGGTGAAAAAGGTTTTTCACCGCTAAGAAAAGAAGGTGGTACGCAACAATGAAAAACAAAATGGACCCGCTGAATGCGGGTCCATGTATTTTCTGCGCGAAACGCTTATTCTCTTTTTTTCTTTCTCCGACCGCCAAAGCTTTAGCGTTGGCGGAGTGGTTCCGATGCTTTTTCCCTAACCTTCTTAAGCTTTCGCATCAGCCATGTCGGGGATGGCCTCTACCTTGTAGGCACCGGCGTCGAGCTTGGCCTTTGTTTCAGAGAAGGCGTTCAGCGTTGCCTCGATGTCGGCTTCGGTGTGCGAAGCAGTCGGAATGAGGCGGTAGATGATGTGGCCCTTCGGGATCACCGGGTATACCACGATCGAGCAGAAGATGCCGTAGTTTTCGCGAAGGTCCATCACCATGGCGGTGGCTTCTTCCACGCCGCCCTTCATGTACACGGGCGTCACCATCGTATCGGTGTTGCCGATGTCGAAGCCGCGCTCCTTGAGGCCGGCCTGGAGTGTACGAGCGTTGTGCCACAGCTTCGCGCGCATTTCGGGCATGTTGCGCAGCATTTCCAGGCGCTTCAGGTTGCCGATCACGATGGGCATAGGCAGGCTCTTGGCGAAGATCTGCGAGCGGATGTTATAGCGGATGTAGTCTACGATCTGGCGGTCGCCGGCCACGAAGGCGCCGATGGAAGCCATCGACTTGGCGAAGGTGGAAAAATACAGGTCGATGCCGTCCTGTACGCCTTGCGCTTCGCCGGCACCAGCGCCGGTGTCGCCGAGGGTGCCGAAGCCGTGGGCATCGTCCACCAGCAGGCGGAAGGAATATTTTTGCTTCAGGTCAACGATCTCTTTAAGCTTGCCCTGGTCGCCGGCCATGCCGAACACGCCTTCGGTGATCACCAGGATACCGCCCTGCTTGTTTTTTTCCACCAGTGCGGTGGCGCGCTCCATCTGCTTTTCGAAGTCTTCCAGGTCGTTGTGCTTGAATACAAAGCGGTGGCCGGCATGAAGACGGAGTCCGTCGATGATGCAGGCGTGGTCTTCGGCGTCGTAAACGATCACGTCGTGGCGGGAGCAAAGCACGTCGATGATGCTCACCATGCCCTGGTAACCGAAGTTGAGTAGGGCGGCGTCTTCCTTACCCACGAACTCGGCGAGTTCGCGCTCGAGCTGCTCGTGGTAGTTGGAGTTGCCGCTCATCATACGGGCGCCCATGGGGTAGGCGAGGCCGAACTCCTCGGAGCCGTCGGCGTCAGCCTTGCGCACATCGGGGTGGTTGGCGAGGCCCAGGTAATTATTGAGGCTCCACACGATCACGTCTTTGCCCCGGAATTTCATGCGGCTGCCGATCTCGCCTTCCAGCTTCGGAAACGCAAAATAGCCGTGGGCGCGCTCGCGGTGCTGACCGAGCGGGCCGTAATTTTTTACCAAACGCTCAAAAATATCTGCCATGTAACGGAGGTTTTAAAATTCGCGCGAAGGTACGGAATTATAAACGAAGCAGCACCACGGCGAGTCTCCAGCCACCGGGCTCGTGGCGCCACAGGCGCACGAACGGCTCGGGTTCGCCCTTGGCATTGGGCGTGGTGCCGTAAACCAGCGCCAGGTCGCCGGAGGGCGAAAGGAGCCGGCCCAGGGTCGTCGCCTCGATGTGCTGGGGCAGGGCTTTGAGCCACTTTTGCTGCTGACCCGGCGTGAGGGCGTACGATTGGCCGGTACGCAGGAGCACGCTGGTGACCGACAGGAAGCTGCGGTGTGCCGCACGGGCGTCGCTACGGAGCACTACCGTAAAGGCACTGTCGGCCAGCTGCAGCGAGGCTTCATCGCCGCGGGACTTGCTGGCCTGGAAGGGATAGAGCACCTGCAGCGGCTCGGGGCCCTCGTCGGTGCCGCAGTCGAAGAGGAACTTCCACTGGTTATCGGCCTGCCGGTGCCAGATGGTAAAAAAGTGCCCGCGAGCCGACACCGAATCGGCTTCGGTGGAACGATAGGTCCAGGGGCCCGTGGAAAAGCCCCAGTCGCCGGAGTTGGCCAGCTCCGCCACCACGGGTTTCCAATGGAGCAAGCCAGGGCGCTTTTCCTTGGCCTGCCATTCGGCGTAGCTCTTTTGAAAGGCGTTCTTGCGGTACATCACAGCGGCCGTATCCATAAAGGCGAGGAAGGCGTCGCGGGTGTTTTCGCGCACCGACTGTGCGGCAAAGCGGTTTTCGGCGGCCACCATGTCCTGCAGCGCGGGCGGCTGCGCGTGGCACCAGCCCCCCGCAAGGAGCGCCGCCACGAGTAAAAGATGCTTCATCGCCCCAAGATATAATGCATTTTTAAAGAGGCGCTGCCGCCGGTCCTTTTTTGAGCCGTAATTTTGCCGCCTTAACCCCGATCCGGATATGAAGCGTTTGGTTTTTGCCTTGTTCTTTTTCAGTTTCCTCATCCCCGCCGGCGCCCAGATGCCCGAGCGGCCCAAGCTGGTGGTAGGCCTTGTGGTGGACCAGATGCGTTGGGACTACCTTTATCGCTACGCCGACCGCTACGGCAAGGACGGCTTCCGCCGCCTGCTGCGCGAGGGCTTTTCCTGCGAGAATACCTTTATCCCCTACACGCCGACTTATACGGCGCCCGGCCACACCTGTATTTATACGGGCAGTGTGCCCTCGCTGCACGGCATCATTTCCAACACCTGGTGGGACCGGCGCACCGACACCACGATGTACTGCACCGAAGACAAGTCGGTAAGCGGCGTCGGCAGCAACAGCGTCTGGGGGCAAATGTCGCCGCGCAACCTCTGGGCCAACACGATCACCGACGAACTGCGGCTCGCCACCAACTTCCGCAACAAGACCATAGCCATCGCCCTCAAGGACCGCGGGGCGATTCTGCCGGGAGGCCACACGGCCAACGGTGCTTTCTGGTTCGACAACGCCTCGCACGGCTGGATCACGAGCACCTATTACGGCAACAGCCTGCCGGGCTGGGTACAGGCGTTCAATGCCAGGGCCCTTCCTGATGCGTACCTGAAACAAAACTGGAACACCCTCTACCCCATCGCCACCTATGCCCAGAGCAGCCCTGACGCGCAGCGCTGGGAGGGCGTTTTGCCGGGCGGCACCAATACCTTTCCACACCGCACCGACACACTGCGCGGCGATGTGGCCATGAACGCCTTCCGTACCTCGCCCTGGGGCAATGCCTATACGTTGGAATTCGCCAAGTCGGCCATTGCCAACGAGCGCCTCGGCAAGACCGCGTTTACCGACTTCCTTGCCGTGTCACTCTCTTCAACTGACTATATTGGCCACACTTTCGGTCCCAATTCGATCGAAGCCGAAGACTGCTTCCTGCGGCTCGACCAGCAGCTGGCCTCCTTCCTCAAATACCTCGACGAGCAGGTGGGCAAGGGCAATTACCTGTTGTTTCTCACCGCCGACCACGGCGCCGCACACACCCCGGGCTTTACTGCCGACCAGAAGATCCCTTCCGGCCGCGTGGACGACCGGGCCCTTCAGGACAGCCTCAATGCCGCCGTGTCGCGTGCCTTCGGGTTCCCGCGCGTGGTGCGCTCCCTGATCAACTACCAGGTGTACCTCGACAACGAGGCCATTCGCCGCGCCGGCGCCGACCGCGTGGCCGTCAAGAACTTCGTAATGGCCGAGCTGATGCGTCACCCGGGCGTGTCGAAGGTGGTGGACCTCGAAAACCTCACCGGGGCCACGCTGCCGCCGCGGATCAAGGATATGGTCATTAACGGCTACAACCAGCAGCGCAGCGGCGATATCCAGTTCGTGTTTCGCCCGCAGTGGTTCGACTGGGGCGGCAATACGGGCACCACCCACGGCGCCCCCTACCCCTACGACGCACATATCCCGCTGCTGTGGTTTGGCTGGAAGCAGAAGCCCGGACGTCTCGTACGCGAAGTGTACATGACCGACATCGCCGCCACGCTGGCCGCCCTCCTGCATATCCAGATGCCCAATGCCAGCCTGGGCAAGCCCATCGAAGAGGTGGTCCGCTAGGGATGGTTTGTATTTTGGGTTTGTGGTTGAAAGTCGGCTATCATCCGGATAATTCACCCGTCTGCCGATTATCCCATCAGCCCATCACCCCATCAGCACATTCGCTCTTTGGCAGTCTGCCCGTTTTTCCGGAATTTCGCGTACTTTATTTAACTACATCTACCCTCATATGTGCGGAATCGTCGCTTACATCGGCCCTCGCGAAGCCTACCCCGTTATTCTGAAAGGTCTCAAAAGGCTGGAGTACCGCGGCTATGACAGCGCCGGCGTGGCTTTGCTGGACAAGGGCCTGAACGTATATAAGAAGAAAGGCAAGGTTGCCGAACTCGAGGAAAGCCTCGTGGGCAAGAACCTGCACTCCCATATCGGCATCGGCCACACCCGGTGGGCTACCCACGGCGAGCCGAACGACCGCAACGCACACCCCCACCTGTCGGCCTCCGGCCGGCTGGCGATGATCCACAACGGCATCATCGAGAACTATGCCCAGCTGAAGGAAGACCTTGCCCGCAAAGGCTACACCTTCAAGAGCGATACCGACACCGAGGTGCTGCTCAACTTCATTGAAGACATCCAGAACAACCTCGGCTGCCCGCTGGAAGAAGCGGTGCGCGTGGCCCTCAAGCGCGTCGTTGGCGCCTACGTGATCGTGCTTATGGACCAGGACAACCCCGACACCATCATCACGGCCCGCAAAGGCTCGCCGCTGGTGATCGGCATCGGCAAGAACGAGCACTTCCTCGCCTCCGACGCCTCCCCCATCATTGAGTATACGAAGGAAGTGGTCTATGTGAACGACTACGAGCTCGCCATCATCAAGGCCGATGAGCTCATTCTGAAGAACCTGGGCAACGAGCGCCAGACGCCGTTTATCCAGAAGCTCGACATGGAGCTCGCCGCCATCGAAAAGGGCGGTTTCGATCACTTCATGCTGAAAGAGATTTTTGAGCAGCCCCAGACCATTAAAGACTGCCTCCGCGGCCGCCTCGACGCCGAAAACGGCACCATCACCATGAGCGGCATCTCCAAGTACGCCGAGCAGCTGATGAACGCCAACCGCATCGTAATGGTCGCCTGCGGCACGAGCTGGCACGCAGGCCTCGTGGCGGAATACATTTTCGAAGAACTGTGCCGCATCAACGTGGAAGTGGAGTACGCCTCCGAGTTCCGCTATCGCAACCCGGTGATCCAGCCCGGCGACGTGATCCTCGCCATATCGCAGAGCGGTGAGACCGCCGACACGCTGGTGGCCATCGAAAACGCCAAGAAGCAGGGTGCCATCATCATGGGCATCGTGAACGTGGTCGGCTCTTCCATTGCCCGCCTGTCGGATACCGGCGCCTACACCCACGCCGGCCCCGAGATCGGCGTAGCTTCCACAAAAGCCTTCACCGGCCAGCTCGCCGTGCTCACCATGGTAGCGCTGAAGGTGGCCCTCGAAAAGGGCACCATCACCCACGAGCGCTTCCTGCAGTTGGTGCGGGAGCTCGACGCCATCCCGGAAAAAGTGGCTAAGATCCTCGAGCAGGACGACGCCATCAAGGCCCTCGCCGAGAAATACAAGGACGCGTCCAACTGCCTCTACCTCGGCCGCGGATACAACTTCCCCGTGGCCCTCGAAGGCGCGCTGAAGCTGAAAGAGATCTCTTACATCCACGCAGAAGGCTACCCCGCCGCTGAAATGAAGCACGGCCCGATCGCGCTGGTGGATGCCAACCTGCCGGTTATTTTCATCGCCACGAAGGATTCCTACCACGAAAAGGTCATCTCCAACATGCAGGAGATCAAGGCCCGCAAAGGCCGCGTGGTGGCCATCATCAACGAAGGCGACACGCAAAGCACGACGCTGGCCGACGATGTGATCGTGGTGCCCGAAACCGACGAGATCCTTGCGCCGATGCTGAACTGCATTCCCCTGCAGTTGCTGGCCTACCACATCGGTGTGGCCAAAGGCTTCGACGTGGATAAGCCGCGCAACCTGGCGAAGAGCGTGACCGTGGAATAAACCCGCACGCCGATAAACACCTATAAAAGAATACCCGTCGCCCAGCGACGGGTATTTTGCTAAAAAAAGGCATACCTGCGCCATCCGCGCGCTCTGCCTGCCCCGCCCGGTGGGCGTTCGGCGTTCGTTATTAACCCGACACTCGCTAATTTCGTCAGATGAACGACATCCGGAAGATCGCGCTGCCTTCGATCGGCTACGGCTTTGTAGACCCGAAGTACCTGCCCGAGGGCGCGGACGAATACTACCTCCGCAATATGCAGAACCGCAGCGGCATTGAGTACCGCAACCTGACGGCCTACGAGATCGAGGTGCTCGTGCGCAACAACAACCGGTCCGACGACTGGAACAAGATCCAGGTCTCGGATGCCTTCAACGCCGACCTCGTGCGCAACTGCAAGTTTTTCGGGCTGGTGCGCATCGGCAAACTGGAAAGCGTGGCCCTGCGCCACCACAACGTGACCCACCCCGTGGGCCTCTACAACAGCACCATCATCTCCTGCGACTTTGGCGACAACGTTGTTGTCGACAACGTGAAATACCTGGCCAACTACATTACGGGCAACGAAGTAATGCTGCTCAATATCGACGAGCTGCACACCACGCAGGCCGCCAAGTTCGGCAACGGCATCCTGAAAGACGGCGAAGACGAAAGCATCCGCGTGTGGCTGGAAGTATGCAATGAGAACGCCGGCCGCAAGATCATTCCCTTCAACGGGATGTTGCCCGGCGATGCCTGGCTCTGGGCCAAGTACCGCGCCGACGGCGTTCTCATGGAGCGCCTCAAGGAGCTGACGCAGCTGCGCTACGACGCCCGCCGGGGCTATTATGGCAAGATCGGCGACCGTACCGTGATCAAGAACACCAGCATCGTCAAGGACGTGTGGGTGGGCTCGGACGCGTATATCAAAGGCGCCAACAAGCTGAAAAACCTGACCATCAACTCCGCCCCCGACGCGATGTCGCAGGTGGGCGAAGGCTGTGAGCTGGTGAACGGCATCGTGGGCTACGGCTGCCGCATCTTTTACGGGGTAAAGGCCGTGCGTTTTGTAACGGCTTCGCATTCACAACTCAAATACGGCGCGCGCCTCATCAACTCGTACCTGGGCAACAATGCTACGATCTCCTGTTGCGAAGTGCTCAACTCGCTCATCTTTCCCGCGCACGAGCAACACCACAACAACTCCTTCCTGTGCGCTGCGCTGGTAATGGGCCAAAGCAATATGGCTGCCGGCGCCACCGTGGGCTCCAACCACAACAGCCGCGCCGCCGATGGCGAGATCGTGGCCGGCCGCGGCTTCTGGCCCGGCCTCTGCGTGAGCCTGAAGCACAATTCCAAATTCGCCTCCTTCGCCCTGATCGCCAAAGGCGACTACACGAGCGAGCTCAACATCCCGATACCCTTCAGCCTGATCTCGAACGACGAAAGCAACAACCGCCTGCAGGTGATGCCCGCCTACTGGTTCCAGTACAACATGTACGCGCTGGCCCGCAACGCCTTCAAATACGTGGACCGCGACAAGCGTACGCGCCGCAGCCAGTATATCGAATACGACTACCTCGCACCGGATAGTGTGAACGAGATCTTTACGGCCCTGCGGCTGCTGGAACGCTTTGCGGCCCTGCACACGCGCGGCGGCGACGCGGGCGGCCTTTCGGAAGAAGCGCTCGAGGCCGAAGGCAGCCAGCTGCTCCAGGAGGGCAAGCTCGATGCGAAGGCCGGTATCCGCGCCTATGGCTTTGAGAACAACGCCCGGCAAACGATCCTTACCAAAGTGCCTGAATCCTGGCGCATCTTCCGGCAGCTGATTCACTATTACGCCGGCATTCAGCTGCTCCAATGGTGGGAGGAAAAAGGATTCCGCTCCTTCGCCGACCTAAAGGCCACCCTTCCAGAAACCGTGGTGCGCGGCGACTGGCACAATGCCGGCGGCCAGCTGATGCCCGACACCTCCGTGCAAACGCTCATTGAAGGCGTCAAGAGCGGCGACTTCCGCAGCTGGAGCGAGGTGCATTCCTATTATGAATTGAACAGCGCATTATATCCCGAACAAAAGCGCAACCACGCGCTGGCGTCTTATTTCGAGCTGTGCGGCATCGACCGCGAAGGATTCGGGGAAACCGAGTTCCGGGAACTGCTCGGGCAGACGCTCGCCGTAAAGGAATGGATGGTCGCCGGCATTCGTAATGCGCGTGCGAAGGACTACGAGAACCCGTTCCGGAAAATGGTCTATGAAAGTGAAGCGGAAATGAACGAGGTTGTGGGCAAGCTCGAAGAAAACAGCTTTATCCGCCAGCAGGGCGAAGAGCTCTTGGCGCTGCGCCAGCAGGTTGCGCGCATCGTGAAGGAAGGCACCCTCGCAACAGCCTGATCCCGGACCTATATAAATGGAAAAGAGCCCTTCGTAAAGGGCTCTTTTCGTATCGTCAACCAACGAGAATTAGTGCTTCTCGGTAGAGGTCGTCGTCGTCGTCGAAGTGGTCTTCGTCGTGTCAACACCAGCTTTCATAGCGGTGTCGCCGGTTACGGGAGCAGCCATAGCCGTGTCGGGCGTTACGGGGGCAGTAGTAACGGTGGTCGTGTCAGCGTGTACAGTCGTGTCAGCGGTCGTCTTGTTTTCCGAGCTGCTGTTGCAAGCTACCAGGGTAGCGGCGATGGCGATAACGCCAAATACTTTTTTCATTTTGCGTAGCGGTTTTTAGTTAACTAATGGGCGCAAAGGTAATCGTCCGGGCGGATCTACCAAATGCGCGCCGCACTAATTTTTCCACAGCTATTTTTTGCGGAAGAAAATGCGTACCGGGACACCTGTGAAATCAAAATTCGAGCGCAGCTGATTCTCCAGGTAATTCTTGTACGGCATTTTTACTTCTTCGGGGAAGTTGCAGAAGAAGGCGAAAGAAGGAACAACCGTGGGCAGCTGCGTTACGTACTTGATGCGCAGCGTATGCCCGCGGATCACCGGGGCGTGGTAGGCCTCCACCGCCTTGAGCATCACGTCGTTAAGTTTAGACGTAGCGACCCGACGTTGGCGGTTTTCGTACACTTTCAGCGCCATCTCGATTGCCTGGTAGATGCGTACTTTATCCTTGGCCGAAATGAACAGAATGGGCACGTCGTTGAACGGTGCCAGGCGCTGCTTCAGCACTTTCTCGTAATCGCGGGCCGTATTGGTTTGCTTTTCAAGAAGGTCCCACTTATTGACCAGGACCACAAGGCCTTTACCCTTGCGGGCGGCGAGGCTGTAGATGTTGAGGTCCTGGGCAGCGATGCCTTTTTCAGCGTCGAGCAGCAGGAGGCACACGTCGGCTTCATCCACCGCCTTGATGGCGCGGATCACCGAGTAAAATTCGAGGTCCTCGTGCACCTTTGTTTTGCGGCGGATGCCCGCCGTATCGATCAGCACGAAATCTTTTTGGAAAAGGTTGTAGCGGGTGTGGATGGTATCGCGGGTGGTGCCGGCAATTTCGCTGACGATGGTGCGTTCGGCGCCCACCAGTGCGTTGAGCAGCGACGACTTGCCTACGTTGGGCTGACCGATGATGGCGAACTTGGGCACGGCGTCTTCTTCGACGTTTTCCTCTTCAGCGGGGATCAGCGCGGTCAGGTCATCGAGCAGGTCGCCGGTACCGGAGCCGCTGATGGCGGAAATGAAGTGCATACGCTCGAAGCCGAGGCTGTAGAACTCGGAGGCCTCCAGCATGCGGGCGTTGTTGTCTACCTTGTTCACTACCATTAACACGGGCTTCGTGCTGCGGCGCAGCAGGTCGGCCATCGACTCGTCGAGGTCGGTAGTGCCGGTGGCGGCATCCACCACAAAGAGGATAGCGTTGGCTTCGTCTACGGCGATGCCCACCTGCTTGCGGATCTCGCGCTCGAAGACGTCTTGGGAGTCGGGCACAAAGCCGCCCGTATCGATCACGTTAAATGTCTTGCCGTTCCATTCGGCGACCCCGTACTGGCGGTCGCGCGTCACACCGGGAATGTCTTCCACGATGGCTTTGCGCTGCTCAAGCAGGCGGTTGAAGAAGGTGCTCTTACCGACATTCGGCCGGCCTACGATTGCTACTGTAAAACCCATAACTCAATTTCAGATTTCAGATTCCAGATTCCAGATTCAATCTTAAATCCGACATCCGAAATCTGACATGTTTTAGTATCCGTATTCTTTTAACAACAAATCGTTCTCGCGCCACTTGGGCCGCACTTTTACGAAGAGCTCGAGGAAGATCTTCGACTGGAGAAACTTCTCAATCTCCGTGCGCGCCTCCGAGCCGATCCGCTTGATCATCTTGCCACCCTCGCCGAGAATGATGGCCTTCTGCGATTCGCGCTGTACCACGATGATGGCGCCGATCTTAATCAGCGTGCTCTTGTGCTTGAACTCCTGCACCAGCACGGTGGCCTCGTAGGGAATCTCGTCCTGCAGGTACTGGAAGATCTTTTCGCGCACCATTTCGGCCACGAAGAACTTCTCCGGCAGGTCGGTCATTTCATCTTCTGCATAGAAGGCCTCCCCTTCGGGCAGCAGCTCCGTGATGGCATCGAGCAGTGTAGGCACACCGTTGTGGGTGAGCGCCGACAGGGTTACGATCCGCTTCGCGTAGGGCTTGTCCTTGAAAAAGGCCAGGGCCTCCTCGAGCTTTTCCTTCTTCGCCTTGTCCACCTTGTTGAGCACAAGCACACAGGGCACCCGCAGGCGGAGGGCGGAAAAAAGAACGTCGTTCTCCTCGAGGTTGTCCTGCACGTCTACGAGCAGCACGGCCACGTCGGCGTCTTCAAGGGCACTTTTCACGGCACCCATCATCCGATCGTGAAGCTTATAGCGGGTTTCGCTGATAATGCCCGGCGTATCCGAGAAGATGATCTGGTAGGCGTCGGTGGTCAGGATGCCCTTGATGCGGTGGCGGGTGGTCTGCACTTTGGGCGACACAATGGCCAGCTTCTCGCCGATCAGGGCGTTCAGCAGGGTACTTTTACCCGCGTTGGGCTTCCCGAAAATGTTGACAAAACCGGCTTTCATCGGCGCAAAGGTAAGGCCATCGGCGCGGACGGTCCGTTAAAATGCCCTGCCGGCCGCAGTTGACGGCCCCATTCCGGCAGTTGGCGCAGGCTGCCGGGGTCATGTCCCGGCCACCGGGAGACCTTTACACCATGATCCAGCCAGACAACCTCCTACCCTATGCGCATCCCTCCGTTCCCGGCGGCATCCAGCAGCCGGGCACCCACGACTTCCAGGAGATCCTGGACGTGTGGGAAAACTCGGTGCGGGCCACCCACTACTTTTTAAAGGAAGCGGACATTTTGCTCTTCCGGGCGCTTATCCCCCAATACCTGGAGCTCGTTGACCTCTATTGTACCCGCGATGCCACGGGGGCCATTAGCGGCTTCCTGGGCGTCGCCGCCGCCAAGATCGAGATGCTCTTTATTCGCCCCGACCAGCGGGGCCTCGGCATCGGCGGTACGCTCCTGTCTTTTGCCCTACACCGGTTGGGCCTCCGCCGCGTTGACGTGAACGAACAGAACACGCAGGCCTGTGCCTTTTACCGGCATGCCGGGTTTACCGAGACAGGCCGCTCGGACAAGGACGGTATGGGCATGCCCTACCCCCTGCTGCACTTTACCTACGACGCCGGCACTGCCTGAACAGCGCAGTTGCAGGTGGATATAGTGCTCCTACGGAAAAAAGAAAGGCGCCCATTGGGCGCCTTTCTTTTGGATGGTTGTTTACACGAGGCTTTTCTTTTTCTTGTCGCCCGACAGCAGCCAGGCTACGACACCTACTACGGCCAGGGTGGTAGCCACTTTGCGTACCAGGTGCCAGGGGGCGTGCTTCCACTCGGCCTTCCAGCCGTGCTCGGCGAAGATGTTGGGAATAATCCCTTTGCTGAAATCGTCGAGGTAGCCCTCGATGACGTTCACTCGGTCGGCGAAGATGAGCGGCAGCCAATGGCCAAAAGACCCTTCGCTGTACTTGAACGCATAGCGGCGGATGGCGCCGCTGAGGCCCGAAGGCGGCGTAGAGGTGCCGAAGACCGCTGTCACGTTGGGTCGCTCGTTTGACTTCAGTACTTCTACGGAAAGCGGCTGCAGCGTAGGCCGGTCGTAATGGATCCGCTGGTGATCATCACCCGTATAGTGCTTCATCGGGTACGTCGGCTCATTCTCGGGGTCGGCGTCGATGCCCCAGCCGTTGATGTGCTTGTATTTTTCACGCAGGCTTTCGATGTCCTCTGCTGTTTTATGTACGTGTTCCATATGGAAAAGTTTATTGGTTTTTTGGTCTGTTGGTTTATTGGCAACCAGTACCTGCCAGCCAATAACCCAAACGGATTACTCACTATTCATTACGCAGCCGACGGGATGAGAATCGGCTTGATACAGTTGTCGCGCTTGGCCGAGAAGATGTGGTAGGCATCCGACACCTCCGCGAGCGGCACGCGGTGCGTGATAATCTCTTTGGGGTTGAGCCGCCCGGCCATCACGTGCTCGATCAGGCGCGGCAGGAGGCGTTTCACCGAAGCCTGGTTGGCACGGATCGTGAGGCCCTTGTTGACCACGTTGCCGATGGGCACCATGTTGAACGTAGGACCGTATACGCCTACAATGGAGATGATGCCGCCTTTCTTCACCGAGTTGATCGCCCACTGGAGCGCCGTGGCCGAACCCGCCTGCAGCATGCCTTTGCGACCCGTAAGCGTTTGCAACATGGAGCCGGCGGCCTCGCAGCCTACCGCGTCGATGCAGACATCGGCGCCGAAATAATCCGTGGTTTTTTTGATGAACAAGACGGGGTCAGCGATCGACTCAAAGTTGTACGCTTCGCACTGGGCATAGCGTCGCACGAAGTCTAGGCGATACTCCAGATGGTCGATGACGATCACGCGGCCGGCACCGAAGAGCCAGGAGCATTTGGCGGCCATGATTCCGATAGGGCCGGCGCCGAACACCACAACGGTGTCGCCGGGCTTGATGCCGGCCATCTCGGCAGCCTGGTAGCCCGTGGGCACCACGTCGGTCAGCAGCACGGCGTCGTCGAGGTCCATGCCCTCGGGAATAATAGTGGGGCCTACGTTCGCATAGGGCACCCGCACATACTCTGCTTGTCCGCCGTCATAGCCGCCCGCGGTGTGCGAATAGCCGAAGATGCCGCCGACCGCCGTGGCCTGCGTGTTCGATTCGTGGCAGTTGCCGAAGAGCTCCTGCTTACAGAAGGGACAGCTGCCACAGGCGATGTTGAACGGCACCAGCACCTGGTCGCCGACTTTGATGTGCGTTACTTCCGGTCCTACTTCTTCCACGACGCCGGTAAACTCGTGGCCGAAGGTCATGCCGACACGGGTATCGGGCACGAGGCCATGGTACAGGTGCAGGTCGGAGCCGCAGATGCAGGAGCGGGTGACGCGGATGATGGCGTCCTGCGGGTGAAGGATCTCGGGCATGGGCTTGTTGCGATCGGCGCGCACGCGGAAGGGCCCGCGAAAGTTCATTGCTAGCATGACAGATTTTGTTTTGTTATGAAATCACTCTTTGCGCGTGATGGAGCAGGCGGTTATTTCCGGTAAAAAGCATGCCAGTTAACTGGCATCCCTACGCGCAGATGCAGGCGGGAAGCCCATCCGCGCTGATTTCTTATTCCATGGCCACCACTAAGCACAATTGCTTAACGGCCCGAAAATCCGTGTGGATAGTAAAAAAAAGAGGGTACCTTTTCCTACGACTAAATGCAGCCCGCTGCCACTGCCATGAGTCTCCTGCTAAACCAGCCAACGCCTCCTGCCCAGGTACCCGACGGGTCGGCCGCCCCGCTACCCGCCTCATCCTATTATTATGCCCTAGAGCGCCTCGAGCGACGCCTCTTCGAGATGAATGCCGAAGGCACCCATGCCCTGCATGAACTGCTGCAGGCCTACATCTGCGGCATCGAAGAGATGCACCCCGGCATTCATTGCGTGCTGCTCCTGCGGCGCGGCCAGAAGCTGTACCCTTTTGCCTGCGGCAGCATAGCGTCGGGTTTTATGGACAGCCTCGCCGATGGGGTCGACATTGCCGACAACACCGGCACCTGCGGCACGGCCGCCTACCTGCGCCGCATGGTAGTGACCACCGACATCAGCAAGGACGCACGCTGGGACGCCTGGCGCGACCACGCGCTGGCCCACCAACTCCGCGCCTGCTGGTCCACCCCGATCCTCGATAACACCGGCGAAGTGGTGGCCACCTTCGGTATGTATTACCACGACGTTAAAGCACCCTCCTCGCTCGAAGAAAATACGATCCTCCGCGCCGTGCACCTGCTCCAGGTGCTCCTCGACAACCAGCGCCGCGCCGAGCAGCTCCACCTCTCGCATATGCGCTATGAGCTCCTCTCGCAGGCCACCCATGACGCCGTGTGGGACTGGGATATCGCCAGCGACAACTGCGATTACAACTCCGCCTTCGAAACCCTGTTCGGCTACGGCCGAGATCGTACGAAAAACGTCTGGTCGGACAACCTGCACGCCGACGACCGCGACCGCGTGCTTGGCGGCTTATTCCGGGCCCGTCAGGACCCGGCGGTCTTCACCTGGGAAATGCAGTACCGTTTTCACCGCGCCGACGGCCGCATCGCCAACGTGCTCGACCGCGCCTCGATCGTGCGCGACGGATCGGGGCAGGCAATCCGCATGGTGGGGGCGATGCAGGACATCACGCCCATCAAGGAAGCAGAGCTGGAACTGCAACATCTCTCGCTTATTGCCAAGGAGACGGTCAACGGCGTGATCATGACCGACGCGGAGGAGCGCATCACCTGGGTCAACAAGGCCTTTACCGACATAACGGGCTATACCTCCGCCGAGGTGCTGGGCCGGAAGCCCGGCGATGTGCTGCAGGGACCACAAACAAGGCCACATGACCGGCGCTGCGTGCGAAAGAGCCTCGCCGCCCGCGAGTCTTTTACCTGTGAAATGCTCAACTACAACCGGAGCGGCGCTCCCTATTGGGTGGAGATCAAGGGGCAGCCCGTGCGCAACCAGCGGGGTGAGCTGGAGTACTACTTCGCCATTCTTACCGACATCACTGAAAAGAAAAAGCTGGAGCAGCTGGTGATCGAAGAGAAGATCGAAGCGCAGAAGGAGATCGCCAAAGCCATCATCAACACCCAGGAGCTGGAGCGCAGCGAGATCGGCAAGGAACTGCACGATAATGTCAACCAGATCCTGACCACGGCAAAGCTGTACGTGGAGAACATCTCCTATTACCCCGCACAGGGCGCTGAATTCGTAGCGCGCAGCTGTGCGCTGCTGCAGCGCTCCATCAACGAGATCCGCTACCTCGCACGCCAGCTGGTGACACCGGTGCTGAACGATATCGGCTTTCGCGCCACCATCGACGAGCTGATTGCTCATTACCTGTCGCTGGGCACCTTTCATGTGGACTTCCGTTACAGCCTCGGTGAGCGCAAACTGCCGCGGGAGCTGCAACTTACCTTGTACCGAATAGTGCAGGAGCAGCTCAACAACATTGTCAAGCACGCCGACGCCACCAGCGTGGAGCTGACGATCGGGATTGATTCCGGTCACCTGCGGCTCGCCATCAGCGACAACGGCAAGGGTTTCGACCCGGGAAAGACGGCACGCGGCGTTGGCCTGAAAAACATCCGCAACCGTGCCGACGTCTACCATGGGCAGCTGCGCCTGCAGTCGGCGCCCGGTTCAGGTTGCCACCTCACCGTGGATTTTCCCGTTCCGCAAAAGGCGCGGGCGCAGCCTTCGCTGCGCTTCCCGGATAGCGACTAAGGCCACGGCACTGAAATTGAAGCGTCCGTAGTTCTACAATGCCTTCCATGCTCTTATTTTCCTTCGCTCCCTGGCTGGGCGCACTGTTCTGGGGTCTTCTGTCGGGATCGGCGCTGCTGCTGGGCGCGCTGGCCGGCTACTTCCGCAACGTACCGAAGCGCAGCATCGGGCTCATCATGGCCTTTGGAAGCGGTGTGCTCATTTCGGCACTGGCCTTCGAGCTGATGGATGAAGCCTACCGCAACGGTGGCTTCATTGCCGCCGCCTCCGGTTTCCTTGGTGGGGCGCTGCTTTATTCGGGGGCCAACTGGGTGTTGAGTCACCGCGGCGCGCGGCACCGCAAGCGCTCGGGGCCCCTGCAGCCCAATGAATCGCAACACCCCGGCAGTGGCACGGCCATCGCCATCGGCGCCCTCATCGACGGCATTCCCGAGTCGGTGGCCATCGGGCTCACGATGACCCATGGCGGTAGTGTGAGTATGGCCGCGGTGATCGCCATTTTCCTGAGCAACATTCCGGAGTCGCTGTCAAGCTCGTCGGGGATGAAAAAAGCGGGGCGATCGGCCCGGTACATCTTCACCATCTGGGGTGCCATCACGCTGCTCTCCGGGCTGGCCGCGGTTGCGGGCTATAGTTTTTTCAGCCAGCTTTCCCCGGGCTGGACGGCTTCTCTCATCGCTATGGCCGCCGGCGGCATTCTGGCCATGCTGAGCAGCACCATGATCCCCGAGGCCTACGAGGAAGCGCACGATTTCATCGGCATCGTTACGGTAATGGGATTCCTGGCGGCATTCTTCCTGAGTAAAATGGGCGGATAATCGTTGAACCGGCTGATAAAAACCCGGCGATCATGAAATGAGAAAAGCCTCCAAGAAGGAGGCTTTTCAGGTAGTTGCGAAGACAGGGATCGAACCTGTGACCTTCGGGTTATGAGCCCGACGAGCTACCGCTGCTCTACTTCGCGTTGCAAATATAGGAGCCTTTTCATTCCCACCAAAAAAAAGTCCTGTCTTTTTTGACAGGACTAAAAATTCTTTGAAACAAGAGGAACCCGACAGGTCGCGCAAGCATGGGCGGCGGGACAAAACGCAAAGCCCAAAACTCCAAACCGCAAACTGTTTTTACCCTCGCTTCTTGATGTCCGAACCGCCCGACTTGTGGCTTTCGGCCAGGGTGGCGCTGCCGCGGTAATAAACATCGGAGCCGCCGGAGGCAGAAGCCCGGATCTCGCGGTTGACGGTCACATCCACATCCGAGCCGCCGGAAGCGTCGGCCGTGCAGGAGTCTACGGTCAGATCGCCGCCATTGAAATCGGATCCGCCCGAGGCAGACACCTTCAGCACGGTTGCTGTGCCTTTGATGTCGACATCGGAGCCGCCGGAAATGCCGGCTTCAAGCGTGCCCTGCACTGCAACGGAGCCTTTGAAGTCGGCGCCGCCCGAAAGGTCGAGCCGCAGCGAAGGGCTGTGCAGCGTGCCGTCCACGAAGACGTCGGAGCCGCCCGAGGCGCTCAGCTGGTCGATCATTTTGGCGGAAACATAGGCCTTGAGGTTTTTGTTGTTGCCCCAGACCATACCCTTGTTGTCGTTCCATTCATACCAGATGCGGAGGACGCCGTTCTCGACCGTGGTGCGGATGCGGTCGCGGAGCTCGATCGAGCGGGCCGATACGGCAACGGCCTCGTCGCCTTCACTGAGGTAGAGATCGATGCCGGCCGACACACGGACACCGTGAAAAGCCGCAACGGTGCGCAACTGCGCCATGTCGTCGTGGATGGTCTTTTGCGCGGAGGCGCCGAGCGAGAGGGTCAGCAGGGCGCCGAAAAGGAGTTGTTTCATATTGGAATGCATTGTTTTCTGTGGATGAGACGAACGGGGTTAAAAAATGTTACAGCCGTTGGAGCGGCCGGTGTAAATTTGCGCCGACATCCTCGGGGTGCCTCCCCTCGCCGCGGCGAAGGGAAGCTGAGATCATACCCGTCGAACCTGATCAGGGTAATGCCTGCGCAGGGAAGGCTGAACACTTCCTGTTCCCCCCTCTCCTATTCGCACCCGCATTTCCCTTTCATTTAAAACCCGTTTCAAATGAAAAGGACTGCCATTTTTCTTCTCCTCCTGCCCGCCGCCGCCGGCGCCCAGGATCGGCCGGCCCCGCCGGCCGACACGCTCGAACTGCTGCCCGTAGAAGTACGGAGCACGCGTGCCTCGCAAAAAGCGCCCTTTGCCCGCACCGAACTGGGCCGCGCTGCTATTGAACGACAGAACCTGGGCCAGGACCTGCCCTACCTGCTGGCGCAAACCCCCTCCACGGTGGTCTCTTCCGACGCCGGCACAGGCATCGGCTACACCGGACTCCGCATCCGCGGCACCGACCTCACCCGGATCAACGTCACGCTGAACGGGATCCCCTACAACGACCCCGAGTCTCAGGGCGTGTTCTTTGTCGACCTCCCCGACTTCGCCTCCTCGCTCGGCTCCGTGCAGGTGCAGCGCGGCGTGGGCACCTCCTCCAACGGCCCCGGCGCCTTCGGCGCCAGCATCAACCTGAGCACCAACGAAGTGCGCAAGACCGCCTACGCGGAAGTATTCAACACCTTCGGGTCGTTCAACACCTGGCGCAACACCGTGAAGGCCGGCACCGGCCTGCTGAAAGATCACTTCACCGTAGACGCCCGCCTGTCGCGCATTTCCAGCGACGGCTTTATCGACCGCGGGAGCAGCGACCTCAAGTCCTACTACCTCTCCGGTGCCTGGCTCGGCACGCGCAGCAGCCTCCGGTTCAACGCGTTTTCAGGCAACGAAAAAACGTACCAGGCCTGGAACGGCATTCCCGAATACAAGCTCTTTTACAATGCCGACAGCCTGCTGACGCATTACTACAACAACCTGGGCTCGCTGTACTTCACGCCCGCCGATTCGGCCAACCTGTTCGGCGCCGACCCGCGCCGTTATAACGGGTACCTCTACGCGAACCAGACCGACAACTTCAAGCAGAACCATTACCAGCTCTTTTTAAACCATCGCCTCAACAGCGGCCTGGCACTCGGGGCAGCGCTCTTCCTGACGCACGGCGAAGGGTATTACGAGGAGTATAAATACGGTCAAAAATACAGCAGCTACGGGCTGCCTAATTACACGCTCGGCGGCAACACGCTTACCCGCACCGACCTCGTGCGCCAGCTGTGGCTAAAGAACGACCTCTATGGGGCAACTTTTTCTGCCGAATGGAAGCGCCGCAGCCTCGAGCTCACCTTCGGTGGCTCCTGGACGCGCTTCGACGGCCAGCATTTCGGCACGATCATCTGGGCGCAGCAAGGCGTGGACAAAGACCACGAATGGTACCGCTACCCGGCGCGAAAAGACGACGCCAACGTATACGGCAAGCTGGGTTATACGATCGCTAAAAACCTTTCTGCCCTTGTGGACCTGCAATACCGGAGTGTGAATCACCTGGTGCGCGGCACGCGGAAGTTTCCCGGGCTGCTGGTGAACCGGAGCTGGAATTTCTTCAACCCGAAGGCGGGTTTGCGCTATGAAGGCCGCGGCTGGAGCGCGTTTGCGTCGTATGCCGTGGGTCAGAAAGAACCCAACCGCACCGACTTTGAAACCGGCGCCGGCATCACCGATCCGCGCCCCGAAAAGCTCCATGATTTTGAGTTGGGCGCCGAACACCGGGGGGAGAAAGCGCAGTACGGCGTCAACGGGTATTATATGCGGTACAAAGACCAGCTGGTGCTTACGGGCAAACTCAACGACGTGGGCGACGCTATCCGCGTAAACGTACCGAAAAGCTACCGCCTCGGCATCGAGGCCTGGGGCGGCGGGCGCATCAACCGCTGGCTGTCGCTGCAGGGCAACATCACCCTCAGCCGGAACCGCCTCTCGACCTTTACCGACTACGTGGCGCGCTACGATGCCGCCTTCGACTTCACCGGCTACGACACACTGAACTTTTCGAATACGCCCATCGCCTTCTCGCCCGATCTCACGAGTGCCGCCACCGTGGTGCTGACGCCTGGCAAAGGACTCGAGTTTTCGCTTGTCAGCAAAAGCGTGAGCCGGCAATACCTCGACAACACCGGCAGCGAGCGCAAGCAACTGCGCGGTTATTTTGTACAGGACGCCGAGCTGCGCTACACCTTGCCCCTGCGCAAGGCTTCGCGGAGCGTCGAGCTGTTTGCCCGCGTCAACAACCTCTGGAACAGGAAATACGAATCGAATGGCTATACCTATTCGTATGTATACGACAACAACCTCGTTCGCGAAAACTTCTATTACCCGATGGCGGGAACGAATGTGCTTACGGGGCTGAACATCCGGCTATAAGTAATAAGTAATGAGTGCTTACGCCCGGTTACGACAAAGCCCCCGCCGTTGGCAGGGGCTTTGTTCTTTACTCATTCCTGATTACTTATGGCTCATTTCTGCACCGGGTACTTTTCCTGCCAGGCCAGGATACCGCCCACCAGGTTGTAGGTATGCTTGAATCCCAGCTGATCGAGCACCATGCAGGCCATCATGGAGCGGTGGCCGCTGCGGCACTGGATGATCACTTCCTCGTCCTTGAGGTCTTCGAGCTCGTCCACCTGCATCGTTTGGATCTTGCCCAGCGGGTACAGGCGGCTGCCGGCGATATTGCCTTCGGCGTACTCGTGGGGCTCGCGCACATCGATCAGGTTGATCTTTTCGCCGCGGTCCATTTTGGCCTTGAGCTCGTCTACGGTCATATTGTTCATATCAAAACGGGTTTATTGGGGTTGTTGATCGACCGGAGCGGCCGGCGGCGGCGCTGCCGACGTAGTGTCGATGCGTACCGGCGGGTTCGCATCGAGCCAGAGGTCTACCATCTGGCCCGGGCGGATGCGGAAGGCGCGGCCCTTGCTGTCGCGCACTTCAGGGCTTTGGCGCACCACGTAGGCAGCCAGGGAGTCGCGCACACCGGTAGCCACCACCGATCCGAGAATATAACCTTCGCTCTGAATGAGCGCACGGGCCTGCTCGTAGGTCATTCCCACAAACTGCGGCACCTCCTTGGCATCCATCCCTACGCCCGAGCCCACCACCAGGTCGATGGTGCTGCCCACGCGGATCTTACTGCCGGGGCTGATGGGATTGCCGTTGACGGTCTGCTCCAGCACGGTTCCCTTGGCAAAATCCGGACGCGAAGTGGTATCGCCAAGGCGCAGGCCCAAGTTGCGCAGCAGCATTTCGGCGTTGCGCAGGTTGTAGCCGCGCAGGTTGGGCATATCCACGTCGGGCGGGATCACGCGGTTGACGGTCAGGTACACGGTGCGGTTCACCTTCACCACCGCATCGGCCTCGGGCACCTGCTTGATGACGGCTGAAGGCGCTAGGGAATCATAGTACACCGAGTCCTGGATCACGTAGTCGAAACCGCCGGTTTCCAGCAGCTTTTCCGCTTCGGCGAGGGTCTTACCGGTAACGGCGGGCACGTTGCGCGCCACCCCATGACGGGTGATGCCGTTGAGCGATAGCACGAAAATGAGCAGCAGCAAGAGCACCAGCGCCAGCGCCCACAGCAGGTTTACCCAAAGGGGGCGGCCGGTGATATTGCGGTGAATGAATTGTTTCAAGACCGGGTTGGATTTGAGGGTGCAAGATAAGGATTCGCTTACGAGCGGCTCAGGCACTCCTCCAGCAGGCTGCCGTAAAAATCGGTAAGCGTCATCCCGGCGGCCCGCACCTGCTGCGGGATTACCGAAGCCTCGCTCTGCCCGGGCACGGTGTTGATCTCGAGCATATGGGGACCGGTTTCGTTATCGTAGATAAAGTCGATCCGCACCACGCCGCTGCAGTTGAACACCTCGTAAATACGGCGGGCGGCGTCTTCCAGCGCCTCCTTCCAGGCCGCATCGATGTCGGCGGGCGTCACCTCGGACGACTTCCCTTCGTACTTCGCCTCGAAGTCGAAGAACTCGTTGTGGGCAATAATCTCGGTGATGGGGAGCACGCGGATGGCGCCACCGGCCTTATAAACGCCGACGGTGAATTCGCGCCCGCTGATCATTTCCTCCACCAGCACCTGGTCGTCTTCGCGAAACGCCTTATCGAGTGCCGCTGCCAGCTGCGTGCCTTCCGACACCTTGCTCATGCCGATGCTGGAGCCACCGTTGTTGGGTTTTACAAATACGGGCAGCTGCAGCCGGCCAAGGATCTTGTTCACATCGTAGGGGGTGTGCTTGAACAGGTGCACCGACTTCGCCACCTGGATGCCGCCCATCGCGGCAACGGCCACCGTATAGCGCTTGTTGAAGGTGAGCGCCGATGTAGCGGCATTGCAGGACGTATAAGGCAGGCCGATCATATCGAAGTAGCCTTGCAGCTTGCCGTCCTCGCCGGGTGTGCCGTGCAGGCCCACGAAAACCGCATCGAACTGCACCAGCTCGGCGCCCAGCGTGAGGGTGAAGTTCTCGCGGTTCACCAGGGTCTTCTGGCCGTCTTCGTGCTCGAAGTACCAGCCGTTCGGGTTGATATCAATGGTATAGACGTCATATTTCGCTTTATCGAGGTGGTTGTAGATGGTGCGGGCCGACTTATAGGAAATCACGGCTTCGCCCGAATAACCGCCGGTGATCAGTGCGATCTTCTTCTTCATGCTTTCAAAACTAGGGAGAAAATGGCACGCAGATCGCGCGGATCACGGCGGATCAAAACAAAAGGCATCGCGTTGCGATGCCTTTCTCTTTCTGCGTGATCCGCGCGATCTGCGTTCGTTACAGATGGAGGCGTTCTTTTTTCTCCATCAGCTGCGCCACGGTTTCCTGGTACATTTCGTCGGGCACGCAGCAATCTACCGGGCAAACGGCCGCGCACTGGGGCTCTTCGTGGAAGCCCTGGCACTCGGTGCACTTGCTCGGAACGATGTAATAGGTATCGTTGGCGATGGGCGCGTTGCGCTGGCCGGCGTCGACGGTGCTGCCGTCCACGAGGATATAGATACCTTTCACGGAGGTGCCGTCGGAGATCGACCATTCGACGCCGCCTTCGTAAATCGCATTATTGGGGCACTCGGGCTCGCAGGCTCCGCAGTTGATACATTCGTCCGTTATCTTGATCGCCATAAAGTCGGTTTGAAGTTACTTTTGTGCGACAAAAATAAAGGGTGCTCATGAATTTGCAAGAACGGATTGACGGGCTCGTACGCCTCGGCGAGTATATGGGCAGCGACGATCCCCGGTGGGAAGCGGCAAAGCGCAAGGCGTATCTCGACAACAACTGGTTTACTGAAGACTACATCAATCTCTCCGTAAACAACATCCGCTCCGCCTTTCTCCGCCGCGAGGCCCTCGAAGCCCTGGCGGAGCGCTACGCCATTCCGCACCTCCAGCCCCATCCCAAAAAGGTCGGCCTCGTGTTGGCCGGCAACCTCCCGCTGGTGGGCTTCCACGACGTGCTCTGCACCTTTCTTTCCGGGCACAAAGCCTATATCAAGCTTTCCTCCAAAGACGCCGTACTCCTGCCGGCATTGCTTGCACAGGCGGTGGAAGAGGCGCCGGCGACCGCTGAGTTTCTCGTGCCCAGCGAGCGCCTGACCGGCTGCGACGCCTACATCGCCACCGGCAGCAACAACACGGCCCGCTACTTCGAACACTATTTCGGCAAACACCCGCACATCATCCGCCGCAACCGGACCTCCGTGGCCCTGCTTACGGGCGACGAAACCCCGGGCGAACTGGAAAAACTGGCAGATGACATTTGCCAATATTTCGGTCTGGGCTGCCGAAATGTTACCCAGCTCTGGGTTCCGAAAGATTACGACTTTAAACCGTTGTTAACGGCGCTCGACAAATACAAGGAGCTGGAGCACCACAATAAGTTCCGCAACAACTACGATTACAACCTGGCCGTACATATTCTCAACAACCATTTTTATATGACCAACGGGACGGTATTGCTGGTCGAAGCCGCGAGCCCCTTTGCCCCTATCAGCCAGGTGCATTACCAGCACTACGAAGACCGCGCGGCGGCCGCAGAAGCGCTCGGGGCGCGGGAAGACATCCAGTGTATCGTTGGTGCGGGCCATACACCTTTCGGCGGGGCCCAGTGCCCGGCGCTGGACACGTTTGCGGATGGGGTGGACACGATGCAATTCCTGCTTTCGCTGTAGCCCGAAAGAACTACGAAGGTCTTAGTAAATGTTTGTTAAACTGAACAGTCGGTATCGGAAAACGCGCCTCCCTATTGTTATTTTGTTGGGCAGAGGCATGCATTTTGACAGTAATTGATAACCCTATTCAATAGCACACTATGAAATGGAAGCAAGTATTGATGATCGTTGCGATTAGTGCTGCGACCACTTTCGGCAGCATCTTCGCGTACCAGAAGTTCCTGTCGCCGGAGCGTTACAACATCGGCTCGGCGGAAAAAGGACTTCCCGCCAACTACGCGGGCTTTTTCAATGGCAGCCCCGGCGGCGCCGAGCCCATCGACCTCACCAGGGCGGCCAACGCCGGCGTTCCGGCCGTGGTGCACATTAAGACCAAGATCCCCGCGAAAAAGGTCTCCAACAACATCCAGCGGCCCCGCCAGGGCAGCGGCTTCTTCGACGACTGGTTCGACGACCTCTTCGGCCAGGGCCCCAACGTGATCCCCGAGCAGCGCGCTTCCGGGTCGGGCGTCATCATTTCTGAAGACGGCTATATCGTGACCAACAACCACGTTATTTCCAACGGCTCCGACGGCATCGCCGACGAGATCACCGTGACCCTCCACAACCGCAAAACCTACAAGGCCCGCCTCATCGGCCGCGACCCGAGCTCGGACCTCGCCGTGCTGAAGATCGACGGCAACAAGTTTCCCTTCCTCGTTTACGGCAACTCCAACAACGTGCAGCTCGGCCAGTGGGTACTCGCCATCGGCTACCCGCTGACGCTCGAAACGACCGTTACGGCCGGTATCGTGTCGGCAACAGGCCGCTCCATCAACATCAACCGCCGCCAGAGCGAAACGCCGGTAGAGTCGTTCATCCAGACCGACGCCGCCGTTAACCAGGGCAACAGCGGTGGTGCGCTCGTGAATACCAACGGTGAGCTCATCGGCATCAACTCGGCGATTCTAGCCCCAACGGGTACCTACGCCGGTTACTCCTTCGCCATCCCCGTGCAGATCGTCAAAAAGATCGTGGATGATATCGTGCGCTTCGGCGACGTGCAGCGCGGCTACCTCGGCATCACTTACATTGCCACCGACGACCTGAGCGAAGAGCAGATGAAGGCCCAGGGCCTGCAGGTCAACCAGGACGGCGTACTGGTGTCGGGCGTTTCGTCTGATGGCGGCGCCTTTGCCGCCGGCATCCGCAAGGGTGATATCATTACGAAGGTGAACGGCGCGGGCGTCAACTCGGGCATCCAGATGAGTGCCCAGATTGCTTCCTTCCGCCCCGGCGACCAGGTGGCCGTTACCTACCTGCGCAACAACAAGGAGATGACCACGCAGGTAACGCTCAAGAAAAAAGGCGACGTGGTGACGCAGAATATCGGCAACCGCCTCGGCGCCGACCTCGCCACGCTCGACAAGACGAAGGCCCGCCAGTACGGCATTACCGGCGGCGTGGTGGTGGAAAAGATCACCGACGGCGGTGCGATCAGCAACACGCGCATGCAGCCCGGCTTCGTGATCACTTCGGTCAACGGCCAGGAAGTAGCCTCGGTGGAGCAACTGTCGCAGGTCATCGCTACCCTCAGCGACCCGCGAATCCGCATCGAAGGCATCTATCCCGGCTATGACGGGTCGTATACCTACCCGATGACGCTGGATCAGTAAAACAGTCGAACAAGGAATAGTGAATTTCGAAGGGAAGTCTGAATGGGCTTCCCTTTTTCATTGGACCAGCCCGCATCACCATTCCTTGTTCTGCGGTTCATGGTTCTTCTGGGGCCCAGTGCAGAAATTAGGGGTTATTATACCGTCGCTCAGCCGTAAATTGGAGCTCCTAAAATGCACATGTAATGAAACGTCTGGCATCTCTTACCCTGGTGGGCCTTTCCGCAGCCGCGTTGCTGGCCTTTACGCCGCCGGGTAACGACAAACCCAAGAAGAAAAAATTCATCGACCCGGCCAATATGGACCAGAGCGTCCGGCCCGGCACCAACTTCTACCAGTATGCCAACGGCGCCTGGCTGAAGAAGAACCCCGTGCCGCCTTCCAAAACGCGCTGGGGCTCGTTCAGCGAGCTGCAGGAAGAAAGCAGCCGCCGCCTCCGCACGCTGCTGGAGGAAGCCGGCAAGAACAGCGCGGATCCGAAGCTGCAAAAGGTGGGCGACTTCTACCTCAGCGGCATGGATACGCTGCGCCTGGAAACCCTGAGCTGGACACCCATCAAAGAAGACCTGCAGCGCATAGACGCCATCGGCTCGGCCAGCGACTTCCTCAAAGAACTTCAGTTGGAGCGCACCCAGGGCATGGGCAGCGGCCTGCTGTCGGCCAGTGTGGGCCAGGACCGCAAAAAGGTGGAGCAATACATTCCTTCCATCGGCCAGGGCGGCATCACGCTCCCCGACCGCGACTATTACCTGAAGAACGACAACCGCAGCACCACCATCCGGAATGCCTACCGCGACCACGTGGGTAAGATGTTCGGACTGATCGGTGAAGATGCCGCTACGGCCGCCCGTCACGCAGACGCGGTGCTGCGCATCGAAACGGCCCTAGCTAAGGCGCAATACGCCCGCGTGGAGCTGCGCGATCCGTACAAGAGCTACAACAAATACGCGGTAAAAGACCTCGCCCTGCTTACCCCCGGCATCGACTGGGGCTGGATGCTGGACCAGGCGCGCATTAAAGGCGCCGACAGCGTGATCGTGAGCAATCCCAACTACCTCCGCACGGTAGACGTGTTACTCTCCGCCTTACCCATCGACGACTGGAAGACCTACCTGAAGTGGAACACGCTGAACAACACGGCGGCCTACCTCAGCACCGACTTCCGCACGCAGGACTTCAAGCTGCGCCAGGTGCTCAGCGGCCAGAAAGAGATGACGCCCCGCTGGCAGTTTGTAAGCGGCCTCGTAGACCAGCAGCTCGGCGACCAGCTCGGCCAGCTCTATGTTTCCCGCTACTTCAAGCCGCAGGCCAAGCAACGCATGCTCGACCTGGTAAACAACCTGCAGGAAACCTTCGCCGGTCGCATCCGCGGTCTTTCGTGGATGAGCGAGGCCACGAAGACCCGCGCACTGGAGAAGCTCAACGCCTTCGCCAAAAAAATCGCCTACCCCGATAAATGGAAGGACTACAGCAGCATCAGCATCGACAAGGGCGACCTGCTGGGCAACGTGCGCCACGCCGCACAATGGCGCTACAACGAGATGGTGGGCCGCATGGGTAAGCCCGTTGACCGCACCGAGTGGGGTATGACGCCGCCCACGATCAATGCCTACTACAGCCCGAGCAACAACGAGATCGCCTTCCCCGCCGGCATCCTGCAGTTTCCCTTCTTCGACTTCGCGGCCGACGATGCCATCAACTACGGCGGCATCGGAGCCGTAATCGGCCACGAGATTACCCACGGCTTCGACGACTCGGGCCGCCAGTATGCCGCCAGCGGCAACCTGAGCGACTGGTGGACAAAGGCCGACGCCGACCTGTTCAAGGAGCGCGCTGACCAGGTAGTAGCCCAGTACAACGGCTTTACCGTGCTCGACACCGTGCACGTGAACGGCAAGCTGACCCTCGGCGAGAACCTCGCCGACCTCGGCGGTCTCAGCATCGCTTACGAGGCATTTACCAAAACGAAGCAGTTCAAAGACGGCAAGAAGATCGACGGCTTCACGCCGCAGCAGCGCTTCTTCCTGAACTGGGCCCAGGTATGGCGAAGCAATTCCACTCCCGAAGCGCTGGCCCAGCAGGTGCTCACCGACCCGCACTCGCCCGGCGAGTACCGCGCCAACGGCCCTGTGGTGAACATGGACGCCTGGTACGCGGCCTTCAACATCCAGCCCGGCGAGCCCATGTACAAGGCTCCGGAAGCCCGGATCCGCATCTGGTAATCGATCCGTATTATTACAGGAAGGGCCTCCATCGCGGAGGCCCTTTGTTTTTACCGGTGCCGTGTAAGCGCACCGGGATTGTTTCGCTATATTAGCAATATCAAATTTTTTAAACCAAAACCGTTCTTTATGGGCTTTGTAAAAGAATTCAAAGAGTTCGCCTTAAAGGGAAATGTAGTCGACCTGGCTATTGCCGTTATCCTCGGTGCCGCTTTCGGCGCCATTGTCACCTCGCTGGTGGAGAACATTATCACACCGCTCATCCTGACGCCGGCGCTGCAGGCGGCGCACCTCAGCGACATCGAGCAACTCTCCTGGGGAGCGGTAAAGTGGGGCAAATTCGTGTCGGCCGTGCTCAACTTCCTGATCGTTGCGCTGGTGCTGTTCCTGGTGATCAAGGGCATCAACCGCATGAAGCGCCGCAAGGACGCTCCCGCCGTTGACGCACCCAAACCTCCGGAATATTCCCTGCAGGAAAAGCTGCTGATGGAGATTCGCGATGCGCTTTCGCGCAACAAATAATGTCTGTTGAATCGTACCAAATGAATAAGGAGAATCTCCCGGTCCAGGGCGATGCTCCTTATTTAATATTCAATAAACGTTATTTATTATTCAAAGGCAGCAGGCCTCACGGTCGCTCCTGCGCGCGCAGCCAACGTTCGGGAATATCGTTGTTGCTGGCCTGCTGGTAATCCTTGTAGGAGCAAGCGATGAATTGCTGGTCGGGCAGCTGCATCCACCAGCGGCCGGTGCGCTTGCTTTGCAGAAATACGGTATCCACCTCCGCGAACAACGTGTGAAATTCGTTGAACGAATCGCGGTCGCTGAGCGGCACTTCGCGATTGCCGCGGCTGCAGCCATCCACGAAATACCAAAGCATGTGCGCGATCTGCTGGGCCGTGAGCCCGTCGCGGTCCTTCTCGGGCTGGAAGTTGTAGATCCCGAGGCTTTGCAGCTCGGGGCTCATACCGGCATATTGCATCAGGGTACAGGCTTCCTCGCCGTTGAGCCCGTTGGGCGACAGCGTGGTGGCTGGGGCGAAGGCGCTGGCGAAAGCCGAAATGTCGAAGGTCAGGATCTGGCAGTTGCGGATCACGGGCTCCATCTCTTCAAGGTGTTCCTTCACGGTGCCCACGCGGAAACAGTCAAAGCGCAGCTTGTCCATGGTTTCGAGCATGCGCGGATGCACATAGTAGCTCTGGAAAGCCAGGTGGTTATAATGCTTCAGGAAGTTGGGTTCCGCCGTCAGCAGCTCCATAAGGAAGTTGTCGCTCCGCAGCGGCGAGTCAATGTGAATGTCCACCACGGCATCGATCCCAACGGCTTCCACCGTCTTTTTCTCATCGGCAAATGCATAATACTGCGCCAGCGTCAGGTCGTGGGCGCCGCCGAGTACGACCACGCGCTTGCCAATAGCCATCAGCTCGCGCAGCACGATCTTCAGCGCGGCCTGCGTATCGGCAGGGCTATTACCCGCTTTTACGTTGCCGATGTCGGCCAGCCCCACATCGGTGTGCCAGTAATACAGGTTATAAAAGGCGGCGCGCACCGCATCGGGCGCAGCGCTGAGCCCGCGCCGGCCGGCGCCCCGTTGCTCACCGCACCCCACCAGCACCACCTGGGCGGCATCAAGGTCGGGAAACTGCTCTTCAAAAACGGAGATCACCTTGCCCACCTGTCCTTCGCGATACCCCTGGTCATCGGAAAGTATCGAGGTATTGACCGGTTCAAGAAAGTCCACAAGGTTCAGGTAGTCCGACATCGCTTCAATTTGCGGCAAACTTAAGGAATGCGGCTTTAGCTTTACCGCTCAAACACTCGTATGGCCCGGCCATTCCTGCTCCTGTCGCTGCTGTTCACCCTCCCGGCTTTTGCACAGGAAAACCGGCGCATCCGTGTTGCCGACAGCAATAGCGGCAAAAGCATTCCTTTCGCAACGGTTGCGGAAAAAGGAGCCCGTACGATTGCCGCCGACAGCGCCGGTTGGGTGAATACAGTCGTTACCGGCAGCACGCCGCTGACATTGAGTGCAACCGGCTACCAGCCTAAGACCGTGCGCCCCGATACATTGACAAATGGCGCCACCATTTTCCTGTTGCGCAATGCGAACGAGGAAGAGGAAATAGTGGTACGATCCTTCCGTACCGAAAGCCGCATTGAAAACCTGCCGACGCGGATCGAGGTGCTGGGCAGCGAGGAAGTGACCGAGGAAGTGGGCATTAAACCGGGCAACATCGCCTCCCTGGTCGGCGACATCGCGGGGATCCAGATCCAGCAGGCATCGGCGGTGTCGGGCAACGTAGAAATGCGGATCCAGGGGCTCCCCGGCAAATACACGCAGCTGCTACGCGACGGGATGCCGCTCTTCGGCGCCTTCGCCGGCAACTTCTCGGTACTGCAGTTGCCCCCGCTCGACCTGAAGCAAATCGAGATCGTGAAGGGCTCCTCCTCCACCCTCTATGGCGGCGGCGCCATTTCGGGCATGGTGAACGTGCTGTCGAAGCGGCCGACGGAGGGTGCCCTGCAAAAGACACTGCTGCTCAACCAAAGCTCGCTGGGCGAGTCGAACGCCCACCTGTACCTGTCGCAGCGCCACGGCAGGACCGGCTTTACTTTTTTCGCCGGCGGCAACCGGCAGGTTCCGCGCGACGTTGACGGAGACGGCTATACAGACCTGGCAAAAAGTGAAGGCCTCAACGTTCACCCGGCACTTTACCTCTACCCGACGACTCGTCACAGCGTCTCCATCGGTTACACCGGCAACTTCGAAGACCGCCGCGGCGGCGACCTCCAGGTGATCAAGGGAACGCCGGATGCGCAACACGCTTTTTTCATCCGCAACCGCCTCGCCCGCCATACCGGCGACCTGCAATGGGAATACCGCATCAGCGACAGCCGCCGCCTGGCGCTGAAGGCCATCGGCAGCCTGTTCGACCGGTCCGTTGATGCCAACAGCTTTGGGGGCGTGACACTGAAGGCGCAACAGCTTTCCTACTATTCGGAATTTTCCTACCTGGTGAAAGCGGCCAAACATGACCTGGTGGCCGGCCTCAATCTTACCGGCCAGTCTTTCCATTCCGGCCAGCTGCACCTCCCGGCCGAAAACTCCAACACGGTGGGCGTGTTTGTGCAGGACGACTGGCGCCTGCACCCGAAATGGACCCTCGAAGGCGGGCTACGCACCGACTTCAACAGCCGCTACGGGGCATTTGTGCTGCCGCGGCTCTCGCTGATGTACCGTATTTCTACGGACTGGATGGCCCGCCTTGGCGGCGGACTCGGCTACCGGCTGCCCACCGTTTTCGAAAGCGATGTAGACGAGCGCGACTACTTTGCACTGACCAACAATGCCATCGAGGCCGAACGCTCCATCGGCGGCAACATGGACGTCAACTTCCACCGCAGCTTCGGCGAGGCCGACCTGACGGTGAACCAATCGGTCTTTATCACCTCGGTGCGCAACGTGGCGGAGCTGCAGGCAAACAGGGGTACGCCGCAGCTCTGGACGATGGCTGCCTCGCAGCCGCTGCTCACCCGCGGCACCGAAACCTATGTGCAGCTGCGCATCGACGAATTGGAGGCCTACCTGGGTTATACGTATACGGATGCCCAGCGGCGCTTTTACCCGGCGCAGCCGCAACAGCCCCTCATCGCCCGCAACAAGTTCGCCGCCGTGCTGGCCTATGAATTTTCGGACCATTTCCGCGCGGGGATCGAAGCGGCACAGATCGGGCGGCAGTACCGCGAGGATGGGAGCCGCACACCCGCCTACCTGCTGGCGGCGGCCATGCTGCGGTACGACTGGCGGCAGCTCTCCTTTGTACTCAATTGCGAAAACCTGTTCGACTACCGCCAGAGCCGGAAAGAATTCCTGCTGGCCGGCGGCGACCCCCAAAATCCGCGCTTCCGCGAGCTCTGGGCGCCCATCGACGGCCGGGTTGCCAACTTGTCGGTGCGTTTGAAATGGTGACGGGGCTCCTTTCTCCCTACGCCTTGGGATGGGTCGGCAATGGGCCGTATCTTCGCGGCCATGGAAGCCATCCTGCAACAGATCAACGATTACAGGCAAGAGATTGAAAGCACCGAGCTGGACAACACGCAGCAGTTGGAAGCCTACCGGATCCGCTTTCTGGGCACCAAGGGCCTCGTAAAGAGCCTTATGGGCGAGATGCGCAACGTTCCCAACGAGCGCAAAAAGGAATTCGGGCAGGTGCTCAACGACTTCAAGGTATTTGCGGAAGGCCGCTTCGAAAGCGCCCGCGAGCGGCTGGAAAGCAATGGCGCGGCCGAAATTACCGGCCAGGACCCTACCCTGCCCGGCGACGCCCTGCAGGCTGGTTCGCGTCACCCACTGAGCCTCGTGCGCCAGCGCATCATCGCCATCTTCCAGCGCCTTGGCTTTTCGGTGGCCGATGGTCCCGAGATCGAGGACGACTGGCACAACTTCACCGCGCTGAACCTGCACGAGAACCACCCCGCGCGCGACATGCAGGATACCTTCTACATCCACCAGAATCCCGACTGGCTCCTGCGAACGCATACGTCGAACGTTCAGATCCGCGAGATGCAAAAGGGACAACTGCCTGTCCGCATCATCTGCCCGGGACGTGTATACCGCAACGAAACGATCTCGGCGCGCGCGCACTGCTTTTTCCACCAGGTGGAAGGGCTGTACATCGACGAGCACGTATCCTTCGCCGACCTGAAGCAAACGCTCTATTTCTTCGTAAAAGAAATGTTCGGATCCGACATCAAGGTTCGCTTCCGCCCCTCCTACTTCCCTTTCACTGAACCCTCGGCTGAAATGGATGTAACCTGCACGATCTGCGGCGGCTCGGGTTGCAACCTGTGCAAGCACACCGGTTGGGTGGAGATCATGGGCTGCGGCATGGTGCACCCGAAGGTGCTGGAAAACTGCGGCATCGATTCCAACAAATACACCGGCTACGCCTTCGGCATGGGCGTGGAGCGTATCACCCAGATCCGCTATAACGTGAACGACCTGCGCCTGTATTCGCAAAACGACGTGCGGTTTCTCCGACAATTTACCGGGGCCGTGTAAAGACTCCGTTTACTACTGATAAAAGATGCGTCCGCCAGTTGGCGGACGCATCTTTTTATTTGAGCACGTTCACTGTGGTGTCGGCAACATTCGGCGGCAGGTTGGCGACAAAGCGCCCATTCCAGGAAAACCGCACATCAGCGCCTGCCGCTTTTTCGAAGCGCACTGTATCCAAATCGGCCGCCTTGAACCGGATGTAATAAGTCTGGTCGAACGCATACGGCCCCAGGTCATTGACGCCGTCCGGAACAGTTTGGGTGATGTACCCGAAGTGCACCCCGTACTTGCCGGCGGTGTCGGGATCCTGGGCATAGTGAGACGGATAGTTGGCGGCGGCGTTGGAGGCGTCGGCAACTACCGTCACCGAGTCGGGGTGAAACGGCTGCCCGCTGCGCCCGATGAGCACGGCGCCCGTGGCGCTGTCGCGGAAATAAAGCAGGACCCCGCGGGTGATGAAATGGTCACCAACGACGGGCTTGTCGCAGGAAGCGAGTATCGTCAGGAAAAGGGCACCAATGCCAAGGAGTTTTTTCATACGGGGTTAGTTTTTTGCTCCTATGACCACAAAAAAAGGCCGGGCGTTGCCCGGCCTTTGAATTATTTTCTACCGTACTTATACAATATTCCAGACTTCGTTGCCGCGGAGCAGCTTGTCGAGGTCAGCGCCTTTACGGGCCTTGGCGTCTTCGATTTGCAGGGCCATCATGTCTTCGTATACGGGGCGCTCCACCGAGTAAAACACGCCGAAGGGACGCGGCAGGTGGTGGTCGGCTTTCGGGTCGTCGAACATTCGAGTCAGGAGCTGCGCTTTCAGCAGGTCGCCTTCATCGTGGATCCAGAGGTCGTCGGCGCTGTAGCCTTCGCCCAGCGTTACCACTTCGGGGCGCAGGCCGTTAAGACGGATGCCCTTGTTTTGCGTGGCGCCGAAGACGAGCGGCTTTCCGTTTTCGAGAAACAGCGCTTCTTCCGGCTTGCTGCCCTTCTCAGTAAAGATTTCGAAGGCGCCGTCGTTGAAGATGTTACAGTTCTGGTAGATCTCCAGGAAGGAGGTGCCGTGGTGCCCGTGGGCACGGAGGAGCATCGCCTGCAGGTGCTTCGGATCGCGGTCCATGGAACGGGCCACGAAGGTGGCATCGCCGCCCAGCACCACCGCCAGCGGATTGAAAGGGTGGTCGATCGAGCCCATGGGGGTCGACTTGGTCACCTTGTTCTCTTCGGAGGTCGGCGAATACTGGCCCTTGGTAAGGCCGTAGATCTGGTTGTTGAACAGCAGCACGTTCACGTCGAAGTTTCGGCGCATGAGGTGCATCGTGTGGTTGAGGCCGATGGAAAGCCCGTCGCCGTCGCCGGTAACGATCCACACGCTCAGCTCCGGGCGCGCAGCCTTCAGCCCGGAGGCGATGGCGGTGGCGCGGCCGTGGATCGAGTGCATCCCGTAGGTGTTCATGTAATAGGGAAAGCGCGAAGAGCAGCCGATGCCCGACACGATCACAATGTCCTCTTTGGGCACACCGATCGTGGGCATTACTTTCTGCACCTGGGCCAGGATGGAGTAGTCGCCGCAGCCCGGGCACCAGCGGACTTCCTGGTCCGTGGCGAAATCTTTAGGGGAAAGTTGCGGTCTTTCTACGGTAGTCGTTTCCATTGCTATGAGCTCGGACAACAGCGGTTGTCCTTTTTACTTATTCAGAAATCAGTTCTTCCCAATACTCAGCGGCGCGGCGCGTATGCGGGATCACAATCGTTCCACCGACGATGTTCGCCACGGCGAACACTTCATACAGTTCCTCGGTAGTCACGCCGTTCTCGTGGCACTTGCCCACGTGGTACTTGATGCAGTCGTCGCAGCGGAGCACCATGGAGGCTACGAGGCCGAGGAGCTCTTTGGTCTTCACATCCAGGGCGCCCTTTTCGTAGGTGTTGGTATCGAGGTTCCAGAGGCGCTTCATCACGAGGTTGTTCTTGGAAAGAATCACCTCGTTCATTTTCGCCCGGTAGTCGTTGAATTCTTCAGCCAGTTTACCCATTTTACTCTGATTCTTAGGTGGCGCAAAGGTAGCCAAATACCGGCAGTCCATTTTGTTAACGATGGTTAACCACAGAATTCTATAAATTGGGCTGGAATACCCCGTTATGAAGAAAACGATCCTTGCCGGCGCCGTGGTAGCCGGTGTGCTGGCCCTTTCCTTTACCATCCACGGCGAGGAGCCCAAGTACAAGAACCTCAAGATCCTGCCCAAGAACATCACCCACGAGCAGATGGACAGCGTCATGCACCATTTTTCCGCCGCCCTCGGCCAGCGCTGCAACTTCTGCCACGTGCGCAACGACTCCACCCGGGTGTGGGATTTTGCCTCCGATGCCAACAAGCACAAGCTCGTGGCCCGCGAGATGATGACGATGACCAACAAGATCAACAACAAGTATTTCGAAGAAGCGGGCGATCCGAAAAAGCTGGATACAAAGCTGATGGTTACCTGTTTTACCTGCCACGGCGGCAAGGTGGAGCCGGCCACCGTACCGCCGCCGCGCCCGCCCCGCCCGGAGCAGGCACGCCCCCAAAGCGGAGTGGACAGCGTAAAGGCGAAGCAGTAAGCTGCGCGGGAAAGAATACAAAGTAGAAAAAGGTTCGGAACCGCAAAGAGAATAAGAAAAGAAGTTGGTACGCTAAGCAAACTTCAATCGAACGGCCCCCCTTTGGCGGGGCCGTTAACGTATTCCTTCGCGAAACGCTTATTCACTTCTTTTCTTAGCGGTTCCGAACCTTCTTTCTCTTCATCGCCTTAACCATCTGGCTAAAGATTTCTTTTTGGCCCCGCCTTACCTTAGTCACCCTATGGAAGGAACATTCGACTTCGGCATGATCGGCATCGGCGTGATGGGCTCCAACCTGCTGCTCAACATCGCCGACCAGGGCTATTCGGTGATCGGCTTCGACCTGAAAGAAGAACGGGCCCGCGCGCTGGAAGAGGCCGCCCGCCCCGGCAGCACGGTGAAGGGCGTGACCGATATCGCCGCTTTTGCCGCCGCCCTCAAAAGTCCCCGCAAGATCATGATGCTCGTGCCGGCCGGCAAGCCTGTCGACGCAGTTATTGCCAACCTGTTGCCCCACCTCCGGGAGGGCGACATCCTCATCGACGGCGGCAACTCGTATTACAAAGACACCCAGGCGCGCATCCGACAGCTGCAGCCGCAGGGGATCCACTTTTTCGGCATGGGCGTTTCGGGCGGCGAGCTCGGCGCACGCCTCGGTCCCAGCATGATGCCCGGCGGCGACGAGGAAGCCTACCGCTACCTCCGTCCCATCCTCGAATCGGTGGCTGCCCGCGCCGGCGACCAGCCCTGCGTGGCCTATATGGGCCGCGACGCTGCCGGCCACTACGTGAAAATGGTGCACAACGGCATCGAGTACGCCCTCATGCAGCTGATCAGCGAGGCCTACGACCTCCTGCACCGCGGCGCCGGCTACGATAACCAACGCCTCTCCGATCTTTTCAACCGCTGGAACGAAGGCGCCCTCCGCTCCTACCTGGTGGGGATCACCGGCGAGATCTTCCGCGTGGTGGATGAGAACGACCCCAACCATTTGCAGCTGGTAGACAAGATCCTCGACCAGGCGGGTTCCAAGGGCACCGGTAAATGGACCTCTCAGGACGCGATGGATATTCCCGTTTCCGTTCCCACGATCGACACGGCCGTGGCCCTCCGCGACCTGTCGGTGTACAAAGAACAACGCGCCGCGGCGGCCCGGCTTTACCCGCGCACCGGTACTAAACTGACCGTAAACGAGCAGGAGCTGGAAGACGCGCTTGGCTTTGCTTTCGTGATCGCCTATGCACAGGGATTAAGCCTGCTCCGTGAAGCTTCGAAGGCCTACGGGCTGCACATCCCGATGCGCGCGGTGGTACAGGTGTGGAAGGCGGGCTGCATCATCCGCTCGGGCCTGCTGCCCCTCTTTGAGCAGGTGTTCGCCGAAAACGCGGACGCGGCGAGCATCCTGCTGCACCCCGCGATCGCCGAATGGCTGGGACCCCGCGAAAAGGGTCTCCGCAGCACGATCGCCCAGGCCGTCGGCGCGGGCATCCCCTTAGCGGGCCTGAGCAGCGCCCTCGCCTACTTCGATGCCTGGCGCAGCGAGCGCCTTCCTACTAACCTTATCCAGGCGCAGCGCGACTACTTCGGCGCCCACACCTACCGCCGCACCGACCGGGAAGGGGTCTTCCACACGGAATGGCATAAAGACGAATAAAACAGCCGGGGTTTGTAGCTTGGGTTTTGTCGTAATCAAACCAGGAAGTTGCCCAACTACAAACTACCAACCACAAACCACAAACTTCTTCCCCATGGCACCCACGCTCATCTACATCTTCGGTGGAACCGGCGACCTTGCGCATCGAAAGCTGATCCCGGCGCTGTTCAATCTCTACATCGACGGCTACCTGCCGGGCCCATTTACGATTGTGGGCGTAGGACGCTCCAAGATCGAGGAAAGCACCTACCGGGCACAGATGCGCAAAAGCATCAAGGAATTCGCCCGCCGATCGGAGCTGACCACCAAGTATTGGTCGAAATTTTCGAAGAATATCACTTTCCAGACCCATGACCTCAACAGCGACAAATCGTATAAGGAAATGGCTGCGGGTTGGAAGGCGTTCCAGGAGGAACACGGCAAAGAGTCGCAGATCATCTTTTACCTTTCGGTAGCCCCGCAGCTGGCGCCGGTCATCGCCAAGCGCCTCCATGGCCACCGGCTCTGCCACGACCCTAAGCGCAGCCGGATGGTGTTTGAAAAACCCTTCGGACACGACCTGGCCAGCGCCCAGGAGCTCAACGTGATGCTGGGAAAGCTATTCCGCGAAGAGCAGATCTACCGGATCGACCACTTCCTGGGCAAGGAAACCGTGCAGAACATCCTTGCCCTCCGCTTCGCCAATGCCCTTTTCGAGCCCATCTGGAACGCCAACTACATCGACCACGTGCAGATCACGGCGGCCGAAACGGTAAGCATCGAAAGCCGCGGCTCCTATTACGAAAGCTCCGGCGCCCTGCGCGACATGGTGCAAAACCACGTGCTGCAGATGCTGTGTATGGTGGCCATGGAAGCGCCCATTTCCTTCGAGGCGGACGAGATCCGCAACAAGAAACTCGATGTGCTGCAGGCCTTGCGCCACATGCGGCCCGAAGACGTGCACCGTTACGCCGTGCGCGGCCAGTACGGACCCGGGTGGAGCAAGGGCAAAAAGGCCGCCGGCTACCGCCAGGAAAAAGCCGTCGACCCGCAGTCGAACGTGGAAACCTTCGCAGCAGTGAAATTCTATGTGGACAACTGGCGTTGGAAGGACGTGCCTTTTTACGTGCGCACCGGAAAGACGCTGGCGGCCAAGGAAACGCTCATTACCGTTCAGTTCAGGCCGGCGCCGGACTATGCTTTTCCCGATGAGGCGGCCCACACCTGGCGGCCCAATCGCCTCGTGATCGGCATCGCGCCGAAAATGGACATCCGCCTGCGCTTCCAGGCCAAGCAACCCGGGCCCAGCATGACGCTCCGGCCCGTGGATATGGTGTTCAGCTACGCCTCCCGCGACGAGGAAGACTGCCAGCCTGAAGCTTACGAAACCCTGCTGCAGGACGTCATCGAGGGCAACCCGACCCTGTTTATGCGCGCCGACCAGGTGGAGGCAGCCTGGAAAGCGATCCAGCCCATCATGGAGGTTTGGGGCCATAAGCCACCGGTGGACTTCCCCAACTATACCCCCGGCTCCTGGGGCCCGGAAGACGCGGAAGCGCTCATTGCACGGGATGGATTTAACTGGGCCACGCTGCCGGAAGTGTGAGGAGTGGCCGGTTACCAGTTACTAGTTGCCGAAGGACTGATGCCTGGCAACGGCGAACCGGAAACCCAAAACTGGAAACCGGAAACCGGCACCCCCCGTCTCCCGGCACGTTTTTAGAAACAATACTTTAAACTTCAGACTATGTTATGGCAAGGCAGGCGTGAGAGCGGCAATGTAGAAGACCGGCGCGGTATCGGCGGCGGATCGATTGCTGCAGGCGGCGGTATCCTGGGCGTGATCGCCCTCGTACTCAACTTTTTACTCGGGGGTGGCGGTGGCGGCACCGGCCAGCAAATGCCCGTCCCGGGCGGACAGCAGCCCGCCACGCAGGAGCAGCGCGCGGCGCAGGACCAATTGTCGCGCTTTGTAAAGGTGGTGCTGGCCGACACCGAAGACACCTGGGGAGACATTTTCCGCCGAGCCGGCGAAACCTACCCGGCCCCTACGCTTGTGCTGTTCAGCGGCTCCACCCAGAGTGGCTGCGGCTACGCCAGCGCGCAAACGGGCCCCTTCTACTGCCCGGCCGACCAGAAACTGTACGTGGATCTTTCTTTTTACGATGAGCTCCGCAGCCGCTTCGGCGGCGGGGGCGACTTTGCCATGGCCTATGTGGTAGCGCACGAGGTGGGGCACCACATCCAGACCCTGATGGGCACTTCCGAAAAGATGGCCCGCGCCCGGCGCCAGCTCAGCGAGGCCGAGTACAACCAGTATTCGGTACGCATGGAGCTGCAGGCTGACTTTTATGCCGGTGTGTTTGCGCACTACCAGAAGGGCAAAGGCTACCTGGAAGAAGGCGACATCGAGGAAGCGCTGCGCGCCGCCAACGCCATCGGCGACGACCGCCTGCAGAAGGAGGCCCAGGGCTATGCCGTACCGGAAAGCTTCACCCACGGCACTTCCGAGCAGCGCATGCGCTGGTTCAAGAAAGGCTTCGAAACCGGCGACATCAAACAGGGAGACACGTTCGGTACCCAGGATCTCTGATGCCGGATGCCAGGGGTCGGACGGGAATTGGGAAGTCGCTCACAAATAAATCAGAAATCAGGGATCAGAGATCAGACATTTTTCTTACTTTTGCGGTCCTTTCACAAAGCCCACGGGTGTGGTGACCTGTAGGCAGCGATCGAAAATCCGTCTGGTTCTCCCCAGGCTCATTTAAAAAAAAGGTAAAGAAACTGATATGAAACGTACATTTCAACCCCATAACCGCCGTCGTAAGACCGTTCACGGCTTCCGCAAGCGCATGCAATCCGCTAATGGCCGTAAGGTTCTGGCCAGCCGCCGCGCCAAAGGTCGCCACAAGCTGACCGTCAGCGACGAGCGCAAACTCAAGTAATCCACGCGTAACGCGTCGAACGTATACACAAATAGCCCCTCACGGGGCTATTTTGCATTACATCTTCGAATATTTCCAAAATGAAACGCTTCGGACTTCCTGCCACCGAAAAGCTCAAAAGCCGCAAGGCCATCGACGCCCTCTTCCGCGGTGGGCAGCGCTTTTCGGTGTTCCCGGTGCTCGTATGGCATCGCTGGACGGCAGGGGCTGCAGAGCCCGGGTTGCAGGCCGGGTTTACCTGCAGCAAGAAGCACTTCAAGCGGGCCCACGACCGCAACCGCGTCAAGCGGCTGCTCCGCGAAGCCTACCGCCTCCAGAAGCCCGAGCTGCTGGAAGCGGTGCACGGCCGTGAGCTCCACGGTGAGCTGTTTTTCGTGTTCGTGGACAAGACCCTTCCTACCTTTGCTGTCATCCACGCGGCTGTAGGCAAAAGTCTGCGGCACCTCCAAAAGAAAAGCCATGAAGTTGCTCACTAGGATCCTCGCCCTGCCCTTCATCGCGCTCATCCGCATCTACCAGAAAGTGATCTCGCCCTGGCTGGGCCCCTCCTGCCGCTACACGCCCACCTGCTCCCAATACGGCCTCGAGGCCTTCCGCAAGCACGGCGTCTTCAAGGGTTTCTGGCTAACGCTGAAGCGCGTCGGTAGCTGCCATCCCTGGGGCGGATCGGGCTACGACCCGGTGCCCTAGCACCCTGTCCCCCGAGGAGGGCACCTAGTTCGGCTTCATATGGGTCGCAACATTTCTATTTTCAATTCACACAAAAACCCGGATCGCATTGCGATCCGGGCTTTTTATTCCTCGCTTTCGGTGAGGTCAGGAGGGGCTGTAGAAGAATTGCTCCCGCACGATCTTTCCGTCTTGCCAATGTTGCACGGCCACCTGCGTGTAGTTGCGTACACCCCAATCTTTGTGCGTATAATCGTACTTCCAGGTCACCATGGTGACGTTGTCACCCACGGCCACATCCCGTACCGATGCACCACGGAACTCCGTGATGGCTCCGAAGAATTCGATCTCACGGGTGCGGTTGGCGTCCTTGCCTACGGTGGGCGCGGTTTCGTTCTCCTGCATCACTACTTCATCATCGTAATAGAGCTCGAAGCCTTCCATGGCCTTGCCTTCGAGGATCAGTGCGTTCAGATGCTCAATCTTTTGTTTCAGCGTTTCCATTTTCTTGTTTTTTCAAATGCAAAAATGGCTGCAGAAAGTGTCTGCAGCCATTAACATAGGACAGGAAATAACGTTGATCCAGATCAATCAATACGGTGCGCAACCAGTCCCCTCACGTGGCATCCGACATCCGGCAACTACCAATTCTCCATCTGGTCTTTATTGTAGTTATACCGGTTCACGATGTCGCCCTTGTACCAGTTGGGACTGTAGCGAACAAAGAAGGAGAGCCAGACGGTACGCGAGATGCGCATCAATGGCGGCTGCAAGATGCCCAACAGCACTGCGTTGACGCCGATCCACCAGAAGAAGCGGCTGTCGTGTAGCGACATCCCGATGATGGCCCACCACAGCACGAACGTAACAACACTGAACAGTACAGCGATGGCGTAGGAGATCATGATGGTGCCGTAGTAAAATCCCGGCTCCATGTCGAGCGGCTGCCCACAGACGGGGCACTTGTCGTTCATCGTCATCAGGCCCTTGATGCGGAAGGCACCTTTGTATTTGAAAAGGTCGCCGCGGCGGCAGCGGGTGCATTTGTTGTTGAGTAGGCTCGGTATCAGCGGCGGTTTTTGATCTTGTCTATAGGCACACATATCGATTCGGTTTTTCAGTGTTGTAGTTTGCGAAACTGCTCGGGCGTCTGGCCCTCGTATTTCTTAAAAAATCGGTTGAAGTAAGACGGGTCTTCAAAGTGCAGGCGATCGGCTACTTCCGCCACGGTGCTGCCCGCGCCGATGAGCAGGCGCTTGGCCTCGAGCAGGACGCGGTCGCGGATCAGCTCACCGGCTGTCTTGCCCAGCAGGTCGCGGCACAGGGCGTTGAGGTGGTTGGGCGTTACATAAAGGAGGTCGGCGTATTGCTTTGGCAACCGGAGTGTAATGAAATGCTCCTCGATCAGTCGGCGAAAGTTGCGCAGCAGGAGGCTCTTCTGGGCCGGCACCACGGTATTGTCGGCTACCGTACAACTACGGTCCACGAGGATGAAATATTCCAGCAGCCAGAGGCGCACCAGGTCGAAGGAAGAGGCTTCGGCAGCCGCTGCTTCCCGCAGGATGCGTTCCAACAGGGCAACGGCCCCTCTTAACTGATCCGCGGAGAGTTTGCACACACATTGCTCAGGGTAGCCGCTGAAAAAGGGGAAGCGCTCCAGGTAGCGGTCATTTTGCAGGAAGCTCTGGAAAAAGCTTTCGTTGAAATGCACGATGTAGCCTTCCACCGTTCCTTCAAACTGCCAGCCATGCACCTGTCCGGGTGCCATGAAATAGGCCCCGCCGACTTCCACCGGGAACCGCTGAAAGTCGATGGTATGGGTTCCGCTTCCTTCGGTGAACAACACGAGGTGGTAAAACGAATGCCGGTGTGGATGGTGCAGGTGCCAGTAGTGCTGGGGCAGGTAGTCCGACAGGCGGGCCGCCAGCAGGCCATGCCGTGCCGCATCGTCGATGCTGCGGATGTCGTAAACCGGTATGGCGGCCTTGCTCATGGCGCAAAGGTACCGCGATAAGTACCGCCGGGTATGGACCCGGAACGGGCAAATCTGGCACTTTTTACCGATGGCGCCTATTTCATGCGTTGCTTCCGGATGCGGCTCAGCGATTCGGGGGTGATGCCGAGATAGGAAGCGATCTGCCGTTGCGGCACCCGCTGCTCGAGCTGCGGATAGCGTTCGCGAAACTGCCGGTACCGCTCCTCGGCAGTGTCGCTCATGGCCGACACCACGCGTTCCTGCAGGGTGATGAAAGCACGCTGGAGCAGGATTCGGAAAAAGCGTTCGAACTTCGGCACCCGCTCAAACAGCAGGTCCCAGGAAGCCTTGTCCATACACAGCACCTCGCTGTCTTCGAGCGCATCGATGGCGAGCCGTGCCGGGCTTTGGGTGATAAACGAATTCATGTCGCCGATCCACCAGTCCTCCACGGCAAACTGCAACACGTGCTCCGCCCCTTTCGCATCGATCGTATACGCCCGCAGGCAGCCGCTGTCGACAAAATATTCATAGCGGCAAACGTCACCTTCCTGCAGCAGAAACTGGCGCTTGCGCACGGTGCGGCGGTGCAGCAAGGAGCAGAAAAAAGCTTCCTCTTCCGGGTTGAGGTCGATGCGCCGGCGGACGTTGTCGAGCATGCGTTCGTACATCCCGTAAAAGTAGCGTCTAATGGTCTAATGGTCTATTCGTCTATTGGTAAATGCGCATTCGCTGATTCGTGTTAGGGCCATTTTGTTCAACCAGCATCTTTCCCAAACGAAAGAGAGTCTGCTTGTGCAGACTCTCTTACCAATAAACTAATAATCTGATAGACTAATCAACTGATTACTTACCGTACAGCTCACTCACTTTGTTCCAGTTCACTACGTTCCAGAAAGCGGCCAGGTATTCGGGGCGGCGGTTCTGGTACTTGAGGTAGTAGGCGTGCTCCCAAACGTCGCAGCCCAGCAGCGGCGTGCCTTTCACTTCGGCCACGTCCATCAGCGGGTTGTCCTGGTTCGGGGTGGAGGTCACCTCCAGCGAGCCGTCTTCTTTCTTGATCAGCCAGGCCCAGCCGGAGCCGAAGCGCGTGGCGCCGGCGGTGTTGAATTTTTCTTTGAATGCGTCGAAAGAACCGAAGGCCTTGGTGATGGCTTCGGCCAGGGCGCCCGTCGGTTGTCCACCGGCTTTAGGGCCGATTACGGTCCAGAAGAACGAGTGGTTCCAGTGGCCGCCACCATTGTTGCGCACAGCGGGAGAGATCGACCCGGCGCTGCGCACCAGCTCTTCGAGGCTCTTGTTTTCGTGCTCGCCGCCGGCAACAGCCTTGTTCAGGTTATCTACATAAGCCTGGTGGTGCTTGCCGTGGTGGATCTGCATGGTCTGGGTATCGATATGCGGCTCCAGTGCATCGTGTGCATAGGGAAGTGCAGGAAGGGTAAATGCCATAACAATTGGGTTTTGTGACACAAATGTACGGCAGTACCAAAAGTTCTGGAGCCCGAAGTGGCGTCAACGTACAGCGCCGGGCCCGCAAACTAACGCTGAGTGTAGCCGAAGTGTCCGTTTGCGTAAGCCAGCAATGTAAGCGCTAGCGGCGGCGGGCGAAAAATTCCTTCATCAGGGCCCGGCAGTCGTCGGCCAGCACGCCGTATTCCACAACGGTTTTCGGATGAAAGGGTGAGTTGTCGCCGGTGACGCGGCGGTGGCCGTTCTTCTCATCGGTAGTACCGAACACCACGCGGCCGATTTTGCTCCAGTAAAGGGCGCCGGCGCACATGAGGCAGGGCTCAACGGTCACGTACAACGCTGCTTCGGGGAGGTATTTGCTGCCGAGGTAGGAAAACGCCGAGGTCAATGCAATCACTTCTGCATGCGCCGTGCAATCGTTGAGCCGCTCCACCTGGTTGTACCCGCGCGCAATGATCTTTCCCCCCAATACCACCACGGCGCCCACGGGCACCTCCTCGTCGTCGAAGGCCCGCTGCGCCTGGGCCAGTGCCTGCCGCATGAAAAACTCGTCGTCCATGATGCGAAAATAGGCCGCAAGCGGCTATAGAGAAAGAACGCGGGTACCGCAAGCGGCACACGCAGATCAATTAAGATTGTTTATGATTTTGCTCACGCGCGCAAACGGGTACCTGCGTCCATCCTAAAAAATCATAAAAATCTGCGGCCTTTCTCAACCACCGGCGGTGAGGTCAATGCTTCACATATGCCTTCTTGTTATTCAGCAGCATCCACCGCGCCGTCTCGTAAAATCCTTCCGTCACCGGCGCCATATGGCGGCGCAGAGAGTCGCTCTGACGGGCGCTGAGGGGAGCGTAGCCCGGCAGCGTCGTCAGCTCGTCGCGTTGCAGGTGCAGGTTGCGGGTGTAATAGAAGGAATCGGTCACCATGCCGATCTGGAAGCCGTCGTGGTAGATGATGAACGCATAGTCGCGGCTCTTCGGTCCGCGGAGATCGCGGCCGAGTGTCGTGTTGGTGTAGGGAATGCCGGCGATGCCCGCAGCCGTGGGCAGCACGTCGATCTGCGACACTACCTCGTGGCGGCGCTCGGCCTTCAGCAGCTTCGGGGCATAAAAAAGCAGCGGCACGTGCTCGTCGGTGAGGCGCAGGCGGTCCCAGTCGGCGCCGTACACCGCGGCCGCATTGCCCGACACACCGTGATCACCCACGAATACGAACACCGTATTATCGAAATAAGGCTGCTTGCGCGCGGCTTCCATGAAGGTTTTAATGCAATGGTCGGAGTAGCGGAAGGCGTTGAACTCGGCCTCGGATTCAAACCCGTATTTCTTCAGGGTATCGAGCGGTACCGAGAGCGACTGAAAGCCGGTCTCGCCCTGCGGAATGGTGAAGGGACGGTGGTTGTCGGCAGTCTGGATGATGGCGAAGAACGGCTTCTGCTGCGCGCCCAGTACGCGGTCAGCTTCCAGGAACAGGTCCTTATCGGAGATGCCCCATACATTCACCGGCGCCTTTTTAAACTGGCCTTCGGTGATCATCCGAACCCCGCCGATATTCTGCACGAGGCCCTGGAAGTTGTTGAACGAGGCGTCGCCGCCGAGGAAGTAAAACTTCTCGTAGCCGGCAAAGTCGTTGACGATGGTATGCTGGTCGAGCGCTTCGGGGTTGCGGGTGGAGAACTTCGACAGCTGCACGTCGGGCGTGCCGGTGAGCGTGGCGAAAAGGCCGCGGGCGGTGGAAAAGTGCGGCGAAAAGCAGCGGTCGAAGAAAAGTCCCTCCTGTGCCATCCCGGCTACATAGGGCGTGGTGTTGAGCGGGTTGCCGCTGAGGCTGCTTTTATACATGCTGAACGATTCACAGACCACCAGCACCACGTTGGGGCGGCTGCCGGCATGGCCGGCCTGCGGACGCTGGTAGTAAAAACCGTCGTTTTGCAGGCCCATCCAGTCTTTCAGCACAGGAAAGGCGGCGCGTGCCGCGCCTTCGTTGGATTGCGGCTTGCGGAAGCGCAGGGTGGTAAAGAAATTCTGCAGCGGGTTCAGCGCCAGGAAGGCGCGGAAGGAATCATGCAGGCCAAAGGCGGCCTTCCATTGCAACGGCGTGGCCGAGGGGCTCCCATACCCGAAGAAGCCGAGCACCAGCAGTCCGGCACCGATCCACTTGCGGCGGTAGGGAATGCCGCGGCCTTCGGTACGCGACACCACGTAGAAGTGGGTGCGCCAGAAGATCCAGCGCAGGAACAGCACGGCCACCACCAGGCCACCCACCATCCACACGATGGGATAGGATTGCCAGAGCATGCGGGCCGAAATGCTGGCGTCTTCCGCGAAGTTGAGCGCCGACGCGCCCAGGCGGTTCTGGTTATAGGCAAAGCAGCCGAAGTCAGCCGCGAAGAAAAAGACGATGAAAAAGGTCATGGCTGCCAGGTACCAGGTCCAGAGCTTCTTGTTCCGCTCGGCATAAAAAGGCGACAGGCGGGGCCAGAGGCTCAGCAGCACGATGGGCGCCAGCACGAGGGCGATCCAGCGAAGGTCGAAACGCAAACCCAGGAAAAAGGAAGGCAGCAGGTCGTGCACCGAAACGGCCGCCGGCTTGAACAGGGCCAGCATGAGCATCCGCATCCCCGTAAAAAGCACGAGGTAGATGAACAACAGGTTGATGACCCAAAGGAGGGTTTTAGGCAAACGGGTTCTTGCGAGCATGGTTTCGAGCAGACTTGGCGCAAAGTTGCCCCTTTTGTCCGGTCCGCCCCGCAGAAATACGGTAAAACGGCGCATTTCCGCGCCCGCTGCGGCAGAGCTACCGGGAGGCGCTGTGGCCTTGTCTTTGCTCAAAAACCGGTAGCTTTACCGCTGCTACTATAACTGAGCCGTAGATGGAAATATTCATATTGCTGGGACTGATTTTGTTGAATGGATTATTCGTGATGTCGGAGATCGCGCTGGTTTCCGCCCGGAAGCCCCGCCTGGAGTCGGCCGCTGAAAAAGGCGACGCCCGCGCCCGTTCGGCTCTCGACCTTTCCATGAACCCGGAAATTTTTCTCTCCGCCGCCCAGATCGGCATCACGGTCATCGCGATCCTTACCGGTGTGTACTCCGGCGAGCGCTTCGGCGCTTATCTCCAACCCTGGCTCGAACGCTTCGACACCCTGCGCCCCTACGCCAAAGGGCTGTCCACCACGATGGTGGTGATCGTCGTCACCTTCCTGTCGATCGTGTTCGGCGAGCTGATCCCCAAACGCATCGGCCTGCAGCGCGCCGAGACCATCGCCAAGCTGATGGCCAAGCCAATGCGCATTTTTGCCAAGATCACCCACCCCTTCGTGTGGCTCCTCAATAAAACCTCCAACGGCTTCTTCAAGCTTTTTAAGATCCGCACCGTGTCCGACGACACCGTTACGGAGGAAGAGATCAAGGCCATCATCAGCGAAGGCACCGAGGCCGGCACCATCGAGGAAGAAGAACGCGAGATGATCGAGCGCATCTTCCACCTTGGCGACCGCAACATCACCTCGCTGATGACCCACCGCAGCGATATGGCCTGGTTTGACCTCACCGACCCCGAACTGCAGGTGCGCGAGCGGATCATCGCAGAACCCCACTCTATCTACCCGGTGTGCGAAGGCGATATCGACAACATGAAAGGCATCGTCTCGATCAAGGACCTCTACGTAGCCAACGACCTTTCCAACTTGGAAAACCTGCGCACGCTGATGAAGCCGGCGCTGTTCGTGCCCAACAACAACTCGGCCTACCAGGTGATGGAAAAGCTGCGCGCCACCAAAAACTACGCGGCCTTCATCGTGGACGAATACGGCTCCGTGCTGGGCATGATCACCCTCAGCGACATCATGGAAGCCATCATCGGCGACATGCCGGAGATGGGCGATGAAGAAGACTACGCGATCATCGGCCGCGAGGACGGCAGCTTCCTGGTGGATGCACAGATCAACTTCTACGACTTCCTCTCCTACTTCGACAAGACCGACTACCTCGACGACGAATTCCAGTTCGACACCCTGGCGGGCTGCATCCTCCACGAGCTGGAGCGCATTCCCCACACCGGCGACACCCTCTACTGGCGCGACTTCCACATCGAGATCATCGACATGGACGGCCACCGGATCGACAAGGTGCTGGTGAAGACCGACGAAGAGCCTGGCCCCCTGTCCCCCGAAGGGGGCACATAGGTTGGAACCTGTCTTCCTTGTGGATTCATCACGTTGTTCGACAATTTTTCAATTGTCAACGCTCAATATTCTGAAATTTAAAAGCCCCGCCAATGGCGGGGCTTTTGTATCAGGCAACTTTGGGAACATTTCCGGTAAGAAAAGAGGAACCGATCTGAGTGCCCCCTCCGGGGGACAGGGGGCCGTTAAAAACTGAAGCTCACCCCTTTATTGGGATAATCCAGCTTCGTGCTCTGGCGTTTCCCATTCACCGTTACATGTACCAGGTTGATCTGCTTTTCAGAAAAGTCGTAGAGCAGCGCGTTCTGCACGTCCACTTTGTGCGGCGCGGTCGTGATGGCCGGCACTTCGAAATAGCAATAGAGCGCTTCCTTTTCCTTTTCAAATCCGAGGTAGTGCAGCGCCTGCGCCTTGCCGTCGACGGAGAGCGACAGGTTTCTCTGCATATAGGCGGCCACCAGTTTGTCGTTACGCGCATGTTGCGGCTCCGCCGACAGGTCGAGGCCGGGGGTAGCGCGCTGCAGCACGTCTTCGAGGTCTTCGGCGAACAGCTTGCAGCTCACTTCGAGCTGCTTTTCGCGTGGGTTGTGGGTGATCTCGGTAACGCTCACATACATCGGGTGAAAAAAGGCGGCGAGAACCGGAACGAGCCATTTAAACGACAGGAGCGCCATTGACGGATTTTTTTTGCTTCCCGCAAAACTCTGGATTATTTTGCTGCGTCCCTTTGAAAAAACGTTAAAAGGCGTCTGCACTACATGAGCGATTTCGGGTTTTATTTCCGCCTCGGGTGGGAACACATCATGAGCATCGATGCCCTCGACCACCTCCTCTTCGTATGGGTGCTGGCGGCCATCTACCTGCTCCGCGACTGGCGCCAGGTGCTGGTGCTCGTCACCGCCTTCACCATCGGCCATTCCATCACCCTTGCGCTGAGCACCCTCAACGTCGTGGAAGTGCCCTCGTCCTGGACCGAATTTCTTATTCCCTGCACCATCGTCTTTACCGCCGCAAGCAACCTGTTCCGGCGCCACTTCGAGCCGCGCTACCTGCGCATCAACTACGTGCTGGCGCTTTTCTTCGGGTTGATCCACGGCCTCGGCTTCGCCAACACACTGCGCTTTATGCTGGTGAAGGGGCAGAGCCTCGGCTGGGGCCTCTTCGGCTTCAACGTTGGCCTCGAGGCCGGCCAGGTAGTAGTGGTAAGTGTGGTGCTGCTCCTTAGCTGGCTGCTGGTGCAGCGGCTGCGCGTACCGCGGCGCGAATGGGTGCTGTTTGTATCGGCGGCGGTTTTTAGTTTAGCTTTGAAAATGGCGCTTGAGCGTCTCCCTTAAACACTTATACAACACATGAACGACATGAAAAAGCTTCTCATCGCCTGCGGCGTCCAGCTCCTGGCCGGTGGCTTTGTCTGGGCCCAGAACCCGGTGAACAACCCGGGCTCCAACCACGGCAACAAGTTCGAGCAGCTCGGCACCACGATGCCGACGCCCAACGAATACCGCACGGCCTCCGGCGCTCCCGGGCCGAAGTATTGGCAACAGCGCACCGACTACGACATCCGCGCCACCCTCGACGAGCCGAACCTCACCCTCCGCGGCTCCGAAACGGTTACCTACTACAACAACTCCCCCGACGTACTGTCGTTCCTGTGGCTGCAGCTCGACGAAAACGAGCACAGCTCCACGAAGAATGCCGGCTACCAGGCCAATTCGGCCATGCCCCGCAACGCCTCCGTGGGCCAGCTCGAAAACATCGAGCGCCAGCGCGGCGAAAACGGCCTCGGCGTGAACATCCTCAAGCTCACCGACGCCGCCGGCAATACACTCCACTACACCATCAACAAAACGATGATGCGGGTGGAACTGCCCGTGCCGCTGAAGCCGGGCCAGAAGTTCGTGTTCAACTGCGACTGGAACTACAAGATCCCCGACCGCCTGACGCTCGGCGGCCGCGGTGGCTATGAATACTTTCCCGAAGACGGCAACCACCTCTTTACCATCACCCAGTGGTATCCCCGCCTTTGCGTGTACAGCGACTTCCAGGGCTGGCAGAACCACCAGTTTACTGGCCGCGGCGAGTTCGCCGTGGGCTTCGGCAACTTCAAGGTGGCCATGACCGTGCCCGCTGACCACATCGTAGGCGCTACCGGCCTCTGCCAGAACCTGCAGCAGGTGCTGACGCCCGCGCAGTTTGCCCGCTGGAACAAGGCCCAGACCTCCTCCGAACCCGTGGAGATCGTGACCCTCGCCGAAGCGAAGGCCGCTGAAAAAGGAAAGAGCACGAAGACCGAAACCTGGATCTTCAAAGCCGACAACGTGCGCGACTTTGCCTGGGGCTCTTCCCGCAAGTTCGTATGGGACGCGATGGCCGCCGACGTGGAAGGCAAGAAGGTGCTGTGCATGAGCCTCTACGGCAAGGAAGCCTACAGCCTGTACCGCAAGTACTCGTCGAAGGCCGTGGCCCACACCATCAAGACCTACTCGAAGTTCACCATCCCTTACCCCTACCCCGTTGCCCAATCGGTGGAAGCCGCCAACGGTATGGAGTACCCGATGATCTGCTTCAACTACGGCCGCACCGAGAAGGACGGATCCTATTCCGAGAACACCAAGAACGGTATGCTCGGCGTGGTGATCCATGAAGTGGGCCACAACTTCTTCCCGATGATCATCAACTCCGACGAGCGCCAGTGGACCTGGATGGACGAAGGCCTCAACACCTTCGTGGAGTACCTGACGGAAGAACTCTGGGACAACAAGTTCCCCTCGCGCCGCGGACCGGCCTTTACGATCACCGATTACATGAAGCTCCCGAAAGACCAGCTGGAGCCGATCATGACCAACTCGGAGAACATCCACCCCGCCGGCTTCGGCCCCAACGCGTACTCCAAGCCCGCCACCGGCCTCAACATGCTGCGCGAGACCATCATGGGCCGCGAGCTGTTCGACTACGCCTTTAAAGAGTACGCCCGCCGCTGGGCCTTCAAGCACCCGACGCCCGCCGACTTCTTCCGCACCATGGAAGACGCCTCGGCCGAAGACCTCGACTGGTTCTGGCGCGGCTGGTTTTACAGCACCGACGTGACCGACATCTCGCTCGACAGTGTCAAATACGCCAAGGCCGATGCCGTAATGAACAGCGCGCGCATGCGCGACACCACCGTGATGGTGCCCCTGCCCAAGCCGCAGCTCAATGCTTTCGAAGACGTGTCGAAGATCCGCAACCGCGAAGACAAGCACATCCGCTTCGCCACCGATGCCGACACCTCGCTGCGCGACTTCTACTGGCGCTACGACCGCGGCCTGGAGCCCGTGGATACCGCCCGCTACGCTTCGGCCGTTCCCGCCTCGCAGGAGCCGCTCGACGATGCCACGAAAGCCAAGTACGCCGGCAAACACTTCTACGAGCTGTCCTTCTCCAACAAGGGCGGCCTGGTGATGCCCATCATCGTGGAGTGGACCTACGAAGACGGCACGAAGGAAGTGGAGCGCATCCCCGCCCAGGTATGGCGCCACAACGAGAACAAGGTGACGAAGTTCTTCATGAAAGACAAGCGCGTGACCGGCATTAAGCTCGACCCGATGCGCGAGACCGCCGACATCGACGAGTCGAACAACTCCTGGGGCAACCCCGATGCGCAGCCGAGCCGCTTCCAGCTGTTCAAAGCGAAGCAGGGTGCCGCCCGCGGACAAAGCACCGGCGTGAACCCGATGCAGAAGTCAGCCGAGAAGAAAGGCTTCTGATTTTTCCCGATAACGCATGCAAAGCCGCCCCTGCCGGGGCGGCTTTTTTTTGCGGGCAGGCGGCGCCCCTTTACCAAACAAACCCGGATGCTTAACTTTCCGGTCAAACCCGACTGCATTTTATGAGATTCCTTTTCTTCTTTCTTGCAACCGCGCTCCTTTCCTCCTGTGGTCCTTCCGAAGAACCGCTGTCGCCCGCCGAAGCGGCGGCCTTTGCCCGCAGCGTCGACTCCAGCATCCGCGACGATCGCTTCAGCCGCCTGGATGAAGTGATCGACAAAGACCTGCTGGCCCAGGAAACCGCCCGTGCCGCCGGCAAAAAGCTGGACGCCGACCTGCGCCGCGGCGTCATTGAAGGACTGAGCAAGCACGGCTTCAGCCAGCAGGTGTCGGCAGAAGTGGCCAAAGGCGGCACCTACCGCCTCGTGCGCACCTACGAAAAAGAAGGCAGCCAGCACATGATCTTCCGGCTCTACGGCGATGACGGCGTCAACTACCACGACTTCTCGCTGACGAAGCTCCGGGGCCAGATCCGCGCCCGCGACGTATACATCCTCCTCTCCGGCGAGATGCTGAGCCAGACGCTCGCCGGCTTGCTTAAAACACTTTCGGAAAAAAGCAGCGACGCCGAACGCCAGGCCACCCAGATGCAGCGCGCCTCGCAGCAGCTGAGCCTGCAGAACTACAGCGCCGCCCGCGCGGTGCTCGACTCGCTGCCCGCTTCCATCCGGGCCAGCCGCACCGTGCAGATCATGTCCATCGTGGTAAGCAGCCACCTCGATTCGGCGATCTATACCCAGACGCTGGCGGACTTCGAACGCCGGTACGGCAACGATCCTTCCGCGCAGTTCGCCCTCTTCGACCACTACTTCGCCCGCAAGGATTTCGCGCGCAGCCACCGCATCGTCGACAACATGGACAAGCTGGTGCAGGACCCGCTGCTGGACTTCTTCCGCGCACTACTGTACGAGCAGGAAGAGAAGAACACCGAAGCCGTGGCCGCGCTGGAGCGGCTGAACAAAGCGATGCCCGACTTCGAATCGGGCGCCCTCGAGCTGCTGAACCTGTACGTGATGATGGACAACGTGGAGCAGGGCAACCGCCTCATTGCGTCGTACAAGGCACAAAAGGATTTTCACCCCGAATACCTGCGCTACATCCGCCTCAAGTACCACGAGCAGGGGCTTCATTTCAACTGGTAAACCGGCGCCCGATGAACGATACCACCTTCGAGCCCGGCAGCGCGCTCGGCGCCGAGGAAGCCGCCGCCCTCACCCGCCTCTGGAACGGCGCCTTAGCGGGCGGGGGCAGCAATCGCTGGGACAACGACCTCCGCGCCGTATCGGCCCTCGGCCTCGGCATGCAGGAACTGCTCCAATACCTCTACCAACGACGCCCCGGCCTACGGGAATTTCTGCTTTGGGCGGAGCAACAACGTAGTTCTACGGAAGCGCCATCCGTGGAGGAAGACACGCTCGGCCCCGCCGACCTGGCACACTGGCACGAGCACGGCTACGTGCTGATCCGCGAGGCAGTAACCGCGTCCGAGCACCGCGCCGCGGCCCGCGCCATCTGGGAATTTTTGAACGCGTCGCCGGAAGATCCCGCCAGCTGGTACCGGCCGCACGAGGCCAAGTCGGGCATGATGCTGACGCTCACGCAGCACCCCGCGCTGCGCACTGTGCGCGCCTCCGCCCGCATCCGCCGCGCCTATGAGCAGTTGTACGACAGCACGGCGATCTACCCGGTAGTAGACAAGGTGAGCTTCAACCCGCCCGAGTGCGCGCACTACTCCTTTATGGGTAGCCGCCTGCACTGGGACACGAGCCTGGCCCTGCCCATCCCCGGCCGCCTGCAGGGCCTTCTTTACCTCACCGACACGGGCGCCACCGATGGCGCCTTTCACTGCGTGCCCGGCTTTCACCGCCGCATCGGCGACTGGCTCGCCACCCTGCCGGCCGGCACCGACCCGCGGGAGGCCGCGCCGGGGCTGCTGGCGTCCACCCCCATCGAAGGAGCCGCCGGCGACTTCGTCATCTGGCACAGCGCGCTTCCCCACTGCGCCACGCCCAATCGCGGGAAAACGCCACGCCTCGTGCAATACCTCACCTACCTGCCCGATGGCTTCGAAGACCACCGCCCCTGGCGCTGAGTCGGCAGGCCGCAGTCGGCCTTTGTGCGCGAAGACGCGAAGGCACGACGGCGCGACGAGGCTCCAATTATCCGTTTCATTGCGAGCGCAACGAAGTGGAGCGAAGCAATCTGTAGCCCGTCCACGCTGCAGCCAAAAGGGGCAACAGTGCCAGC
>NZ_SKFH01000004.1 GCF_004343705.1 Flaviaesturariibacter aridisoli
TACAAGTTCATTTCCATCTTCTGCAGGGTTCAGATAAACGTGATTATACTTCAGTGACTTCCAGAACCGCTCGATCCAGATGTTGTCCGTTGCCCGTCCTTTTCCATCCATGGATATATTGATTCTGTTCTTTTCCAGGTACTGAGTCCAGCCGGCGCAGGTGTACTGAACGCCCTGATCAGAGTTGATGATCTCCGGCGCTCCATGCTCCGCGATCGCCTCCTGCAGCACCTCCAGGCACCAGCGCGCCGCCAGTGAGTTGGAGATGCCCCATCCGACGATCTTGCGGCTATACACGTCGATGATAGCCGTCAGGTACATGAAGCCCCGCCGCATCGGGATATAGGTGATGTCGGTAGACCATACCTGGTTGGGCCGGCTGATATCCAGCCCGCGCAGCAAATACGGCTTTATGAACACCTTCTGGCCCATTTTAGTGAGGTTTCGTCTGCGGTAGATGGTTTGGTGACCCAGGAGTCGGAACAGCCGCCGGACGCGCTTTGGACCAACCGGATAGCCACGGTCGCGCAGCAGGTGCACCACCGATAAGACCCCTTCGGTTGGGTGTTCCAAGAGGTGGTGGTCCATGAGCTGCATCATTTTCAGATTCTCGGGCTTCTCCGGGCGCGGCTTGTAATAGATCCGGCTGCGGTTCACCGCCAGCAGGGCGCACTGCCGGCGTACCGACAGCTTCCTGGAGCGGGGCTGCACCAGTGAGGCACGCGTCGTCAGATCCCCAGTTTCCTGCAACTTTTTTTTAGAAACTCATTTTCGACGCGGAGCTGCCCGATCTGGGCATAGAGCTCGCGGGTGTCTACGGGCTCGCCTTCCGTGTCGGAAGACTTTTCAAAAACAGCGCTCATGTTTTCCAGGAACTCCGACTTCCAGCGCGAGATCATCACGGCGGATACTTCAAATTTTTTGGAGAGCTCAGCGAGGGTTTGCTGGTTCTTGATGGCTTCCAGTGCTACTTTAGCCTTGAACGCGGGGGTGAATTTGCGGCGGGTCTGCTTCTTCATTTGAGGTAGTTAAAAGTACATCCTTTCTTAACTTAACCTCTGGTTTCAAATTCAGGGAGCATTATAATCATCATTGTAGTAATCGTTACCTAATAGGCTTACAGGGTTTTCATAAACAGACGGCTTTCTATCGAATAAACGCAAATACCCTTCATAGAACTTATTGATATGCACAGCCGCGTTATTTCGGAAAAAAGCCACCGCTTCTACTTCTGAAATAGCTCTGTACTCTTTCTGCAGCTCCTGCTGCTTCATCCAATTTTCATTAAATGGCACCCATGGCCCAAGAATAGCCTTTTTTGAGTAACCATGGATTACAAGTTCTCTTCCACAATGTTCGCATATATAGCAACTATGCTCTTCTTCTTTTCGTTGAATAACATCGTTTCGTTGTGTAGCTAAACATCCATGTATGTATAGTTTATAACGTTCTATTTTTAGTCGAGAAGCCACCTTGCTATCAATTGTGTACAAGGAAGTATCATCTGGAAATTCTTGAATGACAATGCAGTTTGAATCAATAAAATGTCCTCCAGTTAAAAGCAAACTTCCATTGCCTCTACGCACAAAATCAAAGTCTTCAGAACCTCTATAGGTTGACCCTTCATAGAAATACTCCCTCGACCTGTAGTATAAATGTCGAAGCGACAAATAGTAGTATCTTTTGTACAGCTCATTAACATCCCCAATACCGCCAAACAAACTTTCGTTCAGGGCAGCGAACTTTCTTATTTCCAACCTCTTTTCTTTTGCATCCAGCTTGCACAAAGAAGCTAAGGAAGAAAACGCCTGCATTGAGTGGTAAAAATAGTTGCCAACATATTCTTGCGATGAGTGCCTGATAAAGCTATCCGTCGACTTAATAGCATTATCTAATGCGTCTGAATTAAAAAAATGTTCTTTGCTGAGCTTTTTTTCCATGACACGTTTTGTTCAGATCAGGTTTTGGATCTCAATTACACTGTTGGACGGAGTACAATTTAAAAAAACTATCGATTGGACAGGGTTTAACCATTTTCCTTTCCTCACAGTAAAGGTTTGTAGTGTATTGAGTAGGTCTAAGTAGAGTTGGCCTTTTTGATAGAGGCAGTGTTGTCGGTGTCTGTAAAGAAAACGACCGATTAAATGCCTTGACATGATAGGAAGGTTACCCAACGAGGAATCAGGCGTTACCGAGTAAATTTACTCAGTAAATTAATCTACGTAAAGAATTGGTATATTTGGATGAGTTGTTTTACTAAAACCCATCCATATGCTAATTGGCTACGCACGTGTCTCCACCCAAGACCAAGTTCACCATCTGCAAACCGACGCTCTCACCGCAGCTGGCTGCGAGAAGATCTTCACCGACAAAGTGAGTGGTACGGTTGCTGAACGCCCTGGGCTTTCGAAGGTCAAAGAGCAACTGCGAAAGGGCGACACTCTTGTAATCTGGAGGCTGGATCGACTGGCGCGGTCTTTACAGGATCTGATCACCTGGATGAAGTACTTGGAGGGGGAGGGTATAGCCCTAAAGAGCCTTCAAGAGAATATTGATACCTCAACGGCTACTGGCAAATTAGTCTTCCACATATTTGGCGCCCTATCTGAGTTCGAGCGTTCTCTGGTGGTGGAACGCACGCGACATGGCCTTGCAGCAGCAAGAGCAAGGGGTCGGGTAGGGGGGAGACCGAAAGCATTGGACAAGGATAAGCGGCAATTGGCCGTCAACCTTTACAATGAGAAGAAGCATTCAGTGGAGAAGGTTTGCCAGTTGGTTGGAATTTCAAAGCCCACCTTATATAAAATAGTGCGCGAGGCACAAGGGGGGTGAGATAAATCATTACGTCCCACTTCTGAGTTTCTTCTCCATTCGGTTGAATTAATGCCTTTAGCTCAGACTTTTTGTGGGGCGATTTGCTTGTAGTGCAATGCCAGAGCGGTTTTCTGAAGAATTGCCGATTCTTTGACCGCGGTAAATTAGTATGCTAATCAGCTTCTTTTTACCCCTTTTTTCTGTGGTTTTGAAGGGTTTTGCCCTGTGGAATTGGAAACTTGGCTTTGCAAAAGTTGCAAACTTTGCAACGGGGGAGAGGAGAAAAGGCCACTTGTGTGGCCTTCCATCACATATGGGAGTAGTCAAACCTTTTGGTATGTACCGTTCCCCTCCTTAGACAACTTACCTTCATCAACAAGTAGCTTCAAGTAGCTATCCGCCGTTCTGGGCTTAATTTTGAGCGTGCTGGCTTTTTCAACAGCTTCAGCCCTGGAGAAGCTTTGTGGTAATACTTTAAAAAGCTTGTTCAGGAGGGGGTTTTTAACAGCGTCCGATTTCTTCGGCAACCTGCTCATTACTACAAAGGCATGATGTAATACTGTTTCAACGATCTTCTCAGAAAGTCCGAAATCCAGTTCACTACATAAGTAATTTGGTTTGACGTCTTCAGTGTCGTACTGCCTAAGGGCAGAAAGGATCATAGCAATTCGGTAGCGGATCAACCCCATTCGGTTGATCACACTTTGTCTGTATGCATCCTCGCCATAAATGATACGGTAAAAGGAGGTTAGCATGTCGAAGTAATCATTATGTCTATCCCATTGGGAGGAGCTGAAATGGAACTCTGTTCTGTTCTCTTCATGGAATTTGATGATGTCCATCACCTTCAAAGAGAGTGCTTTGAAAAAATCGTCCCTATTGGCGACCTTCTTACCAGGTGAAACATCCTTCCAGTGCACTGCTTCCTCAAAAATATAGTACATGAATCGACTGAATAGACCGTCCTCTATTGATCTCACTAATCCTTGAAGCTGCGAAGGGGTGCCAGAAATCGCAATTGATAAGCGGGGTTGGTGTAATTCATTCAGGCCGCCCTTGCCTTTTCTGTTAATGCCAACCCATTCATGATGGAATCCCCCGCGCATAATTTCGGAATACGACCCCCAATCCTGCTTTAGCGATGAGGAGATTGTGTCTGCTTCTGTTTCGAATAGCATTACGCGTTCTTGCGATTGCACCATCCTTTCGATAAATGCGGCCGACGATGAATTGCCAGGTATATAAAAGATCATTTGTTTCGGCTCGATTGGAAGGTCCATCTTTTCTATTCCATCAATGCCTTTATTTGCCCTGTACTCCATCAATTGCTCTTCGTACTCCGCCATCGCCTTTCGGCCTTCCTCTACCAACCTATTATGGTATTCCTGGCCCAGAGCTTTAGACTGGACCAAGATTCCTTTGCCACTGGCAGGCGGTGCAATAATGAAAACATACAAGTTGGGATAGACGGTTTTACCATCGTAATTGCCCCAGAAGTTGATAAGACAGCCACTGAATACGCCCAAACTGGACAAGAAAAGCATATCTCGCTCCCTGCTGTTGGTGATTACTTCCGTAGCCCTTTTGAGAATTTGAGGCAGGTCTTGATAGACTTCATCTCGCAAGAATGGGGTGGCTCTTAGGCTAAATTGCCCATCAAGGACGCTCAATTTAAAAAACGATGGCATGCTATCGAACTCGTCAGCATTGATGTATGCGCTTTCAATTGCTTTGAATGTTTCACCTTCATCAAGGTCAAATTGTGTTGGTATATAGCGTTCAACTTCCCGCTGTTCAATGCCAAACTTATTGCAAAGGCATGCAAGTTTGAAGATGTAATTATTCCGATTACCCACTTGGTATTGCTCCCGCTGGTCCAAGTACGCTGCGCAAGCATCAATTAACGTTTCAAAGGCGGATGGTTCTTCACCGCTATTGACTTCGTATCTCTCGCCTTCACCTGTAGAAGGAAGATTATCAAAACAGAAGGTTTCTGCGTTTGGATTGTAGTATGCATCAGGATCATGGGATAGAAAGCATAGCCGTGCAATATCTTTTCCCGAAGGATCAACACTAAGAGCTGTTGCTTTTTCGTAATGTATGGCGACTTGCCTGAAGCTATTTTCGTGACTCTCCTTTTCTCCATTGGTTTTTACCAGGACTTTAATGCCCTGTCCAGATGGACTTTTGAAAGAAAATAGCGTGAAGGGTATGCTCTGTAGGTATACCAAAGCTTCGGTAACGTCTTCCACATGATCAAAATCCAGAACGACGATTTGGCTGTAGGAATGGAGATTCTCTTTCTTTCTGTATTCCTTGAATACTCCTGAAGGAATGAAAGCAGGTAGCTTTTTCTTCAATGTCGAAGCATCCTCTTTGTTGCCCAACGCAATCAATTCGCGAAGCTTCTTGATATGTTCGTAAACAGTTCCTTCTCGGACCAGCCTCACGAGTTCGTTGATTGAAACCTCTCCTTCGGTTTCGACCAGGTTCTTGACTAAACTAAATAGGATCATGGTTTTGATCTTTGGCAGGCAATAGTCGGCCTTGCAAACATTGCAATGTTTGCAAAAGCCCTTTCCCTACTATGTTAGTGTATTAATAATGCCCCGTGCTCCTTTGCCAGATTGGAGTCACTTTAAAAACAGGCTGATGCGAAGGGGAAGAAAGTGCAGCTGGTACAATCACGAAGCCAGCTGCGGCTTTCATTAAGCGCGAATTTCAATCTTGTGGTCACCAGAGTTGATATCAGCATAAAAGTTATCGACCGTGTAATCCAAGACATCCTGAAGGTCGTTGAATCGGCCACCAGATAGAACCAGTTCGATTACTTCATCTCCAGAAGACTTCGAGATTGTGACTTCGCCATCATCTTTTGAAGTTCCTTTCTGAAGGAGAAATTCACCTTTCCAAAGGAGTAGGCCCCCTTTTTCAAATTCTTCAAACAGGGTCTCCACTGGCCAATGGATGAAATCGTTACCCAGTAGGTCTTCGAAATAGTCCTTGTTTATATACAGCCCCATGTCAAATGTTGAACATTCGACTGTATAGTAGATAATTGTCTTGCCACATTCTGGGCAAAATCGACGTCGCCTACATAGTGTTAACCCGTGTTGGTTCATGTAGATTTCTTGCCTGAGGCTCTTTGGCACAAGCTCTCTGACCATTTCTGTTGTTTTCCTTAGTAGAAGGGGGGCATGACTCTCTGATCCGTTCATGTTACGAATTGTTTTTGTTTTTAGGTTTTTAGAAAAGTGTTTAAGTTGAAGTGTTCGGACGCAAGAGTTCCATTCACTCATTTTGCTGAATGGAATGTCCAGTTAGTGAGTTTGTCTCGCATACTAAGATGTAGTAGATATATGCCCTATAACTTGAGATAAGGTCAGGTAGACATTCTCCGACGAAAGCCATTTAACTACAGGCTTAGGACACAAAGTTGAAAGGATGCTAAGCGGTAACTCAACTGCTGGTTGAAATTACTGTTTATCTTATTTTATGGGTTAATATTTCTCTTTACATAGCGTTCGATTTTGATAGATCAAAAGTACGAACCAAGCACATTCTATCCAAATCTGAAAATGGCAAAAACATTCATAACTCATTGATTGATACCACCAAACATACGCATGTTTTTAATAATATGTACGTCAATTTCGTAATGTAACAGCAGTTGGAAATCAACAAATTGAGGTCGCTTACGAGCGCATTGTTGATCACTTTTGAAATCCGTGGTTGAAATTTCGCCGTACAAAACTCTGTTTTTACGTGTTTGTAATCGCTTGATTATCAATAAAAAAATTTTTAGGAGATTTTTCTTCGCTGGTTCTTTGTCAGATGTCAACGACCTGTCCATAAGAGTGATCGCTGATTCATGTATTTAAAAAGTCTTAATGATCTTGGTCGGATCCTTTTCTTAAATCTGGCACCGAACTCGGTAAGCTCACTTGGTGGGTGTAGGTTCTTAGCGTAGTTATGGGGTTATTGCCGAGCAAAAAGGCGGTCATCACTGGTGTTAGACCAGCGTCAATGCAGCGGCTTCCAAATGTGTGTCTGCAAGCATACAGGTCCCGATCCTCAATGTTCAAAGCCTTCAAGATGGGTTTAAATACCCGTCGCTGGAACATGCGATCATCGATGGCATGCCCTTTCGGGGAGTAGAACACCAAGTCGTCAGGCTGCTTGTGAGCCATCTGGAGCGCCAGGATCGCCGCCAAATCAGGAGAGAGTGGGATGGCCCTCTCTTTCCCGTTCTTGGTGGTTTTTCGTACGCGCACGCCTGCATTCGTGCTGGTAATCCCGCGGGCCAGCACTTCGTTGATCAGCACTACCTTCCGCTGCATGTCAATGGATTTTACGCGAAGGCCGACAGCTTCAGCGTTGCGCACGCCAGTGGCGAAAATGAAGTACAGGAACGGGTAGTAGTGGGAGTGTTTGAACCGAGAGCTGGCAGGACACGCAGAGTCGGTTCTAACTGCCTCCAGGATCTGATGGATCTCATTCTCGGTGAACGGGACCCTCTTGCGGTTCTGGGCTTTCGACGTGCGCTTCGGACGCACCTGTTCGAATGGGTTCTGCAAAACCTTCCCGCTATCCTTCAACCAGGAGTAGAACTTGGACAGCATCGTCAGCCGACGGTTGTACGTCCGTTCGTTGATCTTCTCCGCGTTGAAGTGTTTTACTGCATCTGGAAGATGAAAGTTTCCCCAACGCTTCACCATGTTGCGGAGCGCCCAGTAATCTACTTGCTTTTCGCAGTCGCGATTGAGGTAGTCGGTCACCCACTCTTCCAAAAGTTGGTGGGGCAGAAGGTGTCGCGGAGCGTTACGGACCTGGCCTTGGCCGTAACGCGTGAGCGTTACGTCGAAGGAACCGTTAAGTATGTCCGACTCGATCTGCACCGCGACCTTACGGGCAAGTTTGAGGTTAGGGGCGGAATAAGTATACAGGTTCAGCGAGTATCGCTTACCTCCATATCTCCACCTCAGCCTTATCCTGTTCTTGTCTTGATCGATACTGACCGAACCTTTTAAATTTCTGCGACCCATTTGCGACCCAATTTTGAACGAAATGGATCATTCAGTAGGTAACCAGGCTCGCTATACCATCAAAAAAAAGAAGCGGAAACGTAAGCCTGTGCTACATTTCCGCTTTCTATGTTCGTCGGGTGGACTGGATTCGAACCAGCGACCCCTTGCACCCCATGCAAGTGCGCTACCGGGCTGCGCCACCACCCGAACCGGGTATTCGTTGAAACGTCTTGCGTTGTTTCAGCGACGGGGTGCAAATTTAGGGATTTTCGATATTAAAAAGTTCTGCTGAAAGATTTTCTTTGCAGAGATTATGACAAACGAACGCCGCGCCCGCATCGAAGCCGTCCTGTCGAAGCGTCAGAGCAACCTCACGGTGGTGCTCGAGAACGTATTCGACCCGCACAACATATCCGCCGTGATGCGTAGCTGCGACGCCGTGGGCATACAGGAGATCTACGTGCTCAACACCCGCATTCCCCGTCACAAGAAGTTCGGCGACCGCAGTTCCAGCTCCGCCAACAAATGGTTGACAGTGCACCAGTTTACCGATGCCGCCGCCTGCTTCGCAGAGCTGCGGAGCAAGTACACACGTATATTAACAACGCACCTTTCTTCCGATGCCGTAAGTTTATTCGAGACGGATCTCACCGTACCCACTGCCCTTGTGTTCGGCAACGAGCACGCCGGTGTCAGCGAGGAGTTTCTGGCGTTTTCGGACGGCAACTTCATCATCCCACAGGTGGGCATGATCCAGTCGCTCAACATCAGCGTGGCCTGCGCCGTAACGCTTTATGAAGCGTACCGGCAAAAGTCCGTGGCCGGCCATTATTCCGAATCGGGACTGCGCACCGGGCTCCAGGAGCAGCTCGCACAACAATGGGGATTGTATGAAGAAAATAATGACTAAGCTTTTCCTTTGCCTCGCCTTTGCTGCCATCAGCGTCACAGCCGTCGCGCAAGGCACGGTAGTTCCGAAATGGAAGATCGGCGACCTGGAGCATTACATGGATACGACGTCCGTGCCCACGGTGATCAACTTCTGGGCAACCTTCTGCAAGCCCTGCATCGCCGAGATCCCGCACTTTCAGGAGCTGACGGCCCAATACAAAAACGAAGGCGTCCGACTGTTGCTGGTAAGCCTCGACCTGCCGGAAGATTATAAGAAGATCCCGGCCTTTATGCAAAAGCGCAAGGTCACGGCACCGGTAGCTTTTTTAGATGAGAGCAATGCCGACCTGTTTTGCCCGAAGGTGGACAAAAGCTGGTCGGGAGCGCTGCCGGCGACGCTCTTCCTCAACAAGCGCAGCGGTTACCGGCACTTTATAGAGGAACCGCTCACACGAGCGCAGTTGGAAAACGAATTGAAGAAATTGGTTCAATAAAAAATCCCCCCGCTTTCGGCAGGGGGATTTTCTATATCCGAATGTTTTTACTGCACACGCTTGATACCGCAGCCAACCGACCGTGAGGTTTTCACGGCGATGTCCTTTCCCTGCGTCAGCTCGTCGATCGCGATCTGCAGGTGCTTGCGTCCCACGGCTTCGGCATTGGCCGGGTTGTCGTCAATGGCGCCGTGGTACACGAGCTTACCATCCTTGTCGAACAGGAAACACTCGGGTGTGCGGGTGGCGCCAAAGGCATCGGCGATCTCGGAGTTTTGATCCACGACATAGCTCCATTTGTAACCCTGCTCTTTAGCGTAGGCTTTCATTGCATCGTAAGAATCGTCATCACCGCGCTGCGCCTCGTTGGAATTGACCAGGATAACGCCTACTTTCCTGCCCTGGGCATAGCTGCCGATCTCCTGCGTCCGTTTCTGGTTTTTGACCACGAAGGGACAAGTGTTGCAGCTGAACATCACCAGCAGGCCGTTGCTGCCGCGGGCTTCCTGCAAGCTCAGCTCGCGCCCGCTGACGTCTTTCAGCTTGCTGTCCGCCTTAGGGATCGGTGCGCCGATTGGGAGTTCGGTAACCGTGCGGAAAGCAAAAAGCAACACCGCTGCCAGTACGAAAAGACCAGACTTTTTCATGTGTACGTGTTTTAACTGGTTGTAAGTTCGGGAAAAGCGCGCAGCCGGCAGTCGCCGCTGGTGTAAAATTCAGGACAGCAGGTCTTCGTGCGGGGCCTTCAGGGCATCTTCCGCCTCGGCCCGCGCGCGCTTGAGGTTCACCAGGGTCACATTCAGCTCGAAGCCGATCAGCAGCACCAGCGAGTTGACGAAGATGAGCGACATGAGGATGAACACGGCGCTGATGGAGCCGTACAGCTTATTGTAGTTGGAAAAATTGTTCACCCAAAACGTTACCAGGGTGGTGGCGAGGATCATCAGCGAAGTGGCAAATACGGAGCCGGGCGTGATCAACGGCCATTTTTTCGTTACCGCCGGGCCATGCCGGTAAATGAAGGAGACCGACCAGAAAGCCAGCAGCACGATGATGATCCAGCGTGTGTTGGCGATGATGCCCCGCACGTGCCCGTTGCGGATGCCGATCCATTTGAGCACCGCGCCCTGCGCCACGAGCAGCAGGATGCAGGTGAAGATGGTGAAGAAAAAGATCATCGTAAGCCGCATTGCCGTCTTGCGTTTCTGCAGCCCCGTAGGCTTGCCGAATCCTTCGTAGTTTTTGTCGAAGGAACGAAGAATACCCATCATGGCATTGCTGGAGAAGAACATCGCCAGCAGCAGACCAAAGGAGAGCAGGCCATTGCGCGGGCGTTGTAAAAAGTCGCGCAGGAAGCCGATGATGACCGAGTTGTTCTTTTCACCCGGCACAATATCGCGGATGATGCCGAACAGCTCGCGGGTGAACTGTTTCGAGATGGGCAATAGCGGCACCAGCGTGAACAGGAACAGCATCGTAGGCGGGATGGCCATGAATACGTTGAACGAGATCGCCGCGGCGCGCTCCGGCAGGCTCGTGCGGCCGAGTTGCCGCTTGAAGGCACCCGTGATCTCGAAGAGCGAGAACTCGCGAATGCCCGGCACATAAGCGTGCTTGCTGCCTTCGATGACCGAATTCAGCGGGCGGCTCATGCGGCGGCGGATATGCAGGGGAGAGGCCATCAGGAACTTTTACCGTTTTTAATGGCCTCCTGGCGGTTGAGCGCTTCCTGGTAGGCTTTTGCTTTCTGAAGGTGCTCTTCGTAGGTAGTGCTAAACACATGGGTGCCGTCAAACGCGGGGCTCGCCACAAAGTACAGGTACGTGGTTTGCGGAGCATCGAGCACGGCGTCGAGGGTTTTGCGCGAAGGCGTGCAGATCGGGCCCGGGGGCAAGCCGCGGCTGCGATAGGTATTGTAGGGCGATGCAACGAAGAGGTGCTTTTCGTAAATGCGCTTCAGCGTAAAGTCGTTCAGGGCGAACTTGATTGTAGGGTCGGCCTGCAGCGGCATACCCTTCGCTACGCGGTTGAGGTACACGGAAGCTACATTGCCTTTTTCAGCCTGTGCGTTCGTTTCTTCTTCCACGATTGAAGCGACGGTGTAGGCCTCTTCGGGAGAAAGGCCATGGGCCCGGGCTTTGGCAATACGCTCCTTCGTCCAGTAGCCGGCCGACACGTCGGCAAACTTGCGCAGGATCTCGCGCGGCCCCGACGTCCAGTAATAGGTATAGGTGTCGGGGAGCAATATCGTCAGGGCCTGCTCGGGCGTCACCTTGAAGGCACGCATCGAATCGGGGTCGTTGAGGAAGCGCATCATTTCGGCCGAGTCAATCTCGAATTTGCTGCCGCACATTTTGGCGATGTCGCCGCGGGTGCGCACCTTGTTGATGGTGAGCTTCACCGGCGTCTGGGTCCCGTTGCGCAGGGTACGGACCATGCGGTAGAGGCTGGTGCCGTTGGCGAACTCGTATTTGCCGGCACGGATATGGTCCCAATAGCCGAGCTGGCCGGCCATCCATTCAAAGAAGCGCGGGCTGCTAACGATCTTGTTCTTCCGGAGTGAATCGAGCACGGCGCCGCGGGTGGGCGCGTCGGAGGCAATGTAAAGCGTGGCGCGTTTGCCGCTGAAGCCCGTTCCCGAGCCAAAAAGGAGCCAGCCCGCCGCTACCGCCAGCAGGAACACGATGCCGAACAAAATCAGTAAGATCCGTCTCATACGGGGGTAAAATAAATAAAAAACCCTGCCGCTCCGGCAGGGCTTTTCCTAAGATTATGTTAGTGCCTGCTTAACGGCCGGGAGCCGGAGCGGGCGCAGTGGCCGGACGCTGCGTAGATGCCGGAACGGAGCCGTTGCCTACGTCGAGGCGGCTGTCGTCGGCCTGGCGGCCACTGATGAAAAATGTCGAAGTAAGGCAAAGCACGGCGATCAGGGCGGCGAAGATCCAGGTGCCTTTTTCGAGCACGTCGGTCGTTTGCTTCACACCCATGAACTGGTTGCTGAGGCCGCCCACGTTACCGGCGAGACCTCCGCCCTTGGGGTTCTGAACCAGCACAAAAAAGCCCAGGATCACACTGGCCAGGACAATCAGAATAAGGAACAAGGTGGTCATACTGTGGGATTATGCGTTGAGGCTGTTGATTTTGTCCGCAAAATAAGCACTTTTTGCGGGATGAAGCAAACTTAATTTACGGTAGATCTCGGCGGCTTTTTTCCGGTTTCCTTGCTTCAGCCATACTTCCGCCATCGATTCGGTAACGATCTCCGACTCCTTGACCGAGTGGCTCGCCATGTGCTCCACGCCCGCTTCCGCACGGGCGTCGGCGGGCGCAGCGGCTTCCGGCGTAATGCGCTTCATCGTCTTCAGCCAGTCCGTAAAGCTCTTGAGCTGCTTGCCAAACTTATCGGTACCCACTTCCTCGCGCGAGAGGCGGATGCCCTGCGATGCGAAATAGTCCACCGCATGGAAAGGACCAAAGCTCAGCTCACCTACCGGGGCTGCATTGAGGTTGATACCGGCCAATCCGGGCAACGGCGCCTCGTCTTCTTCCTCCACATCAACTTCGTGCTCTTCGATCGAGGTAGGGGTCTCGTATACGTCGGATACTTCCGCTTCCGGCGCCACAGGCTTCACGATCAGTGCCGTTTCGGGCTCGGGCTCCGCGGGAACTTCGGTAGTTAATCCGGAGACTTCCGGCCCGGCAACGGAGTGCGCCAACGACACCTCGTTTTCAAGGGCGCCGATGCCGTGCTCGGGGCGGTGCAGGAAGAACTCAAAGCTCACCGGGTCGTGGAAATACAGTTGCGCCTTCTGGTACTGGCGGCGGTATTCTTCCGAGGCGGGATCAAACTTTTTGAGCAGCAGGAAATGTGCCGGCGCGAAGTAGGGATATTGCGCCGTAAGCTGTCGCAGTTCTTCAACGCTGCAATCGGCAAAAGACTTCTGGAAAAGCGATTCGGAAAGGCGATTCATCGGCGCTGCCATGCCGCCAAATTAGCACAGTTTACCAATTCGAGAACAGGCGGTTGAAAATATCATCGGCAAGGCCGTTGAGCATCTGGTCGAGCAGGGCCGCCTCGGCCTGCTGCAGGCTTTGCGTGGCCGAGAAGTCGAAGCTGCGGCTGACGGTCTGCTCCTGCGGCACCGCGTTGGCCGTGCGGTTGTTGGTGAGACTCATGCGCACCGTTACCGTAAGGCGGTTGAGGGTGCTCGTACTGTTGTTGCCCACCGCCGATGTGGTCACTGAATAATCGGTTACCGTGGCGGCCACATCGTAGTCGGCGCGGTCGTCGTTGGTGAGGCTGAGGCGCGTTTGGTTCTGCACTTTGCGACGAAGGCGCTCCGACAGGTTGGGCGCCAGCTGCGGGTTCACATAAGGCGCCACGTTGTCGAACTTCTGGATGCGTATCGTGCGGATGGAATCGGGGATCGATACGTCCCGGAACGAATACACGCCGCAGCCGCTGTTAACGGTGCCAACGAAAGCCAGTACAAGTGCCAGCAGCAGGGGGATCGTGATCTTCTTCAGAAAGCGCATCGGTGTAAAGCTAGTAGAATGTGGTGATCCGTTATCCGGTTCATCTGCTAATCATCTGCCAATGTGATGAATGGCTTTGGAAAGGATCGTCCATTACCACACAGGAACCGGTTACTTGATCAGCAGTTTCATTATTCGTCAATATTGTATTCCTTCAGCTTCCGGTAGAGCGTCCGCTCGGAAATGCCGAGGTCGGAGGCTGCGTCCTTACGCTTGTTCTTGTGCTTCTTCAGCGCTTTGATGATCAGCTCCTTTTCCTTGTCCATGATGTTGAGGCTTTCTTCCACCTCCTCGTGATCGTGGATCCCGTCGTGCACCAGCACGGGCTGCACGGGCATCCCCGGGTTGTGCGGCACCAGCACCGGTTGCAGCGGGCCGTCGCCACCGCTGTGCGCCGGCATATGGTGGGTTTGCAGGTCCTGCAGCTCGCGGAACAGCCCGGGGTTTTGCGCCAGGGCCGACGGGTTTTGCAGGATCTCGCCCATCAGCTTTTTGAGCTCCGTCACATCGCGCTTCATGTCGAAGAACAGCTTGTAAAGGATCTCCCGCTCATTACTGAACGCACCCTCGCCGGTGCTGCCGTGAGAGGCGAGCACAGGCAGCCGATTCATGTTGGCCTCGGGCAGGAAGCGCTCAAGCTCCTGCGACGAAATGTTTTTTTCCGACGCGAGTACCGAGATCTGCTCGGCAATGTTTTTCAGCTCGCGCACGTTGCCCGGCCAGGTATAATTCATCAGGCGTTGGCGCGCGCCTTCATCGAGCTGGATCGGCGTCGTTTTGTAGCGCTCGGCAAAGTCGACCACAAACTTGCGGAACAGCAGCGGCACATCTTCCTTACGGTCGCGGAGAGCGGGCACGCGGATGGGGACGGTATTGAGACGGTAGTAAAGGTCTTCGCGAAACTTGCCGGCCTGCACTTGGTCCAGCAAGTCGCGGTTGGTGGCGGCGATGACGCGTACATCGGTCTTCTGCACTTTCGAGGAACCTACGCGGATGTACTCACCGGTTTCCAGCACCCGCAGCAAGCGGGCCTGCGTGCCCAGCGGCATTTCACCGATCTCGTCGAGAAAGATGGTGCCGCCGTTGACCGTTTCGAAATAGCCCTTGCGCGTATCTACCGCACCTGTGAAGGAGCCCTTTTCATGGCCGAACAGCTCCGAGTCGATCGTGCCTTCGGGGATGGCGCCGCAGTTGACGGCGATAAAGGGATTGTGCTTGCGTGCCGACAGCGAGTGAATGATATGCGAGAAGGCTTCCTTGCCCACGCCGCTCTCACCGTTGATCAGTACCGTCAGGTCGGTATTCGATACCTGGGCCGCCACTTGCAGGGCGTAGTTGAGGGCAGGGGAGTTGCCGATAATTCCGAAACGGTTCTTAATGCTTTGCTGGTCCATGGGCTGTAGTTAAACGATCGTTCCTAAAAGCGTGGCCTGGGTACATTCCTGCACCCGCACGTTTACATAATCTCCGGGCTTCAGATCGTGCGCACCTTTCGGGAACACGATCACTTTATTCTGCGAGCTGCGGCCCATCCAGTCGCTTTCGGAGCGCTTGGACGTAGCCTCGATCAATACTTTAAAGGTGGCGCCGAGGTCGCGCTGGTTGCTTTCCAGCGAGAGGCGGTTTTGCACGGCAACGATTTCCGCGAGGCGGCGTTTTTTGACGTCTTCCAGGATGTCGTCGGTATAGCGCCGTTGGGCCAGCGTGCCGGGGCGCTCGCTGTAAAAGAACATATAGCTCATTTCGTAGCGGGCGAATTCCATCATCGACAGCGTGTCCTGGTGGTCTTCCTCGGTCTCGGTGCAGAAGCCCGCGATGACGTCGCTAGAAAGGGCGCAGTCGGGCATCAGTTCCTTGATGCGGGCCACCTTGGCGGCGTACCACTCGCGGGTGTAGGTGCGGTTCATCAGCTGCAGCACACGCGTGGAGCCGCTTTGCAGGGGCAGGTGGATGTATTTGCAGATGTTCTCATATTTCGCCATCGTGTGCAGCACGTCGTCGGTAATATCTTTCGGATGCGAGGTGGAAAAGCGCACGCGCAGCCCGGGCGAGATGAGCGCCACCTGCTCCAGGAGCGCGGCGAAGGTTACCGGGGCGGCGTCGTCGGCCACGTAATGATAGGAGTCTACGTTCTGGCCCAGCAGCGTCACCTCGCGGTAGCCGCCCTCGAAGAGCGAGCGGCATTCGGCCAGGATGGAAACGTGATCGCGGCTGCGCTCGCGGCCGCGGGTGAAGGGCACGACGCAGAAGGAGCACATATTGTTGCAGCCCCGCATGATCGATACGAAGGCGGTGATGCCGTTGGAGTTGAGGCGCACCGGCGCAATGTCGGCGTAGGTTTCCTCGCGGCTCAGGAGCACGTTAACGCCCTTCTGGCCAGCATCGGCGTCGGAAATGAGCTGGGGCAGGGTGCGGTAAGCGTCGGGACCCACCACGAGGTCCACCAGCTTTTCCTCCTCGATGAATTTAGCCTTGAGGCGCTCGGCCATGCAGCCCAGCACGCCCACGAGCATGGAAGGGCGCCGGCGCTTCAGCTTCCGGAATTCGGTAAGGCGTTTGCGCACCGTTTGCTCGGCTTTTTCACGGATGGAGCAGGTGTTGAGCAGGATCAGGTCGGCCTCTTCCCAGTTGCGGGTGGCGCCGAAGCCTTCCTCGGCCAGGATGGAAGCGACGATCTCGGAGTCGCTGAAGTTCATCTGGCAGCCATAGCTCTCGATATAAAAATGGCGCTTGGCGCCCACAGCTTCGACGGCCGAGGGGGCAAAAGCCTCGCCCTGGCGGGATTCGTCGATCACTTTCTCGGTCAATTCCAGCATAACAGCAAAAAATAGGAAGCAAAGATAACGCTTACTTCGAAAATAGTGACAAAGTGGCAGATAATTAGGGTGGCGCTGTACGTTTTTGCCGAAGTGGGGAGTAGGAATTCAAAAAATGGCTAAAAATGGCCGTCAGTGGGAAAATTCACCCAAAACCAACGTAGCCGTCAGTGGCGGCATGCTTTCCAACGCGTTTTCAGCCTTCCTGCGCTTGGCGCGGACCTTTCCAACGCATCAGAAACCGTCGCGTCGCTGGCGCGAAGCTTTCCAACCCGTCAAAAACCCTCCCGCCAATGGCGCGAAGGCTTAAAACGTGTCAGATTTTCCCACGCCAACGGCGCGGGACGGTACCATACTCCTGAAATGACGGCTCCGCTGGCGCGGAAGCGAAATGCATTATTGGTTACTCAGCGCAAAGCGCCCGGCGATCCAGCTTTCCTTCACCGGGACGATCCAGTTCGCTTCCAGTTCGGCTTTGCTGGCTACGGTGTTGTTGAAATAGAGGGTGTCAGGGCCGACGAGTCCGGCGGTAAGCGCCGGCTGCAGTTGCGACAGGGGGATGGTCTGAATCTTTTCCTTCACGAAAAAGGCCAGGTGGGTGCGGTTGAAGAAGTCGACGTTGAATTTTTCCCCTGCCTGCTTCACGAACCGCACGGAGGAATCGGTGCTGCAACCCGATACGCCGGCGGCGGTCTCATCGGCCATCAGCACGAGAAACTGTCCGAAGAGCAAGGTGCCCCAGCATTTCACTTTGGCGCCATGCGAGCGCCACTCGGCGAGAAAGGCCTCCAGCATCGGCTCCAGCTCCAGGGCTTCCGACAGGAACAGCAGGCGGTTGCTCTGGTAGATCCAAACGCGGCTTTCGGGAGCGAAATCTTCGGGCAGGTGCTGGTGAAAATCGAGATTCATGGCGCAAAGTTAGGAAGTCGGAACAAGAGAAAGAACGCAGATCCCGCAAGCGGGACACGCGGATTTAATAAGATTGGTTATGATTTGCTGACGCACGCAAGTATATCCGCGCTCATCGTAAAAAATCATAAAAATCTGCGTTCCTTCTCTCTTTTCCTCAGGCCATTGAGCGCACGACGAGTTCGGCCACATCGAGCACCTGCACGGATTCTTCCTTTTCGGCGTTCTTGACGCCGTCGGTGAGCATGGTATTGCAGAAGGGGCAGGCAGCGGCTACGATGGAGGCGCCGGTGTCGATGGCTTCGGTCGAGCGTTCGAGGTTGATCCGGATGTCGCCCTTTTCTTCCTCCTTGAACATTTGGGCACCGCCGGCACCGCAACAGAGACCGTTCTTGCGGCAGCGCTTCATCTCCACCAGTTCGGCGTCGAGGGCTTCGAGCACCTGGCGCGGGGCTTCATAGATATCGTTGCCGCGGCCGAGGTAGCAGGAGTCGTGGTAGGTGATCTTTCGGCCCTTGAACGACTCACCTTCTTTCATGCGGATTTTTCCCGCCTGAATGAGTTCGTTGAGGTAGGTGGTATGGTGCACCACTTCGTAGGTGCCGCCGAGCACGGGGTATTCGTTCTTGAAAATGTTGAAGCAGTGCGGGCAGGTGGTCACGATCCGCTTGATGCCGTAGTTGTTCAGCGTCTGGATGTTCTGGTAGGCCATCATCTGGAACAGGAACTCGTTGCCGGCGCGGCGGGCCGGGTCGCCGGTGCACAGCTCCTCGGGACCCAGGATGGCAAAGGAAACTCCCACCTTGTGCAGGATGGTGGCGAAGGCTTTCGTGATCTTTTGCGCGCGCTGGTCGAAGGAGCCGGCGCAACCCACCCAAAACAAAACTTCGGGGCTTTCGCCCGCCGCCATCAATTCAGCCATCGTCCGTACCATAGAGAAAAGGTTTGATGTAGGATGTCGGATAGCTGATTTGCAGGCACACCGAAATCATACGTGGTGCCAAAAATAAGAGGTTTATCAGTCTATTGGTCTATTTGCCCATTAGTAAAGCAAACCTGGAAAAATTGCTCGCTCAAAAAAACAGGTGGTGCAGAACCCGCTTACCAATAAACTAATCAACCAATAAACCAATTACCCACCAACGGGCTACATTTGCCCACCGTATCATGAGTAAGTTCCTCGCACGCCTCCGCAACTGGGAGCAATGGCCGTTCTGGCTCCGCTACCTCAACATCACCCCGATGTGGCTGTGGTATGGCATCCGGGGCGGATCGCCCTGGTTCTTTACGCCGTCCAATCCCACGCTCACGTTTGGCGGCTTCGAAGGCGAAAGCAAACGCGAGATGTACGAGCAGCTGCCGCCCGGCTCGTTTCCCGACACGATCTACATCGCACCCGGCACCCCTTTTGCCGACGTGGAGCGCCAGGTAGCGGACAGTCCCATCCGGCTACCGTTCATCGTGAAACCCGACGTGGGCATGGCGGGTATCCTGTTCCGAAAGATCTTCTCCATGGAAGAACTGCAGGCCTACCACGAAAAGATGCCGGTAGAGTACGTGGTGCAGGCGCTGGTGCCTTACCCCGTGGAATTCAGCATCTTTTACTATCGTTATCCCGGGCAGGAGCGGGGCACCATCACGGGCTTTTTGCAGAAAGAACCCATGAGCGTTACCGGCGACGGCCGCTCTACGCTACTGGAACTGATCGGGCGGCATCCCAATGCGCAATTCCGGGTGGAGGAGATGAAGCAAAAGCACGACGTGAAGCAGGTGCTGGCGCAAGGGGAGAAGCTGTTCCTGACCTACGCCGCCAACCTCAACCGCGGTGGTGTGTTCATCAACCTGCACCGTGAGATCGACGAGCCGCTGCACCGCCTCATGGACGGCCTCAACCTGTATTCAAAAGAATTTTACTACGGGCGCTACGACCTGAAGGCCGCTTCGCTGGACGACCTCCGCGCGGGCCGCAACTTCCTGCTGCTCGAATACAACGGGAGCGGTGCCGAGCCCAACCACGTGTACCAGCAGGGTATGACCCTGCGCGCGGCCCACGCCGAGATCCTGCGGCACTGGAAAGTGCTGTACGAGATCTCGAAGATCAACCGCCGCCGCGGCATTGCCGCATGGCCGCTGATGAAGGGCTGGCGCTTCCTGCAGGGCGCCAGGGTCCATTTCAAATTACTGAAGCAGTTGGACGAACAGATCTAACCCTTATTTTCGGCCCCGATGCATCAATTGCTCCGCATATTCCTCACCGGGATGTTCATCTCCTTCCTGGGATCGCTGCCGCTGGGTACGCTCAACGTGGCTGCGATGCAGATCGCCATTTACAAAAGCATTGCCGCCGGCCTTTGGTTCTCTTCCGGCTCGCTGACCGTGGAAGTGATCTACGTGCGGCTGTCGCTGGTAGCGATGGACTGGGTGCGCAAGCAAAAGCGTCTTTTCCAGATCCTCGAATATGTAACGCTGGCCATCATTGTGCTGCTGGCCGTATCGAGCTTCTGGGCGGCCGCCCACGCGAAGGCAAGCGAAGTGCCGGTGGAGCCGCTCTACCTGCGCAGCCCCCTGCACCCGTACCTGCTGGGCCTTGTGATGAGCGCCGTTAACCCGGTGCAGATCCCTTTCTGGTTTGGCTGGAGCACCGTGCTGTTTACCAAGAAGATCCTGCTGCCGCGCAACGACCATTACAATACCTACATCACCGGGATCGCGCTGGGAACGCTGTTCGGCAACTTCGTGTTCGTGTTTGGCGGGCATGCCATCGCCGGCAAGATCAGCGGCAACCAGCACATCCTCAACTGGGTCATCGGGGGCATCTTTACACTTACAGCCCTCATACAGGTGTACAAGATGTACCGCAACCGCGGCGCCGTGCACCGCCTCGAGCACCCCGAAGAACAAACGAAACCTTTCGAAGACGAGATCGACCAGATTCAACAAACGTAAACCACCTTATATGATCAATCAGACCTTACTGCCCGAACTGAAGCAGGAAGCTGCCAACACGAAGAAAATGCTGGAGCGCATGCCGGCCGATAAGTGGGACTGGAAACCGCACGGCAAATCCTTTTCGCTGGGCAAGCTTGCCAACCACGTAGCCGACCTCCTCAACTGGACGGCCTTCACCATCGGCAGCGACGGTATCGACTGGGCGGAGTTCAAGTACCAGCCCGAAGAAGCCACCGATGCCGCCGGTCTCGTGGCTATTGCCGACAAGCACCTGCAGGCTTCGGTAAAGGCGCTGGAAGAAGCCAGCGACGAGCAACTGATGCAGCCCTGGACGATGCGCAGCGGCGATCAGGTGTTCTTCACCATGCCGCGGATCGCGGTGATCCGCACGTTCGCCATGAACCACCTGATCCACCACCGGGCGCAGCTGTCCGTATATCTACGGCTGCTCGACATCCCGGTGCCGGGGATGTACGGTCCTACGGCCGACGAGGAGATGTAACGAGCAAGCGCCCCCGGGCGCTTTTTTTTTGGCGCTTCCCCGAAAACCGTATGGCAGAGCCCGGAAAAAACAGTATCCTTGTGTTTTACCAAAACCCAACTAACACTTATGGAGCAACAACCCGCTTCGAATGCCTACAAGACGGTAGGCATCATCGGCCTCGTACTGGCCTCCCTCGCTTTCGTTTTCTCCTTTGTTCCCTGCCTGGGCATGTATGCCGTATGGCCCGGTGTCGCCGGCGTGATCCTTTCGATCATTTCGCTGTCGATGGCCGGCAAGGTGAATGCCGGTAAAGGCATTGCCATCACGGGTCTTTGCCTCGCCGTTGTCGGTACAGGTGTGGCCACCTGGCAGTTCTTTGCCCTGAAAAAAGGTATTGAAACCATCGACACAGCGATCAAAGCGGCTGCCGCCGACACCAGCAAATGGCAGGTGAAGATCGATGAGTCCGACACCTCGTTCTCCATCGACGCCAGCACCCAGCAAGCCATCGATTCGATGAACAACGCCGCACAGCCCGAACCCGCCGCTGCGCACTAAAAATGGATCGATACAGTTACCGATTACTGAATCTGTTATTGGCCGGCATTACAGGAACTCTTTTCCTGTATGCCGGTTTTTTTTATAACAGCTCCGGCTCCGTGCGCTGTGTGTACCGGCGGGCGCTGGGCCGCGACTGCGTGACCTGTGGGATCACCCGTTCTTTCCACGCCTTTTTGACCGGGCACTGGCAGGAAGGGCTGGCGTTCAATTCGTTCGGGCTTCCGCTGTTCCTGTTTTTTGCGCTGCAGTTTGCAGCCCGTGTGTCGCTGTTTGTTGCCGCCCGCCGTTACGATGGCTACCCCGGCCCTTTGCCCCGCTGGGACGCAGCACTGTCGGCGACACTCTTCCTCGTGTTATTCTGGCCGCTGATCGCGGCGCAAGCCTGATCCGTGCGCACGTGTTGTCCGGAAATAAAGAAAGGATGCCTTAGGCATCCTTTCTTTCGCTACAGGCGTCAGCGCTCACGCCTCACGCCTGACGCCTGACGCCTCACGCCTCACGCCCCCTGCTGCTCATTCAGCTCCAGCGCCCAGTTCGCACGGTCGTCGGGACTGAATTTCCAGGGCGCGAAGTTGTTCTCCACGTTGCTGTACATCGCGTTCCATTCGCCGGGCTGGTTGGATTCTTCCAGGGCGAGGTAGCGCTTCAGCTGGTTGATGATGTGGAGCGGGTCGATGAGTACGGGGCACACCTGCACGCAGGCCTGGCAGGAGGTGCAGGCCCAGAGTTCCTCGGTGCTGATGTAATCGTGGAGGAGGCTCTTGCCGTCGTCCTGGAACGTTCCGCCGTTCGCGGCCGTATGGGCGCCGATCTCTTCCATGCGGTCGCGGGTATCCATCATGATCTTCCGCGGGGAAAGCAGCTTGCCGGTCTGGTTGGCGGGGCAGGCCTGCGTGCAGCGTCCGCACTCGGTGCAGGTATAGGCGTCGAGCAGGTTCTTCCACGTAAGATCGGGCACATCCTTGGCGCCGAAACGCTTATGGCCTTCTTCGGCCGGGGCGTTGGCAGCGGCGCCGGGATCCATGGCGTAGAGCACCTCGCGCTGGATCTCGGGCATGTTGACCATCTGCGCCTGCGGCTTCAGGCGGGCGAAATACGTGTTGGGAAAGGCCAGGATGATGTGCAGGTGCTTGGAATAGGGGAGGTAGTTGAGAAACACGAAGATGCCTGCGATGTGCAGCCACCAGGCGCCGCGCTCGATGACCAGCAGCGTGCCGACACTCAGGTTCTGAAACAGCGGCGTGATGATGCCGGAGATCCAGAAGTTCGTCTGCACGTCGCGGTAGTGCCCGTATTGCTGCAGCTGCAGCGACTTGTCGGCCGCGTTCATGAGGAGGAACAGCGACATCAGCACGATCTCGAACGTGAGGATGTAGTTGGCGTCGCTGCGGGGCCAGCCGGCCAGTTCTTTCATGTTGAGGCGCTTCACGCGGACCACGTTGCGGCGGAGGAGGAACACGACGCAGGCTGCCAGTACCGAGAAGGCCAGGAATTCAAAGAAGTTGATGACGAAGCTGTAGAAGCCGCCGAGCCAGGGGGCAAACAGGCGGTGCGTGCCGAAGATGCCGTCGAGCACGATCTCGAGAATTTCTACGTTGATGATGACGAAGCCGGCGTACACGATGAAATGCAGGAAGGCCACCATCGGCTTGTCGAACATCCGCTTTTGCCCGAAGGCCAGCAGCAGCATATTGCGCCAGCGGGCGCCGGGGTTGTCTTTGAGGTCTTCCTCGCGACCCAGGTTGATGTTCCGCCGGATCGTCGTTACCTTTCGGGCGAAGATCCAAACGGCTGCGGCGGCGAGAAGCACGAACAAGAGTTGCTGGAAAAGCTGCACCATCGGAGATTCTTTTTAAGCTAATTTAACCGCCGTAAAAGTAACAGATGGCTGCCGATATTGCTGCAAAGAATTCGATCCTTTCCGCCGACGCCGCAACGCGCCGCATTCGTCGTATGGCTTTCGAAGTGGCCGAGCAGCACGTGGATGCCGAAAGCCTCGTGCTGCTCGGCATAGAGGGCAACGGCACCATCGTGGCCACGCAGCTGGCGCAGGAGCTGGCCACCATTCTCCCGGTGCCCGTAACTACCGGCACGGTGCGCATCAACAAAAAAGCGCCGCTCGATGCCCGCCTCGACCCGGCGATCCCGCTCGAGGGCCGCGTGGTGCTGCTCGTGGACGATGTATCGAACACCGGCAAGACGCTGCTCTACGCCTTACGGCCGCTGCTCGAATTCCAGCCCCGCGCCATCCGCACCCTCGTGCTCGTTGAGCGCGCGCACAAGCTCTTTGCGGTGCAACCGGATTTTGTAGGATTGTCCGTGTCGACCACCTTGCAGGAACACATAACGGTGGAAACGGATGGCCAAACGATTACCGGCGCTTTTTTGCATTGAGGACGGACGGCGCATGCCCATCCACCGCATCGGGTCTTACCGTTGTCGCAAAATACCCCTGTTGGTGCATTTTGCGACAGCCGGCGTGACGTTATTGCAGGTCGGCGCCTGTTTGGTGCAAGTCGGCACCTGTTTGGTGCGGGTCGGCATGACGTTATTGCAGGTCGGCGGCTGTTTGATGCAAGTCGGCATCTGTTTGCTGCGGGCCGGCAACGATTTCGTGCCTGTCGCGAACCGTTTGACGCGGGGCGCCGGCTGTTTTACGCTGCCCGGCGTCTACGGGGCTCGCAAAGACATCAGGCTTGCAACGCAGGCTGAATGCCGGCTAAAAATGCAGCCAGTGGCCTTTTACCGAGCCGTTGGAGAATTCCAGTGCCGGCGCCGGGAACTTGAGGATGTTTACCGAATAAAAGATGCTGCGCAGCAGCTTGCTCCTCGTGCGGATCTGCGTCAGGTCGATATCGGGTGCGAGGTACCACTGGCGGTAGCGCCTGATGTCGCGCCGGTCGAACGTCAGGGCGCCGTCTTTGGTGGCCGTGTTGTCGAAGCCGCCGTACATCCCGTCGGCTCCATAGCCAACCGATAGCCGGAGCCACTTCGGCAGGTTCCAGGCCTTCGGAAGCGGGAAGGAAAGCCAGTAGGTTTGGGCGTTGTAGTCTTTCAGCAATTTGTTGGGCAGTGACGTTCCGTAAAGTGCGCGGGCCCGTTCTTTCAGTTCAGCCGGGTAATCGTAGACGTGCGAAGAAAATTTGAGCCGGATCTTTTGTTCCTTCCAGGTCAGTTGCTGCCCCGCAAAGAGGGCCGCGCCGAACAGGTCGGCACCGGCGTCGCCCCAGCTCCAGCCCCATTCCGAGGAGCGGCCGTCGAGGTATTCGATGCCCAGCATGAAGGCCAGCCCGGAGCCGGCAGCCAGCAGCGTTGCGCCCCTGTTGCTATACCCCGACCAGCGCCAGAGCCCGAAGCCGATATGGCTCATCGAGTACACCGCCCAGGCATGCCCGGCCTTGTCCATTTGCTGCCATTCGGCCACGTCGTTGAAGCTGTGAAAAGGGGAGCGGGGATAATCTTTGTACCAGGCCTGGCTGAGGCCGGCCAGCATGCCACCGTAGATGCCCACGCCCATACCGTCCACGATCCATTTGCGTCCGGGATACGCGTTCGTGGCAGGCTTCGCCGCCACCATCTGCGCCGCGGTAAACCGGTGCGACTCCACCGCTACCGCACCAACGCGCCCTTTGAGCGGCGCCAGTGCCGTATCCTGTGCCTTCGCTGCCTGGAGCAGCAAGCTGAAAAAGACGAACCATAACTTCTTCACGCACCAAATGTACATACCTGTAAATTCGCAGCAGCCGGTACCTTTACCGGCTCTTTACATACCGGTTAAACGAAAACCCACGGAATATGGATGCAGCTATAGAAAAGAAAGTACAATCCTGGCTTGACGGCGCCTTTGACGACGAAACGAAAGCGGCCATCCGCGACCTCCAGGCGTCGCATCCCGACGAACTGGCTGACGCCTTTTACCGCAACCTCGAATTCGGCACCGGTGGCCTCCGCGGCATCATGGGCATCGGCACCAACCGTATGAACAAATACACGGTAGGCATGGCCACGCAGGGCTACGCCAACTACCTGAAGAAAAGCTTTCCCAACGAGGAAGTACGCGTGGCCATCGCACACGACTGCCGCAACAACAGCCGCTTTTTCGCCGAAACGGTCGCCAACGTGTTTGGCGCCAACGGCATCAAGGTCTTTCTTTTCGAGGAACTGCGCCCGACGCCGGAGCTCTCGTTCGCCATCCGCCACCTTGGTTGCAAAGGCGGCGTAGTGTGCACGGCCTCGCACAACCCGAAAGAATACAATGGCTACAAGGCCTACTGGACCGACGGCGGCCAGCTGGTGCCCCCGCACGATAAAAATGTGATCACCGAAGTAGAGGCGATCGCCTCCGTTTCGGACGTTAAATGGAGCGGTGGTGAGCACAACATCACCAGCATCGGCGCCGAGCTCGATGCCGCCTACCGCCAGATGGTGAAAAGCCTTAGCGTGTACCCCGAAGCCATTGCCGCGCAGTCGGACCTGAAGATCGTTTATACATCCATCCATGGTACGGGTATCAAGATGGTGCCGCAGGTGCTCGCCGACTTCGGTTTCCGCAACGTGCACATCGTGGAGGAGCAGGCCACACCCGACGGCAACTTCCCGACGGTGGTGTACCCGAACCCCGAAGAAGCCGAGGCCATGAGCATCGGTCTGAAAAAAGCGCAGGAACTCGATGCCGACATCCTCTGCGGCACCGACCCCGATGCCGACCGCGTGGGGGTGGGTGTAAAAGATCACCACGGCAACTGGGTGCTGCTGAACGGCAACCAGACCGCCGTGCTGGCGTTCAACTACATGATGGAAAGCCGCCGCGAAAAGGGCATTGCTCAGCCGAACGACATGGTCGTGAAAACCATCGTGACCACCAACATGATCGACGCAATCGCGGACGCCTTGCAGGTGAAATGCTACAACGTGCTCACCGGCTTCAAATGGATCGCGGAACTCATTCGCGGCAAGGAAGGGCAGGAGCACTACATCATCGGCGGCGAAGAAAGCTACGGTCTCATGATCGGCGACCAGATCCGCGACAAAGACGCCGTTTCCGCCGTGGCCCTGCTTTGCGAGATGGCCGCCTATGAAAAGAACAAAGGCCGCTCACTTTTCGGAAAGCTCATCGACCTGTACGTGCAATACGGCTGCTACCGCGAGCACCTCATCTCGATCACCCGCAAGGGCATGAACGGGCAGCAGGAGATCGCCGATATGATGGAGCGCTTCCGCAACAACCCGCCGCAATCGCTGGGCGGCGTGAAAGTGGCGCAGCTCCTCGACTACCAGAAACAGGTGGCTACCGACCTCGCATCGGGCGGCACCACGCCCATCACGCTTCCGAAGTCGAACGTGCTGCAGTTTGTGCTCGAAGACGGCAGCAAGGTGAGCGCCCGCCCCTCGGGAACGGAGCCGAAGATCAAGTTCTATTTCAGCGTGAAAGCACCGCTGGCCTCCGCCGGGCAGTTCGACGAAGTATACGGCGGGCTGGAAGGAAAGATCGACGCGATCGTGAAAGACCTGGGCGTGTAAGCACCCCGATCGAAATAGCAAAAGCCGGGCCTGTGCCCGGCTTTTGTCATTTGCTGCGGTTACAGCGTAACGCTCAGGACGATATGAAAGGACTTGTGCCCTTTCATATCCCAGGGGCTCATCCGGCGCAGCGCGCCCTGGATCCGCTGGAAGATGATCGGGTCGGGGAGGTCGGAGGTCCGGATATTTTTGGCCACACCTTTTTCCGTCAGGTCGAATTCGATCCGGATGGTAATGTTGTAGGTGTCGGTTTCGCTTTTGAGATTGTCGGCACGGTAGTGCAGCGCTCCGAACAGGTATTCGTTGAAGGCGCGCCTGCCGCCGATGTATTCGGGCTCACCGTTGCCTTGCGACGCACCCGCTTCCTCCATCTTTTTCTTGATGTACGCGCTCCGGGTATCTTTCAGAACCTTGCCGGAAGCATCGCTGATGTATTCATATTCCAGCGCACCGGTGGCGGCGTAGCCCCGCATTTCCGCGGCCTTGCCTTCGATGCTGGATTCAAACAGCACGACGCCCTCCGGAGAATAAGTACGGTTTTCTTTCCGGCCCGCCGTGTCGGTGCCCGAAAAGCGCAGCAGGTAGCCGCTTGCGGCATATTCCCAGGTGTAGGTAGCGCGGGGCGCGCCGTTTTCGTACAGGATCGAATCGGTGCGCTGGCTGTCTTCGTTCCAGTAGCGCCACCAGCCCGCTTCCTGGCTGTGGATGTAGTACCCTTGCTGGCTCTTCACACCGTTGTCGTGAAAAAAGGTGCAGGGGCCGTCCAGCACCTGCAGGCTGCTGTCGAAAAAGCCATGCAGGATCTTGTTGCCGCTGGCAGCGTCCAGGAGCAGCAGTTCCCAGTGTTCGCCCTGCTGGCGGCCCACACCGGTAATCGGGGCCGTGCTGTCGCTGACGACCTGCATTTGTTCGTTGAAGTGGAAAGTGCGGAGCTCTTGCGCACCGGAGGTCAGGCTGCTGCCCAGGGCAAGCAGGAGGATAAGCAGTTGGCGGTTCATGAGCCGCGAAATTATTGCATCGGGCGCAAATGGAAAAGTGCCCCGCCGGGGGCACTTCACACGTAAAGGATGGACTTAGTTCTTTACAATCCCTTTTCAGGTTTTCTAAAGTTAGGGAAAGTCGCGCAATAAAAAGTTCATCCGGCTCGGCGGCCGGGTGCCGGCCATACCCGCGGTACCCTCCGGGCATATTGCTCGTAGGCAGCACCAAACTCGAGCCGGAGCTTGGCTTCCTCGTAGCGAAGGGCCAACAGGGTATAGCCGTGCACCACGACGTTCATCACCAGCAGGGAGGCGTAGGGAAACAAACCAAAGAGGCCCCAGATGGCGAGGAAGGTGCCCAGGTACAGCGGGTGGCGCACATAGCGGTGCACCCCATCGATACGCAGCTCATTGGGCACCTCGCTGTGCTGCACGAGGCTCCGGAGCCCGCTCAGGCTCAGGAAGTACTTCCGGATGCAGATGCCCATCAGCGTGGTGCCGGTAATGGCCAGCAGGCCTCCCGGAATGCGCCAGAGCGGCCCCAGCAGCAAGGGCGAGCGAAGGCGCAGCTGGAACCACAGCACCGCTACAAGGCTGAGGAAGGCGAACGCTACATAGGTACTGCGGTAATAGGGGCGTAGCGCGGGTAGCCGGGCAAAGAGCGCACGCTTGAGCCGACCGCTTGCCAGCACACTGTGGAAAACGCCGTACAGGGTCCAGAAGAAGCCCAGCAGGATATGGTTTTGCAGCATTGTCAGAAAATATTGTTGAGCTCGGCACAAGGCCACCTTTACCAGTGCTGCTATCTTTGTGCCATGAGGAAGTTTGAGGATACGTATCGGCACATGGGACTGCGTAAAAAGCTGGTGGAGTTGCTGCGTTCGAAAGGTATCCAGAATGAGGCCGTACTCGAAGCGATCAACAAGATCCCGCGTCATTATTTCCTGGATTCCGCTTTTGACGAAGTAGCGTATGAAGACCGCGCTTTCCCGATCACCGCCGGACAAACGATCTCGCAGCCCTATACCGTTGCCTACCAGACGCAGCTGCTCGACGTCAAGCCTTTCCAGCGGGTGCTGGAGATCGGAACCGGCAGCGCCTACCAGGCTTCTGTACTCGCAGAACTCGGTGTGCAGGTATTCACCATCGAGCGCCAGAAATCTCTGTTTGAAGCAACGAAGCAGTTTACCTTCCTGCGCAAATACCCGAATATCAAATTCTTCTACGGTGATGGCTTTGAAGGATTGCCCACTTATGGTCCCTTCGACCGCGTGCTGATCACCGCAGCAGCGCCTTTTATCCCGCCCAAACTGGTGGAGCAAATGAAGCCCGGTGGCATCATGGTCATCCCGGCAGGTGAAGGCGACATCCAGGTGATGAAGCGGATCATCAAGCAGGAAGACGGAAGTATCAAAGAAGAGACCTACGACAAGTTCAGCTTTGTGCCCATGCTGGAAGGGAAAAATGGTTAATTCGAGGTATAGGCCCTTCGTTACCGTTCAGTACTTTTGCCCCGGTCTTTGCTGAGACTGTTGACAAGCGCGCCTCCAGCGGCTGCTCCCTGGCGCGCTCCCTTTTTTCATTCCTAAAGAAGTCGTTATGAAAACGAGCTACTTTACGGACCGCAGCGGCGTGGAGCAGAACGCCTTGCAGTCCCTGCGCCGGTTCGAGGCGCAACCGGCGATTCAAAGGATCGCCGTCTTTCCCGACATTCATTATTGCTCCGAACGCTCGATACCCGTGGGTGTGGCCTTCCGGACCACGGATGTATTTTTTCCACTCGTAACTGGGAAAGATACCGGCTGCGGCGTTGCCTACGGGCGTATTCCGAAGAAGGACCTCAGGCGTCCATTCGATAAAATGCGCCACTACCGGGCCTTTGAGCGCGCAGTACACGGCATGACCGATGAAGGTCTCGGCGGCGGAAACCACTTCCTGTCGCTGGAGGAATCGGACCAGTATTTCTACGTGATCGTGCATACCGGCAGCCGCAACCTGGGCATTCACCTGTACCAGGAAGCCGTGGCCCTTTTGCAACAGCACAACCCGGGACAGGATTGGCTTCCGGTCGAATACGCAAGCGCCGGATGGCGGAGCGTCTACGACCGCGTTTTGCAGTATGCGACCGCGCGTCGCCGTGAATTTGTTGAAAAGGCCTTTGCTTTCCTCGACAGAAACAACTACCTCGCCGGCGGATCGTTCACCTGGGCCGATAGCCAGCACAACCTGCTGGAGTTTACCGAAGCAGGAGTCATCCACCGGAAGGGCAGCACCCAATTAACGGGAGCCGGGGAAGTGGTCATACCCCTGTCCATGAGCCGCGGCTCGCTGATCGTGCGGGCAAACACCTGGCACGCTGCGTTGGAAGCGTCTTTGCACAGCAGCGCTCATGGTGCCGGTCGCCGGCTGAGCCGCACCGACACGCTGAAGCATTGGTATTCGCTGAAAAAGTCGGACAAAGACGCCTACCGGGCCCGCTTCCCGGAGTTGCTGAACCGCCGCGGCGCGTTCGACAGCAGCATCCTGCAGGAGTTCGATTTCGCCTACAAAGATTCGGCGGAGCTGCTGGCTACACAGCCACAGCTCCTTAAAGTGGATGAAACCCGCCCGATGCTGACGGTAAAAAACACCGGTATGTAAAAGATCCCCGCCTTCGCGCGGGGATCTTCCTGTTGCGCCCGCACGGTTTCGCCGTCCGGTACTCCCATTTCGGCCTTTGACATGTGTGCTGCACCGTTGTTTGTGGCGCTGAGCGCGGCCGAAGCGCCAAACTCTGCTTATCTTGTCGGCGAACACTGACTTATGCGAATCGTTCCTTTTGTTGTTTCCACGCTCGCCACGGTGGCGCTCGTGTTGGCGCTGAACCGGAAGTGGGGCCAGGCGCCCGCCATGGGCGCCTTCTTGAGCCCGCAACAGGGTTTCTGGCAAAACGCCGAGCCCGCCGATTTCGATTACAACGCCAACGTTACCCTGCCGGGACTGAAAGGCAGGACCAATGTATATATAGACGACCGCCTGGTGCCGCACGTTTTTGCCGAGCAGGAGGAGGACGCCTATTTTGTACAGGGATACCTGCATGCGAAATTCCGCCTCTGGCAGATGGAGTTCCAGACCATGGCGGCCGCCGGCCGCCTGTCGGAGATCGTGGGCGAGAACCCGGCCCTACTGAAATATGATCGTGGCCAGCGTCGCCTGGGCATGGTGTCCGGGGCTGAAAAGACCCTGCAGGCCATGGAAGCCGATGCCGAAGGCAAGAAATATTTCGATGCCTATACGGCCGGTGTCAATGCCTGGATCGAAGGAATGACGGCTGCGCAGCTTCCGCTGGAGTACAAGATCCTCGGCTACAAGCCGGAGCGCTGGAGCAACCTGAAAACGGCGCTGTTCACGAAGGCCATGGCCAAAGACCTCGCAGGTACCGAGCGCGACCTCGAGTTTACCAACGAGCGTTCCGTGCTTGACCTGGCCCAGATGCGTATGCTGTACGGCGACCTTTCCGATTCATCGATGCCGATCGTGCCGAAAGGGACGGCCTTCGCCGCCCCGGGCATCGTACCGGTGAAGCCCGCCGGTGCCGATTCCGCTTATTTCGGCAACGACAGCTCGCTGCGCGTCCATCCCATTCCGCAACCGCCACGCGAGAACGGATCGAACAACTGGGCACTTGCCGGAAACAAGACTGCAAGCGGGGCGCCGATCCTGTGCAACGACCCGCACCTGAACCTCACGCTGCCCTCCATCTGGTTCGAAATGCAGCTGCATACACCTACGATGAACGTCTATGGATGCACCTTTCCCGGCGCACCCAGCGTGATCATGGGCTTCAACGACAGCATCGCCTTCGGCACCACCAACGCCATGCGCGACGTGCGCGACTATTACCGCATCCGCTTCCGCGACCGCTCCAGAAAGGAGTATTGGTACCAAGGACAATGGACAGCCGCGCAGCTGCGCATGGAGGAGATCCGCGTGGCGGGCGGCGCAACCGTTCACGATACCATCGCCTATACCGTTTTCGGCCCCGTGCTCTACGATGCCTCTTTTGAAAGCGAGTTGCCCGGCAACGAAGCCCTGGCCTGCCGGTGGACCGCGCAGGAAGGCTCCAACGAAGGCGCGCTCTTTTTCGGGTTGAACCGGGCTAAAAACTACGACGACTACCGCCGCGCGATCAGCCTGCTGAAGACGCCGGGGCAGAATGTGATCTTCGCCAGCAAGAAGGGTGATATCGCCATCTGGCAGCAAGGCAAGTTTCCCGCGCGCTGGGAAGGGCAGGGGCTCTACGTAATGCCGGGGGAAGACGACAGCTATGCCTGGCAGGGATTTATCCCGGAAGAAGAAAACCCGCACGTGCACCAGGACAGCGGATTTGTGCAAAGTGCCAACCAACGCCCCACGGACAACACCTACCCGTATTTCATTCCCGGCAATTATATCACACCGAGGGGCATTACGATCTACAACACGCTGCAAGCAGCGCAGGGCGCCACGCCGGAAACGATGATGGCCCTGCAGCAAAGCACCTTCAACAGCCTGGCGCAGGATGCCGTTCCCTTCTTTCTTCAGTTCCTCGACCGTGGCCAGCTTAATGCCCGCGCCAATGCATTTTACGACGAACTGGCCGGATGGGATTTTTACGAACGCGGCCCCTCCAACACACCCACGATCTACCACACGTTTCTGGATACGCTGAAAAACGCGCTGATCGGCGATGAACTCGCACGGGTGCAGGGTCCAACCACCTGGCCCGACGAACAAACGATGATCGAAGCACTGTTGCGCAATCCCGAAGCTCCTTTTGTGGACGATATCCGAACACCTGAAAAGGAAACGCTGGTGCGGCAGGTGCTGCTGTCTTTTCAGCATGCAACGGCGGCCTTGCAGCTTCTCAAGAGCTCAGAGCTGCCCTGGATGCATCAGAAGAAAGCCGCCATCCGGCACTTGCTGCGCGACAGCTTCTTACCGTTCTGGCACAAGAAGCTGGACGTGGGCGGCAGCAACGCTACGCCGAATGCCATCACACAATACCACGGTCCCAGCTGGAGGCAGGTAATCCAGTTGTCAACACCGACGGTCGCATACGGCATTTATCCCGGCGGCCAGAGCGGCAACCCGGGCAGCCGCTTTTACGACAACTTCACCGACGACTGGGCGCGGGGCAAATACTACACGCTGTGGCTGATGGCCGAGTCGGAAGCCTCCGACCGTCGCGTTCGCTGGAAAATGACCTTCAAACCTTCATAACCGTTCTATGCGCTTCCTGGTTTCTGTATTGCTGATCGCTCTTCTTTCGTTTATTGCCGGCCGTTACTTGCCCTGGTACAGCCTCGCGTTTGTCGCTTTCGGCGTTGGCGCCTTCGTGCCCCAACGCCTCCTGCGCGCCTTCCTGTCCGGATTTTTAGGAATTTTTTTGCTATGGTTCCTGCTGGCCCTGTGGCTGGATACCCGGAATGAACAATTACTTTCGCAACGCGTCGCAGAGCTGCTTCACCTGGGTCAATCGTCGGTATTGCTGCTCCTGGTCACCGGGCTGGTGGGCGGGATCGTTGGCGGACTGGCGGCCCTGAGCGGGGCTTCGCTGCGCGCAACGCCGGTGACCAAAGCCGGTATTTAACCAACACTGTTTATGCGTTCAATTCTTGCAACCCTCCTCCTGTTGCTGGCCGGCTTTGCCGTGCAGGCACAGAAAGTAACCGGTAAGGTCACCGATCAGCAGGGGCAGCTGCTGCCGTATTCATCCATCCAGGTAAAGGGCAGCGGCATCGGGGCTACGGCCAACGCGCAGGGCGTTTTCTTGCTGCGCCTGACGCCGGGTGAATACACCATCACCTGCCAGCATGTGGGTTACCAGCAGCAGGAAAAAACGATCACCCTGGGCAAGGAAGACCTGGAGCTGCACTTTCAGCTGCCACAACAGCAACTGACACTAAGTGAGGTCATCGTAAAAAAAGGCGAGGATGCCGCCTACGAGATCATCCGCCAGGCCATTCGCAAACGGCCGGTCTACCGCGACGAATTGAAACGGTTTACGACACAGGTGTATACAAAAGGCCAGTTCCGCCTCCGCGATTTTCCGAAAAAGTTCATGGGCCAAAAGGTCGACTTCGAAGACGGCGACACGAGCAAGCGCAAAATGCTGTACCTGTCGGAAACCGTTGCCCGCTACTCGGTGGAGCTGCCGCGGCAGTCGAAAGTGGAAGTGCTCGCCACCAAGGTGAGCGGACAGTCGGATGGCTTCGGCCTCAGCGCACCGCGCATGTTTTCGGTTTACGACAACCTGGTGACGGTGGGCACGGGCCTGTCGCCGCGCGGCTTTATCTCGCCCATCTCCGACAATGCCCTGCATTACTATAAGTATAAATACGAGGGCTCGTTCATGGAGAACGGCAAGATGGTGAATCATATCCTCGTGATTCCGCGCCGCAAGTTCGAGCCCCTGTTTCAGGGATATGTGAACATCGTGGAAGACGAGTGGCGCATCCATTCGCTCGAGCTGGTGACCGTAAAGGCCTACGGCCTGCAAACCCTTGATACGCTGCGGATCCAGCAACTGTATGTGCCTTCCGGCACCGGCCCCTGGGTGCTGCGCAGCCAGGTGGTTTATCCCACCATCAAGATGTTCGGCTTCGACGGCTTTGGCTCCTTCGCAAATGTCTATTCCGATTACAACCTGAACCCCGATTTCCCGAAAGGCTATTTCGACAATACGATCCTGCGCTACACGGACTCCTCGAACAAGAAGACCGAAGATTATTGGGCGCAGACACGGCCCATCTCGCTCGAGCGCGAGGAAGTGGAAGACTATCGTAAAAAAGACAGCCTGGAAAAGCTGCACAACTCACCAGCCTACCTCGATTCGCTGGACCGCGTGCGCAACAAGATTTCCCTGCAAAGTCTTGTATTGACCGGCCAGACCTTCAGCCGCGAAAAAAAGCGCACCTCGCTTTATGTCTTCCCGCTGCTGGGCACCTTCAGCTACAACACGGTGGAAGGTTTCGTGGTCGACGCAAGAGCCACCTACACCAAGCGGCTGGATACGTTCAGCATGAGCCGTCGTTCGTTCAGCATCACTCCCGAGGTTCGGTACGGGTTCAGCAACCAGCACCTCAACCCGAACCTGACGCTCAACTACCGCTTCGGGCAGAAGCGCTTCCGGAGCATCACGGTAGCAGGTGGCTCCGACGTGTTCCAGTTCAACAACGACAAACCCGTCAGCGAATTTCTCAACACGTTTACCACGCTTTGGGACAATATCAACCGCCTGAAGATCTATGAGGCCCGTTTCCTGCGGCTCAATTACGAGCAGGGGCTGGAAGATGGTTTCCTCGCCAATGTGGGCCTTCAATACCAGGACCGGATCCCGCTGGAGAACACGTCCGACTACGTGTTACGCGACAACAAGGAGCGGCTGTTCACACCGAACTTTCCCGATCCGTTCACCGACAGCAACATCACGCGGCATCAAGCCTTTATCCTGTCGGCCGGACTTCGCTGGCAACCGGGCACGCGCTACGTGGAGTTCCCGAATCGCCGGATCAGCATCGGCTCGCGCTACCCGGTATTTTCGGTCAATTTCATACAGGCCCTCCAGGGGCCGATGGGAGGCGACGTGCAGTATAGCAAATGGAATTTCGGTGTCGCCCACAGCATCAACCTCCGCCTCGGCGGACGCATGAATTACCAATTCCAGCTGGGCGGCTTCCTCAACAAGGATTCGCTGCAATCGCCCGACTACATTCATTTTAAAGGAAACGCCACGCGCTTCAGCGAGTCGTATGCCGGCCGCTTCCAGCTGGTGACGCCCTACTATTTCAGCAACGCGAGCAAGTTTTACACGGCCCTCTTTTTCGAGCACCATTTCAATGGCCTGCTCACCAATAAGATCCCGGTGATCCGCAACCTGAAGTGGAACCTCGTTGCCGGCGCCAACGCCCTTCACTATGCGCCGGGGCGCACGTATTTCGAGCCGTTCGTAGGCCTGGAGAACATCCTGCGGATCTTCCGGTTCGATTATATTATGGGCTTTGAAGACAATGGCATCCGCCGACACGATTTTCGTCTTGGATTTTCGTCCGGGTTATTTGGACGGCGATAAGGAAGTCGTAGTTTTGCGGCAAACCTTCAACCTATGTCCCTTAGCCACACCATGCTGCAACCCGCGGCACCAACACCAACACCCGCCATTTCCACCCAGACGCCTTCGCTGCTGGCCGCCATGGTGCTGAGCGTATATGCCGCCCAGCTCAGCCGTCGGAAAATGCGCCGCCTCAAACGCCGCGCGTTGTGGTTGCTGGCGAAGGCGCAGCTGCGTTCCTTCTTTCGCCGCGACAGCGGCCTCTCCACGCGCACGCTCCTGTACATCCTGCTTGGGCTGATTGTCCTGATCCTGGCCTTTACGTTCCCGGTGCTGGCCCTGATCGTACTGATCGCCGCCGTCATCTACCTGCTCGTAACAAACCGTTAAGAGGCGCGCGCTGCCGGCCGGAAGTGTTATCTTTGCGGCGTTTCCGCCCCGCGGAACAAGCTTTGTTCACCCTGCAAGTGTCCTGAAAGTTTGAAACTATGCCCGTACTACACAACCGCGTCTCCAACGAGGAGCTGAAGCAACGCATGCTCGCCGAAACCGAGCCACGCAGCACGATTTCTTTCTATTGTTATTTCCCGGTAGCCGACCCGCAGGCTTTCCGCGATGAGCTGTACCTGCAGCTGAACACCCTACAGGTGTTCGGTCGCATTTACGTGGCGGCGGAGGGCATCAATGCGCAGGTCAGTGTACCGGAATCCAGATTCAGCGCCCTGCGCGACTATCTCTATTCCATCGGTCCGCTCAACGGGCTGCGCCTCAATGTAGCCGTGGACGATGACGGGAAGTCGTTCTGGGTACTCCGCATCAAAGTGAAGGAAAAGATCGTTGCCGACGGGATCGATGACCCGGCATTCGACATGAGCCGGCGTGGGGATTATATCGCCGCCGAAGACTTCAACCGCATCATCGACAATCCCGATACGGTGGTAGTGGATATGCGTAACCACTACGAATACGAGGTCGGGCATTTCGAGAAAGCGCTGGAAGTGCCTTCCGACACCTTTCGCGAGCAGCTGCCGATGGCGGCGGATATGCTGGAAGGGCAGGAAAACAAGACGATCGTGATGTATTGCACCGGCGGTATCCGCTGTGAAAAGGCCAGCGCCTATATGCTCCACCGCGGGTTTAAAAAGGTGTATCACCTCGAAGGCGGCATCATACACTACGCCAACCAGATCCGCGAAAAAGGCCTGGAGAGCAAATTTCACGGCAAGAACTTCGTTTTCGACAACCGCCTCGGCGAGCGCATTACCGAAGAAGTGATCGCTCATTGCCACCAGTGCGGCAAGCCGGCCGATACGCATACCAATTGCGTCAACGAGGCCTGCCACCTGCTGTTTATCCAGTGCCCGGAATGCCAGGCGCAGTATGCAAATTGCTGCAGCCGCGAGTGCCAGGAGTTTACGCTGCTTCCCCGCGAACAACAGCTGGAGCGGCGCAAGGGACTCGAGAAAGAACACAATATCTTTCACAAGTCGAAAGCCAGACTGCGCCCGAAGCTCCGGGAACTGGGGCGCAAGCTGGAAGAATAAGGAATTACGAATCATTCAAAGGCCCACCCCGGGCCTTTTTGCTTATTTTGCGCAGAATGCGCCGCCTCCTTGCTTTTTGCTGTGTACTGCTCCTGCTGTTGACGCTGGGTGGCCGCTCGCTCTTTTTCGAGCTGCGGTTGGCGGAGCTGCGCACCGAGATGCGTACGGCTATCGCCGAGGGCACCAGGCCCGCATCGGTTGCGGTTTTCTCTTTTTCAGCAACCGACAGCGCCCGGGTTCATTGGCTGGAAAACGGCCAGGAATTTGAATGGAAGGGGAAGCGGTACGACGTGCTCAGCCGGCGCCGCTCCGGCGAAAAAACGCTGATCCAGGCGATCCCTGATGACCGGGAGACGGTGCTGGTAGCGGGTTTTCGCCAACAGCAAGGGAAGAGTGGCGGCCTGCCCGCCTCGGTACTGCTGCTCAAGCTTTCGGGAATGTCGTACCTGGCGCCTTCAACCCTGGAAACCATTCCGGCTGAAACGACCATCCTTTCCGTACACAATCGCCGTTGCCGGCAGTTGCTGCCGCAAACCTATCGATCGCGCCCGGGCCGGCCACCGCGGACGCAGCCTGCATTTTCCTGATCGAACCCTACTTTTTCCCGAAACAAACAACTGTTCATGAAGCATTTGCTTTTGAGCGCCGGCCTGCTGGCCTGCGCCACTATTTCTTTTGCACAAACTACCGGCAAGGGCCGGGTAATCGATAACGATACGCAGGAGCCGCTCGCCGGAGCCAACGTCCTGGTCAATGGCGTTCGCCTGACCACTGATGCCAAAGGCTATTTTACCTATGACTGCAAGCCGGGTTCCCGCTTCTCCGCAACGTTTGTCGGCTATGCACCGTATGAAACGATGCTGTATACCTGCGCCGATGATGTGACCCTTGGTCTCGTTCGCAACGATGGCCTGTTGAACCAGGTGGAGATCACCGCTACCTCGGCGCAGAACAAGAACCTGCTATACCAGCCCTCGTCCATCACCAAGCTGGCTCCGCAGCAGCTGCAACGCAGCACCGGCCTTTTTCTCGACGATGCCATCAATGCAAACGTACCGGGTGTACAGATGCAGCGCCGCGCGGTTTCTTCGGGCCAAACGATCAACATCCGCGGCTACGGCAACGGCACCCGGGGTGGGAACGGCGTTTCTTCCAACTTCGACATACAGGGAGTGAAAGTTTACCTCAACGGGATACCGGTAACGGATGCAGAAAACATCACGGTGCTCGACGACATCGACTTCGGCTCGATCGGCAACGTGGAAGTGGTGAAAGGCCCGGCCGGCTCACTCTATGGCCTGGCCATTGCCGGCGCCGTTAACCTCCGCACCGTGCGCCCGGAGGCCGGGAAGTCCTCCGTCGGGCAGCAGCTACTCCTCGGCAGCAATGGGCTGGAGCGCTATACGACCACGTTCCAGCACGGCACCCAGCGCTCGTCGATCCTGCTCAACTACGGGCACCAGGAGTCGAATGGCTTTATGCCGCACAATGCATCCCGTAAAGACTTTGTCAACTTCGTGGGCGAGTTCAACCCGAGCGAGAAGCAAGGGATGAGTGTGTATGCCGGCTTCAGCAACAGCTACGACCAGCGGGCCGGCGAGTTGACCATTGGCCAGTACGACACGCTCAACTTCACCGGCAACCCGGCGTATATCAAAAACGACGCGCATTCGCACGTGCTGAGCGTCCGCCTGGGCTTTACGCACACCTATGCGTTCTCCAAAAACCTGAATAACACGACCACGCTGTTCGGCAGCGGCGTGATGAACGACGCCAGCTCCGCCGGCGGCTGGACCGACAAGGTGCCGGTTAATTTCGGACTGCGCTCCACCTTCCAGACACGCTTTTCATTGGGTAGAAATGTGACGCTCACCGGTCTCAGCGGCGTGGAATCCCTCAACCAGCGCGCGCAAACCCTTGGCTACCCGATGGTGGCCGACAGCGCTAACCTGGCGGGCTACAACCGCATCGGCGCCATTCGCAGTAATGTGGCGACGAAGACCGGCAACAACTCCCTGTTTTCAGAATGGACGCTCGCCCTGCCTAAGGACTGGTCGTTCACCGCCGGATTGGGCTGGAGCCAGATGCTCATCGAGCTCAACGACCGGCAATTCAACGTCGCCAACAACCGGCCCAACAACCGTCCTGCCGACGTGTTCCGCAAAAATTACAGCGGGCTCCGGGCGCCGCACTTTGCCGTCAACAAGGTGATCGCCGGGAAGTACTCGGTGTTTGCTTCGTACAGCACGGGGTACAAGGCGCCGATCAGCTCGTATTTCTACATTCCCTTTGTGAGCGGTACCGTGGGAACGGGCGAGGTGAATGTCAACCTCGAGCCCGAGAAAGGACAGCAGGTAGAAGTAGGCACCAAGGGCTCGCTCTTGCGCGGACGACTGCAATATGAGTTCACCTACTTCCATTCGGACTTCCGGAACAAGATGACCACGAACGCGGTGCCCGGCCCGAATGCTGCTACCTCTTATACCTACGTCACCAACGGCGGCAACCAGGTGCAGGACGGTCTTGAGGCTGCTATCCGCGTGAATGCCGTGCAGAATGCCTCGGGTTTCTTTACACAGGTGGCGCCCTTCGCCAACGTAACGTGGATCTACGGACGGTATAAAGATTTCCAGTTCGAGCGCTTCCGCGTTGCGCCGAACAACAACAAGGACAGTGTCATCGATTGGAGCGGCAAGCGCGTTGCCGGGTTGCCGCCGGTTATCTACAATGTGGGTGTGGATGTGGTAACGCGTCCCGGTCTTTACGCCAACGTGTACTACGCGCACCGTGATGCCGTATACCTCACCTCCGACAACCTGGAATCGCAGCGGGCCTCCGCATTCGGGCTGCTCAACGCGAAGTTGGGCTTCCGTCATTCCTTCGGACAGCACCTCAGTATGGATGCGTTCGCCGGCGGGTCCAACCTGACCGGTGAAAAGCACTATATCATGGTATTCATCAACCAGCTGCCGGATGCATATGTTCCGGGACCAACCGATGCCCAGTGGTTTGGCAGCATCTCGCTTAAGTATCATTTTTAACGCAAACAGCGGTGGCCCGTAAGGGTTGCCGCTTCTTTTTCTTATGAAAAAAAATCATTGGATCGTTATTCTCGCACCGCTACTATTCGCCTGCGGCCGCTTTCAGAACAAAAGCGAAGGCGCCGGCGGTCAGCGGATCGTGTGCGTATCGAAGCAACTCACCGAGTTCCTGTTTGCGCTGCACCAGGGCGATAAGATTGTGGGCGTTGACCTGAGCAGCACCTTTCCCGAAGAAGCCAAAAAGAAAACGACCGTGGGGTATCACCGGCACCTGAGCGCCGAAGGCATTGCCGCCCTCGACCCGACGCTGGTGGTGCACCAGGGCGATGTTGCGCCTGCAGAAGTGATGACGCAACTGGCACAGCTCAAGATCCCGGTAAAAGTGTACCCCGCAGGAAGCTCGCTCGACAGCGCGAAGGTTGTGTTGAGATTGCTGGCAAAGGAGTTCGGACAGGAGCGTATTGCGGACAGCCTCAACCGGCAGCTCGATGCCGACCTGGCAGCCGCACAAGCACAGGTGGCCCGGTACCCGTCGAAGCCCCGTGTGCTGGTGATCCATTTCGGGCAGCAGCGCAACCAGTACTTCGTGATCGGAACAAGAGGTGCAGCGAAAAAAATGATCGAGCTGGCAGGGGGGGAGCAGGCAGCCGATACCAGCGGTTTCCGCAACCTGAGCCCGGAGATCATCGTAAAGCTTCAGCCCGATGTGATCCTCGCCACTGACTTTGGTTGGGACCGGCTGGGCAGCCAGGAGAAGCTACTGGAGCTGCCCGGTCTGGCGCTGACGCCAGCTGCAAAGACAGGCCGAATCTACCGAATAGAAGAGCACGACCTCCTTTATTTCGGTCCCCGCACGGGAAAGAACATTCAAAAGTTAGCCGAAATTATTCATCGTTGATGAACAAGCTGCGTATCCTGCCGCTTCCGTATTTCTACGGACTCCTGCTGCTCCTGCTCTTGCTGCTCTTTGCCTGGTCGCTGGGAGTGGGGGCGGTGCCAATCCCGTTCGCCGAATTGCCCGGGCTGCTCCGGCACCATGCTGCTGGTACGGGCAAGGTAAACGCCCTGCACGAATCGCTTTTTTTCCAGATCCGCTTGCCCCGCAGCCTGTTGTGCCTGCTGGTAGGCGCTTCACTTTCGGTGTCGGGAGCGCTGATGCAGTCGCTGTTTCGCAATCCCATCGTGGAGCCCGGCCTGGTAGGCACCTCGGCGGGCTCGGCGCTGGGCGCAGCCTTGCTCATTGTGCTGGGACAACATGCGTTTTTCAGCAACTTATCCGGGCTCGGCTTTTTGCTGGCCCCCACCTGCGCGTTCATCGGGGGCATGGCCGCAACGCTGCTTGTCTATTATTTCTCCGCCTCGGTCCGCCGCGTCAACGTGGCGGTGATGATCCTCGCCGGCGTGGCCGTCAACGCGCTGGCCAATGGTGGCACCGGATTCCTGGCCTACATCGCCCGCGATCCGCAGGCGCGGTCCATCACGTTCTGGAGCCTTGGCACGCTGTCGGTAGCCAGCTGGAAGATGGTGGGCATCGTTTGTATTTCTACAGTGACCGGCATCGCGCTGGCGCTGCGGCTGGCCCGGCCGCTCAACGCGCTGCAACTAGGCGATGCGGAAGCCCGCTACCTGGGTGTGCGCACCGAACGCCTCAAGTTTTCGGTAATGCTGGTCAACGCGCTGCTGGTAGCGGTGGCAACCTCTATGGTGGGCATCATCGGCTTTGTGGGACTGATCGTTCCGCACCTGCTGCGGATGCTCCGTGGGTCGGACAACCGATTCCTCGTTGCCGGTTCGGCCCTGCTCGGCGCCTCGGTGTTGCTCGCCACCGACATGCTGTGCCGCGTGCTGATTGCCCCGGCCGAAATGCCCATTGGCATTGTGACGGCCTTTATAGGCGCGCCGTTATTCCTGTACCTGCTGGCCCGCGCACGCGGCGGTGGAAAAGGAGGTTTTTATGCTTGAGACGCTGTCTGTTCAGTATAACGTAGGGAAAAAAGAGCTGCTCGCTTCGACCAACCTTTCTTTTGAAGCCGGCCGCTTCCACGTGATCATGGGTCCCAACGGTGCCGGCAAATCGACACTGCTTCAACTCCTAGCCGGCGAGCTGAAGCCTGCCGCCGGCACGGTTACACTCGACGGTGCCGACCTGCGCCAGTATTCGCAACTGGAACTCGCCAGGCGCCGCGCTGTGTTGTCGCAGCATTACGCATTGCAGTTTCCGATTGCCGTTCGCGAAGTAGTTCGGCTGGGACGTTACCCACATGCCGGAAGCCTCTCGCGTGCAGCCGAGGAGCAACTGATCGACAACTGCCTTGAAGCCCTCGATATGCTTTCTTTTACCGTTCGTGACTACACGACACTTTCGGGCGGCGAAGCGCAGAAGGTGCAGATGGCGCGCGTGCTCGCGCAATTGGGCGGAATCGAAGCTACCGGAAAGTTGTTGTTCCTGGACGAACCGGTATCCCACCTCGACATCCGTTTCCAGCACCGGCTTTTACAGGCAGCGAAGCAGCTCACCGATCGTGGAAATACGGTCGTGGCCGTGTTGCACGACGTCAACCTCGCGCTGCGGTATGCCGATCGGCTCCTGTTTATGAAAGAGGCGGCTGTGCGTTATGACCTGGCGCATCCGGGTTCACTTACACACGAAATTCTTTCCGGTGTATTCAGCGTCCAGGCACGCATTCTGAGGCAGGAGGGGCACGCCCCGGTCGTTATTTTCGAATGAAGTGGGCCGCAAAGGCATTTGCCCTGCTTTCGATCAAAAGGTAAGGGAGCGCTAACCGGCGGATAGCTGCTTTTGTATACGCGCAAAGACCTCGGCCTCACTGAGCGCTTGCGGAACAAAGGTTTGTCCTGTCACCTTTTCATACAGTTCCATATACCGCTCGCTGATTTCCCGGATCCATTCGTCGGACATTTCCGGAACGACCTGTCCTTCCTTTCCCATGAATTCGTTTTGGATCAGCCACTCCCGCACAAACTCCTTGCTCAGTTGCTTCTGGTGCTCGCCGCGCGCCTGGCGCCCGTCAAAGCCGTCTGCGTGAAAGTAGCGCGAGGAGTCCGGGGTATGAATCTCGTCCATTAGCACGATGTTACCTTCAAAAAGTCCGAATTCATATTTCGTATCGGCGAGGATCAGTCCCTGCTTCCGGGCCAGCTCGTTGCCACGGGCAAAAAGTGCCAGTGCGTAGGTGCGGATTTGCGCCCATTGTTCCGGCGTAGCGAGTCCCTGTACCAGCAACTCTTTCTCGGAAATATCTTCATCGTGCCCTTCGTCGGCCTTGGTGGAAGGCGTGATGAGCGGCTCGGGGAAAAAGTCGTTCTCGCGCAGGCCGTCGGGCATCAGGGCGCCACAAAGGATGCGGCCACCGCTGTTGTAGGTGCGCCAGGCATGGCCGCACAGGTTGCCCCGCACCACCACTTCGATCTTAAAAGGTTGGCAGCGCTTGCCGTAAGCCGCATTGGGCGCCGGTGTGGACAGCAGCCAATTCGGGCAAACGGCGCGCGTGGCTTCCAGCATGTAGGCCGCCAGTTGGTTGAGCACCTGGCCTTTGAAGGGAATAGGACGGGGGAGGATCACGTCGAACGCGGAGATGCGGTCGGACGCGATCATCACGATGTTCTGCTCACCTATATAATATACATCGCGGACCTTACCGCGGTAAAACCCGGTTTGTGCGGGGAACGTATGGGGTGCCATGCCCCGAAATTAGGACCGTGTCGGTAGAAGGTGCTCTTTCATCTTTGCACGTCATCAGGCGCACGGTGGAAATAAAAATTTTAACACATTGGCTTTCCTGTGTATTTTTCCGCCCGAAAACTATGTGCCTCAAAGGGTTCGATCGAACTCCAAGTGGCGCGGAGAAACAACCTATGTTGTTCCAAAACAAAATCAATCATTTATGAGAAAAAGCTTGCGCTTAACGTCCACTTCCCTGGTGGCCGTGCTGTTCTCGCTATCGGTGTCGGCACAAAACGTAACCGTTACCGGAAAGGTGAAGAACAACAACTCCAAGGAGAACGTACCCGCTGTTTCCGTCACGGTGAAAGGAGCCTCACAGGGCGCTTATACCGACGACAACGGAAATTTCCGCCTGACGGTGAACAAACTGCCCGTGACCCTGATCGTTAGCTCGGTAGGCTTCGAGAGCCGCGAGGTCACTGTTTCGAGCGCTTCGCAAGCCCTCGACATCGACCTGATGCCCGCCTCGGTGCTGGGACAGGAAGTAGTTGTGTCGGCCACCCGCGCCCCCGAGCGCATCCTCGAAACGCCGGTGACTATTGAGCGCCTCGGCAGCACCACGCTCCGCAACGTGCCCGCCCCGAGCTACTTTGAGGCGATCAACAATCTTAAAGGCGTGGACATGCATACCGCCTCGCTCACGTTCCGCACGGTAACAACCCGCGGCTTCGTAGCCAGCGGCAACACCCGCTTCAACCAACTGATCGACGGTATGGACAACCAGGCCCCCGGCCTGAACTTCTCGGTGGGCAACATCATCGGCCCCTCCGACCTCGACATCGACAACATGGAGATGCTCTCCGGCGCTTCCTCGGCCCTCTACGGCTCAGGCGGTATGAACGGTACGCTCCCCATCAACACCAAGAACCCCTTCAAGTTCCAGGGACTAAGCTTCCAGGTGAAGCAGGGCATCATGCACCTGCAGGACCGCAATCAGAAGCCTTCTCCTTACTACGACTGGTCGGCCCGCTACGGCAAGGCCTGGAATGAAAAGTTCGGCTTCAAGGTGTCGGCTCAATTCATCAAGGCCAATGACTGGCAGGCTTACGACTACGACAACGTGCAGCGCACGAGCGTGGTAAGCAAAGTAGTAGGCGGCAACCGTACCACCGATCCGAACTACGACGGTGTGAACGTGTACGGCGACGAAACTTCCGCCAACCTGCGCCTTGTTTCGCAGCAGGTGGAAGGTGGTATACGCGCCGGCGTTCTTGGTGCTACGGGCGGCACAGTCGATCCGAACAACATTGCGGCGCAATACCTGTCGCTGTTCCCGACGCCGAACGCTACCAACCTGAGCGCATTCCTGAGCAACCCCGCAATCCCGGCCGCCCTGCGCCCGACGCTGGCCCAGTTCATCCCGCTGTATCTCGAGAACCGCAACGGTGCTGTAGCCAACCAGAACGTGTCGCGCACGGGTTACAATGAGAAAGACCTGGTGGACTACAACACCATCAACTTTAAAGGAACCGCCGGCCTGTTCTACAAGATCACGCCGCGCATCGAAGCTTCGCTCAACACCTACTGGGGTACGGGTACGACGGTTTATACCGGCGCGGACCGCTACTCGCTGAAGAACCTGCAGATGGCCCAGCATAAGCTGGAAATCCGTCACCCGAACTGGTTTGTTCGCGGCTACACGACGCAGGAGAATTCCGGTGATTCGTACAACGCCACCGTTCTCGGCCGTATCATGAACGAGCGATTTAAGGCCAGCACCGGCGCTTCGGGCTGGTACACGCAATACGCCGTGGCGTATGCACTCAGCCGCTTCAACGGTGCGTCTGATTATCAGGCACATGGTCTTGCGCGCAGCAATGCCGACCAGGGTATGCCGATGCCGGGCACACCTGCTTTTGAAGCCCTGAAGAACGCTGTTGCCAGCGCTCCGATCGGTAAAGACCCGCAGGTTAACGGCGCCAAATTCCTCGACCGCTCCGACCTATGGGCTGCCGAAGGCCAGCTGAACTTGTCGAACCTCGCCGGCTTCTCCAACCTCGTCGACGTGATCGCCGGCGTACAGTGGAAGCAATACGTACTCAACTCGCAGGGCACCCTCTTCGCCGACACGACTGGCGTGCTGAAGCCTTCCGAGATCGGTGGCTACGTGCAGTTGAAGAAGGCGCTGTTCAATAACATACTGACCCTGACCGCTGCCGGCCGCTACGACAAGCACACCAACTTCGAAGGCCGCTTTACGCCCCGCGTGACTGCCGTGATCAAGGTGTTCAAAGACAACAACATCCGCCTGTCGTACCAGACGGCTTATCGTTTCCCGACCAACCAGGATCAGTACATCAACCTCAACGTAGGTTCCGGCCTGCTGGTGGGTGGCCTGCCCTCGTTCCAGTCGTACTACGGCCTCGACAAGAGCAGCAGCCCGGGTTATACGTCGGAGTCGGTGATCGCCGCCCGTACGTCTTCGGATCCTTCCAAGCTGGTTCCTTACCAGTATAAGGAGCTGAAGCCCGAAAGCGTTACTTCTTACGAGATCGGTTACAAAGGCGTAGCTGCCAAGCGCTTCTTCTACGATGCTTATGCATACTACAGCCAGTATAAAGACTTCCTTGGCCGCGTGGCCGTGGTGCAGTCGCTGACGGGCTCGCCCGCCGGTGCCCTCGACCCGAGCTCCGCTTCTTCGCGCAACATTTCCTACGTACAGAACTCCGACCAGCAGGTGAAAGCTTTCGGCTGGGGTGTGTCGGCTGAATTCAACATCGTTCGCTCGTACTATATCTACGGCAACGTGTTCTCCGACGAGCTGAAGGACGTTCCCGAAGGTTACATCACCTTCTTCAACGCTCCGAAGTACCGCACCAACCTCGGCGTCCGTGCCGATAATGTTTGGAAAGGTGTTGGCTTCAACCTCGTTTGGAAGTGGCAGGATGTGAACAACTACGAAGGCACCTTCGTTAGCGGCACGCTCCCGGCTTACCACACGATCGATGCCCAGCTGTCGTACCGGGTTCCGAACACCAAGTCGGTGTTCCGCATCGGTGCCACCAACCTGGCCAACCAGTACTACCGCAGCGGCTACGGCAGCCCCTACGTCGGCGGCCTGTACTACGCTTCGTTTGGTTACAACATCTTCTAGCCCCCAAAGGGGTACGTAGGCTCAAGAGCTTCTACGTACAGAAATTTCGCTTAGCTAATAATCATGTAAAAGCCCGGTTCACTTTGTGATCCGGGCTTTTTGTTCCTGTTAAACAGCCTTTTGCTGGCTTTGCGATCAAAGGGAACCTCTCTGACAAAGGCATACATTTCCGGAAAGGATAGGGAATGGGTGCATCCAAAGCCGTTGCACAGTTCTAGGGATTGGCGGTGCCACCCATACATTAGTTACACCCATATAGCGCCGGTCGCAGGAAGCCTACGCCTATCTGCTTACCAATTTACCAACAGGCCAAACAACCAGTAAACGAAAGGCCTGCTCTTGCGAGCAGGCCTTTATCAGAGGAGGAGTGAGGATTGTCAGAGCTTATCCGAAGATGCCGCCCTTCTTCAGGCTGCGGGTACCTTCGGCGATCTTGAAGCCATTCTGGTAAACTTCGATCTTGTAGTCGCCGATCTTGAAATCGGGGCGACGCAGGGGAACGCTTACGTTCTTGCGGGTGCCTTGCTCATAGTCGACCGTGGTCTTGAACGAGAAGGGGCGGTCGCCGTCGTTGCGGGTTGTCAGTGTGCCTGAGCCCAGTGCGGGGTCGGTTACCACCTGGCCGTCGGGGCCGGTTACCACTACATACATATCGGCGGGGCCGGAGCGGGCTACACGGTTCTCCACGTCAAAGGAAATAACGAGCTTATTCACGCGCTTGGCGGTAGTGGTTTCTTTCTCCTTGCCGTTGCGACGCTCGTCGATGGGGTGGATCTGGATGTTGGAGGCAGAGAAGGTCGAGGCTACATCCACGGTCTTGGCGAGCTCTTCACGCTCGGCCGTGCTCGTTTGCAGGTTGGATTGCAGCACCGTCTTTTCTTCTGTCAGTTGTGTGTTTGTGGCGGCCAGCTGTTGGTTCTCGCCATTGAGGCGGGCCACTTCAGCTTCGAGGTTGGCGATCTTGCCGTTGAGGGTCGAAATCAGGCCCTTGGCGCGGCTCAGCTCACCCTGGGTAGCATTGCGCTTGCGCAGGATCGAGTTGATCTCGTTTTTCAGCCGACCGATCTCGCTGTTATTGGTCGCTACCTGGCCCTGGAGGTTGTTGTTGTTGCCGGTGATCGAGTCGAGGCGCGTCAGCGCGTCGTTGTAGAGCAGCTGCACGGAGTCGCGGGCGGTCATAGCGTTGCTTGCCTGCGAGGTGGTCATGGTGATCTTCTCGTCCGACTCATTCTTCGTTTTCAGAAAATAAGCCCAGGTGCCCAATAATCCGGCGGCCAATACGCCAATCACTATATTTTTGACATTGTTATTGGTGGTGCGCACCGGACGGTTCTGTTGCGGTTCATTTGCAGACGGATAATTTGTGTTCGCCATCGTGAATCGATTTAAGGTTAAAATTGAGGGTTTCTGGTTAAGTGTGTGTCTCGATTTTTGCACAGGTAATACAAAACCGTGCCAGAACCCCGGTAGGTTGCATCCAGGAATGTGAATTATGAAGGCAGAAAAGATCATCTCCGACATTAAGAAAGGACAGACCAAACCCGTGTATTGGCTGGAAGGCGAGGAGGAATTCTTCATCGACCAGGTGATGAATTACGCGGAGCATTCGATCCTGTCGGAAAGCGAAGCGGGCTTTAACAAAACCGTCTTTTACGGGCGCGATACCGACTGGGCCACCGTGGTCAACGCCTGCAGGCGCTACCCGATGTTTGCCGAGCGGCAAGTGGTTTTGTTAAAGGAAGCCCAGGCCATGCGTGACGTGGAAAAGCTGGAGGGCTACATTGAAAAACCGCTGACCTCAACGCTGCTCTTCGTGGCCTACAAGGGCAAGAAGGTCGACGGCCGGACGAAGCTCGCAAAAACCCTGAAAGACAAAAGTGTACTGCTGACGACGAAGAAGCTGTACGACAACGAGCTGCCGGCCTGGACCGAGGAGCTGGTGCGCAGCAAGGGCTTCAGCATGACGCCCAAAGCCCTGCACCTGCTCATCGACCACATTGGCAACGACCTGAGCCGCATCGGCAACGAGATTGACAAAATGACGCTCAACCTGGCCGGCCGTACCAATATCACTGAAGACGATATCGAGCAGTTTGTCGGGATCAGCAAGGAATACAACGTCTTTGAACTGCAGGACGCACTGGCCCGCCGCGACTTTTACAAAGCCATGCGCATTGCTACCTATTTCGAGCAAAACCCAAAGGCAGCGCCGTTGCCCTACGTTCTGCCCCTGCTGTACGGTTTCTTTGGAAAGCTGCAGGTGGTGCACAGCGCACCTCCCGGACAGGAAAAAGCGCTGGCTGCTGCCATCGGCATCACCGAATGGAAGCTCAAGGAATACACACAGGCCGCCCGGCAATACAACGCTCAATCGGTGGAAAAGAACATCCTCCTGCTCAACCAATACAACCTCAAAAGCATCGGTGTAGACAATGCCGGAGCCGACGATGGTGAGCTGCTGAAAGAGCTGATCGTAAAGATGATGGTAGAGGCTTAGGTGCTGCAGCAAAGAGACGCTCGTCACGAACCCTTCAGTGCTGCCAGCGCATTTACCTTATCGAGGTGCAGCTGTTCCTTCAGTGCATCGAGAGATGTATATTTTTCCTGCGGACGCAGGTAGCTGTGTACCTCTACGCGAAGCTGTTCTTCGTAAATGTCTTTATTAAAATCAAACAGGTTTATTTCCACGCGCTCCACGACGTCGTTGAGCGTAGGCCGCTTGCCGATGCTGAGCATACCGCCGATCGTATCCTTGTGAAGCGTAGCCGTAGCTGCGTATACACCTTCGCCGAGACGTATCTTGTCGGAGTCCGTGTAGGAGAGGTTGGCGGTGGGATAACCGATTGTGCGCCCCAGCTTGTCGCCATGAATGACGGTGCCCTCGAAGGAGAAGCGGTATCCCAGGAGTTCTTCAGCCGCCGCCACGTCGCTTTGCTTCAGCGCCTGCCGGATCTTGGTGGAAGAAACGCCGATGGAATGAACAAGCTGCTGCGGTATCTCGATCAGCTGGTAGCCGTAGCGCGCCTGCAGCGCTTCGAGAAGTTCATAGCCGCCGCTGCGGCCCTTTCCGAAGCGATGGTCGTACCCAATGATCAGTGTATGCGGGTGAAAGCGTCCAACAAGGAAGTCGCGCACATAAGCATCGGCTTCCTGGGCAGCGAATTCGGCATTGAACGGAACCACCACGAGATGGTCAACCCCGAGCGACTCGAGCAACGCCGCTTTTTCGGAAAGGGTGGTGATGAGCTCGAGCGAAGCGCCCTGGACGATCTTGCGCGGGTGCGGGTCGAAGGTGATCACGAGGGTTTCGCCACCGCAGCGATCCGCTGCCTGCCGTTGGGCCCGGAGGATCTCCCGATGTCCCAGGTGCACGCCATCGAACGTGCCGATCGTAACGACCGCATTCCGGAAGGGGGGCAACTGCTCCAGATCATAATGCACCTGCATGGCCGCGAAGTTAAGTATTGGTGTATTAGTCTATTGTTCTATTGGTCTGATAGTAAAACGACGATCGGGTTGACGCCCGCATAAGCTGTAGTGTGACTTCCTTACCCATAGACCGGTAGACGAATAGACCATTAGTCCATTACCTTTGTGCCATGTCGCTTTATTCGCAACGCGGAGTTTCCGCACAGAAGGAAGACGTACACGCGGCCACCCGCAACCTCTCGAAAGGCCTGTACCCACGCGCCTTTTGTAAGATCGACCCCGACCTGCTGGGGGGCGATGCGGACTGGGTTAACGTCATGCACGCCGATGGCGCCGGCACCAAAAGCATCCTGGCTTACCTGTATTGGAAAGAAACCGGTGACCTTTCTGTTTGGAAAGGCATTGCGCAAGACGCCATCGTGATGAACCTCGACGATATGATCTGCACCGGCATCTACGACCGGATGCTCTATTCTTCCTCCATCGACCGCAACAAGAACCGCATACCCGGCGAGGTGCTGACGGCCCTGATCGAGGGCACGCAGGAGTTTCTGGATGGTATGGCGGCCCTCGGCGTACACATTGCCTTCCTGGGTGGCGAGACCGCCGACGTGGGCGATGCGGTGCGCACCGTTACCGTCAACGGCACGATGGCCGCCCGCTGGCGGCGCCATGCCCTCATCACCAACGAGCGAATCGCCCCTGGACAGGTCATCGTAGGTCTCGCCAGCCATGGCCAGGCCACTTATGAAACCGGGTACAACAGCGGCATCGGTTCCAACGGCCTTACCAGCGCGCGCCACGACGTGCTGCACAAGCATTATAAAACCTTCCCCGAAACCTTCGATGAAACCCTTTCCGAAGAAGTCATTTACATCGGCAAGCACCGGTTGACCGATTCGATCGATGCGGCTGGTGCGCTGCGATCGGTAGGAGGGTTGTTGCTTTCGCCCACGCGCACATTCGCGCCGGTGGTACGCACACTTATCGAAGCGCATTTTGAAGACATATATGGCATCATCCACTGCAGCGGTGGCGGCCAGACAAAGTGCTTTAAATACATGCCCGACGGGCTGCGGGTGGTGAAGGACAACCTGCCCGCGCCCCCGGAAATCTTCCGGCTCATCCAGACATCCAGCGGCGCCGACAACCGCGAGATGTACCAGGTGTTCAACATGGGCACGCGGTTGGAGGTGTATACCAATGAGCGCGTGGCGGTAGCCCTGGTGGCCATTGCCCGGCACTACGGGATCGACGCCCAGGTGATCGGCCGCACCGAAGAATCTGTTAAAAAAGAACTGGTGCTGCAGGTTGCCGGCACCGAAATTCGTTATTGATTACCTTTCCAAAAATCAGCTATGCCGGAATCCATCATCGAGCTCAGGAACGTGAATATTTACCAGGGCGACAGCCAGGTGCTGCGCGACGTGAACATTACAGTGAACCGTGGTGAATTCGTTTACCTTGTCGGCAAGACCGGCACCGGTAAGTCGAGCCTTCTTAAAACGCTTTACGGCGAATTGGCCCTCCGCGAAGGCGAAGGCACAGTGAACGGGTACGATCTCCGTAAGCTCGACTGGAAAAAGGTACCCTTCCTGCGCCGCAGCCTGGGTGTGGTGTTCCAGGACTTCCAGTTGCTCACCGACCGCAATGTGAATGAAAACCTCAAGTTCGTGCTGAAGGCAACCGGCTGGAAGGACGAAAAGCTGATGGATGAGAAGATCGCGGATGTGCTCGACAAAGTGGGCCTGAAATCGAAGGGCTTCAAGATGCCTTTCGAGATGTCGGGTGGCGAGCAGCAACGCGTGGATGTGGCACGGGCCCTGCTCAATTCCCCCAAGCTGATCCTCGCCGATGAGCCCACCGGCAACCTCGACCCTGAGACTTCCGACGAGATCATGCAACTGCTGTTTCACATCTCGCGCGACTACGGCACGACGATCGTGATGGCCACGCACGATTATATTGTGATCAACAAGTTCCCGGCGCGGATGCTCCGCACGGAGCACGGCGGCGTTATCGACAATGCGTCTATAGCCATACATTAAGCTGCGCGGCATTGTGCCGGTTGGAATACACCGCTGCAACCTGCCGGCGCCGCTCCCGTATTTCTTCAGTAAACGGCTCCTCCCACAAGGTCTCCACCGCCGCGCGGAACTCAGCTGGAGTTTCGGCCAGCGCCACAGCGCCCGCGAAGGCCGTTCCGGCAATTCCCGCCACATTGGTCAGGCAATGGCGCCCGCTGAAAAGCGCGTGCAGTAGCTTGAGCTTAAGTCCCGTGGTATTGAACGAAGGCAGCACATGCACATGCGCGTCGCGCACCAGTGCTTCCATCTCTGCTTCAGAAGGGCCGTCAATGATGCGGATTTGCGGATGGCCCGCAGCCGCTTCCCGCAACAGCGCCGGCGCGCCCTTTCCGGCAATCACAAAAGGAATGTTGCTGCCCGCAAATACATGTTGAATAAGCCACAGCGCCGCCTCCCGGTTTTCGGAAACCTCCAGGTTGCCCTGGTACAGGCAAAATGAGCCGCGCCCGGGAGCCCCGGTAAGTTCCTGCCAGGGTGTGAAGGAAGGAATGAAGGGTAGGCTGGTAAATCCGTAGCGTTCCTGCAACTGCGCAATGTCGGTATGCGACACGCAGGCCATCGGCAGGTCTTTTGGCAGCGATGCCTGGAAGGAGTGAAGCAGCCGGCTTTCGACGCGGTAGTAAGCCCGCTTCCAGAAATTCTTTTCATTGGCTGCGAGCCCTTCGTAATAAGCCGCTTCATCGTTGTGCATCCGCAACAACACTTTCCGCGTACCGTAGAAATGCGGTAGAAGGCCGGCACAATGTACGCCTTCAAGCAGCACCGGCGCATCATCTGCCTGCAGCCGCCGCAGCAGCTCCAGGTTGTTGCGCGAGCCGGTGATGTACGGCTGCTTTTCCCACAGGCTGGCGAAAAAACGCTTACGCTCATACCGGTGTATTTCGGTGCAAAATGGCTCCAGGCCGGCAACGCCGCGTCCCGCGCGGTAATCAAAATAGTGCAGGATGATCGTGCGTCCGCTTTCAGCCAGCGCCCTTGCCTTGTAAAACATGTCGATGGCCCCGCCGTAATTGGGCGGCGCGGGTGCGTCGAGGCAAACGAGGTGCAGCTTACCGGCCACGTTGAAATGCTTTGGCGTAAAGATCCAGCAATACGGGCGACTCCGCGTCCCAATGCCAGTGTTCGCGGGCCTTCAACGCATTTTGGGCCAGCCGTTCATACAGTGTCGCATCCGACAATAAGCGGTTCACCGCGGCCGCGATGGCAGCGGGCGTTAGCTCTGTTACGAGAAGCGCCACTTCGTATTGCTCGTTCAGCCGACGGTATTGCGGGTAGTCATTGGTCACCAGCGGAATACCGGCCTGCACATAATCGAAATACTTGTTTGGGAGGCAATAAAGCTGGTTGAGCCCCACGTTCTCGGTGAAGTTGATCCCGATGGTAGCGCCCTCTGTAAAGGCGCCCAACTCCTCCGGCGGCAGCATGCCGCGCAGGTCGATCTTGTCTTCAACGTTCCACGCGCGAATCAATCCCCGTAATTGCTGCATGAAGTTGCCGTCGCCGCAAACGACCAGAGGCAGGGGCACATCGCGCCAGGCCGGCACGATGGCTTCGAATCCACGGGCCTCGTTCACCGCGCCCTGGTAAAGCACATACTTGCGTTCCCCAACAGACCGTGGCGGTGTTTTCCTGGGCCGGGGCATATTCCGCACAACGGCAAAGCGCCGGCCATAGCGCTCTTCAAAGATTTGCGCGATTTCTTCACCAACGGTGTAGCCGTAGTCCATCCGGCGCACCGCGAAGCGTTCAATACGCAGCCAGGCGCGTTGTACAGCGGGACGGCTGCGTACTTCCTTCATCTCGGTAAAAAGCTCGTGCGCATCGTAGAATTTCACGGCACCCTTACAACCGGCAACCAAAAAGGCCGGGAGCACTGTGTCGAGATCGGCCGCGCAAACGGCATCAAAGCCCCGGAACAGGAGGAAGAAAAAAAGCCGCAGGTTGTATTCGGCATAAAACAGCGGCCCTTTGTTGAACAGGCAGCGCAGGCGCTTCTGCGTATAAGGCTTGCTGTTTAATGGTCTTGAATGGGACAGGCGCCTTCCGACAAGCGTCACGGCGTATCCGGCCTCCGCCAGGGTACTGCTGATGCGCTGCATGCGCTGGTCGTAAGTGAGGTCATTGGTTACGGTCAGGATCAGGCGCTTCATGCCTCGCTAGCTTGGAGTCGGGTGTAAATTCGGTCAATGAACTCCACCACGCGTAACGCACGGAATGCATCGAGCCTGCCATCGGCGGCCCCATCCAATACAGAAGGAAGGCGGTCGGCCAGGCACTTCGAAAGGCCCGGATCGTTCATTGCAATACCGGTCGGCTCAACGCTGGTAACCTTCAGCTTGTCCTGCTCGAATATGCCGCGAACGACCAGTGATCCGTGCTCGCCTTCGAGCGTTACTGAAAAGCCGGAATGGTTCGCTTCCGCCTGCGCACCGACGGTCCAATCGAGGAACGCGGTACCGCCGCTTTCCAGTGCAAACTGCGCGTGTCCACTTAGCTCGAGGGCATCGGCATCGGCGCTTCGCTCGAGGTTTCCGCTCACTGATTCGATGGGTCCGAGAACGGTGGTCAAAGCTTCGGCTAGCGGGTAGAAAAGGCCGTACAGATGGCCACCGTCGGGAAACCGGTTGCCGCCCGGAATATTCGTAGTCCGTGCCCAGGCATGAACGCTGCGCAGAGTGCCCAGCTCGCGCGCCGCCTGCCGCCAGAAGCGGCTGCAGTGGTTGATCACCAGCAGCTTGCGGCCGGTATACTTGGCCGTTTCCAGGATCTGCCAGGCCGCCGAGGAAGTGAGGCAAAGCGGCGCGTTGCAAACTACGTCCCGCCCGGCCTGCAGCGCCTTGATGGCGTACTCGGCATGCCATCCCGTGCGGGTATGGAGCCAAACAAGCGGCGCTTCGGATGCGGCGAGCAGTTCGTCGATATGCGCAAACGAAGACGGCGCGTCGCCTGCCGCTACGGCAAACGCATCACGGGTATCGTCGGGCATCGGAAGGTCCTGGACAAGAGCAATTCGGTACATGCTTCAAAAATAGTCCTTCCCGGCATGAAAAACCCCGGCGCGGGGCCGGGGTTTTTGGAAGGTGCAATCAGGGACAGTTACATACCTACGCCCGTGTCTACGCCGGCATCTTCCTGGCGCGTGTTCTTGCGCTTGAAGAGCGTCGCGTCCATCTTACCGAAGCGGTAGTTGAAGTTGAGGCGGAACACCTGCGGGTCGCGGCGACGCAGCACGTCCTGCACAAAGCCGATCGACTCGGTGTGGGCATCGTACTTGCGCGTGCGGAGAATATCATTGACGTTGAGCGAAAGCGATGCTTTACGCTCCTTTAGGAACTCGAAGCGAAGCGCGGCATCCACACCGAAGTTGGGGCGGATGTAGCCCTGGGCCGCGGAACCACCGCCACCCATCATGCCACCAAAACCGCCGCGGCCACCGCCACCGCCATTGGAGCCACCCGGAGCGGAGATGATCTTCGACGTGTAATCGCCCGATAGCTGCAGGCTGAAGTTCTTCGGCAGCTTGAACTGGTTGTTGACCTTGGCGAAATAGCTGACGAAGGGATCCTGCGAAGGCTGGTTCACCACCTCGATCTTCGAGGTAAACAGGTTCAGGTTCGTGGTCAGGTCCCACCACTTCGTCACTTTGTTGCGCGACACGAGCTCGAGGCCCGATACCCAGCTGCGGTTGGCGTTAATGAACGTGTTGACGTACACATCGCGCTTTAGGAACGTATCCGGCTCGATCTGCTGAAAGCGGGTGATGAGATCGTTTGTGTTCTTGAAGTAAGCAGAGGCAATAATATTATCGCGGTTCTTGAACGTGTGTGCGAAGGAAAGTTCGAGCGAGTTGGTAAACTCGGGCACCAGCGCCGGGTTGCCGCGGCTGATATTGAGCGAGTCGCTGTAATCCGTGTAGGGGAAAAGCTGGAAGAAGTTGGGACGGTTGATCCGGCGGCTGTAGTTCAGCTGCAGGTCGCTGAAGTCGGTCAGCTTCTGGCTCAGGAACAGGCTCGGGAAGAGGCTCACGGGAAACTCGGTGCGGAACGACTGCTTGCGGTTCAGCACCCCTTCGTTGGTGGAGCTTTCGGCACGCAGGCCAAGCTGGTAGCCGAAGGATTTTACTTTACCTGAATACGTACCGTAGGCAGCAAAAATGCGCTCCTGGTTCGTGTAATACGTTCCGGTGGTTTTGCCGCTGAGCGTGTAAGCAATGTCGCTCACGATGTCACGCACCTGCACCCGGGCGCCGGCTTCGATCTTGGAAGTAGCGGTGAGCGGGTTGGCATAGTCAGTCTGGAACACCACCGTTTGGTTGGAGCCCGAGATGTTCTGCACCTGCGTGTAGGCGCCGAGGTTTTGGTAGTCGGGCGACAGGCGGATATTCTGCGAGTTGATCACGCTTTCATTCTCGTTGTGGCCTTTATTGTAGTTGACGTCGGCGGTCCACTCATGGCCGGCCTTGGGGAAGTTGTGCTTGAAGCTCAGCTGGGCGCCCATATTCCGGAAGCGGTTCACGCCTTCAGTGAAGCGCGGCGTGGACAGCACCGTGTCGGCCTGACCGGCCTTGCGGAGGATCGTATTAATACGGGTTTCAGTTTCGGGGTCCATACCGCCGCGGGCACCGCTGATGCTGGCCGAAATGGTGTTGCGGTTGTTGAGGAAGTAGTCGAGACCGGCACGGCCGAAGCCGAAAGCGCCGCGCATCGTGCTGCTGTCCTGCTGGCTGAGCAGCGACTGGAAGCCGGCACCCGTAGTGCTGCGCTCGGTTTCACCCGAAGCGATCGACTTGCGCTGGTTGACGTTTGCGCTTGCGAACACATTTACCTTATTCTGACGCACGTTGATGTCGGCGCCGCCGCCAAATCGGCCACGAGAGTCGACCGAGGCACGCACGTTGCCGGCGTAGCCCACGCGCTTGTTTTTCTTCAGTACGATGTTGAGGATGCCCGCGGTACCGCCCGAGGCATCGAACTTGGCCGACGGGTTGGTGATGATCTCAATGCTTTCGATCGCATCGGCAGGAATCTGCTCGAGGGTCAGGTTCGTGGGGCGGCCGTCCACGAATATCTGGGGCGCGTTGTTGCGGAGGGTGACGTTACCGTCTACATCCACGGCCACGGAAGGCACGTTGCGCATCACGTCTACAGCGGTGCCGCCGGCCGAGGTAATGTTACGGTCTACGTTAAACACCTTGCGGTCGATGCCGAGGGTGAGCTGCGGGCGCTGCGCGGTCACGGTGACGTTGGCAAGCTCCTGCTGATCTACCTGCAGCTTGATGTTGCCGAGGTCTTTATCAATAGCGTTGATGAAGGCGTTGGGGTCGTTGCTGCCCTGGGGCCGCTCGAATTGCACACGTTGCTCGAGCTTTTTATAGCCGATGCCGGTAACACGAAGCGTGTACTGGCCGAACACCGGCACGTTCTCGATGCTGAAGTCGCCGTTGGCGGCCGTCAGCTGTCCGCCGACCACAGCTTCCTTGCGTTGCTTCGTCACGGAGTCCATGCGCATGGTGACCAGCACCACGGAAGCGGCTTCCACGCCTTTGTTCGACGCGTCGACCACGCGACCGTAAAAGCGGCCGTTGGCCATATTGGCGCGGCCGCCGCCGGTTCCCGCCCCAACGGGCCGGTTTTGGGCCATGGCGGCAATGCTGAGGAGGAAAAGGGACAGAAGAGTAATGAGTCTCATGATGTGCTATTCGGATTGAAGGCGCAAAAATAGCCGGAAGAGCCCGGCCAGAGGGGATTTGTTAACTATTATTAACTATCGGATACCGGGGTGGCGGCCCTGCTTTATGAGCGGCAAGGGCAAAAGAAAACCCCCGCGTTGCGGGGGCGTTTGGGGTGGCTAACCGGGCTCGAACCGGCGACCTTCGGAATCACAATCCGACGCTCTAACCAACTGAGCTATAACCACCGTCTTGCGGGATGCAAAAATAAGGGAATGAACCATTTCGCACAAAAAAAATCAAACTTCTTTATTGCCCGGACAACCGGATACTGTCATTCACCGGCGCTGCCTTCCGGCATCCTTGCTGCGGCCCGCTCATCAAAAACGTTTGTTAAGTATAAAGACCGTACCGGCGCTGCATCGTTTTTGCTTTAAATTTGAGAACTATGCCTCCGGCACTTAAATCACTATTCAGCATGAAAAGACTACCCATTCTGCTAACCTTGTTGGCGGCCGGGATTTTCCTGGCTACCCGCAGCCTCGGAACCGGAACTGCCGCACCTCCCTCCAAATATGAACGCATCCTTCAGAGCGTGGGCGAAATGCTCCGCCAGGGCCACTATAGCCCCAAGGAGATCAACGACGACTTCTCGCGGCAGGTATATGTGAAGTATTTCGAAGCCATGGACCCGGAGAAGAACATTTTTCTCGCGGAAGACCTCAAGACCCTCAAGCGCCACGAAACCCGCATCGACGACGAGATCAAGGGAGCACCGGTGGAATTCTTCCAGGAGGTCAGCGCCCTGTTCAACAAACGCATGAATGAAACCCAGAAGATCTACCAGGACCTGCTGGCCAAACCTTTCGACTTTTCCGTGGACGAATCCATCGTAGCCGATTCGAAAAAGACCCAGTTTGCGAACACGGAGGCCGAGCGCCGCGAAGCCTGGCGCAAGAAGGTAAAGTATATGGTGCTGGACCGCTACACCGAGCTCCTTGACAACCGCGAGAAGAACAAAGGCACCAAAGACTTCGTGGTGAAGACCGACGCCCAGCTGGAGGCTGATGCCCGCGACCGTGTGAAAAAGGTACTCGACCGCATCTACCAGCGTTACGCTAAGACCTTTGACGACGACAAGCGCTTCGCGCTCTATGTAAACACCATCACGCAACTCAACGATCCCTATACCGAGTTCTTCCCGCCTGTGGAGAAGCGCTACTTCGACGAGCAGCTGAGCGGTACCTTCTCTGGTATCGGTGCCTCCCTGCAATACGACGAAGGCAACATCAAGATCGCTACGCTGCTCACCGGCTCTCCGGCCTGGAAATCGAAGCAGGTAGAGGTGGGCGATGTGATCCTGAAAGTAGCCCAGGGCAAGGACAGCAGCAAAGCGCAGGACATTGCCGGCTTTGAAGTGGAAGATGCCGTAAAACTGATCCGCGGTAAGAAGGGCACCGATGTAACCCTGACTGTGAAGAAAAAAGACGGTACCGTTAAGAACATCACCCTCACCCGCGATACGATCCAGCAGGACGAGACTTACGCCCGCAGCGCTGTTGTGGAGCAGGGCGGTTCCAGGATCGGCTATATCTACCTGCCGGAATTCTACGCCGACTTCGACAACCCCAACGGCCGCCGCTGCGCAGTGGACGTGGCTGCTGAAGTAACGAAGCTGAAAGAAGCCAAAGTGGACGGCATCGTGATCGACCTCCGCAACAACGGCGGCGGCTCGCTCTACGACGTAGTGCAGATGGCCGGCCTCTTTATCGAAGATGGTCCCATCGTTCAGGTCCGCGACCGCCAGGGCAAGCCCATGGTGATGCGCGACAAAGACCAGGGCGTTCTGTACGACGGTCCCCTCGCTGTGATGGTCAACGAATTCAGCGCCTCGGCCTCCGAGATCTTCGCAGCCGCCATCCAGGACTACGGCCGCGGAGTGATCATCGGTTCCACGAGCACCTATGGTAAAGGAACGGTGCAACGCGCTATCGGCCTCGACCCGGAAACGAATTTCATGAGCTCCAACAGCGACCTCGGTTCCCTGAAGATCACGCTGCAAAAGTTCTACCGCATCAACGGTGGTGCCACCCAGCTCAAAGGCGTGGTGCCCGATGTGGTGGTGCCCGACCAGCTGGAAAGCTACAAGTACCGCGAGCGCGACAACGACAACGCCCTGCCCTGGGACGAGATCAGCAAAGCCAGCTACAAGCAGTGGAACGGCGGCTACGATCTCCAGGCAATTAAGAACCTGAGCAACGCGCGCATCAACAGCAATCCCGTGTTCCAGCAGATCAAGCGAAATACCGAGGTGATCGCTGCCCGCAACGACAAGGAATACTCCCTCCAGATCGACAAGTTCCGCGCCGAGCAGCAGGAACTACGCACGCTGGCCAAGCAGACCGACAGCCTCATCAAGGCAAACAAGGAGCTGGCCATCAACTACCTTCCCGCAGACCGCACTCGGATGGCGGAAGACAAGAGCAAAGAGGAACGCTACAACCAGTTCCTGAAGGACCGCAGCCGCGACATCTACCTGGATCAGGCCGTTAAAGTAGTGGCCGACATCCGTAACCAGCAGTCGCTGGCGCGCACGCCCCAAAAGGACAAGCAGCCCGTTAAGACCTTTTAAGATCAATGACGATAGAAAAAGCCCCCGCCTGACGTGGGGGCTTTTTTATTGAATGGAGCCGGAAGAAAGTCACCGGTCCGATCAGTTGTTCAAACGGGCGGAAGGCTGTTGGGGACAGGAAAGGTATCAACCCAAAGGGATGGCGAGGTACCGTTCTTCCAGCACGCTTTTATGATGCAGGATATGCCCGGCCAGGATATAGCCGATACCGTACACGTAGATCGGCTTTTCATTGGCGGTGCCGGTTCGCTCCAGCTGCGCATCGGAAAACGATAGGAACAGGGAGTCGCTGCCGTCTAGCACCGATTCGAGTTCGGCAAGCAGCGAAGCCGGGCTCCGGCGCGCCGCTTCGGAATATTCCGCGAAGGTATTCTCGTCGAAGCCGGGGAGGGGCGTGCCTCCGTTGCGGGCAAAGGTCAACGCCCGGTAAGCAAACACGCGCTCGGTGTCGGTCAGGTGCAACACCAGTTCCTTGATGGTCCATTTGCCAGGGGCATAGGCAAAGTCCCAGCGTTCGTCGGGCAGCGCACGCAGCAGGGGCAGCAGCACATCGCGGCGATGCTTCAGGGCAGCCGAAAGGTCAAGGTGGGCCACCTGGGCAACATAGCGGTGGTAATATTCGGGAATACGGTCAAGTTGGAGCTGCGGCATGGTATGCGGTTTAATGGCTAAAATAAAAAACCCCGGCGCATTAAGGCCGGGGTTTTCGATAAAAGGTAATTGTCAGAAAGTTTTGACGGGCTCTTTCTTCACCTTGGTTTTGTTACCCTCGGTCTTTGTCTTCGTCTTGCCTTTGTCGTCCTTCACTTTGATCTTGTTGTCTTCCACCTTGACCTTCACGCGGCCGGAGCTGACGGCGTCGGCCAGTTTCACCGCTTCGTAGGCATTCACGATTCCGCCGGTGCGGCTCAGCTTGTCCAGTGTAACGGGCTCTTCGCCACCGGGCTTAGGTGTCGTGATCGTGGGCTTGACCACGCTGTTCTCGAGTACATACTTTACCTGTACGGCATTCAGGTTCGGGTAGTAGGAGCGCACCAGAGCGGCGATACCGGCCGTAACCGGCGAGGCCATGCTGGTGCCCGAAAGGTTTCCGTAAACGTCGCCGCCCGGGAGCGTCGAATAGATGTTCTTACCGGGGGCGAAGAGGTCAGTGCTCTTAGTGCCGTAGTTAGAGAAGTCGGCGGCCAGCCCACCGTTCTTCGGGTCGCCGGAAGCGTCTACCACGATCCAGCTTTGGGCACGGGTACCGTTGAGGAACTCCGGCTTGGGGAAGTTGCGGGCGGTATCGATGTTTTCATGGCTGTTGCCGGCTGCCTGCACCAGCAGCACACCCTTGCTCTGGGCATAGCGTACGGCCTCGTCGATAAAGCGCTTCTGGGGCGACACGGCCTTGCCGAAGCTCATGTTGATCACCTGCGCGCCATTGTCGGCAGCGTAGCGGATGGCCAGGGCTATGTCCTTGTCGTGCTCATCGCCGTCGGGCACCGCCCGCAGCGACATGATGCGCACGTTGTCGGCGATGCCGTCGATGCCTTTGCCGTTGTTGCGAACGGCGGCGATAATGCCCGATACGTGCGTGCCGTGCAGCGGGGTAGTAGCCATCACGTCGTTGTTGCCGTAGCTGCGGTCGTTGATATCGTCTTCATTGTCTCCGGTCACATCGCCGCGGTAATTCTTCGGCGGCGCTTCCACCCATTCCGCCATGCGTACCTTTCCTTCGATGTACTCGAGCAGCATTTTATTCGAAATGTATTCCACCGAATCGTTGCCGGCGAAGATCTGCGAGAAAGCACCCTTGGCCTGGCGGACCATGCCGTTGTCGGTGCGCAGCTTGCGCAGGTCGGATGCAGTGTATTCATCGCGACCCACAGCCTTGCGCAGCAGGGAGTCGTACATCTGCACCACGGGCAGCATCTGTCGGTAGCCCTCCACTTCTTCTTTGTCCACCTTGCCTACAAGGTCCGATTTGGCTCGGAGCCAGATGCGGTAGTCGGCCAGGTCGGCGCCGCTGAGCGTCGTGCTGTCGGCGTTTTCGAAGCGGGCCTTATGCTTCCAGTAAAAGCGAACGCCTTCATAGGAATCTTCGGTCACGTTGCGGCCGTCTTTTCCGCCGAGGAAGTTCCAGCCGTGGATGTCGTCCACATATCCGTTCTTGTCGTCGTCGATGCCGTTGCCGGGAATTTCATTGGGGTTCGTCCAGAGCACGGGACGCAGGTCTTCGTGCGTAGTGTCGATACCGGAGTCTATCACGGCCACTACGACCGTTTTGCTCTTTTTCCCTTGCAGAAAATGATACGCTTTGTCAAGGCTGATGCCGTAGTAGCCGTCCTGGGTCCGGTCGCGGAGATGCCAGCCATTGGGTGTCGTTGTTTTCTCCGAGGTCTGCGCATCGGCGGTGAAGGTGACACCTGCTGCCAGCGCGAACAGCAGGAGCTTGGAGTAAGTTCTTTTCATGAATCGTTTCGGGATTGAATTCTAAAAGTAAGGCAAGGACCTCAAAGGGTTTTGTGAAATGTGATGCCCGCATTATCTTACTTCCATGAAGAAGATCTGGATCGCATTCCTGCTGCTCGCATCGGTGTCCGCACAAGCACAGCATACCGGCTACGATAAAGCGCTTGCCGACTCCCTCGGCGCCGACGAATACGGAATGAAGATGTACGTGCTGGTGCTGCTCAAAACGGGACCCGCAACCGCTGTCCCGAAGGCGGCCACCGACAGCCTGTTCACCGGGCACATGGCCAATATCGGGCGGCTCGCCGCGCAGGGCAAGCTTGTTTTGGCCGGCCCGATGCGGAAAAATGAGCGCGGCCTCCGCGGCCTCTTCCTCTTCAACGTGCCAAGTATCGCCGAAGCGCACGAATTGCTAAAGACCGACCCCGCCGTAGCCGCCGGGCTGCTCGATGCGGAATTATACGAGTGGTACGGGTCGGCAGCCCTGCCCACCTACCTGCCCAACCACGAGCGGGTGCAGAAAAAAAGACACTGACGGCCACCGCTTTGGGAACGGCGGGTTGGTTAACCCGTAATCCCGGCCGGACGCCTTCCCCGGAGCTTTTGTACCTTACCGCCGATGAACGATCCGCGGCCTCCTTCGAAATTCCGCACCTGGCTCAAGCGTATTGGCTGGGCCGGTTTTTTCTTTTTCCTCATCAAAGGGCTCATCTGGCTGTACCTTATCCTCTTCGTCAAGGAAAAGCTTTCCCGGTAGCAGTTAATTGGTAGCGGGCTCGCCGAAATTGCTTGTCGCAATAAGCAGCTCCAAAAACAAAGAGAGGTCGTTTCGTAACGACCTCTCTTACCAATTTACCAATAAACCAATAGACTAATAAACGTTCACTACAGGTCGAACTTGATGCCTTGTGCGAGGGGCAGTTGCGTGCTGTAGTTGATGGTGTTCGTCTGGCGGCGCATGTACACGCGCCAGGCGTCGGAGCCGCTCTCGCGACCGCCACCGGTTTCTTTTTCACCACCAAAGGCCCCGCCGATCTCGGCACCCGAGGTGCCGATGTTGACGTTGGCAATACCGCAGTCGGAGCCGGCCGACGAGAGGAAGGATTCCGCCTCGCGCAGGTTGAGCGTCATGATGGAGGAGGAGAGGCCCTGGGGCACGCCGTTCTGGATGGCGATGGCCTCTTCCAGCGTATTGTATTTCATCAGGTACAGGATGGGCGCGAAGGTTTCGTGCTGCACGATCTCGAAGTGCGGTTGCGCTTCAGCCACGGCGGGCTTCACGTAGCAGCCGCTTTCATACCCGGCGCCGTCGAGCACGCCGCCTTCCACCAGGAAGCGGCCGCCTTCGGCCTTGCATTTTTCGATGGCCTTCTGGTATTGCTCCACGGCCCCCTTGTCGATCAGCGGACCCACGTGGTTGTTCTGGTCCAGCGGGTCGCCGATGCGCAGCTGCTTGTAGGCGGCCACCAGCTTGTCGCGGAAGGCGTCGTAGATCGATTCGTGGATGATAAGGCGGCGCGTGGTGGTGCAGCGCTGGCCGGCTGTTCCTACGGCACCGAATACGCAACCCACGATCGCGATATCGAGGTCGGCGTCTTTCGAAATGATGATGGCATTGTTACCACCCAGCTCCAGCAGCGAGCGGCCGAGGCGGGCGCCCACGGCGGCACCAACGGCCTTACCCATGCGGGTGGATCCGGTGGCCGATACGAGCGGAATGCGCGGATCGTTTGCGATCTTCTCACCAATGGCGGCTTCGCCGATCACCAGGCCACACACGCCTTCGGGGACGTTGTTGGCCTGGAACACTTCGCTGATGATGTTCTGGCAGGCAATGGCGCAAAGCGGCGTTTTCTCGGAAGGCTTCCAGATGCATACGTCGCCGCAAACCCAGGCCAGCATCGTGTTCCAGCTCCACACGGCCACCGGGAAGTTGAAGGCGGAAATGATGCCGACGATACCGAGCGGGTGCCATTGCTCGTACATACGGTGGCCAGGACGCTCGCTGTGCATCGTGAGTCCGTGCAATTGGCGCGAAAGACCCACCGCGAAGTCGCAGATGTCGATCATTTCCTGCACCTCGCCGTAGCCTTCCTGCAGGCTCTTACCCATTTCGTAGGAAACGAGTTTGCCCAGGGGCTCCTTGTACTTGCGCAGCGCTTCACCCACCTGGCGCACGATGTCGCCGCGCTTCGGTGACGGATACATCCGCCATTCCGCGAAGGCTTCCTGCGCTTTCTTGATCACCCGCTCATAGGCTTCCTCGTTGGCGAGGGTCACCTTGGCGATCTCCTTGCCGTCGACAGGCGAAAACGATGAAATTTCCTTACCCCCGCCGGCGATCCACTGAGTGCCGGTGCTGGCTCCTGCGTTGGAAGCCTTGATGCCGAGGGCTGCTAATACGTCCTGCATAACAATCGATTTTTAGAATTTGAATTGCGCGCCTGCCTGGATCCAGCGGCCGGGCATTTGTGCGCCCAGCAGGTCGCTGTATGTCTTGTTGAACAGGTTGTCCGCCTGCACAAAAACACCCAGGCGCGCGGGCAGCACAAAGAACTGTGCTTTTCCATTCAGCACAAAATAGTCTTTCGCCAGTTCGGCCTTGATGGCCGATGCGCTTTGGGCGGCGGCGCGTTCCTTGTAAAGCGCCGTGAAGCCCAGCTCCAGGCGGCGCGTGCTGTAACTGATGCTGCCGTTGACGAGGTATTTCGCAAACGACGTGAGGTAAAAGCCCGCAACGCCGTTCTTGCTTTCCGCCTCGGCCCACGTTAAGCCGGCCGACGCCTGCAGCTCGGCGCCCTTGCGGGTGCGCTTCAGGTATTGCAGGTCCAGTTCGCCACCGCGGATATTAACGTCAGCAAGGTTTTGAGCCAGGGCATAGGCGCCGCCCGGTACGAGGTTGTCGCGGCGCGGCATCTGCGCGTAGGGGGTCGTTACGTAGTCGATGAGCCCGGTATGCAACCGGTTGAAGTACGTGCCCGACACCCGGAATCCCTTCCCCAGGAACAGGTCGCCACCAGCCTCGAGTGCCGTAGCGCGTTCGGCGGAAAGATCGGGGTTGCCGATGCGGCCGCTGGGCACGAGTGCTTTATTGTAGTTGTTGTAGCGTTCGGTGAAGTCGGCGTCGCGGATGGTTTTGCCCGCGCTGGCGCGCAGCTGCCAGGCCTTTTTGCGCAGGGAAACCGACAATTGCGGCACCAGCTCGAAGCCGCGGCGCTCGTGCCAGTCGAGGCGGAGGGCAGGAGCCACGCTGAGCCCCTGCGCACCGGTATAGCTCAGCGCCGTAAAGCCCGCAACTTGCTGTTCCTGGTGGTTGCCGCGGTCGTTGGAGCGGATGGAGCGGTTGTTGAATTGCAACCCGCTGGTCAGCACCGTGTGCGCACCAAAGCGGTGCTCGTCGCGCGCGGCCAGCTGCCAGAGGCCGCTCTTGTTGTTGTTGGCCGCTCCGAGCGTATTGAACTCAAACCAGTCGGTCGTGTATTTATAACCCGCGTCGAAAAGCACGCGTTCGCGGCCCTTGCTGTAGGCGAGCGACAGCTGGTTCCAGTTTGTTTTTACCTTTTCCTTCGAAGTGTCGGACGCAAACGTGGTATAAAAATTCTGCGCGGCGAAATCGCGCACATCATACGACGAACGCAGCGCCAGGCGCCAGTACTCGTTGAAATGATGCGCTACCGATGCCGACGCCGTGGTATTGTGAAAATACCCGCGGATGCCGCGTTGCTGCACCCCTGAGGCATTGTTCGTGAGCAGGCCGCCGGCAACGGTCGTCTTTCCGGTACCGTAGTACCCGCCCAACTGGCCGTTCAACAGCCCGTACTGGCCGGCCGACAGCCGCGCGCTGCCGCCTTTGGAGCTGTCGCCTTTTTTGGCGGCGAATGACTTTGTAATGATCTGCACCACGCCGCCCACGGCTTCGGAGCCGTATTGCGCGGCCGCGGCGCCTTTCAGCACTTCGATCCGCTCGATCTCGGCGGGGGCGATGGGGAAATACGTGGCAAAGTGACCGGAGAAGGGATCGTTGACCCGTAAACCATCGACGATCACCAGCACCTGCTGAAAGGTGCCGCCGCGCAGCACAATGTCGCTCTGCGCGCCCATCGGCCCGCGCGCCTGGATCTCGATCCCCGGCACATAGCGAAGCAGTTCGTCGATGCTGCTGACGGGCAGTTTCTGGAAGCGGGCCCCGTCGATCACCAGGAGGTTGCGGCCGGTGCGGGAGCTGTTGAGCGGGGTAAAGTTTGCGGTCACCGACACGGGGTCGAGCTCTATGCCTCCTTCCTGTGCCTGCCCGGACGCTGCGGTACCTACCAGCAGCGCGAAAGCGGCCATCTGCAATCGTTTCATGTTTTGGCTTTTGCGCGGCGAAGATAGCTTGAACGGAACGTTCGTTTGTAGTTTGGAGTTTGTAGTTTGGGGTTTGTAGTGGCGAAACCACAATTGCGGGCGACAAAACCGCATTCATTTTCGCGTCCCAGGCGGCAGCAGCAGGCGCCCCCGCGATGACCTTTGTCGGCTTGCGATCTCCGGTGACCGAATGACAATGCTCCGGAATGGCGCGGTTAGGATCGCTGAAGGGTTTGCAGGGACCGCTGCAACAGTTGCAACGACCAAAAAGGGGCTTGCAACGATCGGCTAAGGCGTAACAAGGAAGTCTGAATGGTTTGCAATGACCGTGAACGGGGTTACTATGACCAACGAATGGCTTGCAGCGGCCGCTGAATGAGTTGCAACGACGAACTAAGTCGACACAATGACAGTTGGGCCTGTCGCAATGTCAAAAAAAGCGCACGTAGGGCTCTGCGTTTGCATATGTAACGTGCTGAACGTCAAAGGAAGAAGGCTCCTGAAACCGGCTACCGGCTACGGCTAGTAAGATTCCGCCTCTGTGGGAAAGCCGCCGCTTTTCACATCGTCGATATATTGCTTGATGGCGCCGGTGACCTGTTCGTGCAGGTTGAGGTATTGGCGGAGAAAACGCGGGCGGAATTCGGTGTTGATGCCGAGCATATCGTGCATTACCAGCACTTGCCCGTCGCAATGGGCGCCGGCGCCGATGCCGATGGTGGGCACGGTGAGGCTGGCCGAAACTTCTTTTGCCAGCGCCGCCGGGATCTTTTCGAGCACCACGGCAAAGCAGCCGGCTTCCTGTAGCAGCAGGGCGTCGCGCTTCAGCTTGGCAGCCTCGGCTTCTTCCTTGGCGCGTACGTTATAGGAGCCGAATTTGTAAATGGACTGTGGCGTAAGCCCGAGGTGCGCCATGATGGGAATACCGGCCGAAATGATGCGGCGCACCGAATCGATGATCTCCTCGCCGCCTTCCATCTTGATGGCGTGCGCGCCGGTTTCCTTCATGATGCGGATGGCCGACGCGAGGGCGATGTCGCCGTTGCTCTGGTACGAGCCGAAGGGCATGTCTACCACGATGAGGCAACGCTTCGCGCCGCGCACCACCGATTGGGCATGGTAAATCATCTGGTCGAGCGTGATGGGGAGCGTGGTTTCGTGGCCGGCCATAACGTTGGAGGCCGAATCGCCCACGAGCAGCACATCGATGCCGGCGCCGTCGATGATGCGGGCGAAGGAAAAGTCGTACGCCGTCAGCATGGAGATCTTCTGGCCATTGGCCTTCATCTTCTGCAGGGTGGCGGTCGTGATGCGTTTTACTTCGGCGGCAGCTGACATGGCATTCGTATTTCGCGCAAGGTAAGAAAAGGTACTTTAGGACGTCATTGCGAGGGCTGGAGCGAAGCGCAAGCCCAAAGCAATCGCAATGACGGGACGGCGAGGGGATGCGCAATGACGCTATATGTCACAGCCATCGGGCCTGTTCGTTCTTCGTAATATCGTCGTACAAGGAGTGAATAAGCCCGTCGGCAAGACCGATCTTGGGCACGAAAATGTCTTCGGCGTCGGCCCAGCGCATGACGTTGATGTAGATGAGCAGGGCCGGCACGATCACGTCGGCGCGGTCTTCACGGAGCTTGTAAAGTTGCATCCGCTGGCGAAGCGTCATCGAGCTGAACTCCTTGTAATAGTTGCGCAGCTGCTCCAGCTGCAGCGGCTTGCCTTCTTTACGTTTGGAGAGAGAGAAGATCTTGTTGATGTTGCCTCCCGAGCCGATGCAGGTTACGTGCGGGTGCCCCTTCGTTTGTTCCTTGATATAGCTGCGCATGCTTTCCCAGGCCGACTTGTCTACCTGGTCTTTCAGGATGCGGATGGTGCCGATGTTGAACGACTCCTTGAATACGAGCTGGCCGCGGCTGAAAAAGGTGAGTTCGGTAGAGCCGCCACCCACGTCGATGTAGAGGTAGGACTCGAGGTTGTTGAGGTTTTCCGCGATGTGGTTTTCATATACGAAGCGTGCTTCCTCGCCGCCCGAAATAACCTCGATACGGATGCCGGTGCGCTCTTCGATGCGCCCCAGCACTTCGTTCGCATTGGCCGCGTCGCGCATTGCGGAGGTGGCCGCGGCCCGCAGGTGGCTCACTTCGTATACTTCCATGAGCAGTTTGTAGCTCTCGATGGTCTTCAGCATCATGTCGGCCCGCATCTGCGAAATGCGGCCCGTTTCGAACACGTCGAAGCCGAGGCGCAGGGGCACGCGCACAAGGGCCATCTTGATGAAATCCACCTTTCCGCCCGGCGCCATCACGACGTCGTTGATCAGCAGGCGGCCCGCGTTGCTTCCAATGTCAATTGCTGCCAGTCTCACGTTGCAATTCCATTTTATGGTGTAAGTAATTATAGATCTCCACCTGCGCGCGGATCGGCGGCTGGTGTCCCTGCGGCACGTAAAGGTTGTTGAGGTCGTTGTCGAGCACGCGCGCCTTCACGTTGTCCTGTAGCTGTATCTTGATGATGTCCTGCAGTTCTTCTTTAAGGCGCTCGTCGAGGATGGGGCAGGTAGCCTCCACGCGGTGATCGAGGTTGCGGGTCATCCAGTCGGCCGAGGAGATAAAATATTTCTCCTTGCCGCCGTTGTGAAAGATCCACACCCGCGCGTGTTCCAGGTAGCCGTCCACGATGCTTACCGCCGTTACGGGTTTCACGAAGCGCTCATTTTCCGAAAGCATGCAAAAGATGCCGCGGATGATCAGCTTTACTTCCACCCCGGCGCGGGCGGCTTCGTAGAGCGCATCGATGATCACTTCGTCGGACAGCGAGTTCATTTTCGCTACGATCGAGGCGGGACGGCCCTTGCGGGCAGCGCGCACCTCGGTATCGATCATTTTCAGGATGGCCTTGCGGGCGAACACCGGGCTCGGGATCAGCGTGGTGCAGGCCTTCAGGAAGTGCGTCCCGGTCTTGTGGTGCTCGATGTAGTTGAACAGCCGGTTCACGTCCGACATGATCGAGCGGTTCGACGTAAGCAGGCAGTGGTCGGCATACACCTTCGACGTGCTTTCGTTGAGGTTGCCGGTGCTCACGAACCCATAGTGGATGATGCGGTCGTGGAGCCGCTTGCGGATCAGGCAGATCTTGGCGTGCACTTTCATGTTGGGAATGCCGATCAGCACCTTCACGCCTTCGTCTTCGAGGCGTTCCTTCCATTCGAGGTTGGCTTCTTCCTCGAAGCGGGCGCGCAGCTCCAGCATCACGGTCACCTGCTTGCCGTTGCGGACTGCATTGATGATCGCGTTGACAATCTTGGAGTTCTTCGCCAGCCGGTAGCAGGTGATCTTGATCGCCGTCACATCGGGGTCGATGGCGGCCTCGCGCAGGAGGTCGATCACCGGGTTGAAAGAATGGTAGGGAAAGTGCAGCAGGATGTCGCGTTCCAGCACCGCTTCGGTCACGCGCTGCTCTTCAAGCGCCGGGTGGTTGAAGGGTTTTCGCGCCGACCCCTGCCCGCTGAACACGGAGGAGGGGAAGTCCATGAAGTGACGGAAGTTGTGGATCCGCCCGCCGGGAATGAGGTTGTCGCGCTTGGTGAGGTTCATGCGCCGGATGAGGTATTCCAGCAGGCCCGGGTCCATTTCTTTGTCGTATACAAAGCGCACGGGTTTGCCCTTGCGCCGGTTCTTGAGGCCCTTCTCGAGCTTTTGGATCAGGCTCGTGGCAATGTCGTTGTCGATATCGATCTCGGCATCGCGGGTTACCTTGAACACGTTCGACTGGTACTTATCGAAGCCGAAATAGTTGAAGATGGTGGGCAGGTTGAAGCGGATGACGTCTTCGAGCAGGATGATGTGCTTTTCGCCGTCGGGTGAGGGCAGCGGGATAAAGCGGTCGTTGAAGCGCGTCGGCACTTCGATGACGGCGTATTTACGCTTGAGCGCGCTTTCCTGCTTCGACAGCACCACGCCGAGGTAGATCGATTTGTCGCGCAGGTAGGGAAAGTCGGGGATGCTTTCGATCATCAGCGGGATCACGTTGGCGCTGACCTCGTTGTCGTAGTATTCTTCCACGAACTGACGTTGCTCTTCATTGAGGTCACGGTCGGAAACGAGGAAGATCTTCTGGGCCTGCAGCTCCTGCACGATAACGTCCCAGATGCGGTTGAATTCGGTTTGCTGGTTCAGCACGGTCATCTGGATCTCCTCGAGGATGGCCTCGGGATCGTCTTCCAGGTGCATGCGTGCTTTGCTGCCGTACTGGATCATCCGCTTGAGCGTGGCTACGCGGACACGGAAAAACTCATCGAGGTTATTGGAGAAAATGCCGAGAAAGCGGATGCGGTCGGGAAGGGGCACCGCCGGGTCGGCGGCTTCCTGCAGCACCCGCCCGTTGAAGGACAGCCAGCTGATGTCGCGAGGGATGATCTTGCGTCGTAAGGTTGTGCTCATGATCTAGGGGTTGCCGGGCCTCAGGGGCGCAGCTTTTCAATAATGCCGGTCGTGGAAAATCCTTGCTTGATGGGGTTGATAACGACCCGTCCGCCGGCGGCCTGGACCTCGGCGGCGCCGGCGATATCTGCGACCTTGTAATCCCCGCCTTTTACTAAGACGTCGGGCAGGAAAGAGGCGATGAGCGCGCGCGGCGTATCGGTGTCAAACACCACCACGGCGTCTACCATCAACAACGAAGCCAGAACAGTGGCGCGGCTGTCGGTGTCGTTTACGGGGCGACCTTCACCCTTGAGCCGCTTTACCGAAGCGTCGCTGTTGAGCCCCACCACAAGGTAGTCGGCCTCGGCCGCAGCGGCGCTCAGCGAGGCGATATGCCCGGCGTGGAGGATGTCGAAGCAGCCGTTCGTAAACGCGATGGTCTTACCCAGCACGCGCCATTGGGCTACCTGCCGCTGCAGCTCCTCAGGCGTCAGTATTTTGTTCCGGTACGATAGCGGGGCTCTCATGTTTGCGGTTTTTATTGTGGTGGGAGAGGTAGGCGAAGCAGGCGACGCCGCCGAGCAGGATGACCAGCGTTTGCACCGACCAGAGCAGCCAGCCAAGGGCATTGCCGATCGTATCGGGATCGAGACCGTACCAGCCCATGAGCCGGGCCACGATCAGCGGGTAGGCACCGATCCCGCCAGGGGTAATGACCATGCCCAGACTGCCCAGCACGAGGGTGCTGAGGCCACCGCCGACACCCAGCGGGCTTGTTTCCTGCAGGGCGTAGATACCGATGGTGGTACCGGCCAGGTAAAGCGCCCACATAAGCATCGTTTGGAAAACGAAGGCGCCCTTTTGCCTCAGGAACCGGATGGAACCGAGGCCGTGCGCAATACCCGAGATCACCTGCCGCACCTTCCCGATAAAGTCGATATGTCCGAAGCGCTTCAGCGCGAAGAACAGGATACCAAAAAAGAGGATGACGCTGCCGGCGAGGATGATGATCTTACGCATCGAGGCATGCCCCGAGCCGTCGTTGATGAACACGGAGAACATCTCGCGGATCGGCGCGCTGATCACATGCCCCTGGAACACGAACGCGGCAACGAAGGCGATGACAAGGCACAGCACGTCGACGGCGCGCTCCATCACGATCGTGCCTACGAGCTTGTCTACGCGCAGCTTTTCATAACGGGAAAGAATGGTGCATTTCATCACTTCGCCGAGGCGCGGCACCGCCGCGTTGACGAGGTAGCCGATCATGACGGCGGCGAATACATTGAAGTTGCTGGGCTTGTAGCCGAGGGGCTCCATCAGGACCTTCCACCGCAGGGCCCGGCTGTAATGGGCCAGCACCAGCAGGATGAGCGCCGGGAAAATAAGCCAGTGGCGCGCCCGCTGCACCGCTCCCTTGATGGCCTCCCATTCTTTATGGTGAATGTCCTTCACCGACAGCCAGACGAAGAAGAGCCCCAACCCCAGGAAGAACAGGTATTGAACGATGGTCAGCACGGGCTTCTTCATACGGCAATATAAACCCGGCCCGGAGAAGGGCCAAGGATTTCACAGGGCCTTACAATTTATTGCCTTCGCGCGGAAACACGATGAAGGGCTGGAACGACTTCGCTTCCGTGAAGTCCATCGACGCATAAGAGATGATCACCACCACGTCGCCGACCATGCCCTTGCGGGCGGCAGGGCCGTTGAGGCAGCACACACCCGAGCCGCGCTTGCCCTTGATCAGGTAGGTTTCAAGACGCTCGCCGTTGTTCACGTTGACGACTTGCACCTGCTCGTTTTCAATAAGGTTAGCGGCGTCCATCAGGTCTTCGTCCAGGGTCAGGCTGCCCACATAATGGAGGTTGGCCTCAGTGATAACGGCGCGGTGTACTTTGGATTTTAAAACGGTAATTGTCATGGCGCCGCAAAGATAAAAGGTTTCATCAGGTTTAGCCAGGTTCAGTCAGTTCCCGGAACGTCAGCAACATTGGTTTGCAGTAACCTTTCTATACCTATTCCATTACCATATTATCGATGAGCCGCACCGGTCCGAGAAAGGCCGCTGCCAGCACAACGGCCGGCTTTTGCCCGTCGAGCTTGGGCAGGAGCGTGTCGGGCTCGCAGATGGCGATGTAATCTACCCGGAAGCCCTGTACTTCCAGTGCCGCAGTCGCTTCCGCTTCGAGGCTACGGTTGTCGCCGGTACCAAAACGCGACCGTATGCCTTCGAGGACACGGAAGATGGCTGTTGCCTGCCCACGCTGCGCGGCATCGAGGCGCAGGTTGCGGCTGCTCATCGCCAGCCCGTCGGACTCCCGAAGGGTAGGGGCGATGACTAGCTCGGTTTCCGATTCTTTGCCTGTCAGCTGGAGCAGGCGGCGGAGCACCATGCATTGCTGGAAATCCTTTTGCCCCAGGTACAGCCGCTGCGGCCGCACGATGTCGAGGAGGCGTTCCACCACTTCGCATACCCCCTGGAAATGGCCGGGGCGGAAGGCCCCTTCGAGCACCGTCTCCACTGGTCCAAGGTCGTAGTGCTTTTTTACGTGTGCGGGCGGGTACACCTCGGACACTGAAGGCAGGAAGAGGGCGTCGCAGCCGGCGCTGAGCAGTTGTTCGACGTCACGGTCGATGCTGATGGGGTAATTGCTGTAGTCCTCCGAATTGTTGAACTGCGTGGGGTTGACGAAGATGCTGCACACCGTGCGCGCGTTGTCGGCGCGCGACCGGGCAATGAGCGAGAGGTGGCCTTCGTGGAGGGCGCCCATGGTAGGTACGAAGCCTACGGACAGGTGAGCGGAGGCCGTATCAGACAGCCAATTGCTGAGGTCCCGGGCGGTTTTGAAAATGATCATGGAAGCAGCGTAGTTTCAATATCCGGACGGCATTGGCTGGAATTAGTTACCTTTGCAAACCTTTTAGAAAGGCTAAACCCGGGTTTAACAATGTCAGCAAAGAAAAGAATTTTATTTATTGCCAACGAGATGTCGCCCTACCTGGAGCTGACAGAATTCTCCGAGATCGTGAACCGACTGGCTATCAAAGCCAACGACAACGGCTTCGAAGTGCGTTGCATCATGCCCCGGTTCGGCACGATCAACGAGCGCCGCCACCGTCTCCACGAAGTGGTGCGCCTCTCGGGGATCAACGTTTCGGTTGACAACGAAGACTTCCCGCTGCAGATCAAGGTGGCTTCGCTGCCCAATGCCCGCCTGCAGGTTTATTTTCTCGATAACGAAGACCTGTTCAAGCGCAAGTTCGTTTTCACCGACGAAAACGAGCAGTGGTTTGAAGACAACGACCTGCGCACCGTATTCTTTTGCAAAGGCGCCCTGGAGACCGTCAAGAAATTCGGCTGGCCCCCGGACATCATTCACTGCAGCGGCTGGATGACCTCGCTGATCCCCGCCTACCTGAAAACCGTTTATAAAAAAGAGCCCGTGTTTGCCCACAGTAAAGTGGTGTACACCATCGGTCAGAATACCTTTGAAGAAGGCCTCGGCGCCGACTTCATCGACAAGGCGCTCATCCACGCGTCTCTCAAGGAGAAGGATCTCGAAGCGTTCAAGGATGGCAGCAATACGGCCTTATTCAAGGGCGGCGCTACCTATGCCGACGCGATCACCTTCGGCTCCGAAGACGTGGATCCGGCGCTGGTGGAAGCATTCTCCAAGGTGCGCGGCAAGAAGACGCTTCCCTTTAATGCTGAGTCTGATTTAACAGACTATTTACAGCTCTATGTCGATCTTGCGGGGAAGTAGGCCTCTCTTTAAAACCAAAAACGTTCGTGTGAAGAAACTTAGCTGGCTGCTGCTTCCGGCAGTCTTGTTCCTGACCTTTAGCCTTGGTATTCAATCGTGCCGCAAGATCAACGAAGCCACCGAACTGGGCGGCGACCTTATCCCGGTGGTAGATAATATCAATACGTTCGAGACCTTTCTCGACGTGGAGACCGACAACAGCACCTGGAACGGCAACACGGTGGTCGCTCCGAACGACGCGGTGGCGCTGGGAGCCATTACCAACGATCCCGAATTCGGCAACACCCGCGCCGACCTTTACTTTAACTACGCTCCTTCCATTTACGGTGTCAGCAACTTTCCGTTCTACAACCGCGACTCTGTCGTAGGTGTCGATTCCACGGTTTTGTCGCTGCGTTATATTACGTCTTACGGCGACACCACGAGCAACCTGCAGGTGTCGGTATACGACATTCCGCCCACCTCCAGCTTCCGCGACAGCTCCACCTACAGCACGCAGGCCGCCGACATCGACGTGGATCCGTCGCCGCTCGCAACCGCCACGTTCCAGCCGCGGCTGCTGAACGACAGCATGACGCTCATCCGCAAGCGCGACACGAGCAAGGTGGCCAACGTCCTCCGCATCAAATTCGACAACAGCCAGCCGGCGCAGAACTTTGCGGCCAACCTGTACGCCGACAAGACCGATTACCAGAATTATACTAACTTCTACGGCACCCACCGCGGCATCGGCATCCGCTCGGCCAGCACGGGCAATGCACTGACCTACTTCAACCTGCTGGACACCACGGGCACGAAGATCACGGTGTATTTCCGCGTAAAGCGCAATGGTGTCATCGATACTACGTCGGCTTCTTTCTACCACGGCATCATCAGCGGCGGGTACGTTTCCACGTATACTTCCGCGGACTCCTCCACCCTGAAGGGACGCGGCACGCAGGCCAACATCATTCGCCGCACGCCCGGTGGCAACTGGCTTACCTACCTCAACAATTCTTCGACCAACGAAGACAAGGCATTCCTTCAAAGCGAGCCCGGAAGCGCCATTTACCTGCGCATCCCTGCACTCGATACGATGAGCAACAAGCTCGTGCACCGCGCCGAACTTGTGGCCTCTGTGCTTCCTTCGGCTAATGACAACATCTTTGCCGCACCGCCGGCGCTGTACCTTGGACGCCGCTCCGGCGACTCCGTGCTGCAAATCCGCGACGACTCTTTATCTGCCGTATTAACGAGCAACGGGGCGGTCAACACCTCGATCTTTGGCGGCGACCTGAAATCTGACAACACGTACCGTTTCGGCATGACGCTGTATGTGCAGCAGATCCTGCTCCGCCACGTCAGCAACGACCCGCTGAAGCTTTTCGCACCGTATAAGGTGCGGGTGGCCGACGCCCGCCTCGGTAAATTCGGGCGCTCCATTATCCGGCTGCCGCGTATCGCTTACGGACGCACCGTTCTCGGTGGCGGCGCCCATGCCGACCCGGCCAAGCGCCTGCGGCTGCGGATCATTTATTCGAAGCTTCCATAACGCGTTTCAAGTAATTCAACAGGGTGCTATATTTGCACCCTGTTTTCTTTAAATCCATCAATTACCGCCACCAATGCCTTACCTCTTTACTTCTGAGAGCGTATCGGAAGGCCACCCCGATAAAGTTGCCGACCAGATCTCCGACGCCCTGATCGATCACTTCCTTGCCTTCGACCCCCAATCGAAAGTTGCCTGTGAAACCCTGGTGACCACCGGGCAGGTGGTGCTGGCCGGCGAAGTGAAATCAAAAGCCTACCTCGACGTTCAGGAGATCGCCCGCGGCGTGATCCGCAAGATCGGCTACACCAAGAGCGAATACATGTTCGAAGCCAATTCCTGCGGCATCTTCTCGGCCATACACGAGCAATCCACCGACATTAACCAGGGTGTTGACCGCCAGAAGAAAGAAGAGCAGGGCGCCGGCGACCAGGGGATGATGTTCGGCTACGCCTCCAACGAGACCGACGACTACATGCCCCTGGCCCTCGACCTGGCCCATAAGCTGCTCATCGAGCTCGCCGCGCTGCGCCGTGAGAACAAGCAGATCAAGTACCTGCGCCCCGACGCCAAAAGCCAGGTGACGCTCGAATACGACGACAACAACCGCCCCGTCCGCATCGACGCCATCGTGGTGTCTACGCAGCACGACGAATTCGATACCGATAAGAAGATGGCCGAGCAGATCCGCAAGGACATCATCAACATCCTGATCCCGCGGGTAAAGGCCAAGTACAAGAAGTACGCGAAACTGTTCAACAACGACATCAAATACCACATCAACCCCACGGGCAAGTTCGTGATCGGCGGCCCCCACGGCGACACCGGCCTCACCGGGCGCAAGATCATTGTTGACACCTATGGTGGAAAGGGTGCGCACGGCGGTGGTGCCTTCTCGGGCAAAGATCCCTCCAAGGTAGACCGCTCGGCCGCTTACGCTACACGCCACATTGCCAAGAACCTCGTGGCAGCGGGCGTGTGCGACGAAGTGCTCGTACAGGTTTCCTACGCCATTGGGGTAGCCGAACCCACCAGCATCAACGTCAACACGTATGGCACGGCCCACGTAGATATGACGGACGGTGAAATCGCCGAGATCGTCAAAGGCATCTTTGATCTGCGTCCGTACTTCATCGAGCAGCGCCTGAAGCTTCGCAACCCCATCTACAGCGAAACCGCTGCTTACGGCCATATGGGTCGCAAACCCGAGGTCATCACCAAGACCTTCGTGCAGCCGGGTGGCAAGACCATCAACAAGAAGGTAGAGCTGTTTACCTGGGAAAAACTGGACTACGTTCCTAAAGTGAAAAAAGCTTTCGGTCTGTAAACCGATTCCAACTTTTGAAAAAGCTTCCGTTTGCGCGGAAGCTTTTTTATTTTGGACCTATGAACCGGAAACTGGTACTAGCCTTCTTCCTGATGATAGCCATGGCGGTCACGCTGCAGGTACAGGGCAGGGCGCTGTCGCGCCATGCGGCCGCTGGTATCCTGGCGCTGGAGTTCGCCTGGACGGAAGACCGGTTCCAGGACCTGATGTACCGTTGGCTCCGGGAAGATGTGTTGACCAACCTGTGGCTCGACTTCCTGTTCATCCCGGCTTATGGCTGGTTCTTCCGGCTGGCGGCACAAGCGCAGGGGCCGCGCCTGTCCGCCGCATGGGCAAAGCGCTTCGCCTGGCTTGCTGTAGTGGCCTGCCTGTGCGATGTGTGCGAAAACGGTTTGCTCCTGGCCCGCGTGTACCATGAAGTGCGGCATGGCCTGCTTGTTCCGGCTGCTCTTTTTGCGGCAATAAAATTCGCGCTGTTGCTGTGCGTGTTGCTGTTCGTTTTGTATGGTCTTATCGCGGGCCGTAAAGCGGCGGTGCCTTCGGTTAGCTGACGCGGGCTTACCTTTGCCCGGTGAAAAATTTCCGCTCCCCGCAGCGTCCGAAAAAGAATATGTTGCTGGCTGGCCGCAACGCCATCCTCGAAGCCCTTTCCGAAGGCCGCGCAGTCGACCGCATCTATTTACAGAAAACAGCACCCTCTGCACTGCAGGGAGAGCTCCGCAAGGCCTCCGAGAAACACGGCGTTCCGCTCAACTACGTCCCGGTAGAGAAGCTCAACGGCTTCAACCTCGGGGAGCATGGCGGCTGTGTGGCCCTGCTGTCGCGGGTGCAGTACCACGACCTGCAGCAGATCATTTCGTGGGTGGTAGAGAAGGGCGAGGCCCCGCTGCTGCTCATCCTCGATGGTGTGACCGACATCCGCAACATTGGTGGTATTGCACGCACAGCCTGGAGTATGGGCGTTCAGGCGCTCGTGATTCCCGACAAGGGCGTGGGCGCACTCAATGAAGACGCCGTGCTCACCTCGGCGGGTGCGCTGGAACACATCCCGGTATGCCGCGTCAATAGCCTGATGAAAGCCGTCGACGAGCTGCGCCTCAACGGCATCCGCGTGCTGGCTTCGGAAATGACGGCGGAAAAGAAAATTTTCGACCTCGACTTCCGCGAGCCTGTGGCCATCGTAATGGGCGGGGAGGAGCGGGGCATTCACCCGGCGCTGATGAAGATCTGCGACGAGCGCTTTTCGATCCCGATGCCCACCGAGTTTGAATCGCTTAACGTATCGGTGGCTACCGGTATGATCCTTTACGAAGCCATGAAACAACGTTTGACGACATGAGTGCGACTCCCGAACTGAAGATCGTGGAATGCCCGCGCGATGCGATGCAGGGCTGGAAGACTTCTATCCCTACAGCCAAAAAAGTTCAATACCTCAATACCCTCCTTCGCGTGGGTTTCGACACGCTGGACTTCGGCTCTTTCGTGTCGCCCAAAGCGATACCGCAGATGGCGGATACGGCGGACGTGCTGCCCCAGCTGAACACAGCAGCCACGCGTTCGAAATTGCTGGCCATCGTGGCCAATGTACGCGGCGCCGAAAGCGCCGTTTCGTATGCGCCCGTACGTTACCTGGGCTTTCCCTTTTCCGTATCGGAAACCTTTCAGCAACGCAATACCAACGCGTCGATCGCCGAAGGCCTGGACCGCGTAAAAGAGATTCAGCAGCTTTGCACGGCCAACGGCAAGGAACTCGTTGTGTACCTTTCGATGGGATTCGGCAATCCATATGGCGATCCGTGGAGCGAAGAAGTGGTGCTCGAATGGGCACGCACGATCGCGGCGCTCGGTGTTCCTATACTATCGTTGGCCGACACGGTGGGCTTAGCCACACCGGAACAGATCGATGCCGTTACCCGCCATGTGGTGGAAGCGCTTCCCGGCAGCGAGATCGGGGTGCACCTGCACGCCAGTGCCGACGGCTGGCGCGAAAAAGTGGAAGCTGCCTACGAGGCCGGCTGCCGCCGATTCGACGGCGCACTGAAGGGTATCGGCGGGTGCCCGATGGCCAACGATGCGCTGGTGGGCAATATGAACACTGAATGGCTGATCCGCTATTTTTCCGAAAAAGGCCACAACCTGCAGCTCGACGCGCAGGCGCTTGAAGAGGCGCTACAACTGGCCAACGAAATCTTCGTATAGATGGAATTCATGCTGCCTGTGCGGATCCCCGATCCCGGTGTGCGCCTGGCGCCCGGCGAGCGGATCCTTTCTATCGGTTCCTGCTTCACGGAGCATATCGGCACCGCGCTGCAGGACCTGAAGTTCCGCGTGCTCCAGAATCCCAACGGCATCCTGTTCGACCCGGTTTCGGTTTGCCGCAGCCTCACCTCGTACGTGGATCCGCAACCCTACGGCCCCGCCGACCTGTTTGAACGGGAAGGCGTCTGGCACAGCTGGAACCACCACAGCCGCTTTTCGGGAACAGACCCCGACGCTGTGCTGGCTGGTCTCAATGCGGCACAGGAAGAAGCCGGCCGTTTCCTGCGCGAGGCCGACTGGCTGATCATTACACTGGGTTCTTCCTTCAGCTACCGACTGGTGCACACCGAAACCAAACCCAAGCAACCCCTCGCTGCGGGCGGGGGCGTGGCCAATTGCCATAGGGCACCAGCGGCCTGGTTCCGCAAGCACCTGCTGGGCATTGACGAAACCGTTGAAGCGCTGGACAATACCCTCCACCGCCTGTTCCGTTTTAACCCACGGCTCCGATTCCTGTTCACGGTGTCCCCCGTGCGTCATATCCGCGACGGGGTAGTGGAAAACAACCGGAGCAAGGCCCGCCTGCTTGAAGCGGTGCACCATCTTGTAGGCAAGTTTGACCGGCTCTACTATTTTCCTTCTTACGAACTGGTGATCGATATTCTGCGCGACTACCGCTTTTATGCCGAAGACCTGGTGCACCCCAATTACCAGGCCACCGGCTTTGTGCTGGAGCAGTTCCTGAAAACGTTTACCACCGAGGACACCCGGCTGCTGCTGGACGAGATCCGGAAGCTCCAGGGCGCCCGCCGGCACAAGCCGTCCTTCCCCGATACAGGGGCGCACCGGAAGTTCCTGGAAACGCAGCTGCAAAAAGCAAGGGAATTGCAGGAACGCTATCCCGGGCTGGACTTTTCGGAAGAAATCAGCTACTTCGGGTCCGTTCCTCCGAACCACGTTATGTAACGGGTATTGCCCCTAAAGGGTATTAACGAAGGGGCGGGTCAATGGATCCGATCGCCGCGCACCGGAAGCGTCCTTAAAACTTTTGCTTCGTATTCCAGCCATTCCAGCCAGCGCGCACGGACCATTTCTTTAGGCAGGTAGGTTTCCGCCAGCTCGATAAACAGGGTATAGTGCCCGGCTTCACTTTCCATGAAGCGGCGGTAGAATTTGCGCAGGTAGGCATCCTCAAGCCCCTCGCTGAGCCGCTTAAAGCGTTCACAGGAGCGGGCTTCGATCAACGCCATGAGGAGCATCCCGTCGAGAAACCGCGGGTCTTCCGGACCGCCTTTCGTTACAAAGTCGAGCAATGCATTCACATATAGATCCTTGCGCGGCTTGCCGAGACGAAGCCCCCGCTTTTTCAGCTCGGCCAGCACGAGGCGGAAATGGCCCCATTCTTCCGTAACGATGGGGGAGAGGGCCGTAACCACCGCCTCCCGGTCGAAATAGCGCTGGATAAGCGAAATGCACGTAATGGCTGCCTTTTGCTCGCACCAGGCGTGGTCGGCGAGTACGTCTTCGAGCGAAAGGGCGGCGAGGTTCACCCAGCGTGGATCGGTGGGGAGCTCGAGGCCGAGGATGGCCCGGGTGTCGTCGGAATAGGGTTCCATTGCGCCAAAATTAGCGCGTCGCTGCGAGCCGGGCGGAGCAAACTCCAGGCCGTGAGGCCGTTTTCGTGTTGTTACCCGAAAGTCCTGACCTTCAGTCGTTTGATTGGATTTGGCGGGTAAGGGTAAATCTCCTTACCTTTGCACCTCAAATAAGTAACCAGTAATGGCATCCAATGGGGATGCCAGACAAAAATCGAAACAATGCCTTTATCGAAAGAAAAGAAAGCCGGCATTTTCTCCCAGTACGCCGGTAGCGAAAAGAACACAGGTTCCATCGAAGGCCAGATCGCCCTCATCACCGAGCGCATGGCCCAAATTTCTGCGCACCTGCAGCAGAACAAAAAAGACTTCTCCACGCACCGTGGACTGATGCAATTGGTTGGTAAGCGCCGTCGCCTGCTGAACTACCTGCAGAAGCACAACCTCGAAGGTTATCGCAGCCTGATCGAAAAGTTAGGTATCCGCAAATAAGTGAAAGCCCTTCCCGACCCTCCCGGCTCAGGGAGGGCTTTTTGCTTTTAAGGCGTCCTGCCTTCGCTTACGTGCGCCTGCACGTTTCACTAACCCCGCCCGGGGTCCCGCCGTAATCATCAAAACCGCTCCGGGCCTAAATTTCAACAAGATGTTGACCCAAAAATTTTCTAAAACCTTTGACATCGGTGGTGGCCGTGAAGTCACGATCGAGTCAGGTCGCCTTGCCCGCCAGGCCGACGGTTCCGTAACCGTGCGCCAGGGCAACTGCGTGTTGCTTGCCACCGTCGTGGCCACCGAAGAGCCGAAACCCGGCCAATCTTTCTTCCCCCTCTCCGTGGATTACATGGAGAAATTCGCCTCCGCCGGACGCATCCCCGGTTCCTTCTTTAAGCGTGAAGGTCGCCTCAACGACTACGAGGTGCTCACCTCCCGCCTGGTGGACCGCGCCCTGCGTCCCCTGTTCCCCGAAGACTACTTCTGCGAAGTGCAGGTGATCATCACCCTTGTTTCTTCTGATCCCGAAGTAATGCCCGACGCAATGGCTTGCCTGGCTGCTTCGGCCGCTCTCGCCGTTTCCACCGTGCCCATCCAGGAGATCATCTCCGAAGTGCGCGTCAGCCGCATCAACGGCCAATACATCATCAACCCCACGCGCTCGCAGATGCTGGAGTCTGATATGGACTTCATCGTTGCCGCCACCGAGAAGAACATCATGATGGTGGAAGGTGAAGCGAAGGAGTGCAGCGAAGAAGACCTGATCAAGGTGATTGAGCTCGCCCACGACGCCATCCGCATCCAGATCAAGGCCCAGGAAGAGCTCCGCGACGCCGTAGGCGTTGGCCCGAAGCGCGACTACCCGAAGCCGGAGCAGGACGAAGCGCTGCGTGCCCGCGTAAATGCACTTGGCGAGAAGCGCATGGCTGAAATTGCCCGCGCCAACCAACCGAAGGCTGACCGCAAAAATTCGTACAAGCAGGTAAAAGACGAAGTGATCGCCGCCCTTAAAGCGGAGGCCAACCTTCCCGAAGGCGAAGACCTGCCCGAAGCAACCAAGAAGCTTGTAGGCAACTACATCAGCGACCTGCAGTACCACACCGTGCGCGACATGATCCTCACCGACCGCATCCGCCTCGACGGCCGCGGCCTCGACCAGGTGCGCCCGCTTGATATGGAAGTGGACGTACTGCCCGGCCCCCACGGCTCGGCCCTGTTCACCCGCGGCGAAACCCAGTCGCTGACCACGGTGACCCTCGGTACGCCGCTCGACGAGCTGCTGATCGAAAGCGCTGCCAAGTCGGACTACTCGAAATTCATCCTCCACTACAACTTCCCGCCGTTCTCGACTGGTGAAGTGAAGTTTCTCCGTGCGCCCGGCCGCCGCGAAGTGGGCCACGGCAACCTTGCCCTCCGCTCGCTGAAGCAGATGATGCCCGGCAGCGAATACTCCTACACCGTGCGCGTGGTAAGCGACATCCTCGAGTCGAACGGTTCTTCGTCGATGGCAACGGTTTGCGCCGGCTGCCTCGCCCTGATGGACGCCGGTGTGCCTTTCAAAAAGCACATCTCCGGTGTGGCCATGGGTCTGATCAGCAAAGGCGACCAGTTTGCCGTACTGACCGATATCCTCGGCGACGAAGATCACCTCGGCGACATGGACTTTAAAGTAACCGGCACCCGTGATGGTATCTGCGGCGTGCAGATGGATATCAAAGTAGACGGCCTGTCGATGGACGTGATGCGCCAAGCCCTGGAGCAGGCACGCCGCGGCCGGATGCACATTCTCGAAGCGATGGAGCAGTGCCTCCCGGCACACCGCGAAGATGTGAAGCCGCATGCCCCACGCACCGTGAAGATCTACATCGACCGCGAGTTCATCGGCGCGGTGATCGGACCCGGCGGCAAGATCATCCAGCAGATCCAACGCGAAACCGGTACGACCATCAACATCGAAGAAAAGAACGACCAGGGCGAAGTAGCCATCTTCGGCGCCGTGAAAGAAGGCGTGGACAAGGCGCTTGCCTGGGTGAAAGGTATCGTGGAAGTTCCCGAAGAAGGGGGCGAATACGAAGGCAAAGTGATCTCGATCATGCCCTATGGCGCCTTTGTAGAATTCATGCCCGGAAAGCAGGGACTGATGCACATCTCCGAAGTGAGCTACAAGCGCCTCGAAACCCTCGATGGCGTGCTCAGCGAAGGCGAGATGATCAAGGTAAAGCTCATTGGCGTTGACCAGAAGACCGGCAAATTCAAGCTGAGCCGCAAGGCCCTGATGCCGAAGCCCGAAGGTTTTGTTGAGCAGGAGCGCCGTGAGCGCCCCGATCGTGGCGACCGCCGGGATGATCGTGGTGGCGACCGCCGCCGTGATGACCGTGGCGGTGACCGTCGTGATCGCGGAGACCGCCGCGACGACCGTGGTGGCGACCGCCGCATGGAACGCAACGACCGCCGTGAAGAGCGCCGCGAAGCCCGCGGTGGCGAAGGCGATCCGCGTCCCCAGCAGGAGCAATCCAACGGTGGCGAACAACCGCAGCAGCAACAGCCGTCTGCCGGCCAGAGCAGCCACCCCGAGCTCGGCCCGGATGATATGCTTTAATTATTGAAACGAGTATACGAAAGGCTGTCTCCGGGCAGCCTTTCTTTTTATGGGTGATGCCTGATGGCTGCAACCTGAGGGAGCCCTTTCAAAAAAGAAAACACCATGAACCATATCCTGGTTACAATAGCCGCCGACGCTGCACAGCAGGAAACGATCATCGGCCTCCTGTCGGACACGGCTACCGGTTTTGAGCAGCACGACGAACAGATCCTTGCCTACTTCGAGGAAGGGTCGTTAACGCCGGAAGAACTTGCGGACTTACTCCGGGACTATACTTTCCAGACGGAAACGGTAGGGGAGCGCAACTGGAACGCGGAGTGGGAAAAGAATTTTCCGCCCGTCATCGTCAATGATTTCGTAGCCGTGCGCGCACATTTCCACGAGCCCATCGAAGGCGTTCGGCACGAGCTGCTCATTACGCCGAAAATGAGCTTCGGCACCGGCCACCACGCTACTACCTGGCAGATGATGCAGGCTATGGAGCGCCTCGACTTCCGCGGCAAGCGCGTGTTCGACTTCGGCACCGGCACCGGCGTGCTGGCGATCCTGGCCGAAATGCTGGGCGCCTCGAAGGTGCTGGCCATCGATAACGATGTTTGGAGCCTCGAGAATGCCCGTGAAAACTGTGAACGCAATGCTTGTTCGAAAGTGACCGTTGCCCTGAGCTCGGACATTCCGGAAGGAGAGCAATTCGACATTGTGCTGGCCAATATCAACCGCAACGTGCTGCTGCATTATGTTGATTTTTTGCAAAAAGCGGTTGTGCCTGGTGGTTACCTCCTGCTGAGCGGGCTGCTTACCGAAGACCGGGCGGTCATTGAGGAAACCTATGGCCGCGCTGGATTTTTGGTTGAGTATTTCAGTGAACGGGCTAATTGGATCTCCTTAGGTTTTGTTAACAAATTATAAAGGCTTCGGCCGATTTAACACGGGTGGGTCGGCCGATTGCCCTAATTTTGGCAGCACCTTCAACTTGCCTTGCACATGAATGAATTATTGTTGATCCTGGTGGCCTACCTCCTCGGGAGTATCCCGACTGCGGTATGGACGAGCCGATACTTTTTCGGGATCGATATCCGCGACTATGGCAGCGGTAATTCCGGCGCCACCAATACCTACCGCGTACTCGGCTCCAAGTGGGGCACATTTGTAATGATCGTCGACATGCTGAAAGCCATCGTAGCCGTCAAGCTCGTGTTTTTCATGCCCTATGCATTCAAAGACGACCTCTACCTGGTGAACATGCAACTTGGTCTCGGCCTTGCAGCTGTACTGGGCCATATTTTCCCGATCTGGGCCAATTTCCGTGGCGGTAAGGGCGTTGCCTCCCTCTTTGGTATGGTACTCGGCATCCAGCCCAACGTGGCGCTCTGCTGCGTCGGGATCTTCATCCTGGTGCTGTACCTCACCCGCTGGGTGTCGCTGAGCTCGATCCTGGCCAGTGTAGCCTTCCCGATTTTCATTCTTTTCATCTTCAATGAGCCGGAAGACCTCTACCGTATTTTCGCCGTGGCGGTGGGGATGCTTGTGCTTCTGACGCATCAGAAAAACATCAACCGCATCCTGAAGGGCAACGAAAGCAAAGTGCCGATCCTGAAACACCGCGACCGGCGCCGCCGGATCCGTAAATAAAATGTTATTGCAGGGCCCCGCTACCGCGGGGCTTTTTGTTGCGGCTTACTTGGTATCATTCTTGAACCGGCCTGCATCTAAAAGAGACGATATGAAGATCTTAAAGACCGTTACGGCCTTATTCATCAGTGCGGCTATGATCGTCGGATGCGCCAAAAACCCGATCACCGGCCGCAATCAGCTTAACCTGGTTTCGGAATCCGAATTACAGGATATGGGTAACCAGCAATACCGGCAGTTTCTCTCCACGGCACGTGTGGTGAGCCCCTCGGCCGACCGCGATGCCGAGATGGTGCGTCGCGTAGGACAGCGCCTCGTTAACGCAGTAGTGGCGTACCACAAGCAAAACAAGATTTCCGACCGCCTGAATGGCTACCAGTGGGAATACAACCTGGTTGCCGATAAGCAGGTCAACGCCTGGTGTATGCCGGGCGGCAAGATCGTGGTGTACACCGGCTTGCTGCCGGTAACGCAGAACGAAGCGGCCCTGGCGGCTGTTATCGGCCACGAGATCTGTCACGCCCTCTTCCAGCACGGCAATGAGCGTATGAGCCAGGGTATGGTACAGCAGGGCCTCGGCACGGCACTTTCGGTGGCCGTGAGCAACCGCCCCGCAGCCACGCAGAACCTGTTCCTCCAGGCTTTCGGCATCGGCTCTACCGTGCTCGGCACGCTTCCCTTCTCGCGCAAGCAGGAGTCAGAGGCCGACCACTACGGACTCATCTGGATGGCCATGGCGGGCTACAACCCCAACGAAGCACTGGCCCTCTGGCAGCGCATGGCATCCCAGGGCGGCGCGAAGCAGCCCGAATTCCTGAGCGATCACCCCGCCGATGATACGCGCATCCGCCAGATCAAGCAATGGCTGCCGGAAGCGATGAAATATTACAAGCCCGTCGGTCGCTAAAAACAGCTTTCGGTAGGATCTCCAGCAGCTTAACAGAGGTCCTGCCGGGCAAAACCCCGCCTTGGGCGGGGTTTTTCTTTGCTTCAACCTTGTACATATGGTGATTTTACACTACTTTTGCAATCTGTTTGTGTGAAAAACCCCGCCAAAACCCTCCACTGCTTGTTCATAAAACCCGGAAACAATTATGTCACAAACAATCGTAGAGAAGTTACAGCTTAAGAACGAAAAGACGATATTGATCCAAGGCCTCCCTTCCTCCATCGAAAAGCAGTTTGCCAAATTATCGTTCGCAAAGAATCTCACGCCGCTGCTCCGCACACGTAAATTGGATTTTGCTCTTGTTTTCGCTGTTAACGAATCGCAACTGAACAACATTCTGCAGGACATTATGCCGGCTCTCAAAGACGAAACCCGTCTCTGGGTAGCACACCCGAAGTCGACGTCCAAGATTTCTACCGACCTGAACCGCGAAAGCAGCTGGAACAAACTGTTAACGGCCGGTTACGAAAGCTCGGAACAAGTAACGCTCGACCACGTCTGGAATGCCGTCAACTTCCGGAAAGCCGAAGTGCTGGAAGTACTGGAAGAAGTGGTTGAAGTTGTGGTAGCGGCCAAGCCGTCCCGTAAGCGAAAAGCAGTCACCGCATAGAATAACAGCCCCTTAACGAGGGGCTTTTTCTTTGCTGTTTTCCGAATTTGTACACGTACGGATGCGTTGAAGCGCAGAGGAAATAATTCTACACGGATCAGCAATGACTTCGTCAGCCTCTGCTCTGCCCCCCTGTGCCTTTCGTTGGCATGTTAATAGTAGCAATAGGAGCATGACGAACACTCCAACCGCCACATGGCCCAACATCAGCACGATAGACCTGCTTTGCTTTTCGCACCTGCGCTGGAACTTCGTTTACCAACGACCACAACACCTGCTTAGCCGCTTTGCGAAACACACGCGCGTTTTTTTTGTTGAAGAACCGATCTTCCACGATGGCGCCAACCGTCTGCAGATCAACGAGACGGTAAAAAATGTGTTCGTAGTTGTTCCGCACCTGCAGCACGGTCTCGCGGAGAATGATGTGCTCGCGGCCCAACGCGAACTGATCAACGATCTCATCTCGGTCATGGAGATAAATAAATACCTCAGTTGGTATTATACGCCGATGGCACTGCCGTTCAGCGATCACCTCGAGCCTGCGGCAACCGTGTACGATTGCATGGACGAACTTTCGGCATTCAAATTCGCACCCGTTGCACTGAAGGAAAACGAGCAGCGACTGCTGCGCAGGGCCGATGTCGTCTTTACCGGCGGCTACAGCATTTACGAAGCGAAGCGCAACACGCATGCGCACATCTACCCGTTCCCGAGCAGTATCGATCGCGACCACTTCGCCGCCGCACGTTCCATCGAGCAGGATCCGGCCGACCAGGCTTCGATCCCGCATCCGCGCTTTGGATTTTACGGTGTGATCGACGAGCGCTTCGACATCGACATGATCGGCACTGCCGCTACCGCACGCCCCGATTGGCAGTTTGTACTCATCGGACCCATCGTTAAGATCGACCCGGCTTCGCTGCCCCAGAACCCCAACATCCACTACCTCGGAGGCAAGGATTACAAGGAACTGCCGCACTACCTCGCCGGCTGGGACGTAGCGATCATCCCCTTTGCACAAAACGAATCGACACGCTTCATCAGCCCCACAAAAACGCCGGAATACCTCGCCGCCGGAAAGCCCGTGATCTCGACGCCGATCCGCGACGTCGTATCACCGTATGGCGACAACGCCCTGGTGCATATTGCTGCCAACGCAGATGAATTCGTGAATGCCGGCGACGCCCTGCTGGCCAGCCGCGATCATACTTCCTGGCTGCAGCGCGTGGACCAGTTTCTCGCCGGCAACTCCTGGGACCGTACCTGGAGCGAGATGGCGCAACACATCGAAGCCCGTATCGTTTCGCGCCACAGTATAGCCCGCGAAGCAGATGCTTCCTTCGCTTCTACCCAGTCGCTTTAAGCGACGTTTTTGCTGAACGAAACACTACCGGATGGGAGTCAAACAGCCTTCAGCCGGTGAACCGGAATTATGGGGCGGCCTCGAATGCACGATCAACCGTGTAGGCGACCGTTACCTCGACCAGTTTGCCCTGGCTAATCTATACGAACAACCGAATTCGGAGCAGGTGGCTACCCTCGGCGTCCGGAAGCTGCGCTTTCCCATACTCTGGGAAAAGCATCAGCCGGAGGCCGGGGGGGCGATCGATTGGAGTTACACGGCGGCCCAGCTGGACTACTACAGCGGGCAAGGTATCGACATCATTGCCACACTGGTGCACCACGGTAGCGGTCCCCGTTTCACCAACCTGCTCGACGAACGCTTTCCCGAGCTGCTTGCCGAATACGCAGAAAGCGTAGCTCGCCGCTTTCCCCGGCTGGAATATTATACGCCGGTCAATGAGCCCCTCACTACCGCGCGCTTCAGCGGGTTGTACGGGCTTTGGTACCCCCATCGCCGCGACAATGCCAGCTTCCTGCGCTGCCTGCTGAACGAACTCAAGGGAACCGTGCTGGCCATGGCTGCGATCCGCCGCATCAACCCGGCGGCGAAGCTGCTGCAAACCGAAGACCTGGGAAAGGTATACAGCACCCCGCTGCTTCGCTACCAGGCGGCTTTTGAAAACGAGCGCCGCTGGCTCACGTTCGACCTGCTGTGCGGGCGCGTGGATGAAAGGCATGCGCTCTGGGATTTTATCCTTGGACACGGGATCGAAGAAGCCGACCTCCGCTTCTTCCTGGGGCATCCCTGCCCGCCCGATATCTGCGGCTTCAACTACTATGTGACCTCGGAACGTTTTCTCGACCAGGATACAAAGCGGTACCCGCACCTGAAAGCCGGTGGGAACGGGCGCCACCGGTACGTGGATGTGGAAGCCGTGCGGGTGCCGGTAGAGGAGCCTATGGGGCCATCCGTATTATTACGGGAAGCCTGGGAGCGGTACGCCCTTCCTATGGCCGTTACCGAAGTGCACCTGCATTGTCACCGCGAGGAGCAGCTCCGCTGGTTCCGCCATATCTGGAACGAATGCAGTGCATTGAAGCGGGAGGGACTTGACTTGCTGGCCGTTACCACCTGGGCCCTGATGGGTTCCTTCGGCTGGAGCAAGCTCCTTACCTGTACGGAATGCGATTACGAGCCCGGGGCCTTCGACATACGTAGTGGCGCGGCCCGCCCCACGGCGCTTGCGCGCTACCTGCAGTCGCTGAAGCAGGAATCTGCCGACGAACACCTGGCAACAGAGCCGGGCTGGTGGCAGCGCGAAACCCGGTATTATCACAAACACCTGCCCGCGCCCACAGAACGCTTCAAACTGCAGCGCAAGCGCCGGCCGATCCTGATCATCGGCAAGCGCGGAACGCTCGGGCAAGCTTTCGCGCGCCTGTGCAGCGAGCGCTCGCTCGATTACGTGCTGGCCAGCCGGCAGGACTGCGATATTGCCTCGGCGGCTTCTGTGGCCGAGGCCCTGGACCGCTTCCGGCCCTGGGCTGTGGTGAATGCTGCAGGCTTTGTGCGGGTAGATGAAGCGGAGGAAGAAGCCGACGCCTGCTACCGCGAAAACAGCGAAGGTCCCCTGCAGCTGGCGCTGGCCTGTGCGGAACGCGGGCTGCCGCTAGTGAGCTTTTCCTCCGACCTGGTGTTTGACGGTAAAAAAGACGGCCCCTACGTGGAAAGCGACCCGGTGGCACCGCTGAACGTATACGGGGCGAGCAAGGCCCGCGCCGAGCAGTTGGTGCAGGAGGCGTATCCGGAAGCGCTGATGGTGCGCACGAGTGCGTTCTTCGGCCCCTGGGACCGCTACAACTTCTTTCATTGGGTGGCGGAGGGCTTGCGCGATGGACGGCCGCTGCGTGTGGCCTGCGACCTGCTTGTGTCACCTACCTATGTGCCCGACCTCGTGCATACAGCGCTCGACCTGCTGATCGACCGGGCCGGGGGCATCTGGCACCTGGCCAACAGCGGAAGCTATACCTGGGCGGAGCTCGCGGCGCTGGTGGCCCGGCAGGAGGGACTGGACCGGTCGCTGCTGGAGCCGGTGCCGGCCATTGAAATGGGCTATCCGGCATGCCGGCCGCACAACAGTGTGCTGGGCACGGAACGCGGAGCCTTGCTTCCCGATGCGGGGAACGCGTTCCATCGCTATTTTGCAGCGAAGACCCGGCACGTGGAATTGATCGACTAAACAGCACCCCGCACATGGCCCTTACGCACAGCGACCCGCAGACAGCGCTCGACGCCGCCGCTTTCAACAAGGATATTTCCGGAAAGCAGACCGCCCTTTACTGGCTCAGCAACGGCACGGTCCAGGCCGCGGTGACCAACTACGGCGCCCGTCTCGTGGCGCTGTTCGTACCCGACCGCGACGGGGCCCTGCGCGACGTGGTGCTCGGATTCGATAACATCGATCAGTACGTTAAAGACGGCGACTACCACGGCGCCATCGTGGGTCGCTATGCCAACCGCATTGCCCGCGGGCGCTTTTCACTCGACGGAAAAGAATACGCACTGGCCATCAATAATGCACCCAATCACCTTCACGGGGGTATCGTTGGTTTCAATGCTGTTGTGTGGGACGTGCTGTCGGCCGACGACCGGGTACTGGTGCTCCGCCATGTGAGCCCGGATGGCGACGAAGGCTACCCCGGCCGGCTCGAACTGACCGTGCGCTATACGTTGGAGGACAGCAACCGCCTGTCGGTGACGTTCGAAGCGACCACCGACGCACCGACCGTACTGAATGTGTGCAACCACGCTTATTTCAACCTGAACGGGCAGGGGAGCGGAACTGCCATGGATCATACCCTTTTTGTAAATGCCGGTCACTATACGCCCGTGGACGAGTTCCTGATCCCTACCGGCGACCTCGCCTTCGTTACAGGGACGCCCTTCGATTTCAGCACTCCTGCGCGCATCGGGGAGCGGGTGGACAACGATCACCCACAACTTTACCATGGCGCAGGCTACGATCATAATTTCGTGCTGATCGACAGCGGGGAGGAGCTGAAGCTGGCGGCTGTGGCCACCGGCGATAAGAGCGGCATCCAGTTGGTCATTCACACTACCGAGCCCGGTATCCAGCTCTATACCGGCAATTACCTGCAGGCCAGCAAGCGACTTAAATACGGCCTTACGGACGAACGGCGTTCCGCCTTCTGCCTGGAAACCCAGCACTTCCCCGACTCGCCGAACAAGCCTGAATTCCCTTCCGTAGAACTACGGCCCGGGCAGGCTTTTTATAGCCGGACCGACTTCCGCTTTCTCGCCGTGGAAAACAAATAACACAGCATGGAGACTGTTAGCAAAAGAGGCAGCACTTTCGTACTGCCTCTTTTCATTTTATAAACGGACAAGCGACGAGCCGTCGCCGATCTGTACAGTAATGGGGGTTAATTCCAGCCCGGTGGCCTCATGGTATTTCGGCGCCAGGCCCGCAACAAGCGCATCGATGGCATCTTCCCGAACGATGTTGAGGGTGCAGCCGCCGAAGCCGCCGCCCATCATCCGCGCGCCCAGCACCGCGTCGTTTTCGCGTACCGCGTTTACGAGGAAGTCAAGCTCCTTGCAGCTCACTTCGTATTCATCGCTGAGGCCGCGGTGGGTGCGGTACAGCTTCATACCAAGCTCCACGAGGTCGCCGCGCTCCAGGTCGGCACATGCGGCCAGGAGTCGCTCGTTTTCTTCTACCACGTACTTGCATCGGCGGTAGATGAGCTCGTCCTGCTGCTGCAACACTTCCTGCAGCATCGGCATCGTCACGTCGCGGAGGCTTTTGACCTCCGGGAAGCGTTCCTGCACCATCGATACACCGGCCTCGCACTGCTGGCGGCGCACGTTGTATTCGGAGGAGGCGAGGGAATGCTTCACATTCGTATTCAGCAGGAGCAGCTTGTAACCCGCCAGGTGGCAGGGCACATAGCGGTAGTCCATCGAGCGGCAGTCGAGTTGCACTACGTGCTCGGCCTTTCCGAAGGCGGAAGCAAACTGGTCCATGATGCCGCACATAACCCCGGCGTATTCGTGCTCGGCCTTCTGGGCGATGTAGATCAGCTCTTCGCGGGGCAGGCCTACTTCAAACAGCTCGTTCAGCCCGAAAGCCGTTGCGCATTCCACGGCGGCCGATGAAGAAAGCCCTGCGCCGAACGGCACCTCGCCGTCGATCACGAGGTTGAAGCCGCCCAACCGGTGGCCGCGTTTGTGAAACTGGGCCACCACGCCGAGGATGTAATTGGTCCACTGGCCGGGGCGGGGGGCGATGGTATCGAGAGTGGTGCTGAAGCGGTCGTTGAACTCCACGGCCCGCAGCTCGATGCGGTCGTCGTTGCGACGGGCCAGGGCCACGTACACTGCCTTATCGATGGCTGCGGGCAGTACATACCCTTCGTTGTAATCCGTGTGTTCGCCGATGATGTTGATGCGACCGGGAGAGCGGGCAATGAGGGTGGGCGCGCCCCACTCTTCGGTATAAATGGAGGCAACTTTTCGGGCGATCGGACTGTTGTTCATCTAAAGAATTCTTTAAGGTTTTTAACGGGTAACGAAGCGCTGTTTGTACCCCTTCTGAACTGTAAAAATCGGGCCTGTATGCCCAACCCGCAAAAACCTTTTTTCACCGATAATTAGGGCCTTTTAAGCCTAATTCAACATCGGCCCCGCAGCCCTATTCGGTTACTTTGCGTCATCATCAGGAAACAATAAAACGGACCCTTTACCACCATGCAACCTCTTGTACCGAACGCTTCCGCAACGACCGTTCAAGACCCCGAACTGAGCTACCGCTGGTCTGCCGAGAAAGCAGCCGAATGGCAGGAAAAGAACGGCTGGCTCGTTGGCTGCAATTTCGTTCCCAACAACGCCATCAATCAGCTCGAGATGTGGCAGGCCGAAACCTTCGATCCCTTCCTCATCGACAAAGAGCTCGGCTGGGCCGCCTCTTTGGGCTTTAATACCGTGCGTGTGTTCCTGCACCACCTCCTTTGGGAGCAGGACCGCAAAGGCTTCCTCGAGCGCATCGATCTTTTCCTCGATATCGCCCGGAAGCACGGCATCCGCGCCATGCTGGTGCTGTTCGACGCCGTGTGGGATCCCAACCCGAAACTCGGCAAGCAGCGCGCACCCAAGCACAACGTTCACAACTCCGGCTGGGTGCAGTGTCCTGGTTTTGATGTGCTGAATAACCCCGACCGTTACGACGACCTGTACGATTACGTGCACGGCGTGGTCAACCACTTCAAGCACGACGACCGCGTGCTGCTGTGGGACCTCTACAACGAGCCCGACAACATGAACCTCGGTTCGTACAAAGACGACAATTATGTCCTGCATAAAGCGGAGCTTTCGCTCGAGCTGCTGAAGAAGACCATCCGCTGGGTGCGGGGCATCGGTCCCGACCAGCCCATCACCATGGCACCCTGGCAGGAAGGGGAAAACTGGGAATCCGAACACACCGCGTCGGTGCTCGATAACTATATGTTCACCCATTCCGACGTGATCTCGTTCCATTGCTACGCCAACCGCGACGGTATGAAGCGCCGCGTAGAACAGCTGAGCCGCTTCGGCCGCCCGATGTTCTGTACCGAATACATGGCGCGTCCCTTCGGCAATACCTTCCAGGAGATCCTGCCGCTGTTTAAGGAATATGGTGTCAACGCGTACAACTGGGGTTTCGTGGCCGGTAAATCGCAGACACACTGCCCCTGGGACAGCTGGCAGAAGACCTACGACCAGGAGCCGGAACTCTGGTTCCACGACATCTTCCGCGCCAACGGCGAAGCGTACCGCCAGGAAGAGGTGGATTTCCTCCGCAGCTTTATCGCCGAGGCGAGAAAGAACCCGGAAAAGATGACCCTGGCGCACGCCTGACCGGGTCCCCCGAAAAACTAGTCAGCCCCCGCCATTCGGCGGGGGCTTTTTCGTACCTGTACCGGGGGGGAAACATGCCGCAGCTCTATCCGGAGGGCCCGGACCAACAAGCGGAACTTTCCGATGCCCCTGCCGGCGCGTCCGGACCCCTGTCCGGAATATTCCGGATCGATAGCCGGATGATCCGGATCCCCTTCCGGAACATTCCGGAGCCATACCGGGAACGTCCGGACCTATGAGCGGAACTTTCCGGAACCATGCCGGGAGTTTCCGTCCCTACAAGCGGCACGTTCCGGGACCAGTCCCGGACGGTCCGGCTCCCCGGGGCGATAAAAAAAGCAGGTCCGGGGGACCTGCTTTATAGGGAGTTCGTTTTTCTGGTTTAGTTGCGGAGGTTGTACTTGTAGAAGCCTTCGCGGTGTAGCACCGACTGGGCCGGGATGTTGGTCAGGAGCGAATCCTTGACCAGCTTTTCCACCAGGCGGATCTGCTCGAAGTCTTCGCTGGCCTGCGAGATCAGCTTCAGGCTTTCGATCTTCATGATCGCCCGCTTGCTCGACTTTTGGGTCTGACGCTCAAGCCAGGCACTCTTCTCGGCCAGGTACAGCTGGTGGTTACGGAAATAGGCATGCATAGGTAGAAGATTTTAATTAATGATGAGACTTGCTTGTGGGAAACAAGTTATATCATAAAATCAAAAAACACTACCTCCAATAGCCTCAACCGTATTTTTTGAGGTTGAATGCCCCCTTTCCGTGGTTAAAAACCCGGCTTTAAGCAAGTGCCTCCTGCTCTGTTTTATGGTAGGCGTCCGTCAGTCGTTTCTGTGCGTCGTAGGCCATGGGGATATACTCGGCAAAGCGCATCGAGAACTTGGCGCGTCCCTGTGTGATGGAGCGAAGCGCTGATGAGAAGTCGTTCAGCTCGGCCAGTGGCACGCGGGCGCCGATCTTCTGGAAATGGCCTTCGCTTTCCATGCCCTCCACCAGTCCGCGCCGGCTCTGCAGCTCACCCATGACGGCGCCGGTGAGGTCGTCGGGACAAAGCACATCCACATGGTAGAGTGGCTCCAGCACCTGCGGATCGGCGTTGCGGAACGCTTCGCGGAAGGCCATGGTGCCTGCGATCTTGAAGGAGATATCGTTGGAGTCGACCGCGTGCATCTTGCCGTCGAATACACAAACCCGCACGTCGCGCACATAAGAGCCGGTGAGCGGACCTTCCTGCATTTTTTCCATGATCCCCTTGAGGATGGAGGGCAGGAAGCGGCTGTCGATGGCACCTCCGACGATGCAATTGTAATAGGCCAGCTTGCCGCCCCAGGGCAGGTCGATGAGCTCGCGGCTGCGAACGTTAAGCCCGGCCGGATCGGGCATATCTTCGGTCCAAGGGTCGATGCGGAGCTGCACTTCGGCAAACTGTCCGGCGCCGCCCGACTGCTTCTTGTGGCGGTAGCTCGCTTCAGCGCCGCGGCGGATCGTTTCGCGGTAGGGGATGCGCGGCCGCTCAAAACGCACGTCGAGGCGCGCGCCGTTCTCGATCTTCCATTTGGCCACGGCCAGGTGCATGTCGCCCTGGCAATGAATGAGCGTTTGCCGGAGCTCGGGCGAAACTTCCACCAGCAGCGTCGGGTCCTGCTCGCGCAACTGGTGCAGGGCAGTAGCCAGCTTTTCCTCTTCGCCCTTCTTCACCGCTTCGATCGCCACGGTCATGTTGGGGGCCGGGAAGGCAATGGGCGCCAGCTCCAGGGGGCGCCCCTTCGCGTGCAAGGTATTGTTGACGTGCGTGTTCTTCAGCTTCAGCGTGGCGCCGATATCGCCGGCCACCAGCTCGTTTACCGGGATGCGCTTGTTGCCCTCCAGCAGGAAGAGCTGGGTGATCTTCTCCACGACGCCGTTGGCTTCGTTTACAAGCTCCAACCCCGACCGGACCGTGCCGCTGAACACCTTAAAGTAGGAGAGGTCGCCCACGTGTGATTCGGAGACCGTTTTGTACACGAACAGGCATACTGGCCCGGTTGCTTCGCAAGGGAGCGATTCGCCGGCCCTCGTTACCTGCGGGGGCAACTCATTGGCGCTGGGACAGACGTTGTCGATAAAGCCCATCAGGCGCCCGGAGCCCATGTTGCGCTCGGCGCTGAGGCAGAACAACGGGAAGAGCTCATGCCCGATCATAGCCTTCTTCAGTCCGGCCTTGAGCTCATCTTCCTCAAGCTCGCCCTTGTCGAAATAGTGTTCCATCAGTGTTTCGTCCACGGCAGCAACGGCTTCCACCAACTGGCGGTGCAGGGCTTCGGCGCGCTCCCGCTCCGCATCGGGGATGGGCAGCTTTTCGGGCTTACCGCCCGTGTCGCGAAACTTATAAAGGGTCATTTGCAACACGTCTACGATCTCGTGAAAACCAGCACCCGTTTGCAGCGGGTATTGTACCGGCGTCACCCGCGGGCCGAAGTGGTCGCGGGCTTCCTGCAGCGTACGTTCGTAGTCGGCCTTGTCGTGATCGAGCTTGTTGATGGCGAAGATCATCGGGGTGCGGAACTGCTCGGTGTATTCCCAGAGCACGTCGGCGCCGACCTCCACTCCATTGACCGCATTGAGCAGCAAAACGCCCGTGTCGGCTACGCGGAGCGCTGAAAGCACTTCCCCCACAAAGTCGTCGTAGCCCGGCGTGTCGAGGATGTTGATCTTGTAGCCCTTCCACCGGGTGTGCATCAGCTTCGAAAAAATGGAGTTGCCGCGTTCGTGCTCCAGCTCGTGGTAGTCGCCCACGGTGTTTAATTCAGGGACGGAGCCGCGGCGGTTAATGAGCCCGGCTTCAAACAGCATGCATTCCGCCAGCGAGGTCTTTCCCGAACCGGCGTGCCCAAGCAAGACGATGTTCTTGACGTGGGCGGTATCGAATTCAGCCATAACGGAGGTTTTTAGGTTACCGAAATAAGGGGTCGCATCCTGCACGGGCAGGATGGAAGGGCCGGAAAAAAAGAACGCTACCTTAACAGTTGGTAGCGTTTACAAAATCCCGGAAGTCACCCCTGAGTTGCTGGAGGGTATTTTCCAGCACCAGGAAGGCGTCGAGCAAGCGCTCGTGTTCCGTGTAGGTATCATTTGATAGGTTGTCGTTCTGAGCACGCTCGTAAGAAACGCGCCGTTCATGCTGCTTGATCTCCTGCTTGAGGTCGTGGATGTTGATCAACTGGATGTGAAACTGGTTGTCGAAGTGCTCGAGTTCGACAAGCTGGTCCTTCGCCGTCAGCCGGGCGGATTCCTGTAACATTTTTTTACATTCCTGGAATTCGTCGCGGTAATTGCGAAGGATCTGCCGCCATTCGGCGGTTTCGGAAGTGAGCTGTGCGAGATCGGTCTGAACCATGGGAAGAAGGTTTTAAAGGGGGTTAAAAAATCTGGCTTCTCTTCCTCACTGATGCTTTAGGATGGTGCTTTAAATTTAGCGCGGGCGCCGTTAAACTAAGAAAATTTTGTTTGATGAAAAAACGTTATATTATTCGGCTCGGCCCCGTTTTCGGGCCCCGAGGACCCGTTTGAACAGTCCCGCATTCTGCTATGGGTCCGCTATCTTTGCTCCCCCTTCATGATCACTCCGCAAACAATTCAGGCTATCCAGGACCGCGTCGACGTGCTAGATGTCGTCGGAAACTTCGTGCGACTCAAACGCCGCGGCGCCAACTACCTGGGTCTGTGCCCCTTTCACAACGAACGCACGCCTTCCTTCACCGTATCACCAGCGAAGGGCATCTACAAGTGCTTCGGCTGCGGCAAGAGTGGCAACTCGATCTCCTTCGTGATGGAGCACGAGAAGTTCACGTACGTGGAAGCCATGCGCTGGCTGGCCGCCCGCTACCAGATCGAGGTACAGGAAACGGCGGTATCAGCCGAAGTGCGCGAGCAGCAGCAAACGTCGGAGAGTCTTTACATCATCAACAAGTTTGCGCAGCAATTTTTCGAGCAGCAACTGTTCGATACGGAAGAAGGTCGCGCCAGCGGTCTCAGCTACCTGGAGTCGCGGGGCTTTACCGAAGACACCTTGCGCAAGTTTGGCGTGGGCTACAATCCCGATAAGCGCGACACCTTCGCTTCCGCCGCCTTCAACCAGAAATACAACCGCGAGCTGACACAGAAGGCCGGCCTCATCGCCTTCCGCAACAACGAGTGGGTCGACAACTACCGCGACCGTATCATCTTTCCGATACACAACCCGAGCGGCCGCATCATCGGATTCGGTGCCCGACTGATCAAGAAGAACGATAAGGCACCGAAATACATCAACACGCCTGAAAACGAGCTCTATGTCAAGAGCAAGATTCTTTACGGACTATACTTCGCGCGCCAGGCCATAGACAAGTTCGACGAGTGCCTGCTCGTGGAAGGCTACACCGACGTGTTGTCGCTGCACCAGGCGGGCGTAGAGAACGTGGTGGCCTCGGGCGGCACCTCGCTCACTACCGAGCAGTTGCGGCTGATCAAAAAATACACGAAGAACCTAACGATCGTATACGACGGCGACGGGGCCGGCATCAAGGCGGCCCTGCGCGGCCTCGACATGGCCCTCGAAGAAGGCCTCAACGTAAAGCTCGTACTCGTGCCCGACGGCGAGGACCCCGATTCGTATGTACAGAAGGTCGGTGCCAATGAGTTCCGCAACTTCATTGCCCACAACAAGAAGGATGTTGTACTGTTTCAGCTTGAAGTGTCGCTGCGCGACGCCGGCGATGACGCTGCGCGCAAGGCAGCCGTAGTGAACCAGATCGCCGAGACCATCGCTAAAATCGACCGGGCCGAGGATTTTACCAAGCAGCAGGATTACATCCGGCTGTGTGCGCAGCTGCTGCGCATCGACGAAAGCGGCTTCACCAACCTGGTGAACAAATTCATCCGCGACCGCATCGTGAAGCAGGAGCAGAAGCTTCCCTTCGAGGAAGCCAATGCCCTGGCCGACCATACACAACCAGCGGAGCCGCCGGCGCTCGACGATCATACCTTCCAGCTTCTTTTCAAGAACGAGCTGCAGGAACGCGAGATCGCGCGGGTGCTGATTGAGCATGGCGTCAAGCACTGGAACGACCAGATGATCGCGGAGTTTGTGCTGCACGAATTGCCCGAAGACGAGCTCTTCGAGAACCACACGGTGCTGAAGGTGATCCACGCCTTCCGCGACCTGCTCGCCAATGGGCAGTTGCCCGACAAGAACGTGTTCATTTATCACCCCGACTCGGAGCTGAGTGCCTTCGCCGTGTCCTTGCTCCAGTTTCCATACGAAGAGAGTAAGTTTTGGAAGTCGGAAGCCGCGCAATCTTCCGGGTACCAGAAGTCGCTGTTCGAGCAATCCTGGGATGGGTTCAAAAGTACCGTCAATAAAGAGAACCCGGATAAGCTGGGCTCGTACCTGCTCACGCAGCGCGACACCACGCACCAGGAAGTGGAATCCGCACTGGTATACCTGAAGCTTCGCCAGGTGCGCCGCCTCCTGCTGCAGAACCAGGCCGACCTCGAAAAGGCGCCGGCAGATCAGCAAATGACGCTGTTGCTCACCCACCAAACCCTGAAGCAAATGGAACGCGAGCTGACAGATAAGACCGGCACCGTCGTGATCCGGTAGCCGGGTAAAACTAGGCACGCAGATTTGATACGATTTCGGATCGGAGCAGCGATGATTTCCATACGATCGATCCGTAACCTGATTTCCGCTGTTCAGGCAAAACAATTCAGGCCCACGTTATCGAAATCTGTCGCTCGCCGTTGAGCTTTCAACAATTCCCCTTCGTCAGAAACCCTTCCGGAGAAGCCAGCCGCCGGCCGACGCTGGGCGAAGTCGGCACGGTTTTCCGCCCGTTCATCAAAAACAGTTATGCGTACTTCCGACGTATTGCTGAGCGGCCTTGCGGGTGCGGGCCTGCTCACGGCTACTCACGAGACCTTGAAGCGCGGCGTACCCGCTGCACCGCGGATGGACCTGCTCGGGATGCAGGCCTTGCGTAAGCTGATCGCCGGCGCAAAAGGTCAGCAGCCTTCATCAGGTAAACTCTTTCTATATACGATGGCGGGCGACCTGCTGGCTAACGCTATCTATTACAGCATCGGCGGTATCAACAACCGCAATGTAGTCTTGCGCAGTGCGCTGCTTGGCTTTGCGGCCGGGCTCGGCGGTGTTTTCCTGCCCGGACCCATGGGGCTGGATGAAAAGCCGAGCAGTAGAACTACGGCCACAGCGCTGATGACCGTCGGTCTTTATACATTGGGTGGACTGGTGACGGGACTGGCATTGAAATGGCTGCAAAGAAAACGCGCGCCGAAACACATCCCCGGCTCGCTCATTCTGTAACCCAAAAACCAATCATATGTCAGGACGTGGCGACAACAACAAGCGCGGCAGCTCCGGTGCCGGCGCGTCCAACCAGAGCGGCCAGGCCGTTCCGCCCGAGGAAGGCAAAATGAATCATGGAAAGCAGACCGGCGGCCAGCCATCCACGCCGATGGGCCGCGGGCGTGAGCAGGACGCACAGCGGAATACCAGCATCAAGGACCATAAAGGGGAGCGCAGCTGACCGGTAAGAATTATTTGGAGGGAAAATGTTCCGTGGCTAGGTTTGGTGTTATAACATCGACTCACTACTAAAACCTTCAGTATGGCAATTACCTGGAAGCTGGATCCCACCCACAGCGAAGTGCAATTCAAAGTACGTCACCTCATGATCACCACGGTGACCGGCTATTTCAAAAAGTTCGACCTCGAAGTAGATACCGAAAATGATGACTTTACAACGGCCTCCCGGATTCAGTTCTCGGCGGATATCGACTCCATTGATACAAACAATCAGCAGCGCGACACGCACCTGAAGTCGGCCGATTTCTTCCATGCCGAAGAGCATGAGCAGCTCACGTTTGTTGGCCACAAGTACGAGAACAGCGGCGACGAAGCAAAACTGCACGGCGACCTCACCATCCGCGGCGTCACGAAGCCGGTAACGGTTGACGTGGAATATGGAGGCATCGTGGTGGATCCCTATGGACAGACGAAGGCGGGCTTTACGGTTTCGGGTAAGATCAGCCGCAAGGAATTCGGCCTTACCTGGAGTGCTGTTACCGAAGCAGGACAAGTGGTGGTCAGCGATGACATCAAGATCCACGCGGAGATCCAGCTGGTGAAACAAGCCTAAGAAATTTTAGATCGCAGATTCACCTGAATGATTATTAAGGGCCGCAGTGCCCTTTTTCTTTGCTATTTCTTTGAATCAGGCAGCCGTGACCGGATATCCGCCAGGATCTTCACCGCGTGCTCGCGGGAGTTTTCGATAAATAACCGGTGCGTGTTCATCCCGCCGCAAATGACGCCCGCAAGGTAGATGCCGGGCCGGTTTGATTCGTGCGTCTCCGCATTGAGCTGGGGCTGGCACACCGCATCGTCGCCGAGGCGGATACCGAGGTGACGCAGGAACGGAAGGTTCGGCTGGTACCCGGTCAGGGCGAGCACCAGGTCGTTTTCGATTGAAACGGGCCCGCCGGGGGTTTGTATTTCTACGGTCCGCTCCGTGATTTCCGTTACGTTGGAATCGAAGTAGGCCTTGATCGACCCTTCCTCGATGCGGTTGATGATGTCGGGACGAACCCAGTATTTCACCCGCTGCCCGATCTCCGTTCCGCGGATCACCATGGTCACCTGGGCGCCTTTGCGCCAGGTTTCCAGCGCCGCATCCACGGCTGAATTTTGGGCGCCTACGATGAGCACTTTCTGGAACGCGTAATAATGCGGGTCGTCGTAGTAGTGCTTCACCTTTATTAGGTCTTCGCCCGGGACGCCGAGGCTATAGGGGATATCGTAAAACCCGGTGGCGATCACCACGAAACGCGCCCGGTAAGCGCCTTTTGACGTCCGCACAATAAAGCCGTCCGCATCATCATCCACCGCGGTCACTTCTTCGAATAGACGGAGGTGCACCCGCCGGTCCTGAACCACCCGCCGGTAGTACTCCAGCGCTTCGGCGCGCTTGGGCTTTGGCTGGGTAGTCACGAAGGGGACGCCCCCGATCTCAAGCCGTTCGGAAGTAGAAAAAAAGGTCATATTGACCGGGTAGTGATAAATCGAATTGACCACGGTACCTTTTTCCAGTACCAGGTGATCGATTCCGAGCCGCTGCGCTTCCAGTGCACAGGCAATACCGATGGGACCGCCGCCGATGATAACGAGTGTATGCTGCTCCACCGTGGCAAATTAGGTTTTTGCCAGCTCGATGCGGTCGCCTTTCATCACCTGTATGGGCGATCCTTCCGCCAGGAAAACCGAACGCGGCTCTTCCCGCAATGCTTCAGCAAACCCGGCACCGTAAAGGCGGGCCACATCGCAATGAACGGCGTAGCGCTCCACGGCGTGTACCTGCCAACTGGGGTGGGCTACCTGGTAAGTGCCGGTGCACTGATCGCTTACCTGCGTGTAGCCCCAGTAATGTTCGGTAATGAACTCCTCTTCTGACCCGGGCAGCAAGGGTTGCGCCTCCGCCCGCGCATCGGCGCTCAGGTAGTTCCATTCGCCGTTGAGCAGCCATTCGTAGGAAACCCGCAGTACACCTTCCTCCTGTTTCCAGCTATGCCGCATCGGGTAGCGCACATAATTTTCTCCGTATAAGGTGTTGGCCACCCAGGCGATAGCGCGCCGCGGAACGATCTCCTTGAGAAATACCACACCGCGCTTCCAGGTGCCATTTTCCTTATAGCGCACATAGAAACGCAGGTTCACTTCTTCGAAGGTCCGATGGCCGGGAATGGGCACACCGAGTACCCGGGTTCCGGCAAACAAAAAGCCGACAAGGCTGGCGTAGTGCACACCGTTAAACGTATCGAGCTCGGTGCGGCAGGGTAAGTAAGGCTTCAGCAGGGCCGGATCTACGGCATAATTGGCCATCAGCAGGTTGCGCCATTCGGCGGAAAGAAATACGCGGGATGCCATGGGTTGAAATTGAAACCAAAGGTAGCCCCGGGCCACGCTAGCGCATCAGCAACACCGTGCCCTTCCGGGTCTGCACACCGTCGTGGCGAACAAGCCGGTATTGGGCCGCCCACACATACACCTGGCTGCCGTCCTTGCCGACCAACGTATCGCCGTTCCAGGATTGCATCGGGTTGTGCGTTTCGAAAATGAGCTGGCCCCAGCGGCCGTAGATGCGGAGTGTATAATCTGTTAGCGCGCCGCGGTTGCCGAGCGGACCGAAGCGATCGTTCCGCCCATCTCCGTTGGGTGTAAAAGCGGTTGGGAAGGAAACATCCGAACAATCGACGGTCACCTGCAAAGCAGCGCTGTTGCGGCATCCGTCGCCGTCCGTCACTTGCACACTGTAACGCCCCGTTTGGTATACGCGGTATGCAGGAGCGCTGCTGCCATCCTGCCATTGGAAGGTGGAAAATGGCCCGGGAGCAGGTTGAAGCAGCAGCGTTTCACCGGCGCAAAGCACCGTGTCGTGGCCGATAGTGACCAGTAGGTCGGTATCGTCGCCGATGCTGAAGCGGGAGGTATCGGCACAACCATAGGCGTCGGCAATGGCCACCGTATAGGCGCCGGGGCGGAGGCTGCTGCTGGTTCCCGAACCGGTCGGCCCCGCCGGCGACCAGTTGTAGTTATACGGTCCGGTACCCCCGGCAGGAATGATCGTGGCTTTTCCGTTCGGCCCGCTGCAGCGGGCGTCTTCTACCGACTCAGTGTGGGTGACCGGCGTCGGGTCGCTGAGGGAGTTGCTGGCACGTACCGCACATACGTTGGTGCCGCGGATGTCGACGGTATACAGCCCGGCGCCAAGACCGGTGGCCGTGGCGCCCTGCTGCGTGGGCGTGGTAGACCAGCTGTATGTGTAGGTGCCGGCCGGTGTGCTGAGCACTTGGATGCTGCCGTCCTGCCCGCCGGGGCAGCGCACCGGCTGAACCACCTGTGCCGTTACGTCGAGCACGCGGACCGTCTTCGTGATCGTCGAGGTCGCGCCGCCCGGAGCGGTCACCGTCAGCATTACCTGGAAGTCGCCGGCGCTGCTGAACGTGTGGTTGGGATTACTGCTGTTGGATGCGTTGGCCGCGCCGGTTGACGGATCGCCGAAATCCCAGGCGTAGCTGTTTCCGCAGCCAATGGTGACCGGTGTAAATTGCCCGGTGCGGCTGGCGGAGCAGGAAAAGGTATAATCGGCGCTGGCAGGTTGCAGTTCGCCAATCCAGACGTCGTCGATAGCAAAACCATCATAGTCGTTGCAACGGCTGCCCGCGGCAAAGCGAAAGCGGAAGCGCACATTGCTGCGCCCGGCCAGTTGCGGCATGGCATGACCGGCCGGCACCCAACGCCCGCTGCCACCACCCGCCCCACCGGAGCAGGGCGCCGTGGCCTGCACGTTGCCCGACCACCCGTCAGAACCGAGCGTCGTGATGGAGGTGGTGTTGAACCAATTGGAACCGGGGCAGGACTGGTAGTCGGCCTGCGAGCCGAGTGGGAGCCAGTTGCTGCCGCCATCGGTAGAATATTCAAAGGACGCCCCGTCGTACTTGCGTTCGGTTTCCCAAAAAAGCTGGAACTGAACGTAGGGGTGGGGGAGGCTGCTGAAGTCGAAGCAGGGACTCATCAGCCAGGAATTCTCGTTGTCGTTGTAAGCCGTGTATTGCAGCCCGCCGGTGACCCAGCATTTCTGCCCGTTGGCGGCGCCTACGATAACGGGCTTGTGCGGGATGCCCCAAACCCAGTCGCTGGCGTTGCCGCCCGTGACCCAGCCACCGTCGGTCAGTTCAAAATCGGCGGTATAAGGAAAGGTGCTGATGGCACCGGTGCATTGCGCGCCGGCCCGGAACCCGGTGAAAAGGGACGTGAGAATAAGGCAGAATGCAAGCAGGCAGCGGGAAGTCATGTAGTTGAACGCGAATCGCGAAGGTACAGCTAATGCGGCGTATCTTTGCGCCGCAAACAACGCTATATGAATCAAAAGGAAGTTTATATCGTTTCCGCCGTCCGTACGCCGATGGGCTCTTTTGGTGGCGCTCTTAAAGAGGTTCCGGCCCCGCGCCTGGGTGCTATCGCCATCAAAGCCGCTGTAGAGCGTGCCGGCATTTCCCCCGATATGGTCAATGAAGTGCTGATGGGTTGCGTGATCCAGGCCGGACTCGGCCAGGCGCCCGCCCGCCAGGCCGCCCGCTTCGCCGGCCTGCCCGACAACGTGGTCTGCACGACCGTCAACAAGGTCTGCGCCTCCGGTATGAAGGCCATCGCCCAGGGTGCCCAGAGCATCCTGCTCGGCGACAGCGACGTAGTGGTTGCCGGCGGCATGGAAAACATGAGCCAGGTGCCTTTCTACGTGGAAAGCCTGCGCTGGGGGAATAAGTACGGCAACACCGGACTCATCGACGGCCTCGCCAAGGATGGTCTCACCGATTGCTATAGCGGCACCGCTATGGGCAACGCCGCCGATTTCTGTGCTTCCGAAAACCAGATCTCCCGCGAAGAGCAGGACGCCTTCGCCATCGAAAGCTACCAGCGCAGTCAGAAGGCCTGGGAAGCCGGGCAGTTCAACGACGAGATCGTACCCGTAGAAATACCGTCCAAGAAGGGCGACCCTATAGTTGTCAGCAAGGACGAAGAGCCCTTCAACGTGAAGTTTGACAAGATCGCCGGCCTGCGTCCCGCCTTCAGCAAGGAAGGCACGGTGACGGCCGCCAACGCGAGCACGATGAACGACGGTGCCGCCGCCGTGGTGCTGATGAGCCGCGAAAAAGCCGAAGAGCTCGGCATCAAGCCCCTGGCCATTATCCGGGGCTACGCCGATGCGGAGCAGGAGCCGGTATGGTTTACCACCACGCCCAGCATCGCGGTACCGGTAGCGGTTAAGCGCGCCGGCCTCAGCATGAGCGACATCGATTTCGTGGAACTGAATGAAGCGTTCAGCGTCGTGGGCATCGTCAACACCCGCAAGATGAACCTCGACCCGGCAAAGGTGAACGCCTTCGGTGGTGCCGTTTCGCTTGGCCACCCGCTGGGCTGTTCCGGCGCACGGATCATCGTGACGCTGCTCAACGTGCTGAAGCAGAAGGGGGGACGCTATGGCGCTGCCGGTATCTGCAACGGCGGCGGCGGTGCGTCGGCGATGGTCATTGAAAAGGTTGGATAAGGTGAAGAAGGTTTATAACAGCAAAGAAAAGAAGTAAAAAAGGTGTTTTCGCCAGGAAATACGGATACGTCCCGCAGTTGCGGGACGTATCGCTTTATAACCACCTTAGCGTACCAGCTTCGCCTCCATTTCCCTTCGTGGTTCCGAAACCTGTTTGTCTTTCGCTCCCTTGTTCTTGTCGCCGTACTTCACCCGCAGGCCCATCATCACGATATTGACCAGGAGTGAGAACGAATTGGTGACGATGATCGGAAGGTCTTTCCGGAGCACGCCGTACACGATCCAGAGGGCGACGCCGCCCATCAGGGTCAGGAGCATCCCCTTGGACACCTCGGCGGCCTTTTTCTCCTTCAGGGTTTTGATTACTTGGGGCAGGAGCGAAGAAGCCGTTAATATACCGGCAACGATGCCGACGATTTGGGTAGTATCCATGCCGCTCTTTCTTGCAAAACCAATGCTAATTACTGTACATTTGCCACGCTTAATTTTGACAACGAATGAGAACAATCACCTTACGCGAAGCGATCCGTGAAGCCATGTCGGAAGAAATGCGCCGCGACGAGCGGGTATTCCTGATGGGCGAAGAGGTAGCTGAATACAACGGAGCCTATAAAGTGAGCCAGGGTATGCTGGCCGAATTCGGCGCCAAAAGGGTCATTGACACCCCGATCGCCGAACTGGGCTTCACCGCTGTGGCGGTGGGTGCCGCGCAGAACGGACTGCGTCCTGTCGTGGAGTTCATGACCTGGAACTTCGCCGTGCTGGCGCTTGACCAGATCCTGAATACGGCTTCGAAGATGCTTGCCATGAGCGGTGGTCAGATCACCTGCCCCATCGTGTTCCGCGGCCCCAACGGGTCGGCCGGGCAGCTGGGCGCACAGCACTCTACGGCCTTCGAATCGCTGTACGCCAACATCCCCGGCCTCAAGGTGGTGTCTACCTGCGATCCCTACGACGCCAAGGGCCTGATGAAGCAGGCCATCCGCTACGAGGAAGATCCCGTGATGTTCATGGAAGCCGAGCTGGCCTATGGCGACAAAGGTGAGGTTCCGGAAGAAGAATACTACATCCCCCTGGGCAAGGCCGTTGTCAAAAAGGCCGGCCGCGACGTCACGATCGTCTCCTTTAATAAGATGATGAAAGTGGCCATGGGTGCTGCCGCCGAGCTCGAGAAAGAAGGCATTTCCGCCGAAGTGATCGACCTTCGCTCCATCCGCCCGCTCGACTGGATGACCATCCTCGAGAGCGTTAAAAAGACCAACCGCCTCGTGATCGTGGAAGAGCAGTGGCCGTTCGCCTCGGTTTCTTCTGAAATCACTTACCGCATCCAGAAGGAAGGCTTCGATTACCTCGACGCGCCGATCCGCCGCATCACTGCCGCCGACGCCCCGCTGCACTACGCGCCGAACCTCGTTGCAGCCGCGCTTCCCGACGTTTCGCGCACGGTGAAACTTGTCAAAGAAGTCCTGTATTTAAAGAAATAAACAGCTGAGGAGGCTCTTCCTCAGATTGGGTAAAACCGGCTAAAAGTTGCGCACCACTGCGCAACTTTTTCATTTTCATATAGTTGATCTTCAAAAATTTCTGACCAAAAGTTTTGTTTTTCCAATTTTCTGCGCATCTTTGTCTCGGTTTTTCATAGGATATTGGATTTTACACGAGGCTGGATTTCTATCCGGCCTTTTCTTTTGCCCACCGGCTCGGAATGGCGCGAAAAGCCCTTCGTCAAGACACGCGCATGATCGCATTGTGAGGGCCCTGACACCTTCTTATTTTCGCCTTTGTTCCGTTCAAAGCACGGCAATAGATTTGCAGCGCATATCTCATTTAATAAGCGCTTGTTCTTTTTCTAAAAGTCCCGGAACCCATATTAACCGAATCCATGAGCAGTACCATTCTATTGATCGACGACGAAAAGGCTATCCGCAAAACGCTAGGCGAGATTCTCAGTTTTGAAGGCTATACCATTGACGAGGCATCCGATGGCGAAGAAGGGCTGCGCTGCTTCCAGAAAAAGACCTACGACGTAGTCCTGTGCGATATCAAGATGCCCAAGATCGACGGGCTCGAGTTCCTGCAGAAAGCCACCGAGCACAATCCCGATGTGCCCATCATCATGATCTCCGGGCATGGCACCATCGAAACAGCCGTGGAGGCTGTCAAGCGCGGCGCCTACGACTTCATTCAAAAGCCGCCAGACCTCAACCGCCTCCTGGTGACCATCCGCAATGCGAAAGAGCGCTACAGCCTTGTTGGCGAAAACAAGAACCTGCGCCGCCGCGTGCAAAAGGTGCAGGAGATGGTCGGTGAGTCGGCACCCATCAAAAAGATTAAGGATACGATCGAGAAAGTTGCGCCTACCGAGGCGCGTATACTGATCACCGGAGAAAACGGATCAGGTAAGGAACTGGTGGCCCGCTGGGTGCACCAGAAGAGCGCCCGCGCCGAAGGGCCGATGGTGGAAGTAAACTGCGCCGCTATTCCTTCCGAGCTGATCGAGAGCGAACTGTTCGGACACGAGAAAGGTTCGTTCACCTCGGCCATCAAGCAACGCATCGGGAAGTTCGAGCAGGCCAACGGCGGCACGCTGTTCCTCGACGAGATCGGCGATATGAGCCTCAGCGCGCAGGCGAAAGTGCTCCGGGCCCTGCAGGAAGGCAAGATCACCCGTGTAGGCGCGGACAAGGACATATCCGTAGACGTACGGGTGGTGGCCGCTACCAACAAAGACCTGCTTCGCGAAGTGGAGGAAAAGCGTTTCCGCCTCGACCTCTACCACCGCCTGGGCGTCATCCTCATCCACGTGCCGTCTCTCAATGAACGCCGCGACGACGTGCCGCTGCTGGTCAACTACTTCCTTAAAGACATCTGCGCCGACTACGGCATTCCGAAAAAAAGCATCAGCGAAGAAGCCCTTGGCCTGTTGCGCCAGCACAACTGGACCGGCAACATCCGCGAGCTGCGCAACGTGGTGGAAAGACTGGTGATCCTTTCGGGCAAGGCCATCACGCCCGAAGACGTCAACAGCTACGTGTTGCCGCACTAAGGTCCGTTGCGTACAAAGGAGCGGATCGCCTCATCGGTTTTCAGCAACTTCAGGTTGCGGTGAGCCCGTTGTGCAGGTTGCACGGCGCTACCAGAAGCAATAATTAGTTTGTCGGGGTAAGTGGTACAAAGCTTCTCCAGGTAGTCGTCGGCCAGCTCACCGGTAAGGTTGGTGATCAGGTGCAGGTAAAAGATGCCGGCCTTGTCGCGGATCGCCTCCGGCAGGTGAAGCGCCTCGATGTTGGCACCGAGGTAAAACACGGACCAGCCGTAACTGCGCAGCAGGTAATTGAGAAAAAGCAGGGGCAGTTCGTGGTATTCACCGCGGGGCGTGAAGAGCAGGATCGGCGGGTGTTCGGGCTGCCGGCGGGGGAGGGCCTCGGTCTCCGCAATGATCTTGTGCTGGATCAGGTTGGCGGAGAAATGTTCCTGCGCCGGGATCACGTTATTGGTGAGCCAAAGGTGTCCAACCCGTTGCAGGAAAGGGAAGGCCACCTGGAGCACGGCTGCTTCCATTCCTTTTTGGGATACGATCGAATCGAGGCGGGCGCGGAAACTTTGTTCGTCGAAATCAGCCGCCGCGCTGATGAGTGTGAGGATATCCTGCTCATTGGTCACTGGCGACGCTGCCCCGGCGCGCACCGCCTCTTCCATACCGCTGCGGGTGAGGGCGGCGATCCGCGAAACCTTCCAGCCGCCGTGGTACAGGAAGGCAACCTGCAGGAGTAACCGTAAATCTTCGCCGTCGTAAAATCGGTGTTTGCTCTCCTTCCGTTTGGCCTGGAAGAAGCCGTAACGTTGCTCCCAGATGCGCAGGGTGTGCGCCCTGATGTGGCACAGGTTCTCTATATCTCGTATGGTGAAGCGTTCCATGGTGGTCGTAGCGGCCCCCTTTTTAGCAAAACTTTCCGTAATATCGGGCCCGCAACCTATATAAAATAATAATTTTGACCGCCTAAAGAAAAACGGATGTCTTTATCCCAGTTCCTGATCGTGTACGGCATTTCCTTATTGATTTTCCTGCTTCCCGCGCTAGGCCTCCAGCGGCTCTTTCCCAGGGCTGGCCAGCCCGGCTGGAAAGGGCTGGTGCCGCTTTACAACACCTGGGTGATGCTCGACATCGCCAAACGCCCGAAGCACTGGTTCTTTTGGCAGCTGATCCCCGTGGTCGGCTGGTTCATCACCATCGGCATTTATATCGAATTCATCAAGGTATACGGAAAGTGGAGCCTCGGCTCCCACGCGGCAACCGCCCTCACTGCCGGCGGGTACATTTCCTACCTCGGCTACGACGACACGGCCCGTTATATCGGTCCCGAGCGCGTGAAGATGTACAAGAAGCCGGGCTGGCGCGAATGGATCGACGCCGCCGTCTTCGCCATCGTTGCCGCCACGCTCATTCGCATCTTTGTTTTTGAAGCCTACACGATTCCCTCCGGATCGATGGAAAAAACACTGCTGGTGAACGACTTCCTGTTCGTCAGCAAATTCAGCTACGGCCCGCGCCTGCCCAACACACCGCTGTCGATTCCGTTCGTACACAACTACATCCCCGGCACCCGCGCCCGCTCCTACAGCACACTGATCGAGCTGCCCTATGTGCGCTGGTTTGCAGCGCCGGTGAAGCGCGGCGACGTGGTGGTGTTCAACTTCCCGGCCGGCGATACGGTGATCAACCACCCCGATTACCAATCGCTGCGTCCCTATTACGATGTGAAGCGGGCCGCCGCCCTTGGCGACGTGGAGTCGCAGCGCGTACTGAGCAACCCCGAAGAATACCCGATCGTGGTGCACCCCATCGACAAAAGCGACAATTATATCAAACGCTGTGTGGGTGTAGCGGGTGAAACGCTCGAAGTACGCGGCGGCCAGGTGTTCATCAACGGCGTCGCCTCCGAGCCCCCCCCGCGCTCGGAGATCCGCTACCGCGTTGAAACCAACGGCCAGCCGCTCGATGCCGAGATCATGCAGACCACTTATGGTGTTGACCTGAACGATCCGAACGAGGTGGATCCGAAGGGTCAGAACCAATTCGATATGCTGCTTACCAACGAAGGCCTGACGCGGATGAAAGCCGACGGCGTGATCAAAAACGTACGCCCGATCCTTGAAGAGCCCGTCAACGTGCCGGCCAATTTCTGGGGTAATGTGCTGTTTCCTTACGACACCCTGCACAAGTGGACCGTCGACTATTTCGGACCGGTTTGGATTCCGAAGAAGGGCGCTTCCCTGCAGCTCACCCCGCAGAACTACAGCCTGTACGAGCGTGCCATCCGCAACTACGAGCACAATGATTTTTACATGCAGAACGGCCGCTTCTTCCTCAACGGGAAGGAAACGACCACCTACACCTTTAAGATGGATTACTACTGGATGATGGGTGACAACCGCCACGGATCGCAGGATAGCCGCTTCTGGGGCTTTGTGCCCGAAGACCGGGTGGTAGGCAAGGCCTGGATGATCTGGTTCTCCTACGACTCCGGACCGCGGTGGAACCGGATCTTCAAGATCGTAAAGTAATTACCCGATAAATACCTATCTTTAACTGCCCTCCGCGAACCGGGGGGCATTTTTGTCTCCGTACGCGAACAAGAATGCGTTTCAGAAAACAACGACAAAAAGCATGAAAGAAACAAAATTTGAATTCAACTACAAGGTATACGACAGCATCGAGGAGCTACCCGAGCAGGAGCAGTGGCTGCTGAACGAAGCCCGCGAAGTAACGGCCAATGCCTATGCTCCCTATTCGCACTTCCAGGTTGGCGCCGTGGCGCGCCTGGCCAATGGCGAGATCATCACCGGCTCCAACCAGGAGAACGCCTCGTTCCCGGTGGGGCTTTGCGCAGAGCGCGTGCTGCTGGCCTCGGCTTCGTCCGTATTTCCCCGGGTGCCGGTGGATGTGATCGCCATCAGCTACAAAGGCGAAGGCCACGCGAGCGACCACCCGATCTCTCCCTGCGGTATCTGCCGCCAGTCGCTGCAGGAGTTCGAGTCGCGCCTCGGCCATCCCATCAAGCTGATTCTCGGTGGCATGACCGGCGTGGTTTACGTGATCGACAATGCGAAAGCCCTGTTGCCCCTTGCGTTCACCAGCGAGGAGCTGCGCTAGGACGCCTGTAATTTTTACTTCGTAAAGGCCCGGCAGGGCCTTTTTTCGTCAGCGCATTGTAGCTTCGTTGCAAACCACTGCTTATGCGCCTGTGCCTTGCCCTGCTGCTCCTTTTTTCCGTATTGAACGGGTTCAGCCAAAAGATCGCTTACCACCTGCCCGAAGGCCTGGAAGGCCGCATCAGTGCCGCCGAATACAAGCCGATCGTCGACAGTGCCGTGTACCATATCGGAACCCGCTGGAAGGTGCTGCGCGTTGATTCAGGCGTGGTGCAACTGGAAGAAAACCCGGAGGCTTCCCAGTGGAACCTGTACAACCTCGTGTCGCAGTGCCTGTCGGTTCCAACAGAGCAGCGAGGGGCTTTCGTGCGCGAATATTTCCAGCGTACGTTCCGTTCCATGGACACCCGGAAGCTGCTCGACCTGGGCTCCTTTGCAGCGGCACGGCAGTACCTGGCCCTTCGTATTTACCCGGCGCAGACAGTGGAAGGGACGGCGCTGAAAGAAAACTCACTCACCCGCCGCGACCTCGAAGGCACCTACACCGTCGTTATGCTCGACCTGCCGGACGTCTTTACCAACCTGCGGCGGAATGACTTTGAGAAATGGAAAACGTCCGAAGAGGCCGTGTTTGCAGCAGCAACCGAAAACGTCGCCCGCCAGCAGGTGCAAAAGGTGAGCGAGGAATTTGAAGTGGACAGCAGCAAAATCCGCATCAGCTTTTTGGAAGAAGAAAACTACGCCGCCAGCTACGTGCTCAACCTGGAGCGCAACCAGCCCGATCTCGTCGGCGCCTGGGGTACCGTGGTGGCCATACCCAACAAAGGCTTTGCGCTGATGTGCCGGATCGACCCCGAGCGGCCGGTTGACTTTGTCAAATTCATCCAGGCTACCTATGGGCAAATGATGAAATCGTACCAGGAACACCCCCAACCGGTGAGTGATCGCTACTTCTGGTATTATAAAGGGAAGTTCACGCCTATTACGCTGACCACGCCAGGTACAGATGGCCTGCAGGTGCTGGCGCCGATGGGCCTGTCGGAACTGATGTCGAAAAAGAAATAAGCTTTACCAGTCAAGCCCCAGCTGCTGCGCGCCGCCCGCGTGCCGGGCCTCGTGTGCCAGCAGCCATTGCTTCCGGTGCAAACCGCCGGCATAACCCGTGAGTGAGCGGTCGGAGCCGATGACACGGTGGCAGGGAACGACGATCGCCAGCTGGTTGCGACCATTCGCAGTACCCACGGCCCGGATAGCCTTGACGTCGCCCAACTGCTTCGAAAGGTCGCGGTAGGAGCAGGTTTTGCCAAAAGGTATCTGCAGCAGCCCATTCCAGACGCTTTGCTGGAAAGGCGTGCCGCCCTGCTGCATCGGGAAGTCGAAGTGCGTGCGGCTGCCCGCGAAATACTCCCCGAGCTGCCGCAGGCAGGCCTGCAGTTCGGGCGCTTCATCATACGGACCTTCGAGGGGTTCGTCGCTGAAGTGAATCACGCGGATGAACCCGTCTTCGGAATGAATGTGCAGGTAGCCGACGGGAGTTGATAAGCAGCTTTTCATCATCCGATCTTTAATCCGTTGGAAAGGGGCTGGCGGGGTTGGAGCAGCACGACTTCGCCGACCTCGTCGAAGATACCGAGCACGAGGCATTCGCTGAAAAACGTCCCGATCTGCTTGGGCGGAAAATTAACGACGGCCACAACCTGTGTGCCTATGAGTTCAAGTGTGCTATAGTGCTTCGTGATTTGCGCCGAAGACCGCTTCACACCGAGCTCTGCGCCGAAATCTATCTGCAGCTTATATGCCGGCTTGCGGGCACCCTCGAACACTTCCGCCGCCACAATAGTGCCGGTGCGGATGTCGATCTTTTCAAAGTCTTGCCAGGTGATTTGGGAAATAAGGGTTTAAAGATATAGCAGGTATTACACCGCAAAGTCAATAAGAAAAGAAGCAGGTACGCTAAGGAGAGACGCATCGGACGGATCTCCGGTTTCCATTCCAATGCGCCTATCGTGTGAAAAAGGTACCGCAGCCACGCGGGGTTCCAAGCCTTCTCCACTTTGGCTGCCCTAATCCAGCAGGTCGGAAAGATTATCGAGCTCGTCCTTCTTGTAATAGTCCTTTTCGTTGTCGAAGCACTTGCCCATCTCTTCCAGCACCGCCTGGATCACGCGTTTGTTGGAATAGGGGCGGAAGTAGGAGTGGACCGCGGGCACCTGGATACGCTTAAAATACAGCTCCAGGTCTTTGTGCGTAAAAACCATTCCCGAGGTGGGATCAATAAAGAACTCGATCTTGCTGATGGGCTGGTCCAATCCCTCCGAGCTGTACCCGGGCTTGAAGTAGGCCAGGATGAACTGCCGCGGGATACCAATCGCACGGACCGGGATGTCGAGCAGCTCGCACAGAATGAGGTAGAGCAGGCCATTCGCCACCTGGTTACCACGGCGGCTTTCCAGCGTTTTATGGATCAGGAAGTCGTTGACGTCGGTGTAGGCAGTTTCCATGCCTTTGAGGCCGTAATAGCCATAAAGAATGCCGGTGACGATGCGCACCTGCTCCAGTGGCGTCAGGTAGTTATTCAGTTCCAGCCAGATGTTGCGCCGGAGCTTTTCGATCTCCTGCACAATGGACGCAGTGGTGAGATCGGGGTATTGAAATTTAGCGGCCAGCAGCCCGCCCACGAGCAGGTCGTGGTGCCCGGCCAGCGACCACTGGCGGAAGTCTTCCCTGAGGTCGTTCACATGGAGCCGGTGGATGAGGAGTTCGATGCGTTCCTGCACCCGCTCGCTGACGGTGTTTTCCCAGAGGCTTTCCAGGTTGGGCACGATCTGGCGGCCAAACTCCACGATCCGGGTCGACACCGCGCCGAAGATTTCCTCGTCGGGATCTTCGATCAGGTTCAAAAGGGCATAAATCTCCTTGGTTTGTTCCATAAACTCACTCTCTCCAATATAATACCAAGCCGGGCTGGTTAGCTGCAAGTTTAAGGCAGGAACAGACGCCAAAAAACCTAATGTTTTCAACGGCGATCGCCCAAAAGAAAAGAGGCCCGGAGGCCTCTTGGTTCGTTATTTTTTCTTCGCCGCCGCCTTTTTCGCCGCTGCCTTTTTGGGTGCAGCTTTCTTGGCCGGGGCTTTCGATGCGGCAGCGCGTACTTTTTTGGTAAACGCATCGGGCACCTGCTCTTCGATCATCTTCTTCACGTTATCGAGCGGGAGCTGGGCGGCCTGCTCCGGCGTCAGCTTTTCGCCTTCGGGTCCGCGACCGAGCTTGAGCATCTTCTTGCCGAAGCGTATGAACGGACCCCAGCGGCCATTCTCGATGGTGATCTTCTCTTCGGGCCATTGCTGGATGTACCGGTTCGATTCCTTCTCCAGCTTCTTGCCAATGAGCTCGTTGATATCGTGCTGCGTGAGGTTGTCGTAGTTGTAGGCTTTCGGCACGTTGATATACAGGTCGCCCCACTTGAGGAACGGGCCGAAGCGGCCTTTTCCTTTCGTTACCGGCTGCTCCTGGAACTGCCCGATGGGCGCATCGGCTTCCTGCTTTTGTGTAATGAGTGCGATGGCGGCGTCCATATCCACGTCCATGGGATCGGTGCCTTTGGGGATGGAAACGAATTGCTCGCCGAACTTCACATATGGACCAAAGCGGCCGGAGTTGACCGACACTTCCTGGCCCTGGTATTCGCCGAGCGCCTTCGGCAACTGGAACAGCTCCAACGCCTCGGCCAGCGAGATCGTTTCGATGCTTTGATTCTGTTTCAGCTTTGCGTAGCGCGGCTTTTCCTCATCCTCGCTCTTGCCGATCTGCACCATCGGCCCAAAGCGCCCCATGCGTGCGATGATCGGCTTGTTGCTCACCGGGTCTACACCCAGGTCGCGCTCGCCGGAGATGCGTTCGGCCGTATCGATCGTCTTTTGTACTTCTTGCTTGAACGGATCGTAAAAGGCGCCGATCATTTTATTCCACTGCAGCTTGCCCTGCGCCACCTCGTCGAATTCTTCTTCGATGCGGGCGGTGAAGCCGTAGTCCATAATGTCGTCGAAGTATTGCTTCAGGAAGTCGGTGACTACCATGCCGAGGTCGGTGGGAAACAGCTTGCTTTTTTCGGCGCCCGTATTTTCACTGTCGGTTCGCTTCGTGATGGCGTCGTTGCGGAGCGTCAGCACGCCGAACTCGCGGCGCACACCTTCCTTGTCGCGCTTTTCCACGTAGCCGCGCTTCAGGATCGTAGAGATCGTGGGGGCATAGGTGGAAGGGCGGCCGATGCCGAGCTCCTCGAGCTTCTTCACCAGCGAGGCTTCCGTGTAGCGGGGCAGCGGGCGTGTGTAGCGCTCGATGGCGCTCATAGCCGTCAGCGGGAGGGTCTGGCCGGGGCGTAGCGGGGGCAGCATCCCTTCCTTCGTTTCGTTGCCGTCGTTTTCCGCTTCCACTTCCTCGTCGGAACTTTCGCGGTAAACTTTCATGAAGCCTTCAAACTTCATCACTTCGCCTTCGGCCTGCAATTCGGCATTGTTGGTTGACACTCCGATTTTTGCAATGGTCTTTTCCAGTTCTGCGTCGGCCATTTGTGAGGCCATCGTGCGCTTCCAGATCAGCTCATACAGGCGACGTGTATCCGCGTCGTCGATGCTGGTCTGCTGCATATAGGTCGGGCGGATCGCTTCGTGGGCTTCCTGTGCCGACTCGTTCTTATTCTTATAACGGCGGTGCTGGTGGTAGCGTTCGCCGTACATCGACTGCACCGCGCCCTGGATATCGCCCCGGGCGGTGTCGCTCAGGTTGACGCTGTCGGTACGCATGTAGGTGATGAGACCGCTTTCATACAGCTTCTGCGCCAGCAGCATCGTGCGGGCCACGCCGTAACCGAGCTTGCGGCTCGCTTCCTGCTGCAGGGTAGAGGTGGTAAAAGGCGCGGCAGGGGAGCGGCGCGTGGGTTTTACCTGGATGTCCTTAACGGTATACGTTGCCCCTTTGCAGCTTTCGAGGAACGCTTCAGCGTCTTCGGCTTTACTGAATTTGCTGCCTTCGGCCTTGAAGGGAACGGGGCGGCCGCCCGAATCGTTCGCGGTGAATAAGGCTTCTACTTTAAAGGAACTCTGCACGGCGAAGGCGTTGATCTCGCGCTCGCGCTCCACGATAATGCGCACGGCAACGCTCTGCACACGGCCCGCGGAGAGGTTGTTCTTCATGCTCATTTTCCGCCACAGCACGGGGCTCAGCTCGAAGCCCACGATGCGGTCGAGCACGCGGCGCGCCTGCTGGGCATTCACCAGGTCCATGTTGACCGTGCGCGGGTTTTGAACCGCACCAAGAATGGCCGGCTTGGTGATCTCGTGGAAGACGATGCGCTTTGTGGTCCGCGGGTCGAGGCCAAGCACCTCGCAGAGGTGCCAGGAAATGGCTTCTCCTTCGCGGTCCTCATCCGTCGCGAGCCACACCTCACCGCTCTTACGCGCGAGGGACTTGAGCTCGGAAACGACCTTTTGCTTGTCGTCGGAAACTTTATAGTGGGGCCGGAAGCCGTTCTGCACGTCGATGCCCATATCGCCTTTCTCAAGGTCGCGGATATGGCCATAGCAGCTCTTCACCTCGAAGTCCTTTCCCAGGATCTTCTCGATGGTTTTCGCCTTTGCAGGAGACTCAACGATTAACAGGTTCTTCGCCATACTTCATCAGGTTCCGCTGCCCAAGGTCGGACAACGGGAAATTTCAGCAAGATTAGCACATTTTCAATTAGTGGGTCCGGCAACGGCCGGGCTGCTTTCCGGGTTACTTCATCCGGAGGGCCATGCTTTCGGCCAGGTAGATCGCCCAGCGGGCGTATTCTTTGCCCGATGGGTGCAATGCATCGGTTGCCAGCAGCGAAGGATCGCGCTCGGCGTCGCGGCTGCCGGGTGTAATATCGATAAAGTTAGCGCCGTATTGCGCCGCCAGCCCGCGCGCCGCCGCGTTAAACTGGTCGATCTCCCGGGCGATCTTGTCTGTATCGAGCGATTTCTCCCGCGCAAAGGGCGTCACACCATAATCGGGGATGGACAGTAGAAATACGTGGTCGGCACGGCCATGTGCCAGGGCCACGGCGCGGGCCAGCAGCGCCTCGCACTCGGGGGTGTAGTCTTCCACCGTGCGGCCGCGGTACTGGTTGTTGACCCCGATGAGCAGGCTCACGAAGTCGTATTGCTTCAGGAAGGTGTAGCCGGAAAGCGCCGTCTGCAACTCGTCGGTGGTCCATCCGGTGCGGGCAATGAGCTCGGGCGGAGCCATGTGCACCTTGTCGCGGCGCAGGCGCTGGACGGCCTGGTAGGGAAAGCTTTCCGCGATGGGCAATGCTTCGCCGATAGTATAGGAATCGCCAAGGGCCAGGTAGGTGTAGAGTTTCTCCATGGGTTAAATGTAGCGATGGGACTCGTGAATCGGGAAGGTTGATCAGGATGCCAGGAAGTCGACCACCTTCCTGATCACCCCCGGGTCGCGGTAGATACGGCGGTGGCCCAATCCCTTCGTTATATAAAAGGTAACGTGCGGCAGGCCCGAGCGGCGCACCGGATCCACGTCGGACAGCGGGGTCATATCGTCGTCCTCGTCGTGCACCCACAGCACCGGCAGGTGAAGGTTGCGGATGGCACGGGCCACGGAGAACCAATGCACCGGGTGGCCGCCACGGCTTTCAACGAATGCGTCGAACGCCGGCCGGAGGGTGGCCGGAAGTTTCAAAAAGCGGAAATACATGTCGATGGCGGTACGCGTTTCGGTAGCGGCGGCGATGAGTACGGCGCGGGCGCCCTCGGTGTGGCCCTGCTCTTCGAGCGCAAGGCAAAGCGACAGCCCGCCGAGCGAATGGCCCATGAAGCGTTCGATGGGCCCGAAGCGGTCCCGTATTTCTTCAATGAACTGCATATAGATCCGTACGTTCATCTGCGTTCCCGAACTGCGGCCGTGGGCGGGCGCGTCGAAACCGAGCACGCAAAAGCCACGGTCGATAAAGGGTTGTATGTATTGCTCGAAATTGACAATACCCGACTCGAAACCGTGCAGGATCAGCAGGCGCCGGGGCGCACCGTCATTCCAGCGATAGCCCTGGATATCGAATTCCTGGAAGCGAAAACGCAGCGATTCCGCGGCCCGGTAAATTTCCGGAAGGTCTTTGCGGTTGCGGTACTGCGGCGTTGTGAACAGGTGAAAGGCCGCCGCTGCGGCGCGGCGCTTACTCAGCAGGTTCAGTAGCTGCAGTTTCGTTCGGATCAGGGCCAGCGCCGCCTTCTTTTTAAAAGACATGTAAAAGGGTTCGGGCCCAAAACTAAGCCCGGAATGCCAGAACTTCGCAGCATGCGTATTGTGATCATCGGCACCGGCAACACGGCCACCGTGCTCGGCCGCAAGCTGAAAGCGGCGGGCCACCATATCGTTCAGGTCTTTGGCCGCGATGCCGCCGCCGCGTCGGCGCTGGCCTATGAGCTCGACAGCGTGTCGGTGAACCATTGGACCATCGTGGACCGCGGCGCCGAGCTGTACCTGCTGGCCGTGTCTGACCTGGCAGTGGCCGAGGTGCGCCGGCAGCTCGACCTCCCCGAAGGCACACTGGTGCACACTGCCGCTTCGGTGCCGCTCGAAGCGCTCAAAGGCGCGGCCGCGCACTACGGTGTGTTCTACCCGCTGCAAAGCCTGCGCAAAGGCAGCGAGCGATTGCCCGAGATCCCGGTGCTGGTAGACGCCGGCGACGCACCGACACTCCACCAGCTGGAGGTGCTCGCCTCCAGCATCAGCGGCCAGGTGGCCACCGCCGACGATGCTACCCGGCTGCGCCTGCACCTGGCAGCAGTGTTCTGCAACAACTTTGTCAACCATATTTATACGCTGATGGAAGAGTGGTGCGACCGGCAGGGGCTCGACTTCCGGCTGCTGCTACCGCTGATCCGCGAAACCGCTGAGCGGGTAGGTGAGGTGGCACCGAAGCAGAGCCAGACCGGCCCGGCCCTCCGCCGCGACAGCGCCACCCTGGAGCGACACCGCCGCCTGCTGGCCGGCGAGCCAAAACTGCTGGCGCTTTACGACCTGTTTACCGAGAGCATTCAGAACAACGGTGTGTAGTTTGTTGTTCGGGGCTGAAGTCCCGCGCCGAGGGCGTACTTTTGCCGCCGAAACGAACGACTGATGTATACGATCCAATTCAACTTCGAGCAGGCAGGCCTTCAGCCGGTGACGCTGGAGAATATTCCCGCCGGGCACAGCCTGCTGGAAGTGGCCCTCATGAACGATATCGAGCTGCACCACAACTGCGGCGGCGTCTGCGCCTGCAGCACCTGCCACCTGTATGTGCAGAAAGGAGAGCAGCACCTCGAAGAGCTGAGCGACAAAGAAGAAGACTTTATCGACCGCGCCGTGCGGCCGCGCCTCAACTCGCGCCTGGGCTGCCAGTGCCTCCTCCTCGACGGGGACGGCGTGGTGGAGGTGACCCTGCCCGACCAGACGCAGTTCCTGGGCGAATAATTTACCGAATCCCTATTTTCATTGCACCTTATGAGTCATTTTGAGCCCCCGATACACTGGAGCGATTATGAAGACATCGCCCTGAAGCTTTACGAGAAATTCGGCGACGACTTCTCCGAGAGCAAGATCTACCGCATCCGCTTCACCGACCTGCTCGAGTGGGTGCTGAGCCTTCCGGGCTTCGTGGGCACCCGCGAGGATTCGAACGAAGGCCACCTCGAGCGCATCCAGAGCGAATGGGTGTATGAGTGGCGCGACAACCAGAAATAAATGAATGGAGTAGTGGGGTGATGTCCTGATGGGATAACGGTGATTGATCCTGTCCGTGTATTACCCCATTACCCGATTATCCCCATACGCACCATGGAGCTGCTGGACCAATTCAAGGCTGTAAAAACATTCGTGTTCGACGTGGACGGCGTGCTGACCGACAGCACGGTGCTTCTCCTCGAAAACGGGCTGCAGGCACGCCGCATGAACATCAAGGACGGGCTGGCCCTGCAACTCGCCCTGCGCAACGGCTACCGCGTGGTGATACTTTCGGGCGCTTACTCGGCACCGGTGGTGGCGCGGATGCAGTACCTTGGGCTGACGGATATTTTTACCGCGGTGAAAGACAAGAAAGCCTTCCTCGAGCGGTTTGCCAAAGAGGAAGCCGTAGACCTCGGCGCATTGCTGTTTATGGGCGACGACCTGCCCGACCTGCCCGCTCTGGCGGTGGCCGGCCTGCCTTGCTGCCCCGCCGACGCGGTGCCTGAAGTGCTGGCGGCCAGCCGCTACATCGCCACACGCAAGGGTGGTGATGGCTGCGTGCGCGAAGTGATTGAGAAAGTGCTGCGCCAGAACGGACACTGGCACTACGAAGCCGGATTGACCTCCAAATAAACTGCATGAGATCCATCGCTGCGTTCTTCAAGCTGGTGCGCTGGCAAAACCTGCTCTTCATTGTGCTGACGCAGCTGCTTTTCTATTTCTGCGTCTTCGTGCCGCTGTACAAGCCCACGGTGGCACCGGTGCGCCTCGCCTGGCTCATCCTCGCGTCGGTCTTTATTGCCGCTGCCGGTTACGTCATCAACGACTACTTCGACCTCAACATCGACCAGGTCAACAAGCCGAACAAAAACGTGATCAACCGGATCATCCCGCGGCGCTGGGCCATCTTCTGGCACGGCTTCCTCAGCCTGCTGGGACTCCTCGCTACCGTGTATGCCGTGGGCTTTCACAAAAGCTACCTGATCCTGGCCAACGCGGTGGTGATCGTGCTGCTTTGGTTTTATTCCACCTCGCTCAAGAAAAAAATGCTGATCGGCAACATCCTCATCTCGGCACTCACGGCCTGGACGATCCTGATCCTCTTTTTTGCGCAGGTGTCGTTCCGTGCTGCCTTCGGCGTGGTGCAGGATGCGGTCACGACCAAGTTCTTCCGCGTTGCGTTTCTCTATGCCGGTTTCGCCTTCGTGCTTTCGCTGATACGCGAGGCCGTAAAAGACGTGGAAGATATGGAAGGCGACCGCCGCTACGGCTGCCGTACACTTCCCATCGTGTCGGGGCTGGTGGCCACCAAGGTATATACCACGGTTTGGATCGTGGTGCTGCTCGGTGCGCTCATCGTGCTGCAGTTGTACATACTGCAATTCCGCTGGTGGGCCGCGGTGATTTACTCCGTTTCCTGCGTGATTTTTCCCCTGATTATCCTGTTCTTTTCCCATCTCAAAGCCCGCAGCACTTCCGACTTTAGCAGCCTGAGCCGCCTGGCGAAATGGATCATGCTGGCGGGGATCGGATCGATGCTGTTCTTCCGTCTGTATTTTTGAGCCCATGACGGAACGCTACATCCTGGCCTCGCAAAGCCCCCGCCGCAAGCAGTTGCTGGAATGGGCCGAGATCCCCTTCGACATCCGCGTGGCCAATACCGACGAAAGCTATCCCGCGGGTCTCACGCCCGGGCAGGTGGCCGAACACATCGCCCGCGAAAAGGCCGCCGCCGTGGCGCCGCTGGAGCCCGGGCGCACGGTGATCGCCGCCGACACCATCGTGGTGCTCGACGACGACATCATCGGCAAACCCGCCGGCCGCGACGAAGCCGTAGCCACGCTGCTGCGCCTCAGTGGGCGCACACACCGCGTAATCACGGCCGTGGCCCTGCGCCGCGACGGCAAAGAGATGCTGTTTCACGACGTGACCGAGGTGGAGTTTCACCCGCTGACCGGGGAAATGGCGACGTTCTATGTAGATAAGTACCAGCCTTACGACAAGGCCGGCGCCTATGCCATCCAGGAATGGATCGGCGTGGTGGGCATCCGGTCAATCCGGGGCGACTTCTACAACGTGATGGGATTGCCGGTAAGCCGCGTGGTGCAGGCGCTCAGTTCGTTCTGAGCACCCAAGCACCCCACATATGACCGAACGACTCTTCCACTTCCTGTGGCAATTCGGCTACTTCAGCCACAACGAGCTGCGCAGCGCCGGCGGCGAGCTTATTCAGATCGTTGACCGTGGCCGCTACAACAGCAACGAAGGCCCCGACTTCCTCGACGCCCGCATACGCATCGGCCCCGCGCTGTTGGCCGGCTCCGTGGAGCTGCACCTGCGCACTTCCGATTGGGACCGCCACCGGCACAGCGGCGACCCCAATTACCGCAACGTGATTCTGCACGTAGTTTATGTGCACGATCGGCCAACCGAGGAGCGACACCTGCCCGTGCTCGAACTGCAGCCACACGTATCGACCATCCTGCTCGACCGCTACGCGGAGCTGCTGGCGCAGGAAGGATTCATTCCCTGCGAGAAAGAAGCGCTGCTGGTGCCCGACCTGCTGTGGACCTCCTGGAAAGACCGGCTGCTGGCCGAACGGATGCTCGAAAAAACCAGTCGCATCGCCGCCCTGCTGCAGGAGGCCCGCAATGATTGGGAGGAAGTATTCTGGTGGCTGCTGGCCCGCAATTTCGGGATGACGGTGAATACGGATGCCTTCGAAGCCGTTGCGCGGAGCCTGCAGTTGCCGCTGTTGTGGCGCCACCGGGGGAGCATTCACCAGCTGGAGGCACTGTTGTTGGGTCAGGCAAACCTGCTGCACGGCCGCTTCAGCGAAGACTACCCGCAACTGCTCCAGCGCGAGTATCGCTACCTGCAGAAGCTGCACCCGCTGCAACCGGTGCACCGGGCCGTGCACTTTCTGCGGATGCGGCCACCGGCCTTTCCCACGGTTCGCCTGGCGCAGCTGGCGGCCCTGTTGAAAGGGGAGGAGCACCTGTTTTCACGGGTGCTGGAAGCAAAAGAGCTGGCCGATGTACAGCAGCCGTTCGCCGTAACGGCCAATGATTACTGGCATTACCACTACCGTTTTGACGAAGAATCGGCCTATGCGCCCAAAAAAGTGGGCGCGGTGCTGCTTAACAGTTTGCTGACGAATACGCTGGCGCCGGTGGTCTTCGCCTACGGACACCTGCAGGCTCGCCCCGAGCTCAAAGAGCGGGCGCTGGGCTGGTTGCGCACCCTGCCGGCCGAGGACAATAAAGTGCTTCGCCGCTTTGCCGCTGCGGGCATCCGCGCCGAAGGCGCGGCCGACGGACAGGCGCTGCTCTACCTCGAAAAGACGTATTGCCGGGAAAAGCGATGCCTTGATTGTGCGATCGGTTGTGCGTTACTGAAACGGGAATGGGCACCCATCGCCGGAAAGAAATAAGACGACCGATCCAGCCATCAGGACCAGGCGCCCCAATCCACCTGCACTTCGATGTCGGGGTGCAAGCTCTGGGCAACGGGGCAGGTGTTGCCGGTCTGGATCAGGATGGCCTTCGACCGGGCGTCGAGGTCGCGGAGGGCATCGGGAATGTGAAAGGTGAGCCGGATGCCGCCAACGCGCCGGGGCTCCGCCTTCATGATCTTCTCAGTGTCTACGGAAAGGCCATCCAGGTCGAATCCCATACTGCGGGCTTTGATGCCCATCACGGTGGCCATGCAGGTGGCGAGCGAGGTGGCGAGCAGGTCGGTGGGCGAGAAACGCTCGCCGAGACCGTTGTTGTCGACCGGTGCATCGGTCTCAAACGAAGAGCCCGATTGGAGGTGGGTACAAGTTGTGCGCAATGCTCCATCGTAGCGAACCGTAGACGTCATGGTTTTTTACTTGATTTGTGCATAAATTTACGCTTACAACCGTTTGATGCTCGTGAAAAAACTCATTCCCGTCCTTTGCCTGATCCTGCTCAGCGCCGGCGCTTTCGCGCAGAAAGAGCAGCGTAAAGAGAAACGCACCGAGAAGACCAAAAAGATCGACGCCCTCATCAGGCAGGAGGAGGAAGGCGTGCTGGTATACCGCAAGCAAACCGCCTTCGGTCTGCAGCTCCGCTCCAACGGGTACGGAGTCTTCCTGGAGATCGGTCGCCGCAAAACGCCGCGCTGGACGAACGTTTATGCCGCCGAGCTCACCGAGATCAAGCATGGTAAGGAAGAAAAAGGCAGCAATACCAACGGTACATTCAACAGCTCGTATATCTACGGGAAGATCAACAACTTTTACCAGTTCAAGCTGGGCTTTGGCCGCGAATACATCCTGGGCCAGAAAGGCAACAAGAACGGTGTGGCGGTGATTGCCTTCGGGCAGGGCGGCCTGTCGCTGGGCCTCCTGCGTCCCTATTACATCGATGTGCAGGAAGGCGCCGACAAGCGCGCCATCAAATACGAAAGCGCCGACAGCCTCAAGTTCCTCGGCCTCGGCCCGGCCACCATCCTCGGCTCGTCGGGTATCGGCAAGGGCTGGAACGAGCTCCAGGTGCGTCCGGGCGCCTACGTTAAAATGGGCCTCCGGTTCGATTTCAACCGCTATAACGAACGGATGCAGGCCGTCCAGATCGGCTTCAGCCTCGAAGGCTATGGCAAGGGCATCGAGCAACTCGTATACAACGACCCCAAGAAACTGTTCTTCCAGCTCCACCTGGCCTACGTGTTTGGAGGCAGGAAAGGCTAGGCCCCGCCCCGGTCCCCGAAGGGGGCAACCACAGGACGCCTCCGTACCATTTGCGGCCTCCATTCAAAGGACAGGTGAAAGCCCGGAACGCGATGCGATCCGGGCTTTTCTAACATAGGCAACTAAGAAAAGTCACCTTCCTGTAAAAATGTCCCGCCTACCTGCCCCCTTTGGGGCCAACCAAGCTAAAGCGAAGGTTGCGCGCAAAGCGCTGGGGCTTAACTTTGCACCCATGTCGTGTAATTCGGTCAGTGATCAACCCGTGAAAAGAAACAAGCCCGACTGGCTGCGCGTGAAGCTGCCCATCGGCGAGAGCTACAAGCATGTGCGCAGCCTCGTGGACACCCACAAGCTGCACACGATCTGCGAAAGCGGTAATTGTCCCAACATGGGCGAATGCTGGGGCGCCGGCACCGCCACGTTCATGATCCTGGGCAACGTGTGCACCCGGAGCTGCGGCTTTTGCGCCGTGGCCACCGGCCGTCCCCCGGAGCTTGACTGGGATGAGCCTCAGCGCGTGGCCGAGGCCATACACCTGATGAAGGTGAAGCACGCCGTGATCACTTCGGTGGACCGCGACGAGCTCAAGGACGGCGGCTCCACGATCTGGTACAATACCATCAAAGCCGTTAAATCGCTCAACCCCGGCACCACACTGGAGACCCTGATCCCCGACTTCAAAGGAAAAAAAGAAGACATCCAGCGCGTGATCGACGCGGCGCCGGAAGTGGTGTCGCACAATATTGAAACCGTGGAGCGCCTCACCCGGCAGGTGCGCATCCAGGCCAAGTACTGGCGCTCGATGGACGTCATCCGCACCCTGAAAGAAGGTGGCATGCGCACCAAAAGCGGCATCATGCTCGGCCTCGGCGAAACGAAGGAAGAAGTGCTCCAGACGATGCAGAACCTCAAAGAAGCCGGTTGCGACGTAGTGACCATCGGCCAGTACCTGCAGCCCACCAAAAAGCACCTGCCCGTGCAGCGCTTCGTGCACCCCGACGAGTTTGCCGAGTACCGCTCCGCCGGCTACGAAATGGGCCTCGACTACGTGGAGAGCGGTCCCCTGGTACGCTCTTCTTACCACAGCGAACGGCACGTATTCCCAGGCCTTGGCCGGAAAGAGTGGGAGATGAGCAAGGCGAACGCGACGTTGGAAAGTTTATAGTTTACAGGTAAAGGAAAAAGTAGAATAAAAGAAGGCCGCTCCTAGAGCGGCCTTCTTTATTATGCGTTGGCGCCAGCCAACTGTAAACTGGAAACTATAAACTCCAAACTATTCTTTGATCTCCCACACTAACGCCGATGCTCCCAAAATGGCGGCATCCGCTTCTTTGAGCTCGCTGAACACCAGCTTTACCTTGTCGCGGAAAATAGGCAGCAGGTTGGCCTCCATATGCTCGCGGGTAGGGTTCATCAGCAAGTCGCCGGCTTTGATGACGCCGCCAAAGAGGATGATGGCTTCCGGGGAGGAGAACATGACAAAGTTGGCCAGCGCTTCGCCGAGCACCTGGCCCGTAAAGCGGTAGGTTTCCAGGGCAATCGCATCGCCCTGCTGCGCCAGCTCGAACACTTTTTTCGAATCCAGCGTCTCGTCGTCGATGCCGCGCAGGGCGCTGCTTTCCGAAGACTGCTCCAGCAGTTCCTTTGCCGTCAGCACGATGCCGGTGGCGGAGCAATAGGTTTCCAGTGAGCCGCGTAGGCCGGTGCCCCAGTGCAGGCGGCCGCCGGGGCGGATGCAGGTATGTCCGAGCTCGCCGGCAAAGCCGTCGTGACCGAGAATGAGCTGGCCGTTGGCGACGATGCCGCTGCCCACGCCCGTGCCGAGGGTGATCATGATGAAATCTTTCATACCGCGCGCCGCGCCGTACATCATTTCGCCCACGGCCGCCGCATTGGCGTCGTTGGTGAGCAGGCACGGAAAGCCGAACTTGTCGGTCATCAACTTTGTCATCGGTATGATGCCCCGCCAGTGCAGGTTCGGGGCATACTCAATGGTGCCCTTGTAAAAGTTGCCGTTCGGAGCGCCAATGCCCATGCCCTTGATCACCTTGCCGTCGCCGACCTCGTCGATGATGGGCTGGAGGGTATCGTACAGCGCCTGGATAAAATCGTTGACGTCTTCATGGGCATCGGTACGCAGCTCGCCCTTTCGAACAATCTCGCCGCGGTGATTAACAAGGCCCCATTTCGTATTCGTGCCGCCGATGTCGACACCGATGGCTAGTTCGTGTGAAAGATCCATATCGTGAAGCAAAAAAGTTTAGTGTCCGCCGGATTGGGTTACATCGTAGTCGATGCCCTGGCCTTTCAGAATGGCCTTGGCACGGACCGCATAGAAGGCAAGATACGCGAAGCAGGCTACGCCCACCAGATAAGATAGTTGGATGCCCAGGTGCTCGGAGCCTGCCAGCCAGCCCTGGAGGCCGGCTACGAGGCCGCCGCCCATGATCATCATGATCAGGAAGCTCGAACCTTTGTTGGTATGACGCCCCAGGCCGGCGATGGCCAGCGTGAAGATGCAGGGCCACAGCGTCGAGCAGAAAAGACCTACCGAGATAAAGGCATACACCGATACCATCCCGTCGGCCAGCATGCCGATGATGAGGGCGGTGATACCGAGCAGCGAGAAGATCAGCAGCTGCCGCGCGGGGTTACCGCGGCTCAAAAGGTCGCCGATGATGAGCGCGAGGATCACGACGGCATACACATAGAAAGGAGTGATGTCGTGGTTGGCGATCTTGTTGACCAACAGGAAAACGCCGAAGGCGAGGTAGGGCATGATAAAGCGGAGTATCGATTTGGCGCCGGCACCAACGCCGAAGGCGCCTACCGATGCCGTCCAGCGGCCCATCATGAGCGAGGCCCAGAACAGGGAAACAAAAGGCGCAATCCGCTCGGTGGGGAAGGGGCGTCCGTCGGTGCCGGCCACGTGCTGCTTCATGAACTCAGGCAGGTTGGAAGCGGTGGAAACTTCCACGCCTACATACAGGAAGATGGCCACCATGCCCAGTGCGAGCTGGCCGTAGCTGAGCGCGCTGCGGCGTCCCGAAAGCGCGGCCGGCTGTGCAATATCGGTGGGTGTAGCCACGCGGCTGTCCGCCAGGTCCACATCGCTTTTCGTTTCCGTATCGAGGTCGATCTTGTTGGGCACCGACGACACCTTAAAGATGATGGCCACCATAATGAACAGGGCACCGAGAATGAGGTACGGCGTTTTTACCGCGCTGATGTCGGCCACGCCGGAAGAAGCCGTCACCGAACCGAAGATGGCGAAGCTCACCAGCAATGGGCCGATGGTGGTGCCGAAATTGTTGACGCCGCCCGCCATGCTGAGTCGCTGCGAACCGGTCCGTGGATCGCCCATAACGATGGCAAGCGGGTTGGCCGCCGTTTGCTGCAGCGAAAAGCCGAGACCTACAATGAACAGGCCCGAGAGCATGAGGCCGAAGGAGGCGTTGTTGGCCGCCGGGTAAAAGAGGAGTGTGCCCAGCGCCGAGATCACCAGGCCGAGCGCAATGCCGTTCTTGTAACCGATGCGGTTGAGCAGGTCGCCGCCAAAGAGGCTGCTGACGCCGTTGTAAATCAGCGCCCCGACCGTGTAGGCCACGTAAAAAGCGACCGCTACCAGCTGTGACTGTCCCTGCGTGAGGTTGAGCTTTTCTTTGAATACGGGAATGAGAATGTCGTTACTGGCAGCCACAAAGCCCCAGAAGAAGAACACGGAAACGAGCACGCCGAACTGAGACCATCGGGTTTGCTGATTCATAAGATTGGTTTCGGTTTTTAAAGGGCTGAAAATAGGACTTATTTGCTTACGCGATCCGAACGTGGGAACGTTGTTGAAAAACGGTTGTTCCTTCAGGTGGCACTTGTTTTTCCCCTAATTTCAAACCGCATTTGAAGCTATGGAGATAATACATGTATCGGCGGAATGTTACCCCGTGGCCAAGGCCGGCGGGCTCGGCGACGTTGTGGGCGCCCTGCCCAAGTACCAGGCAGGCCTCGGGCAGGTGGCCAAGGTGGTGATGCCGATGTACCGCACGAAGTTTTTATATGCCAACGAATTCGAGCTCGTACACGAAGGCGGGCAACTCCTCGGCGAGCACTATTTCAACTACGCCGTCATCAAGGAAAAGACCAACACGCTCGGCTTCGATCTCTACCTCGTAGACATCAACGGGCTGCTGGACCGGGAGAAGGTGTATGGCTACGACGACGATACCGAACGTTTCCTGGCCTTCCAGATCGCCGTGTGCGACTGGATGAGCAAATGGGAACACCAGCCCGACATCATCCACTGCCACGACCACCACACGGGACTTATCCCGTTCATGCTCCAGAATTGCTACGCCTTTCAGCGCCTTGCCAATATCCCCAGCATTTTTACCATCCACAATGCCCAGTACCAAGGCTGGATCGGCTGGGAGCGGAGCAACTTGCTGCCGGCTTACGACAGCTGGAAATGGGGCATGCTTGACTGGAAGGACACGATCAACCCGCTGGCCTCCGCGGTGCGCTGCGCCTGGCGCGTGACCACCGTTAGCCCGACGTATATGGAAGAATTGCGTCAATCCGCAGCCGGCCTGGAAGACCTCATGAATTATGAACGCGGCAAATGTGTGGGGATCCTCAACGGCATCGATACGGAGGTGTGGGATCCGCAGACCGACCCGATGCTGGTAAAAAATTACAACGACAGCACGGCGCGCGAGGGCAAGCGGAAGAACAAAAAAGAAATTTGCGAGCGCTTCGGCCTCGATAAAAACAAGCCGCTCTTCGTGTTCATCGGGCGCCTGGTCGGTGAAAAAGCCGCCGACGTGCTGCCGGAGGCCATCCGGCAATCGATTTACCAATACCATGGGGCTGCCCAGTTTATGGTGCTCGGCTCGGGCGAAACGGCTGTGGAAAACACGCTGGAAACGATCAAGTACCAGTTCCAGGGTTATGTGAACACCTTCATCGGCTACAACGAAGCGCTGAGCCACCTCATGTATGCCGGGGCCGACTTCCTGCTCATGCCCAGCCGCGTGGAGCCCTGCGGGTTGAACCAGCTCTACGCACTGCGCTACGGCACTGTGCCGATGGTACGCAATACCGGTGGCCTCCACGATACGGTGCGCGATTTTGGCGACTGGCAGGGCTACGGCATCCGCTTCGACCAGGCCAGCGCCGGCGACATCGTGTATTCCGTGGGACGGGCGCTGCGGTTGTACAACGACCAGACCGAGCTGCTGCACTGGATGCAGAGCTATATGATGCGGCTCGATTTTTCATGGAATTCGTCCGCCCGCGCCTATTTGGAGCTCTACGAATCGGCACGGGGCTGAACCCTTATTATTCAAACCATAAACGATCTAAAGACAGGCTATGAAAGAAATGCTCTCTGTGATTTTGGGTGGCGGCGCCGGAACCCGGTTGTATCCGCTCACTGCCACGCGTTCGAAGCCCGCCGTACCCATCGCCGGTAAATACCGGCTCGTCGACATCCCCATCTCCAACTGCCTCAACTCCGGCATCAGCCGCATGTTCGTACTCACGATGTACAACTCGGCATCGCTCAACCGTCACATCAAGAACACGTATCACTTCAGCGCCTTCAGCAGCGCCTTCGTGGACATCCTGGCGGCCGAGCAAACGCCCGACAACTTCACCTGGTTCCAGGGCACTGCCGACGCCGTGCGCCAGAGCCTGCGCCACATCCGGCCTTTCCCGGCCGAGTACGTGCTGATCCTCTCCGGCGACCAGCTGTACCAGCTCGATTTCGTACGGATGCTCGAAGAGCACAAGCAAAAAGGCGCCGATATCACCGTGGCCACGATCCCGGTGACGGGCCGGGAAGCGTCGGAGTTCGGCATCCTGAAAACGCAGGAAGGCATGATCAGCTCTTTCATCGAAAAGCCGAAGAGCGGTCTCGAAGACTGGGTGAGCGATACCGGCGACGAAATGCGCGCTTCCGGCCGTGAATACCTGGCCTCGATGGGCATCTACATTTTCAACCGCAACCTCCTTTTCGACATGCTCGAAAAGGAATACGCGGAGTCGACCGACTTCGGCAAAAACATCATTCCCGATTCGATCAACAAATACAAGGTGGCCTCGTTCCAGTACGAAGGCTACTGGGAGGATATCGGCAACATCCGGGCGTTCTACGAAGCCAACCTGGCGCTGACGGACGACCTGCCGGCCTTCAACCTGTTCGATAACTCGAAGGCCATCTACACCCGCGCACGCATGTTGCCCCCAGCCAAGATCTCCGGCACCCAGCTCGATAAAACCCTGATCGCCGAAGGCTCGATCATCAGCGCGAAGCATATCGAAAACTCCATCGTGGGCATCCGCTCGCGCATCGGCGAAGGCAGCACCATTATCGGCTCGTACCTGATGGGCAACGACTACTTCGAAACCCTCGAAGACATCGCGCACGACCAGCAGCACGGTCTGCCCGTGCTCGGCATCGGCGCCCGCTGCCATATCCAGAATGCGATCATCGACAAGGATTGCCGCATCGGCGACGACGTGCGCATCACCGGCGGCACCCACCTCGAGGACGGCGACCACCCGCTCTATACCATCAAGGACGGCATCGTTGTGATCAAGAAAGGATCCGTGCTGCCCAACGGGTTCACACTGGGCGCGTAGCACGCAGATAGCGCGGTTAGCGCAGATCAACAAATTCGCTACAAAAAAACCATCGCTTTGCGGTGGTTTTTTTATCCGCGTTTTCTGCGCGATCCGTATGCCGAATCAGAATTGTGTCTTGAAAACACAATAGTTACCAATTACTTGCTAACTTTCGGCAATCAAGAATTGATTGCTTATGGCTGCCAACACACCGCTTGCTACCGGGACGCAGAAACCGCGTTTGTCCCTTTCCCAGATCATAAACATGAGCGTCGGCTTTTTCGGGATCCAGTTTGGCTGGGACCTGCAGCGGGCCAATATGGGCCCTATTTATAAAGTGCTCGGGGCGAATGCCGACGACATTCCCTTACTGTTTCTCGCCGCCCCGCTCACCGGCCTGCTGGTGCAGCCGATCATCGGCTACCTGAGCGACCGGACCTGGCACCCGCGTTGGGGCCGCCGCCGACCCTACTTCCTCATCGGCGCGATCCTGAGCTCCATCGCCCTCATCCTCATGCCCCATAGCGCCACGCTCTGGATGGCCGCCGGCCTGCTGTGGGTGATGGATGTGTTCGGCAACGTGGCCATGGAACCCTTCCGCGCTTTTGTGGCCGACAAGCTACCCGACAGCCAGCTGAACCGGGGCTTCGTAATGCAAAGCCTTATGATCGGGCTTGGGGGCAGTGTCGCCTCCTCGCTGCCCTGGGTGCTGCGCAACTGGTTTGGCCAGGCCAATACCGCGGAAGCCGGAATCATCGCCGACAACGTCAAGTACTCGTTTTACATCGGCGCTTTCTTCTTCCTGGCGGCCGTATTGTGGACCGTGTTTACTACGAAAGAATACCCGCCATCCGATGTGGCCTATAAAGACAAGGTTCAGGAAAGCAACAAAGGATTTGGGGGCGGCCTGGGTGAGATCATCGATGCAATCCGCAACATGCCATCGCGGATGCGCGCGGTTTCGCTGGTCCAGTTTTTTACCTGGCCGGGACTCTTCCTCATGTGGTTTTATTACTCGCTGGCCGTAGCCTACCACGTTTTCGGCGCCAAGTCGGAAACGGATCCTGCGTTCGGCAACGGCAAGGACTTCGCCGGGTTGACCCTGGCGTTTTATAACGTTGTCACATTTCTCTTTGCCTTTATTCTCCCTTCGATTGCCGACCGCCTTGGTCGCAAAACGACCCACGCGCTCTGCCTGTTGGCGGGTGCCGCGGGCCTGATCAGCGTAGCCTTTGTGACCAACAAATACATGCTCTATGTGTGCATGACCGGTGTGGGTATCGCCTGGGCGAGCATCCTTTCGATGCCCTACGCCATGCTTGGCGGTGTGCTGCCGCCGAAGAAAATCGGTATCTACATGGGTATCTTCAACTTCTTCATTGTGCTCCCCGAGATCATGGCTTCGCTGGGCTTCAAGTGGCTCATGAACAATGTGCTGCACAACGACATGCTGCTCGCCGTGCAGCTTGGTGGCGGGCTGATGATCCTGGCAGCGGCCATCTGTTTCTTTATGATCAAGGAAACAAAAGGCGGCTCGGTGGAAGACCCCGAAGTAGCCGAAATGGAAATACTCGAACAACGCTCTGTTTAATATGAACAAGAACCTGCTATTAGGATGCGCGCTGCTCTTTTCGGGCAGCGCTGCTTTTGCCCAGAAGCTGCAACTCGACGGCGTTTACCCGACCAACTGGTGGGTGAACATGAAAAACCCCAGGCTCCAGCTGCTGCTGCGCGGTAAAGACGCCGCGAAGTATACGTACAGCATCAGCGACCCGCGGGTGCAGCTGCAAAAAGCAACCCCTGCCGAAAATGCCAACTACGCTTTCCTCGACCTCGTGGTAAAGCCGGGTGCGAAGCCGGGCATTGTGAAGGTGAACTGGAAAAAAGGCCCGGAAAAGGGCTCCTTCGACTACGAGCTCAAAGCCCGCCGCGGCGGCAAGGGTACCCGCTACGCGCAAGGCGTCCGCTCCGAGGATTTTATCTATTTCCTGATGCCCGACCGGTTTTCGAACGGTGATTACAGCAACGACCGCGTGGCGCATTACAAAGACCAGACGCTCAACCGCGACTCGATGTATCACCGCCACGGCGGCGACCTGCAGGGGGTGATGAATCACCTCGACTACATCCAGGACCTGGGCGCTACCACGGTATGGCTCACGCCGGTGCTGGAAAACGACATGCCCAACCGTACCGAGCATGGATACGCCATCACCAACCACTACCAGGTGGACGAACGCTATGGCGGCAACGCTGCCTACCTGCGCCTCAGCGATGCCATTCACCAGCGGGGCATGAAACTGATCCAGGACGCCGTGCCCAACCACAGCGGCCTCTGGAACTGGTTTGTGCAGGACGCGCCCATGAAGGATTGGCTGCACCAGTGGCCTTCCTACCAGCAAACGAACTATAAGGACCAGACGCTGATGGATCCCTATGCCGCCCCGAAAGAGGCGCGGATCATGGAGAAAGGCTGGTTTACCCACCAGATGCCCGATATGAACGAGGGCAATCCCTACGTGGCCAACTTCCTCATCCAGCACGCCCTCTGGAGCGTGGAGGCGTTCGGCGTGGACGGATGGCGCGTGGATACGTATATCTACAACGACCTGAATTTCATGAACCGCTGGAACGCCGCCCTGTACCAGGAGTACCCGAAAATGACCATCTTCGGCGAAACCTGGGTGCACGGCGTGGCCAACCAGGCTTATTTCGTAAAGAACAACATCAGCAACATTCCCATCAAGAGCAACCTGCTGGGTGCTACCGACTTCCAGCTGCTGTTTTATGGCATCCAGCCGGCGCTGAACCAGGCCTTCGGCTGGACCGAAGGCGTGAACAAGCTCTACTCCACGCTGGCCAACGACTTCCTGTACCAGGATCCGATGAACAACGTGGTGTTTCTCGACAACCACGACATGACCCGCGCGCTTTCCAGCTTCGGCGAAGACGTGGACAAGCTCAAAGTGGGACTGGGCTGGCTGCTCACCACGCGCGGCATCCCGCAGCTGTATTACGGTACGGAAGTATTGATGAAAGGTGTGTCTAATCCTGATGGCCTCGTGCGCGGCGATTTCCCCGGCGGCTGGAAGGGCGACTCCCTCAATAAGTTTACCGCTGCCGGCCGCATTGGGCGTGAAGCCGAAGTGCACAACTGGGTTAAGACCATCGCCAACTACCGCAAAGCTTCCACCGCTCTCAAGACGGGCGCCTTCATGCAATACCTGCCGCAGGATTGGGTGTACACCTATTTCCGCTACGACAAGAACAGCACGGTGATGGTGATCATGAATACGAGCACCGACGAAAAAACGGTCGATCCGCACTACTTTACGGAGCGCGTCGCCGGGTTCAACTCCGCCAGGAGTATCACGGGCAATGGGTCGATGAGCCTTACCGAAAAATGGAAAGTTCCGGGCAAGTCGATCTGGATCCTCGAACTGGGGAAATAGCACAGCTAACGCGGATTGCACAGATCAATTGAATCCATGAAAACGCCCATCGCTTTGCGATGGGCGTTTTTATATCGTTCCAGGCGTTCGCTAGATGGTGAAGTTGACGACCATCTTAGAACCGTAAGTACCCCATTCGCGGAGGATGTCTCCGAGCTGCTTCATCAGCGCTGCACGGGTCATTTTTTTGCCCTTTGTGGCGGGCTTTACCTGGCTCATTGGGATGTCGAACACGTCTACCTTGGTGGCGAACCAGGTGGTGTGGAGGCGTGGAATGCCCATGCCCAGGATCATACCCGGCAGGCCATGTACTCCCTCCGGTCCGCCCGGGATCATGATCTCGTCGGTATAAAAGGCGAAGATCGCCACGCTGTCGTCGAGGATGCCCACGGCCTTGCGGCACTCGAAGCCGGCAATGACGCGCGTGTCGGAGGTGATCTTCCAGTTAATCTTCGAGAGCGAGTCTTCCACCAGGAAGGTTTCGTCGTACACGGGCTTTTGCGACACGGTATGCTGCGCTGCAAAGTCGGTATACACCACGTTCTTATCGGCTACGGGACGGTAGAACATGCGTGGGTCGAGGCTCGCTTCCTTGCCCGGGCGAAACAGCGAGCGCGTGCTGTCGCCGATGAATTCATGATACGTAGTCACCGATTGCGGGAGGCGGTCCTTGATGCGATCGAACCATTCGGCGTTGAGTTCCTTGTAATAGGCGGGCACGTTGACCGTGCGCTCGTATTCGATCTTGACCTGGCCGAAAAAGCGGGTCTGTGCGCCGGCGCTCAGCGCCGCAAAGAAGGAGAGGATAAAAAGTAGTTTTCTCATGGTATGCAGTTATTTGGCAGCGCCGGCGCCGGTTTTGTTGAACTGCCATTCGAGGCGCAGCATGAAATAGCGGGCGATGCGGTTGTAGCGCTGCTCGTTGATGAAGTTGCTGTCGAAGTTGCGGTCGAAGCCCACGTTCTGGTTGAACAGGTCGTTCACCGTGAGCTTCAGCTGCAGGGATTTGTCCTTCATGAACTTGCGGGCCAGGTAGCCGTTCACCAGGTAGTTGTTGGGGGTGTTGGAGAAACCGGCCACTTGCTGGCGGATGTCGATGCGGGCGTTCACGTTCAGCTGCACTTTCCAGGGCAGTTCCACAGTGGCCCCGAGATCGCCGCCATAGGTGAAGTAATTGACATGCGGCAAACTGGTCGACTTCGAAATGTTGTAGGACACTTCGGGGCCGGCCGATACCTCGAAATGTTCGTCCCAGCGGTAGCTCACATTGGGGTTAACATTCGTGCCGTAGCTGTTCGTTACGTTCTCCAGGCCATTGACGAAGTTGACGCGCCGGCCGCCGTTGCTGCTCAACTGCACGCCGTAGCTCAGTTTTTTGTTACCGCGGTCGCGGCTCCAGTTGCCCCAGAACCACAGGTTGCGGTTGCCGTTGACGTTCACCGGCTGGCGCGTTTGCTTGCCCGTGGCGGTGTCGAGCGTGGTGAGGAAAGCAATGTCGTTGCTGATGATGTTGTAGCTCAGGCTGGCATACATCCACACATTCTTCAATGGCTTCGCTTTGTTGAAGCCCACGTTGATGCTGTGGTTGAAGCCGACCTTCAGATCGGGGTTGCCCAGGAACACGTTGAGGGGATCGTTGTTGTCGCGGATCGGTTGCAACTGGTCGATGGTCGGTTGCTTCGTATTGCCCCGGTAGCTGAGGTTGATGCCCGTTTGCGGCTTCGGACTGAAGTTGATGCCCGCCTGCGGGGTCAGGTTGAGAAAGCGATAGTCGGTCACGCGGCCGGAAAAAAGATCGTTGAGTCGCAGGCGAACGCCCGACACGCCCGAGCCGATAGCGGCACGCCACTTTTTGTACACATATTTCATCGTGGCCGAACCGTTGTTCGAAAAGGCATCCAGTTCAAAGTTGTTGCTGAACACCGTGTCTAGGTTCTCGTACTTGCCGTTGTTGGTTTTGTTGTAGGTGTTGCGGTACGACTCCGACGTGTTCTTGTTGTAGCCGTACTCCAGCACCAGGTTCCACCGCTTGTTCAGTGGCTCCAGGTAGCTGAATTTGAAGCCGAAGCTGCGCGAAGCACCGTCGATCTTCCGCATCTGGTCAATAACGGCCATCGAATCAACGGCATTACGGAAAAAGTGGTTGTCGGAGCGGGTGAGGCCGCGCTGTTCGTCCTGCACAAGCCCGTGGCGGAAGGTGCCGATGAGCAGGCGCCCTTTCTTTTTAAAGGCCCGGCGCAATACGAGTTGCTGATCAAGCTGGTAGCGGGTGGTGGTGTTCGTCCGGTCCTGGTTGCTGTAGTTGATGGTGTCGCCGGCGTCGTTGAGGAAGTGGCTGTAGGTGTTCGAGCCGGTCTCCGAAGCCTTGAAGGTGCCTCCGACGCTGTATTTGAGGGTAGTAAGCGAATCGAGTTTCCATTCGTATTTCGCGTTTACAACGTGCTGGCGGGTAACTCCGCGCGTGTCGGTGTTGATGTACCGCGAACTACGGCTGCCCTGGAGGCGGTTTTGCGTGGTCGTGACCGAGTTGTTGACGTTGCCCAGCTGGTTGTAGCGGTAGGAGAGGTTTACGTTTTGCTTTTCCTTATCCCACCTGTTGCTGAACTGCGCACCGCCGGCCCAGGCGTCGGGGTAGCCGCGCAGGCTCCAGTCGTTGAACACATCGTCGTTGTCGCCGAAGTACATGTAAAAGCCCGTGAGCTCATCGTATTCCGTGTTGTTGTCCAGCCCCAGCTTCTGCCGCGCGTTCCAATCGAGCGAGCCCGTATTGACGTTGCTGCGGTTGGCATAAACCGATACCTTTCGCTTGCCCGTAAACCGGTTGAGCATGGTGCGGGCTTCCAGGAAGCGGTTGAAGTCGGTGCCCACCTGTACGTTGCCGAAGCCGCCGCGCTTCTTATCTTCCTTCAGCTTGATGTTGAGCGTCTTTCCTTCATTGCCGCTGCTGCCTACGCTTTTAAGGTTGTCCTGCTCGGTACGGGTGTCGAACACCTGCACTTTGTCCACGATCTTGGCGGAGAGGTTTTGCGTGGCCATCGTCGGATCGTCGCCGAAGAATTCTTCGCCGTCCACGAGCACTTTGTCTACGCGCTTGCCCTGCGTGGTGATCTCGCCCTTGGCGTTCACCGAGAAGCCGGGCAGGCGCTTCAGCAGGTCTTCCACTGTTGCCCCTTCCTTTACGTGGAAGGAGTCGGCGGCAAACTCGGTGGTGTCGCCCTTGATACGGATGGCCGCAGCCGTGCGGATGATCACTTCCTGCAGAAGCCGGCTCTTCGGCGTGAGCGCCAGCTGACCCATGTCGACGTCGCTGTCTTTCACGTCGACGTTCTCGGCCAGGTCGGCAAACTTGGGATAAGTAATCAACAGTACATAGGAGCCGGGGGCCACGCTGCGGGTGCGGAACTTCCCGTTGGCATCGCTGCGGGTGAACGTGACCAGCGAACTATCTTTTTTGTTCAGGAGGGTTACCGTTGCGTTGGCCGGGTTGTTGCGGGCGGTAGTGTCGCGCAGGGAGCCCGTTACCCGGTACTGGGCCTGTCCGGCCATCGCCGCCAGGCAAAGCAGTAGCAGGCCAAGGATTCTTTTTCTCATGCAGTAAGTTTTCAACAGTGTGTGTTACCGTCGGTTTGGTTGGAAGCGTTAAGGTAACTTTACCCGTATCGCCAGCTACCCGGCCCGCCCTGTTTTGGTATTAATTTAACAATTACGAAAAGCTTCGCACAAGGTATCATGGAAACCAGACCCGTCAAAGCCGCTCATCAAAAAACCACTGCACCCGGGGGCGATCCGGCGGACGCCGCGCCGGTGCAGCGTTATGAAGACGCCAATTTCGTGGATACGGAGAATTCCGTCTGGAACTATTCGGTTCTTTACGACAACGACGTGCAGACCTTCGGCGCCGGCACCCACTACACCTTGTACGAAAAGTTCGGCTCCCGGGCGATGGAAGTGCTGGGACGCGCCGGCTTCTATTTTGCCGTCTGGGCGCCCAACGCCACGGCGGTATCCGTGGTCGGAAATTTCAACGACTGGCAGGAGCGGGCGCACCCGCTCTACCCGCGCCTGGACCGCAGCGGCATCTGGGAAGGATTTATCCCCGACATCGGCAAGGGTGAATTGTATAAATACCATATCACCGGCTACCAGGGCCGCGTGACCGTCAAGGGCGACCCCTTTGCGAATTACTGGGAAAAACGCCCCGCCACTTCGTCCATCACCTGGAGCTTCGATTATGCCTGGCAGGACGAAGAGTGGATGCGCAACCGCGAAAAGCACAACGCCCTCGATGCTCCGTGGAGTGTGTACGAAGTGCACCTGGCCAGCTGGATGCGTCCCGACCCTTCGGATGAAGAAAGCTATAACGACTACTGGATGATCGCCGACCGCCTCGTACCCTACGTGCAGGACCTGGGCTTCACGCACGTGGAGCTGATGCCGGTGATGGAGCATCCCTTCGACGGCAGCTGGGGCTACCAGTGCACCGGCTTTTTTGCGCCGACCTCGCGCTTCGGCACGCCCGAGGGGCTGATGTACCTCGTGGACAAGCTGCACGCCGCGGGTATCGGCGTCATCCTCGACTGGGTGCCCTCGCATTTTCCCTACGACGCGCACGGCCTCTTCCTGTTCGACGGCACACATACGTATGAGTATGCCGACATGCGCAAGGGTTTTCACCCCGACTGGAATTCGTACATCTTCAACTATAAGCGCGGCGAGGTGAAGTCGTTCCTGATCAGCAGCGCCCACTTCTGGTTCAGATACTTTCACATCGACGGCATTCGCGTGGACGCCGTTTCCTCGATGCTGAAGCTCGATTACTCACGCGGCCAGGGCCAATGGGAACCCAATGAATTCGGTGGCAACGGCAACCTGGAGGCCATTGCCTTCATCAAGGATCTGAACGAAACGATCTTCCGCGACTTCCCCGACGTGCAAACGATCGCCGAGGAGGCTACGGACTGGCCGGGCGTATCGAAGCCGACTTTCGCCGGCGGCCTGGGTTTCGGCATGAAGTGGATGATGGGCTGGATGCACGACACGCTCGACTACTTCAAGTTCGACCCGATCTACCGCAAGCACCACCAGGACAAGTTCACCTTCAGCATGATGTACTTCTTCGACGAGAACTTCATGCTTCCGCTGAGCCACGACGAGGTGGTGCACGGCAAAAGCCCGATGCTGTACAAGATGCCCGGCGACGAGTGGCAGAAGTTTGCGAACCTGCGTACGCTCTATACGTATATGTGGACGCATCCCGGTGCGCGGCTCCTGTTTATGGGCAACGAGTTCGGACAAACCTCGGAATGGAACTACAAGTCGGAGCTGGATTGGAGACTACTCGAGTTTGCCCCGCACAAGGGGCTGCAGCTGTGCGTGCGCGACCTGAACCGGATCCTGAAGGCCGCGCCGCCTCTGTTTTGCAACCAGTATCGCGCGGAAGGCTTTGAATGGATCGACCTGAACCACCGGGACGAATGCGTGGTGGCCTACCGGCGCAAGGGAAAGAAAAAGGGCGACGAGCTGCTCGTTTTACTGAACCTGAGCCCGGAGCCGCGCTGGAACTGGTCTGTGGATGTGCCTGGCAAATACTTTAGCAAAGAGCTCTTCAATTCAGATGCACCGCACTACGGCGGGGCGGGCGACGTTTTCAACGAAAAGATCCCGCGAAAGCTCATCGATAAAGAGACGAATACCTGGCGACTGACCCTGCATTTGCCCCCGTTAGCCGGACTCATCCTTAAATAAACCACTTCAGCCGACAGAATGGCTGACCGGTCGTTTTTTAACAGGAAAAAGAAAACGGGATTTTCTAATTTAGTGCGACCCTATGAGTTTAACCCGTTCCGACGTAAAAAAACGAAGCATACCGCCCATGCGTAAACTGTTCCTGACCGCCCTGACCGGCCTCTTTTGCGCCACTACTTTTGCCCAGACCGACAGCGCCGCGTATTACAGCGACAAGGGCGCCCAGGAATGGCTGAAAGGCCGTGTTTTGGTGGCTTACAAGCTGTTCGACTCCGCCTACAGCTATAATAAAACGGATAAAAAGGTCGTTGGCGACCTGGCCAAAGCGCTCATGGCGCTGCGCCGCTACCCCGAAGCACGCCTGCGCTACCTGGAGCTCGAAAAGCTCGGCGACCAGTCGGCCGATACCTACAACCAGCTGATGACCCTTTCATTTAACATGCGGCAGTTCCCGGAGGCGGTGAAGTATGCGCAGTTGCTCAAGGGCGTCGATCCCAGCGTTAAGGTGGCCTACTATATCGGCAAGGCCCAGTACGACGATGAGAACTACGGCGAAGCGATCAAATACCTCAATGAAGCCGCCAAGGAAGACCCGTCGAACGCCCAGGTGCCGTACCTCGTGGCCCGCGCGTATGCCGACATGAACAACAACAAGCTTGCGATTCCTTATTTTATCAAGGCCCTCGAGCTCGAGCCCAAGAATACCCGCTGGATGTACGAAACGGCGCTCATCTACTACGCGATGAACGATGACAAGAACTCGCTGAAGTATTTCGAGCTGGCCATTGACAACGGTATCCGCCAGGACAATGAATTCAAGGAGAACCTGGCCATCGCTTACCTCAACAACAAGCAGGTCGACAAAGGCCTCGCCATCCTCGAGGAAATGGTCCAGCGACGCCCGGCCGACCTCACCCTGCTCAATATGATCGCAGAGGCCAACTATGATGCGAAGCGCTACGAAGCGGCCATCGACTACTGGGATAAAATGCTGGAGTTGGACAAGACCAATGCACCGGCCCTGTATATGATCGGCATGAGCTACCAGAAGAAAGGGGAGAAGGCCAAAGGGCAGGCCCTTTGCGACAAAGCCATTGAAATGGACCCCCAGCTCGCCCGCAACCGGCAGAAAATGGAAATGCCGGGCATGTAAACGCACACAGCGTACCCCGAACTCACAAAAACAGATTAAACAAAAGGCTCGCCGTGCGAGCCTTTTGTTATTGAAGATGCAAGGATGAAAACCTGTCGATACCTATCGATACTTTAGTCGATCCGGATCTCGTCCGCAAAAATCCAGGCCTTCGTACCGGCGCCGGGCTGGCCTTCGGGGATGATGCCGTAGTTGCGGGCGAACACCCGCACGTAGCGTGCAGCTGTGGGCGGGAAGCCAACGGTGATCCAGCCCTGCGTCAGGTTGGGATCGTCTTTGACAAAGGTTTGCCCGGTGCCCACGGTGCGGAAGTTCTGACCGTCATCAGACACCTGTATTTCTACGGATTGCGGCAGGTAGATCCAGGACCCGTTCTGGTCGAGCGTGTGCAGCGCGACGGTGCTGATCGATTGGGTACGATCCAGGTCGATGGTGGCGTCGATGTCGCCGCCGAGAAATCCGAGCCAGTCGGTGCTGGCCAGCCCTTTGGCCGACTTGATGCCGTTGACCAGGCTCAGTGCGCCCAGTCCCGGGTAATTGCGGCTGGGCGAGCCTACAAGGGTCGCTTTGTGGGCCGTGGCCTTATTGAATTGAAAGTTGAAAGCGAGGCGATGCACCTGTTTCCTGTCGGGTGTCAGCAGGGCAACCGTAATCGAGTCGCTTTGGCGCACCAGGATGCCATCGCGGTAGGTCTGCAGGGGCACCGTATTCTGGTTAACCGCGTTCCGCGTATACACAATGGTCGGGTTGGCAAGCCGGGTACGAAAGCGGAGCATAAGTCCGCCGTTCATCGAATCGCGCTGCAGGTCGGGCTGCAGGTTGTAGTAGGCCCGGCTGGCGGTCCAATGCATCCGGTCGTACCGGGCAAAGAGCCTTGGCAGGCGCTGCTCGAACGAGGGCCAGTTGCGTTTTTCCTTCGGGGTCCACAACACTTCACTCAGCGCCGCGAGGCGCGGCAGGATCATGTATTCCACCTTGGCGGGGTTGGTCATGTATTCGGTCCACACGTTGGCTTGCCCGCCCAGGATATAGCGGTGAAAGGCGCTGTCCAATGTCCGCGGGACCGGCTCGAACGCATACACCGAATCGACCGGGTTATAGCCGCCCCATACCAGTGAATCATCGGGCTTTGCCTGGGCATAGTCGAAGTACACCGGTTGCGTCGGCGACATCACGACGCCATGCCGCTGCTTCGCCGCTTCGGCGCCCCCGCGCTGGCCCTGCCAGCTCATAACAATGGCGTTCGGCGATAGTCCTCCTTCCAGGATCTCGTCCCAGCCGATGATCTGCTTTCCCTTGCTGCTGACGTAATTGTCGATACGCCGGATGAAATAGCTCTGCAGCTCGTGTTCGTCCTTGAGTCCCTCTGCCTTCATACGCGCCTGGCAATGCGGGCAGCGCTTCCAGTTCGACTTTGGCGCTTCATCGCCGCCGATGTGCACATAGCGGTCGGGAAAGAGGGACAGCACCTCGTCGAGCACAGCTTCGAGGAATTGAAACGTAGAATCTTTACCGGCACACATGATATCGTAAATAACACCCCAGGTTTCCTGCACCTGCTTCGGTTTGCCGGCGGCCTGTGCGCGCTTGCTACCCTCGGAAGGCCAGGAGGCGATCTGCGTCGGCTCCGCCGGGAAACAGCTCAGGTAGGGGTACGCTGCAATCGCCGCGGAGGCATGCCCGGGCATTTCGATCTCCGGGATCACCGAAATGTATCGCTCCCGCGCATAACGGATTACTTCCCGTACTTCCTCCTGCGAATAGTAACCGCCGTAGCGGAGATTGTCGTTGCCCGTACCGGGATAGCGCCCCACAATGGTGCCGTGCCTCCAGGCTCCGGTGGCCGTCAGCTCCGGAAACTTCCGTATCTCGATGCGCCAGCCCTGGTCGTCGGTGAGGTGCCAGTGAAAGGTATTCATCTTGTGCGCCGCCAGGATATCGATATACGTTTTGATAAACGATACCGGGAAGAAGTGCCGGCACACGTCGAGATGCATCCCGCGGTAGGCAAAGCGGGGATAGTCGGCAATGGAAAGCTGTGGCAGGGAAAGTTTGGAATTGGCAGGTTGGAGTTTATAGTTGGCGGTAACGCCGGTGGCCTTGGTCTTCGACTTGCCCGGCTTTTCCTTCACCTTGACTTCTTTGGCGCCTGCCGTTTGGGCAGCCGCAGCTGGCGAAGCGGCAGGGGCGGGGAGTAGCTGGATCAGCGTCTGCAGTCCGTAAAAAAGCCCGGGGTAGGTGTCGCCTTCCACGCGGACACCCTGTCCGTCGATCAACAGCCCATACCCATCCTTGTCGGGCGCTTTGATAAAACGGCGGGTTACGAAACGGACCGCCGGACTGCTTGCCTCTTTGGCCGTTTTCAGGCGGAAACCGTAATACCGCTGCAGGTAATCATTGAACAGCGCGGCGATACGGGCTTCTTCGGCATCGCGCGCCACCAGCATAGTGGCCGGCGACAACGTAAAGGTGCCGCGGCCCATCCGTAGATCTACGGGTTGCGGCACGAGGGCAGGCGTTTGCGCAAGAAGCGCGCTTGAAAGCAGGAGGCTGAATGCGGCCAGCAGGCATCGTATCATGGTTCCGGGTTTGATGCCCGGAAATTAGCTATTTCTGGTTCACCGGCGTCTCGATGAGCACGAACTCTCCGGCGTCCAGGACATTAATATCGATGCGGTCCGTGTTCCAGATCCCGAGCGCATCCCGCGCCGGCACTTCGTGGCCGGACAGGTCGTATCGGCCGCTGATCGCAAAAAAGAACAGGCATTTGTTGGCCGGGTTGAATGTATGGGGCACCCTGGAGCCTGCGTCGAAGAGCCCGAGGCGGAGCGTTGCATTCTGGTTGATCCAGCAATGCGCGGCGCCTTCTTCCGGCGACACGATCGTAGTGAGCGTATTCCTGCGGCGCTCTTTAGGAAAATGCCGGAACTGGTAGCGTGGGTCGATGTTCTGCTGCTTCGGCTGGATCCAGATCTGCAGGAAATTTACCGGGCCCTCGCCCACATTGTATTCCTCGTGGCGCAGGCCGCTGCCCGCGCTCATGATCTGCACCCAGTCTTCCTGCACGGTGTTGCTGTAGCCCAGCGAGTCTTTGTGATTCATGCTTCCCTGCAGCATCACCGAAACGATCTCCATGTTCTTGTGCGGGTGCAGGCCGAAACCCTTGCCCGTCTCTACGAAATCGTCGTTAAAGGCCAGCAGCGTTCCAAAGGCCGATCGCGTGGGGTCGGCAAAGTCGCTGAAGCTGAAAAAGAAGTTACTGCGCAGCCAGCCGATGTCTTTAACGCCGCGCTGTGCGGCCGGTAAGGGGTGTACGTTCATAGTCGCGTGTTGATGCCCTGTTTTCTCATCACCGGCGGAACGGGCAACGCCGCCGGTTATTTCCATTCCGCTTCAGCACGTCGGAATTCGTTCTTTAACCCGGCATACTGCACGCGCAGCTGTTCCAGCTCACCGCGCAGCCCGGTGTGGTTGTCCATCCGCACGCTGTCGAGGCCCATCCCAGACATAGCGCGGGCGAAATCAGCCAGTTGCTCCTCGCTGCCCCGCAGTCCGAGCTTCAGCAAGCGGATCGCTGCGCGGTGCCGGGAAAATCGTTGCCGGAATGGTTCGGATTGCACCCGAGCGGGATCATGGGCATACCGGTCGAGGTGCTTTTCGAAAATACAGAGCTCCTGCTCGTGAAAGTGAAGTTCATTCATCCATTGCTGGTATTCCCGGTGTAGGTCGGTGACGGTTGTGGAAGGATACATAACGCGCAGTTTTGTGGTCCAAAGAGCCGCAAATCCGCGCGAACTTTCCCTGACACAGCTACCGCCGGCGCCTGATTCCCGTCAACTCTCTAGAACGCCCATGCGGCCGGACTCGTAGTCGAGGATCGCCTGCTTGATCTCGCCGGGATAATTCATCACAAAGGGCCCGTAGGAAACCATCGGCTCATCGATCGGCGCGCCGGCCAGGAGCAGCAGGTAGCCTTCCGATTGCGCTTCGAGCAGCACGGTGTCGCCATCGTGGCGAAAAACAGCCGTCTGCCGGTCCGTCACATCTGTCCCGCCGGCCCGCACAGCGCCTTTCAGCACGTAAGCCAACGCGTTCCATCCTTGTGGCACGGGCACTTCGATCTTTCCGGCACCATCAAAATGCACCATGAGCGCAAGGATGGGCGTGAAGGTGGATGCCGGCCCGGTATTGCCCTCAAACGTACCGGCTACTACCTGCATCCGGAAGCCGTCGCGCTCTACCACGGGTATCGAGGCACGCTTGATGTCCTGGTATTTCGGCGGGGTCATCTTTTCGGCGCGGGGCAGGTTCACCCACAGCTGCACCAGTTCCATGCGGCCGCCTTCTTCGGCGAATGCCGCGGAGGGCCCCTCGCTGTGAATGATCCCCGAGCCGGCGGTCATCCACTGTACGTCACCGCTTTCGAGGTAACCCTCGGCGCCGGTACTGTCCTTGTGGTGCAGCTTGCCGCTAAACAGGAACGTGACCGGCTCGAAACCGCGGTGCGGGTGCGGGCTGAGACGTGCCTGCAAGGCGCCGGGCGCGTGCTGTTGCGGGCCCGCATGGTGGAGCAGGATGAACGGGCTGATTGCTTCCAGTCCGTTGGTGGGAAACGGTTGCGCTACTTTGAAAGCCGGCCCCACATTCATGTGCACCAGCTCTGTATGTTTTTGGGCAGTACGTATGTTCATGATGATTGTTTTTATTGGGGTTCCGTTTTGCGCGGCACACCGTAAGATCAGTTCATCGGGACTTCCATCAGCAGTATCTCCGCATCGCTGTCGGCTTGCAGCGTTAGCGTGGCGGCGCCGGTAATGCCCAGGCCATCGCGGCGGTTGAGCAATACTTCATTGACCACAACGTCACCGGAAAGCACGAAAGCATACACGCCATGGGCAGGGTCTTTCAGGTCGTAGGTCAGTGCGGTGCCCTTTTCGAGGCGGCCGAGGTGAAACCAGGCATCCTGGTGGATCTGCACGCCGCCGCCATCGCTTCCCAGCGGTGAAAGCACGGTCTGGAGGCTGTTCCGGCGGTCTTCCGAAGCAAATGATTTCTGGTCATAACGCGGCTGCACGTCGCGTTTATTGGGGAAAACCCAGATCTGTAAAAACTTGACGGGGTTGCTGCTGCTGGCGTTCTTTTCCGAGTGCACCACGCCGGTGCCGGCGCTCATTACCTGCACGTCGCCCTGTCGGATGACGGTGCTGTTACCCATATTGTCGCCGTGCTCGAGGTCGCCCTCCAGCGGGATGGAAATGATCTCCATGTTGTCGTGCGGATGCTTACCGAAGCCCATGCCGGCCGCAACGCTGTCGTCGTTGAGCACGCGGAGCACACCAAAGTGCACGCGCTCGGGATCGTGGTAGCCGGCAAAGCTGAAGGTATGCCAGGAGTCGAGCCAACCGTGGTTGGCATGGCCGCGGGTAGCGGCTTTATGCAAGATGGTCGTCATTGTTAAGTAGTTTATTCGTCTAATGGTCTATTGGTCTATTGGTAACTTGTACGGCGCAAAGCCTACTCATTACTCATTACTCATTACTCATTACTCATTACTCATTACTGCTTCAGGCTTCCACTTTCGCTTCCACCACTTTCTCGGCCAGCCAGAGGAATTCGTTGAGGAAGAGGTCCACGCTCTTCTCGAAGGCCGGGTCGATCAGGTTGCCTTCGGCGTCGAACTTCTTATCCACCTGCGGCGTAACAAGCATATAGGGTGAGGGGATGCCGAAGAGCGCCATCACGAATTGCTGCAGCTGCATGGCGGCGCGGATGCCACCGAGGGCGCCAGGAGAGGCCGTGGCCAGGCCGAACACCTTGCGCTGCTGCTTCGGGAAGTGGTCGAACAGGTTCTGCATGGCCGGCGAGTAGGAGCCGTTGTATTCGGGCGTGACGATGATGAACGCGTCGGCGGCGAATATCCGGCGGGCTACCGGGCGCAGGGCTTCGGGAGCGGCATCGGGGCTTGTAAATACGGAGTCGAGGATCGGGAATACGTTTTCCTTCAGGTTGATAATACCCACCTCGTGCTCGCTGCGGCTCTCAATGGCGCCTTTCAGGTGCAGGGCCACACGATGCGTTACGCTATTTTGACGGGGACTTCCAGATACGATTTCGATTTTCATAATTCAAATTTAAGCATTTTCGATGTTTAAACATCAAATTTAATTCCAAGGTCTTTTAGCTGAAAAAATGGCAGACGGTATCTTTAGCCCAAACAAAAAGAATGCTTGATCGCCGCCGGTTCCTGCAAAACTCTGTGCTGACCAGTTTGGGTTTACTCTTTCGTCCAACAACCTGGGCCGCACCTGGTTCACTGCCGGCAGGAAAGCCCATCGTGGTCTCAACCTGGGCGCCTAACGTGAAAGCCAATGCGGAAGCCTGGAAGGTGCTTGGCCGTGGCGGTCGGGCGCTGGATGCCGTCGAAGCCGGCGTGCAGGTACCGGAGGCCGACCCGGCCGACCAGAGCGTGGGCTACGGCGGTCTGCCCGACCGCGACGGCAAGGTGACGCTCGACGCCTGCATCATGGATGAGGCCGGCAACATCGGCGCGGTGATGGCCCTCGAAGGGATCATGCACCCCATCAAGGTAGCCCGGCTCGTCATGGAGAAATCGCCGCACGTGCAGTTGGTGGGCGAAGGCGCCCTGCAGTTTGCCCTGTCGCAGGGCTTCAAGATCGAAAACCTGCTCACCCCGCAAGCCGAGGCGGCCTGGAAGCGCTGGCTCGAAAAGGCGCAATACGACCCGATGACCATCCCGAAGCTGTTGGAGCAGAAAAGTGTCAAAGATGGCAATGGCCAGCAGCACAACCACGATACGATCGGTATGCTGGCCCTGGATGCGGCCGGGAACCTCAGCGGCGCCTGCACCACCAGCGGGATGGCTTTCAAGCTGCGGGGCCGCGTGGGCGACAGCCCGATCATCGGCGCCGGCTTGTTTGTAGACAACGAGGTAGGCGCCGCCACCAGCAGCGGGGTAGGAGAAGAGGTGGTGCGCGGTTGCGGCTCACACACCGTCGTGGAATACATGCGCCATGGATCGTCGCCCGACGAAGCCTGTCGCAAAACGGTGGAGCGGATGCTGCGCCAGCGCGGCAACAAGCTGAAAGACCTGCAGGTGGGCTTCGTGGCCGTCAACCGCAAAGGCGTCGTCGGCGCTTTTGCGTTGCAGAAAGGATTCAGCGTTGCGGTGCACAGCACCGAAGGGGTGCGCACCTTCGTGGCCCCAAGTCTCTTCCCGTAATTCTACAGGTCAACCCCGAACCCACACTTTAAACTACCGCTTTGTCTTACCTAATTGAAATCGCCACGACCGACTTTGAAACCACCAGCGCCGCCGTCGAAGGCGGCGCCGATCGCATCGAGTTGTGCAGTGCGCTGTCGGAGGGCGGCCTGACGCCGTCCTTCGGCCTTATCCGGCAATGCCGCGCCGCGTTCAGTGTGCCGCTTTTCCCCATCCTGCGCCCCCGTGGCGGCGACTTTCGGTACAGCGACGATGAGCTCGCGATCCTGGAAGCCGACCTGCGCGCCTGCAAAGACCTGGGTTGCGACGGTGTGGTGCTGGGCCTGTTGAAAAAAGACGGCACCCTGCCCCTGAAAAAACTCGCGCGGCTGCAAGAACTGGCCTACCCTATGGAGGTGACCTTTCACCGGGCCTTCGACCGTTGCCGCGATCCCTTTGAAGCGCTGGAAGCATTGATCCAACTAGGCTATCAACGCATCCTGACCTCCGGTCAAAAGCCCAGCGCGCCGGAAGGAGCGCGGCTGATCGCGCAACTCGTAGCGGCGGCCGACGGTCGCATCAGCATCATGCCCGGCGCCGGTGTTCGTCCCGACAACATCAAAGCGCTGGCAGCAGCTACCGGTGCCACCGAGTTCCATTCGGCTATGCGCAGCCGCCGCGATTCTACCATGGAGTTCCGCCACCCGTCATTCCCTGCTACCGACTTCCAGCTCGATGCCATCGATCCCGCACAGGTGCGCCACCTGCGCAAAAACCTCGAATCATGAGACCGCTTCTTTCCCTCTTCGCCTTCTTACTTCTAACGACTGACCTGGTTGCGCAGAAAGACTACACCCAGCTGGTAAACCCGTTCATCGGCACCGGTGGTCACGGCCATACCTGGCCCGGCGCTTCAATGCCCTTCGGTATGATGCAGCTGAGCCCCGACACGCGTATGGACGACTGGGACGGCTCCGGTGGCTACCATTATTCCGATTCGGTGATCTACGGCTTTTCCCACACGCACCTGAGCGGCACCGGCATCCCCGACTACTGCGACCTGCTGCTGATGCCGTTCACCGGTGCCGTCAAATGGGCCAACAGCGATTACCGCAGTCCCTTCGCACACAGCAGCGAGAAGGCTTCGCCGGGTTATTACGAAGTGCGGCTGAAGAAAGGAAACATCCTGGCGCAGCTGACCACAGCCGTGCGCAGCGGGATGCACCAGTACACGTTCCCGGCAGGAACTACAAACGGCGGGTTGCTGATCGACCTGGTGCACCGCGACCAGGTGCTGGACGCCGCGCTGGAAAAGGTGGATGCGTATACGCTCCGCGGATACCGCCGCAGCAAGAGCTGGGCGAGCGACCAGGTACTGTATTTCTATATCCGCTTCGACAGCCCGATCCGTAGTTATGCGGTGCGGCATGGCGGGCGTGAGGACAGTGCTGCCGCAATCCAGGGGAAAGACCTGCAAGCCGCACTGCGTTTCGGTCTGGCCGCCGGCGGACAGCTGCGCTGCCGCGTAGGGATTTCGGGTGTCAGCATGGACGGCGCCCAGGCAAACCTCGACGGGGAGGTTGGTCGGAAGCCGTTTGCGCAGGTGCGGGCCGAAGCCAAAGCCGCCTGGAACAAGGAGCTTTCAAAGATCGACATCGCCGGTGGCTCACACGACCAGCAGGTAGCATTTTACACAGCGCTGTACCATACGAACCTGGTGCCGAACATTTACCAGGACCGCAACGGCGACTACCGTGGCACCGATGGCAAGGTGCACAACGCAAGACGCTTTCAATACTACAGTGTGTTCTCCCTGTGGGACACGTACCGGGCCTATCATCCGCTGATGACCATCCTCAACCCGGAACGCACCGGCGACTGGATCAACACGTTCCTGGCACAATACGAAGACGGCGGCATGCTACCCGTGTGGGAGCTGTCGGGCAATGAAACCTTTTGCATGATCGGCTACCATTCGGTGCCGGTGATCGTTGATGCCTGGCAGAAAGGCATCCGCAACTTCGACGCACAGCTGGCGCTCAAAGCCGCGCGCAGTTATGCTGAAAGCGACCGCTTTGGTCTCGCGTACTACCGGCGCCAGGGCTATATCGCCAACAACCAGGAACACGAGTCGGTATCGAAAACGCTGGAATACGCCTACGATGATTGGTGCATCGCGCAGCTGGCCCGTGGTTTGGGACAAGACTCGCTATACCGCCGCTACATTCGCCGTGCGCAACATTACCGGAACCTGTTTGACCCGGGCACGGGCCACATGCGCGGCAAGCTCGACGCGCGCTGGCACAGCCCCTTCGATCCGCGTGAGATCAACAACTTCTTCACCGAAGGCAACTCCTGGCACTACAGCTTCGCCGTGCCGCAGGACATTGAAGGCCTCATCCGCCTGCACGGCGGCCGCGCCGCCTTCGGCCGCCAGCTTGACGAGCTTTTCGCCACCTCCTCGCAAACCACCGGGCGCGAACAGCCCGATGTGACGGGGCTGATCGGTCAATACGCGCAAGGCAACGAGCCCAGTCACCACATGGCGTACCTGTATAACTACATCGGACGGCCTTCAAGAACGCAGGAGCTGGTGCACCGTATTTGTACGGAATTCTATCGCAACCGCCCCGACGGCCTTATCGGCAACGAAGACTGCGGGCAAATGAGCGCCTGGTACGTACTCAGCGCGCTGGGCATGTACCCCGTTTGCCCGGGCAACAACGATTACGTGTTCGGCACGCCGCTGTTTGACAAGGCGACGATCCGGTTGGAAAACGGCAAGACCTTTACCATCAGCGCGCAACGGGCGGCGCCCGGCGACTTTTACGTGCAGTCAGCCCGGCTCAACGGCAAACCGTATTCCTACAGCTACCTCCTTCACCAGCTGATCGCTGCCGGCGGTACGCTCGATTTTGTGCTGGGCACGAAGCCGGGGAAGCTGGGTACAGGCAGTGGGGAAGGACCGATCTCCCGTATCACCGACCTCCAAACGACGGCCGTCCCTTACTTCGTTAATGAAACCAACCGGTTCCGCGACTCCGTGCTCGTGCGCGTGGCGCAGCAGGACAGCAGCCGGCCTGTCTATTACCGTGTGGTGGAAAAGGGCAACGAAGACGCGCGCAGCCGGCGCTATACAGGACCGTTCTGGTTGCGGCAGACAGCCACTGTTTTCCTGGAAGAAACCTATAGCAAAGAGCAGAACCTGGTGCAGGGCCAGACGTTTTACAAGATCCCGACCGACCGGACCGTCACCGTGCAAAGCAAGGTGCACCCGTTGTACACCGCCGGGGGGGATGAGGCCCTGGTGGACAGCGTTTTCGGAACCACCAACTGGCGCGCCGGCGACTGGCAAAGCTATTTCGGGAACGACTTTGAAGCTACGGTCGACCTGAAGTCCGTGCGCCCCGTGTCGTACGCGGGCGTGCACGTGCTGCAGGATCCTGAGCCGTGGATCCTGTTTCCAAGGGAAGTGATCATCTCCGTGTCGGAAGACGGGAAAACCTTCCGCGAAGCTGCGCGTGTAGCCAATACGATCGGGCCAGGTGCAGAGTACGCGCAGCTGCAAACACTGGGAAGCCCCCTCCGGGTGCAGGCGCGGTACATACGGTTAAAAGCTGTTAACGGCGGCCCGCTGCCGCCGGGGCACCGTAGTGCGGGCCAGCCCGCACACCTGTTTGTAGACGAAGTGTTGGTCCGTTAACGTTAGCGGACGCACATTGATTTCCGTTTTGCGCAGTAAATTTCCCCCATGCTGAAACAGCTTACGGTTCTTCTTGGAAAAGTCGACTACCAATGCCGGGTAACCGATGGCAGCCATACCTGGCTCATCGACGAGCCGTCGGAAAAAGGGGGCGGCGATACGGCGCACGATCCCATTGCAGCTTTACTGTCCAGCCTCGGGTCCTGTTCGGCGATCACCCTCCGGATGTACGCCGAGCGCAAGGGCTGGCCGGTTGAAGAAATTGCTGTGTCCGTGCAGTGGGAGCAGCAGGAAGTGGAGGGTCAGAAGGTCAGCCGGTTTACCCGCGATGTGACCCTCACCGGGCCGATCGACGAGGCGCAGCGCCAGCGCCTGCAGCAGATCGTACAGGCCTGTCCGGTAAGCCGCATCCTGGAAGGACGCAGCGTCATCGACACAATGATCCGGAACAGTTGAACCTTACTTCCGCCGGCTTACTTCCTCGATCTTCTGCTGCATCTCGGCAATGCCTTCGCCGATCTTCGCCACCTTGGCGCTGATCTCCGAAATATCTTTTTCATTGGTATCGATACGTTGCTGTACGCTTTTCATGTCGGCTTCCACTTCGGCGATCCGGGCCCGCTTGCTTTCCAGGGCTACCTCGAACCGTTCGCGCATGTCGAAGTTGCGGGCGCCGTTGTGCCTGGCCTGCAACTCATCAAGGTCGTCGTATAGCTTGTTGAGGTAATCCTGCTGGTTGAGGAGCCGCTGCTCGAGCTTCGGGGCGAAGGCCCGCTTCGCCTCGATGACCTTCTCCAGGTTGATTTGGTCGGAGCGACGCTTCTGCAGCTTTTCGCCGAGCATGTCCACAAACGCTTTTTGCTTCTCCTTCCACTCGTCGGTCTTTTTCTGACGCTCATCTTTATAAGCCGCCCAGGCGGCGTCCATCTCTTTTTGAACCGTGCTGATGAGCGCATAGGTCGCGCCTGCGTCTTCCTTGTTGAATTGTGCGCGCTGCTCCGTAAAGAGACGCCGCAGCTCACGCAACGTATCGCTCTTCAATTTCAGCGGCGCCCTGGAAGCCGAGCCTTCCTGCAGGGCTTTTTGTAAAAAATCCAGCCCGGCCAGCGGAAGACTGCGGGTGCTGAATAATTCCTGTAATTGTCCGAAAGCCGGGCCCAGCGCCCCCGCGGTGGCATCGGGCTTCAGGGCTTCGAGCAGGGCGCGGAAGGGGGCGGCTATTGCGGCCGATCGTTCCTGCCGCTCGCCGATGGCCGTGCGGACGCGGGCAAAGAGGGCATCTTCCAGCGCTTTAATGCGGTCGCGGGTGGCGCTGAAGCGGTCCCACACGGCGGTGCGGCGTTCCCGCGCCGGCCAGCGGTTCTGGCGCATGAAATCAAACACTTCGTTGGCACCGGCGCGCAGTTCGGCCAGCTCTTCACGGGTCCATTCGTGCTCCGGGTCGGCGCCATCGAGCACGCGTTGCAGCAGTTCTACCTTTTCCTCGGCTTCCGTGGCAAACGCTTCGTTCTCCACCTGGAGCAGGGCTGCCTTTTGCCGGAGCATGTCCATGCCGTCCTGCAGGCGCTGCCAGGCATCCTTGCGTTCGCCCGGGTCGGCAAATTCCACCGAGCGAAAATCTTCCACGATCTCCGCCCGCAGGTCCCAGATTTCTTTAGCGGTGAACTTGCTCACTCCGTAGGCCGCCAGCGCCGCCTCGAAGGCGTCCAGCCTGGCGGAAAGCTCGTTTTTTGTCATCGGCGCTAAGTTACGTGAATCAGCAATCGGCAATCGGGAATGGGAGCAGCCTGCTTCGTTCCGTGGCCTGACTTTTTCATTATCCCGGTCACCAACGAATACCAATAACGAGTGCATGGAATATCGAGTAATCCCGGGGCGGCCATACCCCCTGGGCGCCAACTGGGACGGGAACGGTGTGAATTTCGCCCTACACGCCGAACACGCTACTGCGGTGGAGCTCTGCCTTTTTGAATCGGGCCCCAAGCGCACCCGTGAAGTGGCACGGTTGCGCCTCCGGGAACGTTCCCACCACGTGTGGCACGGCTATATCGCCGGCCTCAAACCCGGACAGCAATACGGTTACCGCGTTCACGGGCCTTACGAGCCCGGCAACGGCCATCGCTTCAACCCCCATAAGCTGCTCATCGACCCATACGCCAAAGCCATTTCCGGCACCATCCAGTGGCACGATTCCCTCTTTGGCTACAGGGTGGGACATAAAGACAGCGACCTCAGCTTCAGCAGGACCGACAGCGCCAGCTACATTCCCAAATCCGTGGTCATCGATGCCGGCTTCGATTGGGAGGACGACCGACCCCTGCGCATTCCTTACCACAAGAGCATCATTTACGAAGCACATGTAAAGGGACTCACGTACCGGCACCCGGGCATCCCCGAAAATATCCGGGGCACCTATGCCGCACTTGCGCACCCGGTAATGATCCAGTACCTGCAGGACCTCGGCATTTCAGCCATCGAGCTGATGCCGGTACACCAGTTCGTCAGGGACCGCGTTCTTTTTGACCGGGGGCTTACCAATTACTGGGGCTACAACACCATCGGCTACTTTGCCCCCGATGTCCGCTACAGCTCATCAGGCCGCCGCGGCGAGCAGGTGCGCGAGTTCAAAGAGATGGTAAAAGCCCTGCACAAAGCCGGTATCGAGGTGATCCTCGACGTGGTATACAACCACACGGCCGAAGGCAATCAACTGGGTGCGACGCTCTGCTTCCGTGGTGTAGACAACCTCGATTACTACCGGCTAACGGAAGACAAGCGCTACTACATGGATTATACCGGCACCGGCAACACGCTCAACGTTATGTCGCCGAACACGCTGCGCCTTATCATGGACAGCCTGCGTTACTGGATCCTCGAGATGCATGTCGATGGCTTCCGCTTCGACCTCGCCTCGGCACTTGCCCGCGAGCTCCACGACGTGGACCGGCTCGGATCGTTTTTCGACATCATCCACCAGGATCCGGTGATCTCGCAGGTAAAACTTATCGCCGAACCCTGGGACATCGGGGAAGGCGGCTACCAGGTGGGAAAGTTCCCGCCGGGCTGGGCCGAATGGAACGGCAAATACCGCGATACCATGCGCGACTACTGGCGCGGCGCCGACTCGGTGCTCGGCGAATTCGCCCTGCGCCTTACCGGTTCGCCCGACCTTTATTTCAAAGACTACCGGCATCCCTTTTCTTCCATCAATTTCGTAACGGCCCACGACGGGTTCACCCTGCACGACCTCGTATCGTACAATGAAAAGCACAACGAGGCCAACGGCGAAAACAACAACGATGGAGAAAGCCACAACCGATCCTGGAACTGCGGTACCGAAGGCCCTACGGACGACCCGGAAATACAAAAGCTACGGGCCCGGCAGAAGCGCAACTTCATGACCACCCTGTTTCTCAGCCAGGGAGTACCGATGATCGTAGCCGGCGACGAGCTGGGCCGCACACAGGTCGGTAACAACAACGCTTATTGCCAGGACAACGAAATATCCTGGATCAACTGGGAAACGCACGATGCGGGCCTGCTGGCTTTCATGCAGAAGATGATCCACTTTCACCGGCGCCATCCCGTGTTCTCGCGCAAGCGCTGGTTCAAGGGACAGCCCATCAAGGGCAGCGAGCTAAAAGACATCAATTGGTTCCAGCCGAGTGGTGCTGAAATGACCGAGGACAACTGGAACAACGACTTTGCCAAATCGCTCGGCGTATTTCTGAACGGCACAGCATTGCGATCGGTCGACGAGCAGGGAAATCCCATTCACGACGATAGCTTCTACCTGATCTTCAACGCCCATTTCGATGGACTCGACTTCCAGCTTCCCGAACGCTACGGCGATGGGTGGGCGAAGGTCATCGACACCTCCGATGATTTTGTTTCCGAAGAAGGGATCCCGATCACAAAGGGGGAGCCGATTCACGCGTTTGGCCACACCCTGATCGTACTGCGTCAGATCTGGCGACTACCCAATGAGACCCTGGAATGAAGCTCCTCTAAATGAAACCAGATGCAATCAATTAATATCAGCCACCGAACGTTGGGTGCAACCGTGCTGAAGGATGGATCGGTAGAAATACGGGTGTGGGCACCGGTGAAACATTCCGTCGAGCTCGATACGGGCGGCCGCAGGCTGCCGCTGTATGCGGAGGAGGGCGGTTACTGGACGCTGCGCAGCACGGATCTGAGGCCCGGCGATCGCTACCAGCTCCGCGTGGAAGGCGGCGATGCGCTCCCGGATCCTGCTTCGCTGGCGCAGCCCGACGGCGTGCACGGCCCTTCGGAGATCGTCGACACAGCGCGCTTTGCCTGGAGCGACAGTCATTGGGAAAACCCCGAACTCGACCGCTACCTTATGTATGAGTTGCATACAGGCACCTTTTCGCCCGAGGGCACCTTCGCGGGGATTGAATCCAGGCTTGATCACCTGGTTGCACTGGGCGTGACGGCCATAGAGCTGATGCCTGTGGCACAATTTCCCGGCGGCCGCAACTGGGGCTACGATGCGGTGTTTCCATTCGCGGTGCAACAGAGCTATGGCGGTGCCGAAGGCCTGCAGCGGCTGGTGGACACCTGCCACCGGCGCGGGCTCGCTGTGGTGCTCGACGTCGTGTACAACCACCTGGGGCCAGAAGGCAACTACCTGGGCGCTTATGGGCCCTATTTTACGAGCAAATACCAAACGCCCTGGGGTGGCGCGCTGAACTTCGATGACGCCTGGAGTGACGGCGTGCGCCGCTATTTTATCGAGAACGCGCTGATGTGGCTGCGCGATTTTCATATCGACGCCCTGCGCCTGGATGCCGTGCACGCCATCAAGGATTTCGGCGCCAGTCACTTTCTCCGCGACCTGCGCCTTTGTGTAGACCAACTGCAATCGGAGACCGGCCGCCGGCATTACCTCATTGTGGAGTGCGACCTCAACGACCCGCGCTTCATCGATCCTATAGAAGAAAAAGGCTTCGGGATGCACAGCCAGTGGATCGACGAGTTTCACCACGCCCTCCGCGTGACCGCCACTGGCGAGCGAAGCGGCTATTACGCGGACTTCAGCAGCATCAGCCAGCTGGCGAAAGCTTACCGCGATGCGTATGTGTACGACGGTCAATGGTCGGAGCACCGGAAGAAACACTTCGGGCAACCAGCGACAAATAACACGGGCCGGCAGTTTATCGTGTTTTCCCAAAACCACGACCAGGTGGGCAACCGGATGCTCGGCGAGCGGTGCAGTGCGCTTGTATCGTTTGAAATGCTGAAGCTGATGGCGGGCGCGGTGCTCACAGCACCCTTTCTGCCGATGCTGTGGATGGGCGAGGAGTGGGGCGAGCAGAATCCGTTTCTCTACTTTGTCAGCCATTCCGACCCAGAACTGGCCACTGCCGTGCGCGAAGGCCGCAAGAAAGAGTTCGCCGCCTTTCACGCGCAGGGCGAGGCGCCCGACCCGGTGTCGGAAGAGACCTTTCTTCGCTCGAAGCTCCAATGGAATTTGTTGGAAGAAGACCGGCATAACAGCCTGCTGCGTTTCTACCGCGCATTGATCCGGTTGCGCCAAAACGAGCCTGCGCTCTATACCCTCGACCGGAGCACCGTATCGGCGAAGGCTTCGGAAAGCGAGGGCACGCTCGTGCTGCAGCGCAGTGGCGGCGGCCAGTCGCTGCTTTGCCTGATGAACTTCTCCCAAAAAGCCGCCACGCTGACCTTGCCGGTTGCAGACAGCAGCTGGGAGCTGCGGCTGTATTCCGCCGCCGAAGAGTGGGGCGCCACCGCTTCCGCACCCGGTGACGGCCTCAGCGGCGAATCCGTAGAACTACAACCCGAGTCCTTCATCCTGTATACCCACCCCGATGTATAACCCGATCTCCACCTACCGCATCCAGTTTCATAAAGACTTCACCTTTGCCGACTTCGAGCGGCACCTTGATTACTTTATCGGCCTCGGCGTGAAAACGATCTACGCTTCGCCGATCTTCACCGCCACGCCCGGCAGCACCCACGGTTATGATGCCCTTAACCCGCACGAGATCAACCCGGAGATCGGAACGCTGGAACAACTGCGCTCCATCAGCGCGCGGCTGCGGAAAGCGGGGATCGGCTGGCTGCAGGACATTGTGCCCAACCATATGGCCTACGACACCCGCAACCACTGGCTGCACGATGTGCTCGAAAAAGGCCGGCAATCGGTGTATGCAACTTTCTTTGATGTAACCTGGAACGACGCCGTGGCGGCCGGCCACATCATGGCACCCTTTCTCGGTAAGCCGCTCGAAAGCGCTGTGCGCGACGGCGAGCTCGTGTTGATTGCATCCGAAGGCAGGTTGCACCTGGAGTACTTCGGAGCGCGCTATCCGCTGCGCCTTGGTTCTTACCAAACCGTGCTGCACCGGGCAGAGGGCACCGAAGCAGTAAAGCAGTGGATTCAGCAGGCCTCGGAGCTGCAGGCAACCGAAGACGCCACGCAATTTGCCACCCGTTTTGAAGAACTGATGCAGCAGCTCGCCGGCCTGCTCAAGAACGTGGTCGTACGCAATGACCTTGAAGCTTCCGTTGCAGCGGTCAATGAAAACAAAGATGCGCTGCTCGCTATTGCCAACGACCAGGTATACCGCCTTTGCCACTGGCAGGAAACCGACGGCAACATCAACTACCGGCGCTTCTTTACGGTCAACGGCCTCATTTGCCTAAACATGCAGGACGAGCAGGTGTTTACCGCCTTCCACGGACACATCCGCCAATTGGTGAAGGAGGGCGTTTTCCAGGGCGTGCGGGTAGACCACGTGGATGGCCTTTACGATCCGACTACCTACCTGGAACGCTTGCGGACGCTGTTGGGCCCTGAATGCTACATCGTGGTGGAAAAGATCCTGGAGCTGCACGAGGAGCTGCCGCAGGGCTGGCCCATTGAAGGCACTACGGGATACGAATTCCTGGCGCAAGTAAACCAGTTGCTCACCGACCCCGCGAGCGAAGAAGCCTTCACCCGGTATTACTATAGCCTCGTGCCCGACCACCGAACGGTTGCGCAGCAGGTGCGCGATAAAAAAGCGCATATACTTTACCAGCACATGGGCGGCGAGCTTGAAAACCTCTACCAGTTGCTGATGCAGTTGCTGCTCCCGGCAGACTACGCGCAGATGCGTACCGAGGACCTGAAAACAGCGGTGGCGGAATTCCTGATTCATATGCCGGTGTACCGCTATTACGGCAACCGCCAGCCCTTTGACGAGGCCGAGACGCGCCACTTGCACGAAGCCTTTGAGCAGGCCCGCGCGAGCCGTCCCGACCTCGCGCCCGCGCTCGGCTTGCTCGAGCACACCCTGCTGCATCCCGAAGTCGACGAAGTACGGGCGGGGAAGATCGGGCACCTGTACAAACGGCTGATGCAACTGAGCGGGCCGCTGATGGCCAAGGGAGTGGAAGACACGCTGATGTACACGTTCTTCCGGTTCATCGGGCACAACGAAGTGGGCGACGCGCCGGCCCAATTCGGCTGGAAACCCGCCGAACTGCATGCGGTACTCCGGGAACGCCAGGCTGAATGGCCCTTCGCGCTCAATGCTAGTTCTACACACGACACGAAGCGGGGTGAGGACGTGCGGGCGCGCCTGCAGGCGCTGTCGGCGCTTCCCGACCAGTGGATCGCGCTCGCCCGGAAATGGTTCGCCGGCTACCGCGATGAATCACCGGACGCGAATGACGCCTACCTGCTGCTTCAAACGCTGATCGGCTCGTTTCCGGCAGATCCCACTGAAGAGCCAGGCTATGCGGACCGACTGGAAGCATACTTCGAAAAAGCGCTCCGTGAAAGCAAGCGCAGATCCGACTGGGCAAGGCCCGACAGTGCCTATGAAGCGGCTGCCAAACAGTTGGCGCGTACGCTTTCGGCGCCGGACAGTAGCTTTTGGAAGGAAGCAAAAGTCTTGCGGGAACGGGTAACCGAATTCGGAATCGTCAACTCGCTCGCCCAGCTCCTGCTTAAATGCACGGCGCCGGGCACACCGGATATTTACCAAGGTTGCGAGGGTTGGGACCTCAGTCTCGTTGACCCCGACAACCGGCGCCCGGTGAATTATGAGCTGCGCAAACAATGGCTCCGGCAGCTCCCGGAAGGAGCGGAGGAGCGCATACAACTCTGGCAGCAGCGCCGCGATGGCCGCTTCAAATTCTGGCTCACGCAGCACCTGCTGCAGCAGCGTGCCCGCCACAGCGACTTGTTTGCCCGCGGGGCGTATATCCCACTCAAAACGGAGGGTAAACGAAAGGACCACGTTTTTGCTTTTGCCCGCAGGTATGCCGGCGAAGTGTTGCTGGTGGCATTGCCGCTCTACACCGCGGCCCTGGCAGAAACTCCGGATGCAGTCGATTGGCAGGACACCCGCGTCCTGTTGCCACAGGGGTTCGGCGATGTATGGACCAGCACTTTGACGAACGAAACATGCCGGGGTAAAAAAGTATTGGATATCGCCACACTTTTCGCGAAGCTTCCTTTCGCATTATTGGAGGGAAAGGCGAAGGAAACGCGTGGGCGCTCAGCCGGCCTCTTGCTGCATATCAGCTCGTTGCCTTCTGCATTCGCCATCGGCGACCTCGGCCCCGAAGCATACCGCTTTGCCGACTTCCTGGAAAAATCGCGGCAGCAATACTGGCAACTGCTCCCGCTCAATCCAACGGAGGCCGGACAGGCACATTCGCCCTACAGCAGCATCTCCGCCGACGCGGGCAACCGGCTGCTGATCAGTCCCGAGGGTTTGCTGGCGGAAGGCTGGCTCACTCAGCAGGAAATGCAAGGCCAGTACCGCCCGCCGGAAGAAAAGACCGATTATGCCGCTGCTGAAAGCGTCCGGGAGCATATGCTTGGGCTTGCCTACCGGCGATTCAAAGAACAAGGTGGCTCTGTTGAATTTGACACTTTCGGCGCCCGCGAGCAGTGCTGGCTCGAAGACTTTGCCCGCTACACGGTGCTGAAGCGCCGCCACGAGGGAAAGCCCTGGCATGAATGGGACGAGCCGTTCCGGCTGCGCGACTCGGCTGCGCTGGCAAAAGTAGACCGGGAAGAGGCAGAGGCCCTACAGCAGGTGCGGTGGGAACAATTTGTATTTGAACGGCAGTGGAAGGCCCTGAAGCTTTATTGCAACGAGCGCGGCATCCGCCTCATCGGCGACCTGCCCTTTTATGTCAGCTACGATTCAGTGGATGTGTGGGCGCATCGCGGGCTGTTCCGGCTCGATGCGGAAGGCAAGCGGCTAGGTCTTGCGGGCGTGCCGCCGGATGCGTTCAGTGCCGACGGCCAGTTGTGGGGCATGCCGGTGTATGATTGGAAGGCGATGCGGGAGCAGGACTACGCATGGTGGGTAGCGCGCTTGCGGCGCAACAGCGAGCTATTCGACCTTGTGCGCCTCGACCACTTCCGGGCCTTCGCTGCTTATTGGGAGGTGCCGGCGTACGAGGATACGGCCCGCAACGGCCAATGGATCGAAGGACCGGGCGCCACTTTCTTTGAAGCAGTACATGCGCAGCTGGGCAGCCTGCCCTTTGTGGCCGAGGACCTGGGCGACATCGACGAGGCCGTACTGGAATTGCGCGACCAGTTTCAACTTCCGGGTATGAAGGTCCTTCAGTTCGCGTTCGGCGACGATGCGCCGGAATCACCCCACATCCCGCACAACTTCACCCGCCGCTTCCTGGCCTACCCGGGCACCCACGACAACAATACCTCCCGCGGCTGGTACCGCCACGACATCGACGAGGCCACCCGGCACCGCCTATGGGCCTATGCCGGTCGCGAGCTGACCGAAATCGAAGTGCCGACCTACCTGTGTCGTCTCGCCTTATCTTCCGTGGCCGAAACGGCCATCCTGCCCATGCAGGACCTGCTGGGTCTCGACGAACTCGGACGGATGAACACACCGGCTTCGGGGGAGAACAACTGGGGCTGGCGCCTGCTTCCCGGGCAGCTGAACAAAGAAGTCCGCCGCCGCCTCCGGCAGTGGACGGAGTGGTTCAACAGGTGCTGAACGGACATTGGGCCGATGAGTTATCGGTGAGGAGCAGGGAAGTAAAGAGCCGGTAACAAGTTGGGAAGCTCTTGTAACCAATAAACCAACAGACTATCAGAACACTAGACCTTTTCCATGGAAGATCGCAATAGCCAGCTGGCACCGAATGTATATATACTGGATACGGCTTTTTATATGCCGCAGCTGGGCCGCTACCGCCGTATCTGGTTGTACCTGCCGCCCGACTATCACCAAAGTGAAAAGCATTTCCCGGTGCTGTATATGCACGACGGCCAAAACCTGTTTGAGGAGTGGAGTGCCTTCGGCGAAGAATGGCAGGTGGATGAAACAATCGACGAGGCGGAACGCAAATGCATCGTGGTGGGTATCGACAACGGCGGCGAGCACCGCCTCCGCGAATACAAGCTGCACGACGATGAAGAGTTCGGCAAAGGGGAGGGACGTCCCTACCTGGCCTTTCTCACCGAAACGCTAAAACCCTTTATCGACAAGCATTATCGAACGAAGAGCGGCCGAGAGCACACCTGGATCGCCGGATCTTCGATGGGAGGCCTGATCTCCTATTATGCAGCCCTGCTGCACCCGGAAGTATACGGCAAAGCGGGAATTTTTTCACCGTCCTTCTGGCTCCAGAACGATCTCGAGCAGCAGACCCGCGCACTGGCGGACCGAAGCCAGGCCAGCATGCAACTGTATTTCTACGCGGGTGAAAAAGAAGGCGCTCAGATGGCGGAACGCGTCCGGCACATCACCGCGTTGCTTCGGCGATACCCGCGTTTTCACCTCCATGAAATAGTCAATCCGGAAGGCGAGCACAGCGAAGCGGCCTGGCGCGATTCGTTTCGCGATTTTTATCACTGGCTCTGGAAGCGCCCGGAACGGATTATTCTTTAGTTTAGGGGCAGCTGGGTTCACGGAATTCCGACCGCCACCAACCGCATGCGTGCATTTTCCCGGCACCTGGTCAGGCAGACTTCTCGCACAGACCTCCGGCATTGCTGTTTCCTGCGATACGTTTACCAAAAGCGTACGGGTGGTATTCTTCGATGCTGGTGCGCTATTTCCGCGTGAAGTAACAACACGCGCCATACCTGCACGCGAGGATCAGGACCCTACTTCTTCCACCACGGAGGTGCCGCTGCTTCCGTCTCCACTCGTCCAGCGCCAGCTTTCGTGCAGGCGCAGCCGGCCATCGGGCAGCAGTTCCGGTACCGAGCGGCATTCACCCGTCAAGAGCTCGCCCGCGGTGTTGACGTGGTGATAGCGCATATCAAGCACCCCCGATTCATCGGCCGTAGCCAGCAAGTGCCCGATCAGGATCGGGCCGCCCGAATAGATGGCAGTGACGATGTTGCCCGACTGCCGGTACTGGAATTCCGTATCGCCGCTCACCTCGCCGTTTTCTGTATTGCTGACTCCGCGAAACCGCCGGCCGTTGTAATCGATCATGGTACAAAGTAAGGCATCGCCCAAAATGAAGTAAGGGCCGCATAATGCGCCCCTTACCAATAATCTAAAAAACCAGAAAGCTTAATCCACCTTCGTGATCTTGACCACGTTGGTCGGAAGGTGCAGGTGCACCGGCGTGGAGCCGGTATTCACCACCACATCACCGCTCTTCAGGAAACCGCGCTCCTTCAGGATGTCGATCTGGTCGTTGATGATATCGTCGAGGCTGTCCTCTTCGTCGTAGAAGAAGGCACGCACGCCCCAGCTGAGGCTCAGCTGGTTTACCAGCGAGCGTTCCTTGGTAAATACGTACAGCGGCGACTTGGGCCGGTACGAGCTGAGCATGAAGCCCGTGTAGCCGCTTTGCGTCATCCCGATCAGGGCATCGGCGTTCACGTCGGAAGCCAGCTTACAGGCGTTGTAGCAGATGGCGTCGCTCTGGAACGAAGGGGAGTGGGGCTGCGGCGTCAGCGATTCTTCGCGGTCGTAGCGGTACTCAGTACGCTCCACCTCCATAATGATCTTGCGCATCGTTTCCACCACGAGCTTGGGGTGGTTGCCCGTAGCCGTTTCGCCCGAAAGCATAACAGCGTCGGCGCCCTCGAGTACGGCGTTGGCGACGTCGGTGATCTCGGAGCGGTTGGGCTTGCTGCGGTCGATCATCGATTCCATCATCTGCGTGGCCACGATCACCGGCTTGGCACGGTGCAGGCACTTGCGGATCAGCTGGCGCTGGATCAGCGGGATCTGCTCTACGGGCAGCTCCACGCCGAGGTCGCCGCGGGCGATCATGATGGCGTCCGACTCCACGATGATGTCGCGGATATTGTTCAGCGCCTCGGGCTTTTCGATCTTGGCGATGATCTTCGTTTTACTCTTGCGTTCCTGGAGCTTGTTGCGCAGGATGATGATGTCCTTTACGCTACGTACGAAGGAAAGCGCCACCCAGTCGAGCTCCTGGTCGATGATGAACTCGAGGTCCACGAGGTCTTTGTCGGTGATAGCCGGCAGGGAGATCTTCGTATCGGGCAGGTTAACACCCTTCTTGCTCGAAAGGTATCCACCCAACACCACTTCCACCTGCACGTCGTTGTTGCGCAGGATGTTGGCAACCTTCACCTCGATCTTGCCATCATCGATCATGATGGTGTTGCCCACCTTCACGTCGGCGTGCAGGTTGGGGTACGATACGTAGATGCGCTCCTTGTTGCCCACCAGCTTTTCGTTGGTAAACGTGAGGATGTCGCCGGGACGCACGTCCATACCGCCGTTTTCCATCTCACCCACACGCAGCTTCGGTCCCTGCAGGTCGCCGAGAATAGCGATGTTGTAGGGCTCGGTCTTATTGATCTGGCGGATGAACTCGATGATCTTGGCTTTGTCTTCGTGGGTGCCGTGCGAGAAGTTGAGGCGGAACACGTTCACGCCGCACTTGATCAGCTCCAGCAGCTTGTCGTAGGTATCGCAGGCGGGGCCAACGGTAGCAACGATCTTCGTGCGATGGTAGGTATGCTCGATACCCGCGGTGCGGTCCATCGACTTGTGGTAATATTTTCCGACGTTCTTGCTCATAATATCTTTTTGATGTCTGATCTCTGATGTCGGATGTCTGATTTAGAATACGTCAGCCATCCTACATCCTACATCAGCGATTAGGAAGCGAGTATTTTAACGATTTTCATCCATTCCTGGCTGATGGTACCTTTTTTCTTGCCCACCTGGTCCAGCGGCACATAGTTCATCCGGTTGTTCTGGATGCCGACGAACACATTGTGACGGCCTTCGATGAGGCATTCCACGGCATGGTACCCCATGCGGCTCGCAATGAGGCGGTCCATCGAAGATGGGGCGCCGCCGCGCTGGATATGTCCCAGGATGCACACGCGGGTCTCCGCGTTGGGCAACTCCTGTTTGATGACCTCGGCCACTTTGTTGGCGCCGCCAAATTCGTCGCCTTCCGCCACCACGATGATGTTCACCAGCTTCTTGCGGCGTTCCTTTTCCTTCAGGGAAGCCACCACGGCGTTGATGTCGGTCTTTTGCTCGGGCACCAGGATGTGCTCGGCGCCGGTGCCAATGCCGCTATGTAATGCGATATAGCCTGCGTCGCGGCCCATTACTTCCACAATAAAAAGGCGGTCGTGGGCATCGGCAGTGTCGCGGATCTTGTCGATGGCCTCAATGGCGGTGTTCACGGCCGTATCGAAGCCGATGGTGAAGTCGGTGCCGAAGATGTCTTTATCAATGGTGCCGGCGATGCCGATGCAGGGGATGTCGAACTCGGCGCTGAACTTGACGGCGCCGCGGAAGGAGCCGTCGCCACCTATGATCACGAGGCCGTCGATGCCGTGGCTCTTGGCCACTTCGTAAGCCTTCTGACGGCCTTCGGCTTCGTAAAAGGATTTGCAGCGCGCGGTCTTGAGGATCGTTCCGCCGCGCTGGATGATGTTGGCCACGGACCGGCTGTCCATGCGCACGATGTCGTTCTCGATGAGCCCCTGGTATCCGCGCATGATGCCGAATACATCGAGGCCATAATAGTTACCGGTACGCACCACCGCACGGATCGCTGCATTCATCCCCGGCGAGTCGCCTCCGGATGTCAGCACGCCAATGCGGGAAACTTTTTTTTCCATTCCAGATAATCGTTTCAGTTCGTTTTAGCGCAAGCAGTCGTTACGGTCGGGCCCAAAATTAAGGTTTTGCCGTCATTGTGTCCTTTCCACACAGTAAATCGGTCCAAACCCTTAGGCCGCGGAAGGTAATTTGTTTTAGCGAGTCTGCATCATGGCATGAATTGTGATTTTTTAACAAAAGCTAACCTCAAAAACACTCCTAAATGAAACGGGTACTTTTTACCACACTCAGCCTCGTGCTGCTGGCTTCCGCCTGCCGTAAGGCAGATGTTGCCGCCCCCAACGATGCCATCAGCATCGATACCACGCAGTTCCCCGCGACGCCGCCACCGGCACATCCCGAGCGCGGACTGCTCAACAACATCAACAGCAGCAACGTGATCGTTACCGACTGGGAGCCCGCCAACGGCTGGAACCGCAGCGCCGGCGACAACAGCACCGTGCGGTACAAAACATCCCGGTCTTTCCACGCCATCACCCAGGCGCTGATGGACAACGGCGCGGTGCTGGTATTCAGCAAAGGCTACAACTTTGCCGACACGAGCGCCATGCGACCGATGGGAATGCCCTTCTCGTTTTACCTGCCCATTGAGCGGATGAATTTCCCGGTATACTGGGAATACCTCAAAAAGATCGGAGGCGTGGATGTGAACCTGCAGATGAAGGAAGATGCCGCATCGGTCTTCAACAGCGGCCAGGGCAACATCCGCCTGCGTTATTTCGTGCTCTCGCAGCAGGAGCTGCAGCGCCGCGGCTGGACGCCCAACAGCGCCCGCACGCTCAGCTACGATCAACTGACGTCGATGTACGGACTGGTGCCGTAAGGCTTCTATATTTGGCCCATGCAAACGGTACTGATCACCGGGGCCAACGGATTTGTCGGCAATTATCTCTGCGAGCGGTTGGCACCCCACTTCCGGGTGCTGGCCAGCGGGCGGGGTGATTGCCGGCTTTCGTTTTCACACCCTTCGCTTACCTACGAAGCACTTGATATCACCGACGGGCCAGCCGTACAACAAATGCTGAAGCGGGTGCGGCCCGATGTCATCGTTCATGGTGCCGCTATTTCCCAGCCCGATCGCTGCGAGCAGGACCACGCAGAGGCCGATGCCATCAATGTCGGGGGCACGCGGCACCTGCTGGAAGGCGCCGGGGGCGCGCAATTTGTGTACCTGTCCACCGACTTTGTGTTCAGCGGTGACCAAGGTTTTTACAAAGAGGACGACCCGCAGGGGCCGGTAAATTATTACGGCGAAACAAAACAGCGGGCGGAGGAATGGGTCCGTAGTTATACGGGGCCATGGTCCATTGTGCGCACAGTGCTGGTGTATGGCGCCCCCCGCGCCGGCCGCGGCAACCTGCTGACGATGGTGGCCGACAACCTGCGCGCCGGTAAACCGCTGCGGATCTTCAACGACCAACTGCGCACCCCAACCTATGTGGGCGATTTAGTGGAAGCCCTTGCCCGGATCGTGCAGGAGCGGCGCCTGGGCACCTGGCATATCTCCGGCGCCGACCCGCGCACGCCCTATGAAATTGCCGTGGCCGTAGCACGGCACCTGGGTCTGGACGAAAGCCTCATTACACCGGAAACGGAACAAACCTTCGCCCAGCCGGCGCGACGGCCTCCGAAAACGGGTTTTGATATCAGTAAGGCAAGAATGGAATTGGGTTATGAGCCCACACCCTTCGTAGCAGGCTTGTGTAAGACCTTGGGCATTCCGGGTTAGCGAAAGAACGCAGGTGCTGTATGCTTCTTATGAGTACATCAGCACATTCACGCTCCGCTGCAAAATGTTGAATGCGATCTCGGCCATCAGGTTTTCCTTATCCAGGGTTGGGTTCACTTCCGTCAGCTCAAAGCAGCACACCTTGCGGTTCTGCATGAATTTACTCACCAGGTCTTCCGCCTCGCGCTCACGCAGGCCGTTGTTCACGGGTGTACCGGTGCCTTTGCTGATGGAGGAGTCGAGCGAGTCGACGTCGAAGGACACGTAGATATCGGTGCAGTCGGACAAGTAGCGCGTTACAGCCCGGACGATGTTCTCCGGGCCTTTGCTGCGCACTTCTTTGGTGGTGATTACCTTGATGCCGTACTTGTCGATGAGTGCTTTTTCCTCCTTTTCAAAATCGCGGAGAGCGATGAACACGATGTCTTCGGGGAGCACCTTGGGCGCGATCTTGCCCAGGTTCTTCAGGCCGTTCCACATTTTGGCGGTCTCGGGGTCGAGCTCGTGCACGGCGCTTTCGATATTGTCTTCGTTGATGGAAAGGGAGAGGGGCATGCCGTGCATATTGCCCGACGGCGTAGTATAGGGTGTGTGCAGGTCCGCGTGCGCGTCGATCCAGATGACACCCAGCTTGCTTTTAGGCTTGGCGATCTTGATACCGGCAATGGTGGCGCCGGCGATGCTGTGGTCGCCACTCAATACAACGGGAAAGAAATTCGATTTCATCGTTTCGCTGACCGACTTGCTCACCTTGTCGTACATGGAGGCGATGCCTTTGATCCGCTTTGCATACGGCGATTCGATGGGCTCGTACAGCAGCTTATTCTCCACCGGGATCCGGTCGGAGGGAAAATGAATGAAGAAGTTGCTCATGAAGTCGAGGGCGGCGATCTTGATCGCTTCAATGCCCAGCGACGCGCCGCGGGTGCCGGCACCTATCTCGGACGGCACTTCGATCAGCTTGATATTTTTCATGCAATCGTTTTGATTCAGCGGAACACGGGTCCAATCCACACTTGGGCGAAAATAAGGAATTGACCAATGCCGCCGTTACCCGGCAGGGACGGCGCTGCCGGGCATGCGGTACGTTGCATGAATTACCGACTCCGTTCGTTCGGTTAATCGTGTGCAGCCAATACCGGGATGGGGCTGTTCATCACGAGGCTAACCGTGTGGTGCTCGCGGAACAGGTCGGCCACAAAGCCGTGGTGGTGCGGGATCGTGATCAGCAGGTCGATTTGTTTTTCCTCCACAAACAAGCGGATCGACTCCTGGTAATCGTACATCGACAGGAAGTCGAACTCGGGGTCGTAGTCGCGGAACAACTCGGCCAGCTTTTGCCGCTCTTTTTCATACTGCTCGCTGAGCGTGATGTAAAAGTCGCTGTTCACGTTCACAATGTGCAGTTCGGGGTGAAACAGATCCAGCACCGGGCGGATAGCCTCCACCGGCGTATCGCGTTCCACGTGATGGAAGTCGGAAGCAATGGCCACCGTGCGGATCTCCCGGAACCCGATGTTCGACGGGATGATCATGATCGGACAGGGATTGTTTTCGACGAGCTTCAGCGTTTTGCGCGAGAGACAGGTGACGATCATCACCGCTTCGATGCGTTTTGAAAATGCGCAGATCGAGGTCGGGAAATCCTCGCCCTCTTCAGCGTAGGTCTCGATGCGGTCGAGGTAATCGGGCGACAGTCCGAACCGGACGCTCTCAAAAGCGCGGTAGGCACTCTCCCCGTTTTCGGGGGAATGATACAGGTAGTACAGGACGAGCCGTACGTCCGGATGGTTCTCAAACATTCGCAGGCTGTATCGCGCCATTTCCAGCGAGCACTCCGAAAAGTCGATCGGCAGAATAACGTTTTTCATATAATGCGATTTAATAATGTAAGGTACCCTTATTAGCGAGCATCCGAAAGCTTTTTTTAAAGGCTGAGAAGGGGGTAAGGACAAACGGCAAGCCCTGCCGCGGCGCGCCCCCTGCCGTACGGCATCCGGCCTACAGGAACGGTCGCCGGTCGCCTGCCCGGGACGGGCCCCATCCCGGCCGTTTGGCCCCATTACGTTATATTTGTCGACCTAATAAGCTGAAGAGTGCGACTAAAATCCCTGGAAATCAAAGGTTTTAAATCCTTCGCGGATAAGACCATTGTCAACTTCGACGAAAACATCACCGGCATTGTCGGGCCCAACGGCTGCGGCAAAAGCAATATCGTGGACTCGATCCGCTGGGTGATCGGCGAGCAGAAGATCTCGCATCTTCGCTCCGAAAACCTGGAGGCCCTCGTGTTCAACGGCTCCAAGACGCGCTCCGCCTCCGGCCTCGCCGAGGTCAGCCTCACCTTCGAAAACACGAAGAACCTCCTGCCCACCGAGTTCAACACGGTGACCATCACGCGGAAATTCTACAAGAACGGCGATTCCGAATACCGCCTTAATGACGTACAGTGCCGACTGAAGGATATCCAGAACCTCTTTATGGATACGGGCGTTTCCACCGACTCATATGCCATCATCGAGCTGGGTATGGTGGACGATCTTATCAAGGACAAAGACAATTCGCGCCGGCGTATGCTGGAGCAGGCTGCCGGTATTTCCATCTACAAAACCCGTAAGAAGGAAGCCAAATCGAAGCTGGACGCTACCGAGCAGGACCTGAACCGCATCGAAGACCTCCTGTTCGAAATCAACAACCAGCTGAAGTCGCTGGAAAACCAGGCGAAAAAGGCCGAGAAATACTACGAGATCAAGAAAGACTACCGCGAAATCTCCGTGGAGCTGGCCAAGGCCGCCCTCGAAGGCTTCAACCTGGCCTTCCGCGACCTCAACGAAAAGCACGACGCCGAAACCGACAAGCGCATTGCCCTCGAAGCCGAGATCGCCACCCGCGAAGCCGGCCTGGAGCAGGAACGCGTGGACTTCATCGAACGCGAGCGCGAACTCCACGCCCTGCAGCAGGAATTCAACGAGCTCGTGCAGCAGGTACGCACGAAGGAGAACGAAAAAAACCTGTCCAGCCAGCGCCTCGAATACCTGCGCGAGCGGGCAACCGGCCTGCAGGACTTCCTGCAACGCGCCGGCGGGCAGATCTCGGGAATCGAGGAAAGCATCCAGTTCACCACGCAACAGATCGGCGACGAAGAGGAAGCCCTGCAAGGCCTGACCGAGCAGCTCGAATCGTTCCGCTCCAGCGTGGACGCCAGCCGCGGTATTCTCGACGAAAAGCGGAACGCCCTCAATAGCCTGCGCACTGCTTACCAGCAGGTACAGCGCTCGCAGTTCGACGCCGAGAAAAAAGTAGCCATCGCCGATACTTCGATCCAGAACCTGCAGCGCGCCATCTACCAGCTGGAAGAGGAGCGCGCGCAGCGGGAGGAGCAGATCGCCGGCCTGGAGGTAGAAAAAGAAAAACGTCAGCAGGAGCTCGACCAGCGCAAGGTGGACCTCGAGCAGCTGCAGCAGCACCATAACAATACGAAGGAGCAGATCCTCAAAACCCAGCAGGTGCTCGAAGGCCTGCGCGGGCAGCTCGCCGACGAGCAGCGGATCCTCGATTCAAAAAAGAACGAGCACGCGCTCCTAAAGAGCCTCATCGATTCAATGGAAGGCTACCCGGAAAGCATCAAGTTCCTGCACAAGAACCCGAACTGGAACCACAGCGCGCCCATCCTTTCCGATATCATTTACGTGAAGGAAGAATACCGGGCCGCCGTGGAGAATGTGCTGGAGCCTTACCTGAACTATTACGTGGTGAACGACCTGCAGGAAGGCCTGCAGGCGGTGCACCTGCTCGACGAAAACAAGAAGGGCAAAGCCAACTTCTTCCTGCTCGACCGTGTAAATGAAAGCAGCAACGGCAGCCACGCGGCGCCCGGCGGCACCATTCCGGCCATGGACGTGATCGAGGTGGACCCGCAATACCGCGCCCTCGCCGGTCACCTGCTGGGCAACGTGTTCATTGCTTCCGATGAATCGGCGCTGGAGCACAGCAACGGCTCGGTGATCCTCGAAAAAACCGGCAAGTACGTTAAAGGCAAATACACCCTTACCGGCGGCTCCGTAGGGCTGTTTGAAGGCAAAAAGATCGGACGTGCCAAGAACCTGGAGAAACTGGCCAAGGACATCGTAAAGCAGCAGGTGGTCGTGGACGAACTGCGCACGCAGATCCAGGCCCGCCAGAATGAAGTGGTGGCCTTCAACGCCGACCTGCGCGAGAACGCGATCCGCGAAACGGAGCGCGAGATCCAGCAGCTGACCAATGGCGCTTTCGCCGTGCAGAACCGCCTCGAGAACACGCAGCACGCCCAGGCCCAGAGCCGCGTGCGCCTCGAAGACCTGCAGGGCCAGCTGGATACTACGCACCAGTCGGTGGACGGCGTGCGCCTGGAGCTGACGCAGCTCAACGAGCACATCGCCGACTACGCCAACCAGCTCCAGGAAGCCGAGACCGCTTACCGCGACATCGAGAACGAATACAACAACGTCAATACCCAGTACAACAACGCCAACCTGAACCTGACGCGCCAGCAAAGCAAGATCTCGGCGCTGAAGCAGGAGCTTACCTTCAAGAGCAACCAGCTGCAGGACCTGCACACGCAAGTGCAGAACAGCACGAAGCAACTCGGCGAAACCAGCGAGCAGCTGGAGCAGCTCGAAAGCAGCCTGAAGGACACGGAAGAAAGCCTGTACGAGCTGATGCGCCGCCGGGAGACGGAGGAGCAGACACTCAACGAGCGGGACCAGGCCTATTACAACATCCGCAATCAGCTCTCCGCCAAAGAAAGCGAGCTGCGCGGCCTGACAAAGGAAAAGGAGCAGGTGGAGCAACTGCTGAACAGCATGCGCGACAAGCTGACCGACGTGAAGCTGCAGCTCGCCGGTATGAAGGAACGCCTCAACGTGGAGTTCCGCATCAATATTGAAGACATTATCGACGAGCCGCGCAAAGGCGAGGTGCCCGCTGAAGAATTGCAGGAAAAAGCCGAGCGCATGAAGAAGCGCCTGGAAAACCTGGGGGAAGTAAATCCAACGGCTATCGAGGCCTTCGACGAAATGAAGAAACGCTACGATTTTATCGTGGAGCAGAAAGACGACCTCGTGAGCGCCAAGGAAAGCCTGTTGCAAACCATCGCCGAGGTGGAAACGACGGCCAACCAGAAGTTTCTCGAAACCTTCACTACCGTGCGCGAGCACTTTATCCGTGTGTTTAAAACGCTCTTTACCGAAGACGACCAGTGCGACCTTATCCTGGAAAACCCGGACAACCTGGCGGAAACCGGCATTGACATCATGGCCAAGCCGAAGGGCAAGCGGCCCAGTTCCATCGGCCAGCTGTCGGGAGGTGAACGAACGCTGACGGCCACCGCGTTGCTCTTCGCTATCTACCTCATCAAACCGGCACCGTTCTGTATCCTCGATGAGGTGGACGCCCCGCTCGACGATGCCAACGTGGGCAAGTTCACCAACATGATCCGCGAATTCTCCAACAACTCGCAGTTCATCATCGTTACCCATAACAAGACCACCATGAGCACGGTAGATGTGATCTATGGCGTTACGATGCAGGAGCCGGGCGTGAGCAAGCTCGTTCCGGTGGACTTCCGCAACCTCGCAACGGCAACCAACTAAAAAGGCTGTCTATTCTTTCCCCAAACTCTTAAGCAGGGTCCTTAGAAAGGGCCCTGTTTCATTTTAGCCCGGAAGAAGGGTGCTGCATGGAAAGTGGTGAAGCAATAATTTCGCGGCATGCGCACCATCATTCTCCTGGTCTTCTCGAACATCTTCATGACTTTCGCGTGGTACTACCACCTCAAAGACAGGGGTATGGCGTTGTGGAAGGCGATCCTGATCAGCTGGGGGATCGCTTTTTTCGAATACTGCCTCACCGTGCCAGCGAACAGGGCAGGAGCGGGAGAGGGGATCAACCTGTTTCAGCTGAAAATGATCCAGGAAGTGATCACGCTCGTGATCTTTTGCCTCTTCGCCGTTTTCGTAATGAAGCAACCCTTCCACTGGCGCTACATCGCTTCCTTCGGCTGCCTGCTGGGTGCCGCCTGGTTCATGTTTCAGAAGTAAGTGCACGCGGGCTGACATCGGGTTGCCCGGTCACCCTATGCCCAGTAGGAGGATGCAACGCTTTGTTAAGGGCGGCAGTCTATTTCGCGAAGCCGCTTAAATTTGACGCTATGAAAGCCCTCTTCCTGACCCTGTTCACCGCGCTGAGCCTCGCCGTGTCGGCACAAGACAAGCCCGAAGGCTTGTTCATCAACTCCAAGGCGCCTGAATTCAACCTGAAAGACCAGAATGGGAAATCCGTCAGCCTGAAGGACCTGCGTAAAAAAGGACCGGTGCTGATCGTGTTTTACCGCGGCAACTGGTGCCCCTATTGCAATAAGGAGCTCAAGGGGCTGCAGGATTCGCTGCAGCTACTAACGGAAAAATCGGCACAGGTGGTGGCCATTACGCCCGAAGCGCCGGAAGGTGTTCAGGAGACTGTGAAGAAAACGGGGGCAAGCTTCCCGATCCTTTATGACGCGGATGCCAAGCTGGCCAAGGCCTACGCCGTCGCCTACCAGGTGGATGCCCGGACGATCAGCCGGATGAAGGCCGGCGACATCGACCTGCTGAAAACCAACAACCAGAAAGAGACCGCCTGGCTGCCCGTGCCGGCCGTGTACATCGTCAATCGCGACGGCACCATTACCTACCGGTATTTCAATGAGAATTTCCGGCAGCGCCCGAGTGTAGCGGAATTGCTGAAACAGGTCCAATAAATCGTATCGATACCGCTATGCGTTTCAACAGCAGCATGGACCGCAGCGCCCGCGCCGTGACCATTTTCGTATTTGCGCTGTTTGCGCTTGTATTGACCGTGCAGGTACACCTGGCAGTGGAGTTTCCCAGGCAAGGGCTGCCAATTGCCATTACGATCTCGCTCCTTTTTTCGATCATCGTCATTTGCCTGGGCTTCCGCGTAACCGCGCTGACGTTGACCGAAAATGCACTTTTGATCCATCGCCCGTGGCGGACGAAAACCATCCTGTTTTCGGACATTCAGAAGGCAGAAGCCCTGGATCGTGAGGACCTGAGCTGGTCGCTGCGCATCTTCGGGATCGGTGGCGTTTTCGGATATTACGGCCGCTTCGCCAACCGGAAGCTTGGTGCGATGACCTGGTACCTCACCCGCCGCGACCGGACTGTATTACTACGGATGAAGAACGGTAATAAGATCGTGATCAGCCCCGATGACTGCGACGGGTTCCTGGAGGCGATACAGGCCCGACACGGCCTTGTGTCGCGTTAATGTACCTTCAGCTTGCCCACCTTTCCATTTCCTCCGGCAAAGAACAAGGCTGTTCCCTTCTTCGCTTTCCGGCACACTTGGAAACCTTCCTTCGAGATCCAGGTCCAGCTGCGGCCGCCGTCATAGGAAATATCAACACCATTGAGGCCGCAGGCGACGGCGCTCTTCTTCGACAGGTATTCAACACAACTGCGGTAACCATGCGGCGGCACATCCGGCGCCACCCAACTGCGGCCACGGTTGTTGCTGTAAAAACAGTTGAGCGAATCCTGCGCGGCCTTCGTAAAGTCACCGCCCACCACGATCATATGCTTTCCGCCCTTACGGGTACGAAAGTCCTGCACGGCAATGGAATTGGCACCTGTGCTTTCCAGCCCCTGCACCAGTGGTAATACAATAGCTTCATGGCGCACCAACGCGCGCGAGCGGCGCCCGCCGGTAATGAGCACGGCCTCATCGCGATCGAGCACACGAACGTTGGTACCGGAAGAAGCGAACATCGCTTCGCCGCTGTCTACTGCCGGGCGGTGGTCGAAAGGCACTTCCTGCCAGGTTTCGCCTTCGTCGAACGTGCGCAGGATGAAGAGGCGCCCACCGATGGGATCGCCCACCACGATGCCGGCCTGCTCGTTCCAGAACTCCATTGCATCGAGAAACATCCCTGGCGTGTGGTTCGCGTATACCTGCTTCCAGGTTTCTCCCCCGTCGATGGTCTTGAGGATGTAAGCCGGTGAATCCACTGCGATGATGATCGCTTTCGTGGGGCTGAACGCCTCGATGTCGCGGAAGTCGCGCTTCTCGAATCCTTTCACCACGGTCCACTTCCAGGTGGCGCCGCCGTCGGTGCTGCGGCCGATGGTGCCGCCGGAGCCGCTCACCCAGGCCACGTTGTCGTCTACCACGCTCAGGCCGCGCAGGCTCGTCCTGGTGCCCTTCGACAACACCTCCACGGAAGGTTCCTTTCTTTGGGCGTGGGCGGCGGTGAAAACGGCACCGAGAAGCAGGGCCAGCAACAGTTTTTTCATACGGTTCTTGTTGTGCGCCAAGATACGGAAACCGCGCCACCCGCGGCTTTGGTGTACGGAGTACATATTGCACGGGCGCGGCTGCTAAGCCCGGAGCCCGTACATTTGCCGCGAACCCAAACAGCTTACGTATGGCTCCTGTGAACCGGAATATTCTCACGCTCGACGAATTCACGCTCCAATCGATCCGCACCTTGCCCAACGCCACAGGCGAGCTGTCGACCCTGCTCCGCGACATCGGCCTGGCGGCCAAGCGCGTTAATGTGGAAGTGAACAAAGCCGGTCTTGTAGACATTCTCGGCGACTACGGTACCACCAACGTTCAGGGCGAGGAAGTAAAGAAGCTGGACATCTATGCCAACAACCAGTTCTGGGGCGTGCTCCAGCGCGGTGTTTCCTGCGCCGGCTTTGCCTCCGAGGAGCTCGACGACTTCGTGGCCTTCGAAGACGAAGTGAGCATGAACTCCAAGTATGTTTGCCTGTTCGACCCGCTCGACGGCTCGGGCAATATCGATGTCAACGTGTCGATCGGTACCATCTTCAGCATTTACAAGCGCCTTTCGCCGAAAGGAACGCCCGTGGTGCTCGAAGACTTCCTGCAGCCCGGGGCCAAGCAGGTGGCGGCCGGCTACGTAGTTTACGGATCTTCCACAATGCTGGTGTACGCCACGCGCCGCGGTGTGAACGGCTTCACGCTCGATCCTTCGATCGGAGAGTTCTGCCTCAGTCACCCCGACATCAAGTGCCCCGAGCTGGGCAAGATCTACTCGGTGAACCATGGAAACTTCTTCCAGTACGACGAGTGCGTGCGCAAATACATCAACCTATGCCAGAATAAAACGAAAGACAGCGGCGGTCCCTATACCCAGCGCTACATCGGGTCGATGGTGGCCGACGTGCACCGCAACCTGATCAAGGGCGGCATCTTTATGTACCCCGGCACCACCGATAAGCCCAAAGGCAAGCTGCGCCTGCTGTATGAGTGCAATCCTTTCGCCTTTATCACCGAAGTGGCCGGCGGCAAGGCTACCAATGGCAAGCAACGCATCCTCGACGTCGTTCCCACCGAGCTGCACCAGCGCTCGCCCTTTTTTGTGGGCAGCAAGGGTATGATGGCCGAGCTGGACGAGTGCCTGGAGCCCTCGCAAGAGAAAGTTGGCTAAGCTGATAAGGCTCGTAACCGCTGAGAAAAATAGCGAATAAGCGTTTCGCGAAGAGATACAGGAACAGCCCCGCCAGTGGCGGGGCTGTTCGTAACCCGTCATTTTCCCGTCCGCCGAAGCTTTAGCGCAGGCGGATTTTCTTTTTTTCTTCGCGGTTCCAATCGCTTCTTCCCCTTTTCTACCTTTACCTCCATGAACCACATCATCGAAGTGCGCAACCTCGTGAAGAACTACGGTTCTTTCCAGGCAGTAAAAGGCCTCAGCTTCGACGTGCAGGAAGGCGAAATCTTCGGGCTGCTCGGGCCCAACGGCGCGGGGAAGAGCACGACGCTGGAGATCATTGAAACGCTGCGCGAGAAGACCTCGGGAACCGTCACGGTGAGCGGCTTCGACCTCGATCGCGACCCCAACGAGATCAAGAAGATCATCGGCGTGCAATTGCAAACGAGCGGATTTTATCCCAACCTCAACCTGGTGCAGCTGGTCGAGCTGTTTGCCGGTTTGTATAACCGCGATGTCAGCCCCATGGAACTGCTGGGCCAGGTGCAGCTGCGCGACAAGGCAAAGGCGAAATTCAAGGAGCTCAGCGGCGGACAAAAGCAACGCTTTTCGATCGCTACCACACTGATCAACGACCCGAAGATCATCTTCCTCGACGAGCCCACCACGGGCCTCGACCCGCAGGCCCGCCGCAATCTCTGGGACCTTGTGAAAGGCATCCGTGAGCGCGGCACCACGGTGATCATCACCACCCACTATATGGACGAAGCCGAGTACCTGTGCGACCGCGTGGCCATCATGGAAGCCGGCAAGATCGCAGCCCTGGCCTCGCCCGACGCGCTCATCGACCAGCTCGTAGCCACCGGCTTCGAACGCGAAAAACAGGTGAAGCTCGCCAACCTCGAAGACGTATTCATTCATCTTACCGGCCATTCCCTACGCGAGTAGAGCGCAGGATCAATAATGAGGAATTAATCAGAACATTTTTTAGGATACGTTGTCGGTAGGTTCAGCACTTACCAATCAACTAATAAACCAATAGACGAATTAACCTTTTAACCCTTTTACCGTGAGCTTATTCGATCGCCTGCAAGGCGCCAAGCAAGACAAGATCAACGAACAGAAGCAGGCAGGTGCCACCTTCCTGGAAGAGAACAAGAAGAAGGAAGGCATCACCGAGCTACCCTCCGGCATCCAGTACCAGGTGTTGCAGGAAGGCAGCGGCAACAAGCCCGCAGCCAACAGCGAGATCAAGGCCCATTACGCCGGACGCCTGCTCGACGGCAAGGAATTCGACTCTTCCTACCGCCGCAACCAGCCGTTTACGGCCCGCCTGACGCAACTGATCAAAGGCTGGCAGGAAGTGCTGCCCCTGATGCCTGAAGGCAGCAAATGGCGCCTCTGGATCCCTTCCAACCTTGCCTATGGCGACAATGGCGTTCCCGGAATCCCTGGCGGCGCAACGCTGGAATTCGATGTGGAGCTGCTGCAGATCCTGCGCTGAGCAACGGAGTCATTAGCCAGGACCCAATAATCCATTATAAACCGATCAAAATGGACGCTGCCTCCGACCTCCGTTACCCCATCGGGAAATACGAGCCGAAGCCTTTCTCCGAAGACCAGAAGCAGGAGTGGATCGCCGACATCAAGTTTCTCCCGAACACCGTGGAGAACGCACTGCTGAACCTGGGCGAAGACCAGCTGCACAGCCCATACCGGCCCGGCGGCTGGACGGTGCACCAGCTGGTGCACCACCTGGCCGACAGCCACATGAATGCGTACATCCGCTTCAAGCTGGGGATGACCGAGGAAAACCCGGTAATCAAGCCCTACGAAGAAAAGCAGTGGGCCGAGCTCGCCGATGTTCGGGAGTTGCCCGTGAATATCTCGGTGACCCTTTTATACGCCCTGCACCAGCGGTGGACAGTATTCCTGAAATCCATCCCCGACAGCGCCTGGGAGGAACGCACGGTATTCCACCCGGAACACAAGCGACAGATGACGCTCTGGTTCCTGCTCGGACTTTACGCCTGGCACTGCCGCCACCATGCGGCGCATATCACGGGCTTGCGGGAGCGAAGCGGTTGGTAACAGTTTATGGTTTGTAGTTGAGAAAGCACTATGGAAAAATGGACGATCCTCGAATCGAAATACCTGCATCGGAAAGAATGGCTCACCATCCGCGAGGATAAATGCCGGATGGACAACGGGACGGTGATCCCGGCGTTTTACGTAAACGAATACTCCGATTGGGTCAATGCCTTTGCATTGACCAAGGAAGGCAAGGTGCTGCTTGTGCGGCAATACCGCCACGGCATCGACAGTATCGAGACCGAGCTTCCGGGCGGCGTGTCGGAGCACGGCGAGTCGATGGAAGCGGCCTGCCGGCGCGAGGTAGAGGAGGAAACGGGTTACACTTTCGAAAGCTGGAAGTGCCTCGGCAAGGTGTCCGCCAATGCCTCCACGACGAACAACTTCACCCACTTTTTCCTGGCCACCGGCGGCAGCCGCACCTCCGCGCAAAAGCTGGATGAATCCGAGGAGATCGAAGTGCTGGAACTCAGCATCGATGAAGTAAAAGCGATAGTGCGGGAAAACAGGATGATGCAAAGCCTGCACGTCAACTGCATCTTTTACGCGCTGATGGAATTGGGCGAGCTGAACCTTTAAGCAAACCGCTCGCGGTCCACTTCCGCCACCACGAATATGCTGCCGCAGACCAGCACCAGGTCCTTGGGAGCGGCCCGGTCGAGCGCCGCGGCCACTGCATCGTTTACGTGTTCATAAACCGCCCCCGTAAGCCCGGCCTGCGCGGCGGCTTCCGCCAGCTCGCCTACCGGCAGCGCGCGGAGAATGTGGGCCTGCGTGAAATAATACGCATCAGCGGCCGGAAGCAGGGGCAGGATGCTCTCCGCATCCTTGTCGCGCACCATTCCGAATACCAGGTGCAGCAGGCCGTACTTCGCCTCCCGCAACTGCCGGCGCAACTGGGCGAGACCGTCTTTATTGTGGGCCACATCGAGCACCAGCAGCGGCGTCTCGCGCAGTACCTCCCAGCGGCCCATCAGCCCCGTCAGCGCGCGCACCTGGCGCAAGCCCGCGCGGATCGCCGCTTCGGGGATCGCGTAATCGGCCTCCCGCAATTGCAGCAAGGCAGTCCAGGCCGTCCGCGCATTGTCTTCCTGGTAGGTGCCGGGCAGGTCCAGTTCCAATTCTATCGAAAACGGACCGTAGCGGTCGTAAAGCTCCACGCTGCGGCTCTGTGCGGCAACGGACAGGCTGCGGACGCCCCAGCGGTGCCCGGCCACAGTACAGGGTGCCCCCATTTCCTCCGCGCGCTTTTTCAACACTTCAGATGGTGCGCCCTGCCACTGCCCGATCACCACGGGCACACCTGGTTTGATGATGCCCGACTTTTCAGCGGCGATCGACTCGAGGGTGTCGCCCAGCAGGTTCATATGATCCCAGCCGATATTGGTGATCACCGACAGGTCGGGCAGGATGATGTTGGTGCTGTCGAGACGCCCGCCCAATCCCACTTCGATAACGGCTACGTCTACACGCTGCTCCGCGAAATACGCGAAGGCCATCGCTACCGTGATCTCGAAAAACGAAGGCTGCACTGTTTCCATGATCGGGCGGATGCGCTCCGTGAAAGCTACTACAAACGCTTCCGTAGTCTTTTCCCCGTTGATCCGGATGCGCTCGCGGAAATCGTATAAATGCGGGGAGGTGTACAACCCTGTTTGGTAGCCGGCCTGCTGCAGCACAGCGGCGAGCATATGGCTCACGGAGCCCTTACCGTTGGTGCCGGCCACGTGGATGGTGCGGAACTTTGTTTGCGGGTCGCCCAGGGCTGCGCAGAGCGCGCGGATATTGTCCAGCCCCTTCTTGAAGGCCGAGGCCCCGTCGCGGGTGAACATGGGAAGCTGACGGTATAAAAAATCGATCGTTTCCGCGTAAGTCATCAACGCAAAAGTCCGCGCAAAACTTAAGAAATCATAATAATCCGGGCTCTTTCTCTACCCGCCCGAAGTGCGGAAGTTGAAGGTGTACACGATCACCGACTCGTGGTCGCTCTTGTTGAAGTTCATCACCGGCAGGTACTGCTGGATGGCGTTTTTATACTTGCTCATCGAGCCGTTGACGATCCGGCGCAGCGATGCTTTTCCACTCGGGTCGATATGCAGTTCGGCTTTGACGGTGGCCGGGGGCAGGTCGCTCTGGAAATAATATTCACGCACCACCTCGCGGTCGTTGCGGTGCACGGTGCCTTTGGGATTGCCGCCGGGAGCGCCCGCGTCGCCGGGGCCGTTGCCGGGGCCTTCGCCCGTACCGGGCTTGTAGGAGTCGGCGCCATTCCCGCCGGGCCCGGTGCCGTTGGGCGTGCGGATGCCACCAAACACCGCCTTGGGTTTCGGGGCCGGCGGGGCGGGCGGATTGTTGGAAGGCTTTACCGCGTTGTTATCGGAATTAACGGTGGTACCCTTCGGGTTCGGCGTGACCGGGTTGCGGATCGCGGGGCCGTCGGAATGGTCGTCGGTCTCCACGGTGCGGGCGTCGCTGGTGGAAGACGATGATGAGGGCGACGACGATGCCGGTGTGGGCACGGACGACGTGGGGCCGGGCGCGGGGGCGCCGGGCACCTGGGGCTGGTCCTTACCGGAGCCCACATCGCTGTTTCCGAGGTTCACGTCACCGAGGTCGATCTCGATGGTTTGCTCGGCTACGGGCGGCGGCACGGTGGGGATCGGCCATTTCAGCAGTATGAACAGCAGCAGCAGGGCCGCGCCCGTGGCGCCGGTAATAATCAAAGCCTGCCGCTTGCGTTGCTGATCCCAGGTGGTCGTCATGGTGCTATAATTGGCCATACAAAAGTATTGCTTCCCGCTTTTGACTGAGTAACGGTGGAAAAGTTAGGGAAATTGCCTTCGGCTGCCGGAAAGGCGGGGAAGCTTTAACAGTAAGGCAACAGGCGGGGGAAGGTTTTGAAAGGATTTGGAGGTTTTGGAGGTTTTAAAGGTTGATGCAGTAGAAAGCCGCAATTATGGAAAACGCCGGGGGGATCGTATCGTTCAGGGGGGTAGTAACGTTCGATGGGGGGGAGGCAACATTGAAAGCGCCGGTTCCAACATTCGGAACGGGAATTTCAACGTTGGAAAGGGGGCGTGCAACCTTCCAGCCGACTTTTTCAACACCGGGAATGACGAACCGAACCGCAAAGACCGCGATTGGAACGTTCCAATCGCAACAGCGCATGGCCAGGGAGGGGGGTGTACCATTCAAATCGCCGTTTCCAACGTTCAAAATGACGATTCCAACATGGAACGGGGGCCCGCAACGTTCCAAACGGGGGGGGGCAACATTCGAGGCGGGATACCCGTCTTGGACGGACCGAAACCAGTCTTGGCCGGGGGGCATTTGCCTTCGCGGCCACCGACCGGACTTCCCGGCGGGAGCCTAGTGCGCGAAATCCTGCAGGTAGTCGCCCTGGATCCGCTCCATCGGCGGGTTGAAGTAGCCGTATTTGAGGTGCGGGAATTCTTCCTGCAGCAGCTCCAGCAATTGCTTCATACCCATACACTCGCCCGTTTCGCCGGCACCGATCTTGCCCAGGTACCAGTCCGGGTCGATGTTGAAAGAGCGCCACTGGATCATTTTCAGCCCCGTTTCACGAATGAGCTTCCGCAGCGCTTCATATTCCGCGACGGAGTCGGTCATACCGGGAAACACGAAGTAGTTGATGGAGGTCCAGCCGCCGAATTCGGTCACTACTTTCAGGCTTTCCACGATGTCGTTGAAGTCGTAGTTGTTGGGCCGGTAATAGGGCATATAGATCTCGCGGCGGGCCGAGTTGGTGCTGACGCGGATGGAGTCGAGGCCCACCTCGCAGAGCGCGCGTACCGCCGCCGGCTTGGAACCGTTGGTGTTGATGTTGATGGAGCCGCGCTTCGTGTGCTTTCGTATTTCTACAATCGCCTCGCGGATCGTTTCCCACATCAGCAGCGGCTCGCCTTCGCAGCCTTGTCCGAAGCTCACGATCGGGAACGGCGCCGACTCGAGGTGGGGCACCGTGTATTCCACGATCTCTTCCGCCGTCGGCTTGAAGGTGAGGCGGTCCTGCGGCGACACGATGGTCTCGTCTTCGGGCTGGAACGAGATACATCCGACGCAGTTGGCGTTGCAGGCCGGCGAAGAGGGGATGGGGCACTCCCAGCGGCCCATGAAATAGTTGCGGGCGGCGGGGCAATTATAGGTTAGGGCGCAGTTGTTGGCGAGGTGCGCCACGAGGCGGTTGTGGGGGTAGGCGGCGATGAGGTCGCTCACGCCCTGTTGCACCTTGCCGTCGTCGAAGCCGCTGCATTCCTGGCGGATGTCCTGCTCGATGCGAACGGCGGGAACATAGAATTTTTCGTTGTGCCAGCCCACGGCCACGTAGCTGAAAAGCGGCAGGGTGGGGGCGTCGGGGCCGGTCTCAAAGGCCGCCATATAAAAAGAAGTATGGGCAGGCGGCACGAAAGCGGCCACGGCCCAGCCCTTGTCGCAAAGGCGCATCTCGCCCGTATTCACGTCGATGCCGATACCGCGGCGGCCGGGCAGCTCGTATAGCTGGCCGCCTTCGGGCAGCTCGATCCATTCGTCTTCGGGAACCGGCAGGGCATCCCAGCCCGATCGGCCCACTACGTAGAGCGACAGGTCTTCGAAGATGTTGCCGTTCCCGTCGGAATACAGGATATAGGGTGATGCGTTAAGCGACATGGGGAGCGGTTGTTGACTGTTTACGGATTTGCGCTTTGCCAAAGGCGTCGGCTGCGGCCAGCTGCTGCGGGTCCGGGGCCTGGGTCACTTCGAGCTGCACGTATTTCTTATCGTGCCGGAACAGCGTCAGGAAGTCGGCACGGATGATGATATTTTCCAGTTCGTTCCAGGGCAGCACGGGCGGCTTCGGGCTTCCGGGCAATCCAACGCCGGCTTCGGTCAGCTCGATCACAGAGGGCTGGAACAGCACTTTCTCCGAAAAAAGCAGCATCACCGAAAGGGCCGTCCAGGCATACAAGCCGTAGGAGGCAATGCCTTCCTGGGTGAGGGCGAGCAGGCCCATGGCCACGGCTTCGAGGCCGCGGAGCGCGCTGTTGTAACGAACGGCCGGGTCGAGCTTGCGGCGGCGGATGCCATACACAATGGCGGCGAGGCCCACCAGCACAAAGGGCAATGCCCCGGCAACGCCCTGGAGATTGCGCTGCAGCAGCCAGCTGGCCGTTGCTGCCAGGAGGTAGAAGCCCGCCACGATATGCAGCACACCGGTCATGCGGCGGCGCTTTTCGAGCGATTCAATTCGAACCGGGATATGGAACTGCGTGGACATTGTTTATTGGTCTATTGGTTAATTGGTTAATTGGTAACAGGGACCTACTAATCAGGGACCTACCATCCGTCATAGTTATAGCGGCCGATAACATTTCTCATTCTTCATTTCCCCATTATCCCATTACCCCATTCCCTACTGCGGGTTTGCGGCCACCAGCAGGTTGCAAAGCTTGAACAACACCCGGGCGCCCACGTTGGCGTCCCAGGCGTTCTCCGACGTGCTGACCTCGTTGAGATCGAACGAGATGATCTTCTTGCCGGACTCACGGATCTTGTTGAACAGGTAATACACCTGCTCCGTTTCAAAGCCGCCCTGCACCGGTGTGCCGGTGTTGGGACACAGCTTCGGGTCGAGGCCGTCAATATCGAAGGAAATGTGCACCTTGTCGGGAAGCTGCGATACGATCTCTTCGCAGATGGCCTTCCAGGTTTCCCCTTCATATTGACGGTGACGGATATCGCGGTCGAAGTAGGTTTTGATACGGCCGCTGTTCTCCCGGATATAATTGTATTCGCCTTCGGAGTAGTCGCGGATGCCCACCTGTACGAGCTTGGCCACCTGCGGAACTTCGTTGAGCGTGTTGTACATGATAGAGGCGTGCGAATACACGAAGTCTTCGTAAGACACACGCAGGTCGCAGTGGGCGTCGATCTGCAGGATGCCATAATCGCCGTGGGTTTCGCCGAGGGCTTTGAAAAAGCCGAGCGGCGTGCTGTGGTCGCCGCCGAGCAGGGCCACCAGCTTGCCTTTATCGAGCAGGGCCTTCGTTTGCTGCTGCACCCAGTTGTTGAGGAAGTACGAGCCTTCGTTGATCTCGCGGAGCGACTTGCACATGAACTGGTTCTGCCCCACGATCTCGCCGTTGGAGATGTAGTCGATGTAGAGCTCGGCTTCCTTGCGCAGGTAGTCGCTCTTCATCAGGATCTTGCGGTCGGTTTCGCGCATGAAAAAACCCTGTTTCCAGCCATCCGGAACATCGGGATCGAAGAGGTCCACCTGCAGCGAGGCCTTCATTACCTGCTCGGCGGCCCGGGCGGTGCCGGAGCCGAAAGATACCGTCACCTCCCAGGGTACGGGGAGGATCACGAGGCGCGCTTCCTCTTCGGTAAAGGGCAGGCCGAAAACGTTGTTGTTCGGATTGCCGGCGCTGTTCGGGTCGAATGCGGAAAGATCGGTCATATGAATGCCTGTTGTGAAGGGCGGTGCAAGTTAGGCCCGTTTAGCGGGCCCGCAAAAAACGATCGCCGGAATGGTGCCAATGTGCGGTTAAAGACTTCGGGGAGGGTTTGTAAGGTTTTCAGGGTTCTTAGGGTTTTAATGGTTGATGAGCTGCTGGCCTTCGGCGAATAGATTTCCCCTGAGTTGTACCGCGAACCTTCAGAACCATAAGAACCTTCAGAACCGTAAGACCTGAAGCATCTTCCCTAAGACCTTGTTAAAGCGCCCCAATTGAGGAAAATCAGGATAGACCGGCCCGGCTGTCGGGAGATTTCTTCTACCTTTGCGCCGTTATCCGGCAAACATGAAAAAGATCCACATCATCCTCCTGCTCCTGGTTATCGGTGGTATCGTCGGCATGTCCTTTTTTATCAAGGACCTTACGACGTACGAAACCTTCGCATCGGCGGCTCAAAAGACCAACAAATTCGTGGTGGTCAAGGTGAAGCTCGACAAGAGCGCGCCGATTGAATACGATATGGTGAAGGATCCCAACAAGACCATCTTTTACGCGCTGGACCAGGACGGCAAGCGCACCCGCGTGGTGTACAGCAACGCCAAACCAACCGACATGGAGCGGAGCGAAGGCATCGACCTCAACGGGTATATGCGCGGCGACCACTTTGAATGCACGAAACTGCAGATGAAGTGTCCCTCCAAATACAAGGACGACATGAACCAGGCCGCCAAATCCCTGCCGGGCAATTCGCAGGCAGCGCCGGCATCCTACTAAGCACCCCCTGACGAATGGACTATATCGGCGAGCAACTCTTACCGGGCCGCATCGGCCACTTTTTCGTGATCCTTTCCCTGGTCGCCTCCCTGGCCGCCACCGTGACCTATTTCTTCGCCGCGCGTCGCCGCGGCACGCCGGAAGGAGACCAGTGGCGCCGCCTGGCGCGGATCTTCTTCGCGGCTGAAGCCTTCAGCGTGCTGGCCATCTTCGGCATCCTGTTTTACATCATTTCCAACCACCTTTTCGAATTCAAATACGCCTGGCAGCACAGCAGCCGCGCGCTGGAGCCGAAATACTTGCTCAGCTGTTTCTGGGAAGGCCAGGAAGGATCATTCCTCCTGTGGAGCTTCTGGCATTGTGTGCTGGGCCTGGTGCTGATGCGCAAAGGCCGCCAATGGGAAGCACCCGTGATGACCGTCGTGTCGTTTGCGCAGGTGCTGCTGGCCACGATGATCGCCGGCATCCACCTGTTTGGAATGAAGATCGGCTCCAACCCCTTTGTGCTGCTGCGCAACGAGCTGCAGGCGCCGATCTTTTCGAGCGCCGACTACCTCAGCAAGATCACCGACGGCAACGACCTCAACCCGCTGCTGCAGAACTACTGGATGGTAATCCACCCGCCGGTTCTGTTCCTCGGCTTCGCCTCTACACTCATTCCCTTTGCCTACGCCATCGCCGGCCTGTGGACCCGCGAGTACAAGTCCTGGACAAAGCCCGCCCTCAGCTGGGCGCTGTTCTCGGCAGGGGTGCTGGGCACCGGCATCATGATGGGTGCCGCCTGGGCCTACGAATCGCTCAACTTCGGCGGCTACTGGGCCTGGGACCCGGTGGAAAATGCCTCGCTGGTTCCCTGGCTGGTGCTGGTGGCCGGCGTGCACACGTTGCTCATCTTCCGGCATACGGGCAACGCGCTCCGCTCGTCCTTCCTCTTTCTCATCCTGACCTTCCTGCTCATCCTGTACTCTACCTACCTCACCCGCAGCGGCGACCTGCAGGACACCTCCGTGCACGCCTTTACCGGCGAGGGCATCGCCAAGTGGCACCTGCGTGCGCTCGTGGCTGTTTTTATGGTCCCTTCGCTGTTCCTGTTTATCCGCCGCTACAAGCAGATCCCGCACGTAGCCAAGGAAGAGGAAGCCTCCTCGCGTGAGTTCTGGATGTTCATCGGGTCGCTCGTGTTGCTGCTGTCGGCCATCACGATCATTGTGATGACTTCGCTGCCGGTGCTCAACAAGATCGGCAACCTGTTTACCGACAAGCAGCTGTTCAAGCCGCTGGCAATGGGAGAGGACTCCGCCTTTGCCTACAACCGGATCCAGGTGTTCGTGGCCGTCATCATGGGCCTGCTCACCGCCATCACGCAATATTTCCGTTACAAGAGCACCCCGAAAGCGCTCCTCTTCCGCAAGCTGCTGTGGCCTACGCTCATCACGTTGGTGCTGGCCGGGCTTGTGCTCGGTTTTGGAAAGATCAACTACGATGTATACGGAGCCGGCTTCATGGCCGCCATCTGGGTAGCAGTGATTTGTGCCCTCTATGCCGTCGTAGCGAATGCTGCTTTTATCTGGACCGGCATGAACGGTAAGCTCCGCGCAGCCGGCGGCTCCGTGGCCCACGTGGGCTTCGGGATCCTGCTCGTTGGTATCCTCGTTTCTTCTTCCAAGAAAGAAGTGCTGTCGCACAACACCACGGGGATCTTCGTCCCGATGGGTGAGGGCTCCAAGGAAAAGCCGGGTGAAAACCTGACGCTCGTGCAGGGTCTGCCCACCGATATGGGCGCCTACTGGGTCACCTACAGCCGCGATTCGGCGCACCCCGAAAAGCCGCTCTGGTTCTATGCCCTCGACTTCAGCAGCAAAGACTCGAGCGAGCGATTCACCCTGAAGCCCAATGCCTTCGTCAACTACAAGGGCAACTCGGGCCTGATGGCGAACCCCGATGCGAAGCACTACTGGAACTACGACGTATTCACCTATATCACCTCGCTTTCCAACGACCCCGGCAAGCCAGTGGAAGATACAGCCGCCTTCAAGCCGCAGACCCTGAAAGCGGGCGACACCGCCTGGTACTCGAAGGGCTTCCTCGTGCTCGAGGGCGTGCAGTCGCGCGACCACATCCCGCAGGCCGGCTTCGCACCCACCGACAGCGCTTCGGTAGCCACGGTGAAGGTGTTTGCAAAGACCTCGTCCATCTACACGCTTCAGCCGCTGCTGGTGACGAAAGCCGGCGAGCCGTTCCCGGTTGCTGACACCGTTACGGCGGAAGGGCTGGTGGTGCAGTTGCAGCGCGTGTCGGGCGGTGGCTACGAGCTGGGCATCAAGGAATCCGACGCGGTGCTGCGCTATATCACGCTCAAGGCATACAAGTTTCCTTTCATCAACCTCGTTTGGCTCGGCACGCTGGTAATGGTCGCCGGCATTGGTATGAGCCTCGTGCGCCGTGTGCGGCTGAACCGAACTCCCGGCCTTAAAATTTAAGTTTTCCAAAACAGCGGATGGCGTAGTTTCATGGTCTCATTTACCCAAATGCACCTGCTCGTCCGCATCACGTTTTTTTGCCTTCTCAGCTTGGCAGCCGGGACAAGCGTCTCTGCCCAGGCCGACTCGTCGGCGCAGCCCCGCTGGGGCGCGCGCGACACCGTGATCGTGTCGGTCATCAATTACGAGGGCGAGCTCATCCCATACCGCGAGCTTGACGAGGTATATATCTCTAAAATGACACCCGAGCAACTGGCCCGCGCCGTTGCCGCCTACAACCGCCTCCGCAACGCTGTTTACGTGACCTATCCGTACGCCCGCACGGCCGGTGCCACCCTCAACGACGTGGCCGCCCACCTCGAAGGCGTATCGGGCCGCGGCGAGCGCAAAGCTTACATCAAGACCCGCGAGGCCGAGCTGCGGAAGCAGTTCTCCGACCCGCTCGAAAACCTGTCGGTCTACCAGGGCCGGGTGTTGATGAAGCTGATCAACCGGCAAACCGGCAACAACTGCTACGAGATCATCAAGGAATACAAGGGCGGCTTTAATGCGCGGTTGTACCAGACCGTTGCCTTTTTCTTCGGATCCACCCTCAAGCAGCCCTACGACCTCAACGATCCCACCGACCGGCAGATCGAGTCTATTGTAAAAGAGATCGACGGTTCCTGGTACAACAATCCTTACCGCCCGGGCTTTGTGCGCCAGTCTAGCGCAGCCGCCGGCAGTCATTAAGGCAACCCACAAACTTTTCACAAAGCGGCGGGCCGTCCCGTTAACCGCTCACGAAGCCGTATCTTGCAGGCTCAATTTTGTTCGCATTGCTCAAACTGGATATTCTGGCCATCGGCGCCCACCCCGATGATGTAGAACTCGGCTGTTCCGGGGTACTCATCGCAGCGGCCCGTTCCGGCAAAAAAACGGGTGTGCTCGACCTTACCGAAGGCGAGCTCGGCACCCGCGGCACCGTGGAAACCCGCTACCAGGAAGCCGCCGACGCCGCCCGCATCATGGGATTATCGGCCCGCGAGAACCTGCAGCTCCGTGACGGCTTTTTTGTAAACGACGAAGCCAGCCAGCGCCGGCTCATTACCGTCCTGCGCCGCTATCGCCCCGACATCGTGATCGGCAACATCATGGAAGACCGGCACCCCGACCACGGCCGCGCCGGACAGCTCATCTACGACGCCTGCTTTTTGTCGGGCCTGCGCCAGGTAAAAACGCAGGAGACCGACGGCAGCGAGCAGGAACACTGGCGCCCCCGTTACGTGTTGCAATACCTGCAGGACCGGTTTTACGAGCCCGATTTCGTGGTGGATGTCACAGAGGTTTGGGAGCAGCGGATGGAATCCATCCTCGCGTACAAAACCCAGTTTCACGACCCGAACGCCGGTGGACCGCAAACCTATATTTCGAGTCCGCAGTTCCTGGAAGCCGTTACCGCGCGGGCGCGCCTGCTGGGCAAGCGGATTGGTGTGCCTTTTGCGGAGGGCTTTCTATCCAAAAAAACAGTCGGTCTCCGCAGTCTCGATTCCCTGGTGTTACAGGAAACCTGAGCCGGCAAACCGGAAACAATAATTCGTTCATACGTTAAAGTCTCTTCGTTCATGGCAGTCCCCAAGTTTGTAAATGCCACGCCTTCCTTCCACACTGAATTGAAAGGCCGCATCAACCAGTATTTTGCGCAAACCGGCAAGCCCGCCACGGGTGGCCCGGCCCTCTACACCAAGGCGATCGTGCTCACGACGGCCTTTGTATTCCTGTACGCCCACCTGGTGTTCTTCACACCCGGCATTCTCCTGTCGATCCTCGAATGCATCCTGCTGGGTTGTGTCGTTTCCGGCATCGGTTTCAACATCATGCACGACGGCGCCCATGGTTCCTTCAGCCGCCGTGGCTGGGTGAATACGCTGGCCGCCTTCTCGCTGAACATCCTCGGCGGCAGCCACTTTATGTGGAACATGAAGCACAACGTAATTCACCACGCCTTCACCAACGTGGACGGCGTCGACGACGATATCGACATCCAACCCTGGATGCGCATGAGCACCACCCAGCCCAAGTACGTGATCCACCGCTACCAGCACCTCTACTTCTGGTTGCTTTATTCGCTGCTGTACGTGCTGTGGATCTTCGTGCTCGACTACCAGAAATATTTCAAGCGCCGCATCGGCGCCATGCCGCTCAAGAAAATGACCGCCGGCGACCACCTCGTGTTCTGGGGCTTCAAGTTGCTGAACCTGGTGCTGTACGTGGTGCTGCCCATCTATATGGTCGGTTTTGTTGACTGGATCGTGGGCTTCAGCATCTTCTCCCTGGTGGCGGGCTTTGTGCTCAGCATCGTGTTCCAGCTGGCGCACACCGTGGAGCATACGCACTTCCCGATGCCCGATGCCGCTACCGGCAAGCTGCAGGACGAGTGGGCCATCCACCAGCTGAAGACGACCGCGAATTTCGCCCCGCACAACCGCGTCATCAACTGGTTCGTGGGCGGCCTCAACTTCCAGGTGGAGCACCACCTGTTCCCGAAGATCTCCCACGTGCACTACCCGGCCATCAGCCGCATCATCAAGCAGGCTTGCCAGGAGTTCGACGTACCGTATATCGAATACCCGAAGATGCGTCATGCCGTAGCGGCACACGTGTCGTTCCTGAAGCAGATGGGCCGCGGCAGCCGCTCCGCGGCGTAAATGTCGGATCTCTGATGTCTTATGTCTGATATAGAAAAAGGATCGCCCGGCGATCCTTTTTCTATTCGGCGAAGAAACATCAGCGATCAGATATCAGAGATCCCGGTGCATGATATGGTGGGGAATGCCGACTTCAAAAAACTGTTCGCCGCGAACGGTGTAGCCGCACTTTTCGTAGAAGCCGAGCACAGCATCGCGGGCGTGCATGAAGAGCTCGCTGAAGCCTCGTTGCCGCGCGACCTCTTCGGCGAAAGCCACGAGTTGCGCCCCCACACCCTTTCCCTGCAAGCCCGTGTCCACGGCCATTTGCCGCAGCTGGATCCGTCGTTCGTCTACCGGTGTCAGCACGCAGCAGGCGAACAGCCGGTTCTCTTCGAAAGCCCCCAGCAACCATTCCTTTTGCTCCCGCTCCGGGTTGATGTACGTTTCCGGAACACCGATCGGCCGTAGCAGCACTTCCAGGCGCAGGCGCTTCATTTGCTCATAATCTTCGGTGCCGGTTTGCAGGAGGCGCAGATCCATTTGCTTAATTTGTGGGTTCAAAAATATACTGCGAATGAGTACGGTATTCAGTCCGGATGAAATCATGGCCAAAGTGAGCACAGGCAAACCGTTTGTGCTGCTGCTCCTGCGCGCGGGCCGCGACCCGATGGAAGGTGAAGACTTCGGACAGCTCCAGATGGGACACCTGCAGCACCTTTTCGGCCTGCAATCGGAAGGCAAGGCGCACCTGTTTGGCCCCGTCACCAACGAGGGCGACCTGAAGGGCATCATCGTGCTCGGCACCGAAAGCAAGGACGAGGCCAGCGCCTGGATGCAGGGCGACCCGCTCTGCGACCGCGGCATCTTCGTGTATGAATTATACGACTGGTTCACGATACCCGGCATGGGCATTCCTGCCAACTCCTGACCCCCGATAAGCGGGGAAATGCTGTTCCCTCCGTTCCCTTCAGGAAGGGCCGGGGATGGGCAGTTTCCCTATATTTGCGCCACAATTCTTGCTAATGATGAACTTCCAACTGAGTGAAGAACAACGGATGATCCAGCAGGCGGCGCGTGACTTTGCGCAGACCGAATGCCTGCCCGGCGTGATCGAGCGCGACGACAAAATGCAATATCCCCGTGAACAGATGGAGAAGCTGGCCGACCTGGGCTTCCTGGGCATGATGGTCAGTCCCGACTATGGCGGTGCCGGCCTCGACACGGTGAGCTATGTGCTGGCAATGGAAGAGATCAGCAAGATCGATGCAAGCGTAAGTGTAGGCATGAGCGTCAACAACTCGCTGGTGTGCTACGGCATCGAAGCCTACGGCTCCGAAGAACAAAAGCAAAAATACCTGACGCCCCTGGCACAGGGCAAAAAGGACGGCCAGCTGTATATCGGCGCCTTCCTGCTCAGTGAGCCCGAAGCTGGCTCCGATGCCACTTCGCAGCGCACCACCGCCGAAGACATGGGCGATCACTACCTGCTCAACGGTACCAAAAACTGGATCACCAACGGCGGTTCCGCTTCCGTTTACCTCGTGATCGCGCAGACCGACCCGGCCAAAGGCTCGCGCGGGATTAACGTGCTGATCGTGGAAAAAGACTGGCCGGGTGTGGTGGTGGCCGCCAAGGAAAACAAGCTCGGCATCCGCGCTTCCGATACGCATACCATCCTGTTCAACGACGTGAAGGTGCCCAAGGAAAACCGCATCGGCGCCGACGGATTCGGCTTCTCGTTCGCCATGAAAACGCTGGCCGGAGGCCGCATCGGCATCGCCTCGCAGGCCCTCGGCATCGCCTCGGGCGCTTACGAGCTGGCGCTCAAATATTCGAAGCAACGGAAAGCTTTCGGCACCGAGATCGCCAACCACCAGGCTATCGCCTTCAAGCTGGCCGATATGGCCACCCGCATCGAAGCATCGCGCCTGCTGTGCTTCCGCGCCGCCCTCGACAAAGACGCCAAGCGCGACTACACCCTGAGCTCCTCGATGGCGAAAGTATTCTCCTCCGAAACAGCCATGTGGACCACGGTAGAAGCCGTCCAGATCCACGGCGGCTACGGCTTTGTGAAGGAGTACCACGTAGAGCGACTGATGCGCGATGCCAAGATCACCCAGATCTACGAAGGCACCAGCGAAGTGCAGCGGATCGTGATCAGCCGGAGCATCCTGAAGTAGCAGCGCGCTATGCGCGCCGGCGTAAATTTGTTTATTCGCCTTTTAGTTAATTGGGAAGGGTCGTTGCAAAACGACCCTTCTTTAATTTTGGCAAATGAGTGTGGATGTAGCTGCGTATACCTCGCTGAAAAAAGAACTGGAAGCCAAAGGGGCCACCCTGGTGGCGGTTTCGAAAACGAAACCCCTCGAAGATATCCGGGAATTGTATGACCTCGGCCAGCGCGATTTCGGAGAGAATTACGTACAGGAGCTGGTGGAAAAGCAGGCCCAGCTTCCGGCCGATATCCGCTGGCATTTCATCGGGCACCTGCAAAGCAACAAGGTCAAATACATCGCGCCCTTTGTGCATCTCATTCACGGCGTCGACAGCGAAAAGCTCCTCCGCGAAGTGTCGAAGGGCGCCCAAAAAGCCGGCCGCAGCATCGACGTGCTCCTCCAGGTGCATATTGCCCGCGAGGAAACCAAGTTTGGCTTCGATGCCGCCGAGCTCGATGCGCTGCTGGAACAACCGGAGACCACGGCACTGCCAGCGCTGCGGTTGCGCGGCCTGATGGGTATGGCTTCGTTCAGCCCCGACCCGGCACTGGTCCGTTCCGAATTCAAGTCGCTGGCGGAACTCTTCCGGAAAGGGGCGGCGCGCTTCCCGCATTTCGATACGCTGTCGATGGGGATGAGCGCCGACTACCGGATCGCGCTGGAGGAAGGCAGCACCCTCGTGCGGGTCGGTTCCCTGCTTTTTGGCAGTCGCAACTGAGCCGTGGCCCGGTTTTGGAAGCTGTGCCGCCAAACCCTTAACCATGAAGAAGATTTCCCTGACGGTCATGACCGCTTTCCTGTCGGCACTGACCTGGGCGCAGGATGCGACCAAAAGCGTGGACGTAAACATCAACACGAAAAGCGGCAACGCCGCCTGGTACACCAACCCGATCGTTTGGGTAGTGGGCGCAGCGGTATTCATCCTGCTGCTGGTGGCTCTTTCGCGCGGACGCAGCCGCGACTGACCCGTTCCAAACGCACATAAAAAGCCCCCCGCCGGAAGCGAGGGGCTTTTCTTTTCCCTTGCGCCCCAAAGGGCGCCATTGGATTGGTTTATAGTGACGCTCGCGCGTTGTACACGTTATCTGCGAAACCAATACTGGAGCTTACGCAACTGGTTCTTTCCCAGCACCACGATCGATTCTTCGGAGGGGCGGGTGATGTAGAGCAGGTAAGAGATCACGAGGATCAGCAGGATGAAAAACCACACGGGGAACATAACACTTCGTTTTATACCTCGTAAAATCCAAACACTGTTCCAGATGGACCACTTGGGAAAAAAAGGTACAGCAAGAGGTAGAAAAACCGCAGCCGGGGCTCCCGATCCGCGGAGCCGGCGTTCTTTTTCCGGCGCAAGTGTGGAACCGGGATGGGAATGAACGCAACAATGGCGCATCCGCGCAACACCTTGTTAAGGAAAGGATAACGACGGTTCAGTGTTGCGAAAGCAGGTAGGTGTCGAGCAGCCCGATGCAGGTTTGCGTCAGCTCCTCGTCCTGCTGCGAACGCGGGTGCCATTCGTCTTCCTCGCGGCGCAGGAGCACCTCCGGTCCTTCACCGTCCAGCGGCTTGAAATGGTAGTCATCGTCGGCGAAGAACACGTCGTAATGGCGGCTGCGGCCGTCGATCGTCAACTGGGTTTTGAAGAGATGCTCCATGTGGGTTGCTTGGATATTAATAGGGAATATGGTTCTGGTCTTCGGCGTGCAGGTCTTCGGGGGCGCTGGCGCCACGCTCCACGGATACATCGGAGCGTTCGAGCGCTCCGTCGCCGGCGGCATGGGCATTCGGCACCTGCTCGGAAGGTGGCGGCGAAACCGGTGCCGGCTCCTTTTCTTTCGGGTCGGGCTGCATACAAACAGGTACAAAACAAATGTGCCAGCGGGGCTGGGCGCGCGCAGATCACGCGGGTAACGCGCTGCAAACAGGCGCATCAAAACCACTAAAAAAGCCCCGCTATGCGGGGCTTTCGTATTTATTAGCGTTATCTGCGAGCTATTTGAAACTGCTCTTCATTACGCGCAACAGTCCGTCCGGGCTCCAGGAGGGGGGCACGATGATGCGGCGTACCGTGTGCAGCGGCTCGGTGGAGTCGCGCTTGGTGGACAGCTGGAAGGCCATCCGGATGTCGCGCTTCTTCAGCTCGGGAATGCCCTCCTTGCTCCAGATGCCAAAGGGATAAGCAAAGTAGTGAATGGGCTTGCCGCTGATATCTTCCAGCTTCTTGCGCTGTACGCCGAGCTGCAGGTCCCAGTCGTTTTCCACCATCTTACCGGTACCCTTGTCGATGTGCGGCGTGGTGAGGTACTTGTCCACGCGGTCGTGGCGCCAGGTGTGGCTCTCAATCGCATGGCCCTCGTCGGCGAGCTGGCGGATCTGCTCTTTGGTCATATAGCGCGGGCGGCCGATGGAGATGGTCATGATGAAATAAACGCCCTTATAGCCGTATTTGTCCATGGCCGGCTTGGCGATCGAGAACTGCTCCTCGTCGGTATCGTCGAAGGTGAGCATGACCGGCTTCTCGGGCAGCGGTGTGCCGAAGGCCAGGTAGTTATAATACTGGTCGGGGAGGATCGTCTGGTAGCCGCTGTCGTGCAGGATCTTCATCTGCGCACGGAAGTCGTTGGCCGTTACGTCGTACTCGCGGGTAGCCTTGGGCACGTCGTAAATGTGGTGATAGCACAGCACGGGCACTTGCTTGCGGCCCATGATGGTGGCCGCGTCGGCCACCTTGGCGTCGGGGCCGGGCCCCGCGGGCGTTGCAGCGGTGGCCGGCTTACCTTTCGTTGTATCGCCGGTGGAGGCGCTGGCGCCCGGTTGCGTGTTGGATTGACAGGCCGCGAGCAGGGCGGCGCAGAGCAGGGGGGTGATCGAAAATCTCATGTTGAAGGGTCAGTTGGCTGCAAAGGTGTAGACCGGCCCGCTGCTACCCAAAGAGTGACACGAAAATATTTTGTAAAGTTCCGGTCAGCGGAAAAAAACGTCGTAGCAAAAGCGCAGCAGGGTACCCACGACTACTACCAGGAAGAGCACGCGGATGAACCGGTTGCCACGGGCGATGGCCAGACGCGCCCCCAGGTAGCCGCCCAGCGCATTGGCGGCCGCCATCGGCAGCGCAAACAACCAGAGGATCTTTCCCTTGAACAGGAACAGGGTGATCGAGCCCAGGTTGGTAGCCAGGTTGGTGAGCTTCGCGTGCGCCGAGGCCTGCAGGAAGTCGAAGCCGATAAACAGGATGTAGGCCAGGATAAGAAAGGAGCCGGTGCCGGGGCCGATAAAGCCGTCGTAGAAACCGAGCAGGAGACTGCTGAAAACGGCCGCGCGTATCTGCGCCGGGTAGGGCACATCGCGGGCGGGGCGCTGCCCGAAATCCTTTTTCACAAACGTATACAGCGCCACGGCGGCCAGCACCAGCAGCATCACCGGCTTGATAAAGCTGTTGCTCACCTGCGTCAGCAGGAGGGAGCCGCCGAAGGAGGCGAAGAAAGCCGTAGCGCAGCTCAGCGCCGCCAGCGGCCAGCGGATGCGCACGCGTTGCAGGTATTGCCGCGCCGCCAGCGAGGTGCCGCTGAAAGAAGGAATTTTCACCGTCGCCAGGATGGAGGCCACGGCGTGGGTAGGCCCCAGCACAACCAGGCTTACCGGTGTCTGAATGAGTCCGCCGCCGCCCACAATGGCATCCACGAAGCCGGCGGCAAAAGCCGCGGTGCACAGCAGCAGGATCTGGAAGTACGTTTCGGTCAAGGCTGGGGCGGGTTTCGGAGGTGATCGAGCAGGACGTCGAGAAAGGCTGCCTGCGCGGGGTTGACCAGAACCCGTGCGGGCTCGTAATCGAACCAGCCGGCCTTGTCGATCTCGGGCACGGAGATCCATTTGCCCGAGCGCGGCGGCCATTGGGTGCGAAAGGTGTTGGAATGGATCGCGGCCGGGTCGATGTCGCCTTCGGCGGCCCAGGCGTGCACGACCTTGCCGGCCTTTTGCTTCACGGTGCCGAGGGGGTGAAAGGGGCCGTTGGCGCGGAAGCCCGTTTCCTCGAAAAATTCGCGGCGCGCGGCGGCCAGCGGCTGCTCGGCCTCGGTAAACTCACCCTTGGGGATCGACCAGGTGCCTTCTTCGCGCCCGGCCCAGAACGGGCCGCCGGGGTGGACCAGGAAAAACTGGGGCCCACCCGTGGAAATACGGTACAGCAATATGCCGGCGCTTTGACGCATGGAGGCAAGGTAAGGCATCGGAAGAAAATGCGGGCGCTAAGAGGCTGTCTAAAAATAATTCGTTGAAAGTGCGTTAGTAGCGAACCGTCCGGAAGGGACGGAATATCGGTAGCCCCGCCGCTGCGGGACAGGCTCCGGGTGCCCCCGGACTAAAGTCCTATCGTGTGGACACAATTCGATCTTTCGATGATTCGCGCCTGGCATCCAATTGAATTCACGAACGATGCACCGCGAAGCGGTGTCGTGTCACTGGCCCCGGGCGCAAGCCCGGGGAAGTCGGAGCGATGGCGCATCCGCACCGCGAAGCGGTGCCGTGTTGCTCCTGCCCCGATTCAACAATATGTTGCAAGGCAGCAGCGCGGCAATACGGCGCCCCTGCGGGGCGCAGAAGCCAATAGGACTCACATAGTCCCCGGGCTTGCGCCCGGGGCTAGTGACACGGTGCTCCTTCGGAGCATTGATTTTCACTTCCTTATTAGATTGGAATAGCCATCAAGAGGAAGGAATGGCCAAGAATTGTGTCCACACGATAGGACTAAAGTCCGGGGCAATAAAAGAAAAAGCCGCTACGCGGCTTTACGAGGGCGCAGGTAGTTAAGCCTTTGAGTTCAGATTGGTTTGGTAACCCTCCACTTGTGCTGTTCCTTACTACCCGACAGCCGCCCTCGCCTTCGAATGGAATCGGCGAGACCCCGCACCGCGAAGCGGTGCCATCCTGGTAGCCGGCGGGCAAAGCCCGCCGGAACGGATTGAAAGCGGGAGGGCGGCGCCATGGTGGGGCGCCATCTGTATTACGTCCGGCGCAGCCGGGCGGTGGAATGACGCATCCCGGCCGGCCAATTGGCCCCGATCATCGGGGGGCAGCTCCCCGGTGACCTTTGGTCCGAGCATCGGACCCCGGAACCGATATGGCGCCCCTTCGGGGCGCATCGTTACCGTA